>JAZNOW010000034.1:0-10280 GCA_045589355.1 Clostridia bacterium
TGGGAGAGCAAAGCGCCCGTATTCTGGAGCATGAAAAAGATTTAGCCCTATTGCGAATTGAGACGAAAATGGAAATCCTGGAACAAAAGCGTGATGAATTGGAAGAATTACGTCAGCAACTGGAAAAAGCCAAAGCGGAAGGATACGAAAGGAATAAGCCGCTCATCACAGACGATCCTCCCCTGCTTTGGGGCAAGGCACAGTATTTCTTAACGCTCGAAATGTATGATGCCGCCATTGAATGCTTTGTTATGTATACCCAGGTGCAGGACAACGAAGATTTCAGGCTTTGTGCTGATAAAGCCACCCGTTTCATTCAATACATGCCCGATACCGGGGTTACCGCCGGCATCATTGTGATGATGTTTGAAGAGGGAAAAACACCGCAGCCCCATGTGCAGATCGGCGATATCATTTTCCAGGTCAACGGCACTCCCATACGCACAACCGATGATTATTTTGCGGCAATCAAAGATGATCCCGCCGCAGAGCTTTCCATCTTGCGTTTTTCTCCGCTTGTAGGCTATGAATTCATGGATGCCAGGCTGGGTCCCGCCTGCAGCCTGCTGGGAGTCAATGATCTGGTAAAAAACATCGAAACCGGCAAGTAACCCCCGTTTGAGGGCCGGTTTTTCCGGCGCTTTTTTGTTTCCGGAAATGCCCTTCTCCTGCCCGGTGCGATTGACAAATTGCGCACATTTGTTCTATAATAATATGATTATTTTTCGGGAGGCTTCTATGCGCATTTTGGGAATTGACCCTGGCCTGGCCACCATGGGCTGGGGTGTGGTGGATACGGACGGCAGGAAGAACACCCTGGTGCAGGCCGGGGCCGTCATCACCCCGCCGGATATGCCCATGCCGGAAAGGCTGCACAAGATTTTTGTGGATGTAAGCGGCCTTCTGTGCACCTATGCCCCCGATGAAGTGGTGTTTGAAGAGTTGTTCTTTGCCAAGAACGTTACCACCGCCCTGAACGTGGGCGCCGCCAGAGGCTGTGCGCTGTGCGCCTGCTCGGAGTTTGGCAAGCCCATGTACGAATACACCCCCATGCAGATCAAGCAGGCCGTTACCGGCTATGGCAAAGCGGATAAGAAACAGGTGCAGCTGATGGTAAAAATGATGCTGAACCTGCCCGATATCATCAAGCCCGACGACGCCGCCGACGCCGTGGCCGCCGCCCTCACCCACGCCGCTTCCGGCAGGATGCGGGAACAGTTCCGCATGAAATAAGGAGGATGCCCATGTACGCATATCTGAAAGGCACCGTGGCCGATAAAGGCCTGAACGAACTGGTATTGGATGTAGGCGGCGTAGGGTATCTGCTTTCCGTCAGCATGAACACCTTGCAGGATACGCCCCCTGCTGGGGAAAGCATGAAGGTGTTCACCTACCTTTCCGTGCGGGAAGACGCCATGGAGCTCTTCGGCTTTTCCACCAAGGAAGAAAAGGCCATGTTCATGAAGCTGCTTTCCGTCAGCGGCATCGGCCCCAAGCTGGCGCTGGCCATTCTGGGCAGCATGCCCCTGCGGGACCTTTCCCTGGCCATTGTCACCGGCGATGTGAACAGCCTCAGCCGTGCCCCCGGCGTGGGCAAGAAAACGGCCCAGCGCATTGCCCTTGAATTGAAGGAAAAAGTATCCGAAGCCGATTTCGGCTCCGCCCCCACCCATCACACTGCCTTCACCCCTGTGCAGGAAGACGCCGCCACCGAGGCGCTGGCCGCCCTGCAGGCCCTGGGGTATACCGCCGCCGAAGCCGCCAAGGCCATCTCGCAGGTGCGCGGCCAAAGCGATAAGGCAAACGATCTGGTGCGCCTGGCCCTGCGCAGCATGGCCGGCATGATGTAATCACTTTTTCACCACCTGATATTGGAGGTATTTTTCCATGGATGACCGTCTGGTGATGACCGGCATGCGGCCGGAGGATGAAGATATCGAAACCTCCCTCCGCCCCCATCATTTACGCGAATACATCGGCCAGGACGCCGTAAAAAACAGCCTGAGCATCTACATCAGCGCAGCGCTGAAGCGGCATGACGCCCTGGACCATATCCTGCTCTACGGCCCGCCCGGCCTGGGCAAAACCACCCTGGCCTGCATCGTAGCGGCCGAAATGGGGCAAAACATCCGGGTCACTTCCGGCCCGGCCATTGAACGGCCCGGGGACCTGGCCTCCATCCTGACCAACCTGAACGCCGGCGATATTCTCTTTATCGACGAAATCCACCGGCTGTCCCGGGCGGTGGAAGAAGTGCTCTACCCCGCCATGGAAGACTATGCCCTGGATATCATGATCGGCAAGGGCCCCACGGCCCGTTCCATGCGGCTGGATTTGCCCAAGTTCACCCTGGTTGGCGCCACCACAAGGGCCGGCCGTCTTTCCGCGCCTTTGCGGGACCGCTTCGGCATTGTGTTCCGGCTGCAGATGTACTCCCCGGAAGAATTGAGCCGCATCGTGGCCCGTTCCGCCGGCATCCTGGGCATGCCCTATGACGACGACGGCATTCTTGAAATTGCCAAGCGCAGCCGCGGTACCCCCCGTATTGCCACCCGCCTGCTCAAACGCGTGCGGGACTATGCCCAGGTGCGGGGCGACGGCCGCATCACCGCCGAAGTGGCCGCCGAAAGCCTTGCCATGCAGGACGTGGACGGCCTGGGGCTGGACCGGGTGGACCGTGCCCTGCTTACCGCCATGATCGAAAAATTCGGCGGCGGCCCGGTGGGGCTGGATACCCTGGCAGCCGTCACCGGCGAAGACGCCGTGACCATCGAAGACGTGTACGAGCCCTACCTTATGCAGCTGGGCTTCATCATGCGCACACCCCGGGGCCGCATCTGCACCCCCGCTGCTTATGAGCATCTGGGCAAAACACCCCCTGCCGGCAAAACGGATGCACCTGCCGAACCCGAACAAACCCAACTTTTTTGACAGGAAAGGAACATTTATCGGATGAACATCCGCCTTGCCACCCCGGAGGACCTGAACCGGATCGAAGAAATTTACGCCATCGGCCGTGCCTATATGCGCTCCACCGGCAACATGAACCAGTGGGCCGGCGGCCATCCCCAGCGGGAGATACTGGAAGATGATATCCGCAAAAAACAGCTCTATGTGACAGAAGATGCAGCAGGCCTGCACGGCGTGTTCGCCTTTCTTCTGGGGGAAGACCCTACCTACACCTATATCGAGGACGGCGAATGGCCCAACAAAAAGCCTTACGGCACCATCCACCGCATTGCTTCCGACGGCACGGTGAAGGGGCTGGTCACCCTGGCCCGGGATTTTGCCCGGCAGTTTATCGACGAGATCCGGGTGGACACCCATCACGATAACCACACCATGCAGCATGTGGTGCAAAAAAACGGTTTCCGCCGCTGCGGCATCATTTACCTGGAAAATGGCGATCCCCGGATTGCCTATCAATGGTCAAAGGATACGGAACATGAAAACATCTGATTTTTACTATGATCTGCCGGAACGGCTCATCGCCCAGACCCCGGCACAGCCCCGGGATGCAGCCCGCATGATGGTCATCCACCGGGACAGCGGCCTGCATGAAGATAAAATTTTCCGGGACCTGCCCGATTACCTGCGCCCCGGCGATGTGATGGTGATCAACCACACAAAAGTGCTGCCTGCCCGCTTGCTTGGCGTAAAGGAAGATACCGGCGTGCCGGTGGAAGTGCTGCTGTTGAAGCGGGTGGATAAGGACAGCTGGGAAACGCTGGTGCGCCCGGGACGCCGGCTGAAAAAAGGCGTTACGGTTTCCTTCGGCGACGGCCTGCTTAGGGCCGAAATCGGCGAAACCACCGCTGCCGGCGGCCGCATCGTTACCTTCCTGTATGAAGGCGTGTTTGAGGAACTGCTGGACCGCCTGGGCGAAATGCCCCTGCCTCCCTACATCCACGAAAAGCTGTCCGACCCCACCCAGTACCAGACCATCTATGCCAAGGAAGAGGGCAGCGCCGCCGCTCCCACCGCCGGGCTGCATTTCACCGAAGAAGTGATGCAGCGCATCCGGGAAAAAGGCATAGAGATCGTGCCCGTATTGCTCCATGTGGGCCTTGGCACCTTCCGGCCGGTGAAGGTGGAAGATGTGAGCGAGCATGTGATGCATTCCGAATACTGGCAGGTAACGGAAGAAGCGGCGGAAAAGATCAATGCCGCCCGGAAAAGAGGGGGCCGCATCGTCTGCATCGGCACCACCTCCGTACGCACCCTGGAAACGGCGGCGGATGATAACGGCATCGTTCACCCCGGCATGGGCATGACCAACATTTTCATCACCCCCGGGGTAAAGCTGAAGGCCACCGACGTGCTGATGACCAATTTCCACCTGCCCGAAAGCACCCTTCTGATGCTGGTTTCTGCCCTGATGGGCCAGGAAGAAGCGCTGGCTGCGTACCGGGAAGCCGTGGAAAAGGAATACCGTTTCTTCTCCTTTGGCGACTGTATGCTGATCCTATAATTGCACAAATTTGTGCCATTTTAGAGCATTTTCGTACTTTTTTCGTTTTTTGCCCCATTTAACCCCTTTTTAACCGGAAAATGCCGGAAAAAAAACTTGCGTTTCTCGGGAAAAGGGCATATAATGACGGCGGTTGGCTGTATCGGGTCTGTGGTTGCAAGCCGATGCCAGTCGCAGGCAAAGCGGTCCACGTAAGCCGGACAAAGTTCCGGTGAGCATGGTGCGGTCTAGATGTAAGCCCGGCCGTGGTAAACACGAGAGGATGGCGTGAGGGCGAGAATTCGCAGAGCAAAATCCCAGCCGGCGTGTGTGGGGTCAAAAACCAGGTCAGCCGAAGCTAACCAACATATTAATCAGGGGGAAAACAAAATGTATCAGGACAAAACGCTGGTATGCCGTGACTGTGGTAACGAATTCGTGTTCACGGCTGGTGAACAGGAATTCTACGCCGAAAAGGGCTTCCAGAACGAGCCCACCCGTTGCCGCGAATGCCGTCAGGCTCGCAAGGCTACCCGTAACAACGGCACTGCCCCGCGTGAAATGCATGACGCCGTGTGCGCCAATTGCGGCGCCGCCACCAAGGTTCCTTTCCTGCCCAGGGAAGACCGTCCTGTGTATTGCAGCGAATGCTTCGCCGCTATGCAGAACAAGTAAGCGTCAGCGTAGAGCCCCGTTTCTTACGGGGCTTTTCTTTTTTTGTTTTTCTTGCCCCCATCCCCATGTAGTGGTATAATTATTTGGTTATGAACGATGGAATGGAGGAACTTCCTTGCTGCGCATTGCCAACATCAACCTGCCCCTGGACGGCAGTGAAAAGGACGCCCTTCGCCTGGCACTGAAAAAGCTGCGCCTGCCCGAAGACCAGGTGCTTTCTTTCCGCATCAGCAAAAAGAGCGTGGACGCCCGGGATAAGGGCAACGTGCATTTTGTGGTGGCAGTGGACGTGGCAGTAAAGAACGAGCAGCAGCTTGTAAAAAGGCTGAAGCCCGGCGTGGCCACCCTCCTGCCCCCTGCCCCCGCTTTCCCCAAATGCACCCCGCCCAAGGGCTGCCGGCCCGTCATTGCAGGCTTTGGCCCCGGCGGATTGTTTGCCGCTTTGACGCTGGCCCGGGCCGGCCTGAAGCCCATTGTGCTGGAAAGAGGGGAAGCGGTGGAAAACAGAGCCCGCACCGTGGAGCAGTTCGCCGCCCACGGCCAGCTGAACACCGAAAGCAATATTCAGTTCGGTGAAGGCGGCGCCGGCGCTTTTTCCGACGGTAAGCTGACCACCGGCATCAAGGATAAACGCTGCCAGCTGATTTTGCAGAAACTGCACAGCCATGGCGCGCCGGAAGAAATCCTGTACCTTGCCCACCCCCACATCGGCACCGATAAATTGCCCCAGGTGGTGGCCAATATCCGCAAGGAAATCCTTTCCCTGGGCGGCGAAGTGCATTTTGGCGCCCGGCTGTCCGGCGTTGGCATCACAAAGAACCAAGTAACAAGCGTGGAATACATAACAAACGGCGAAAAAAAGGAAATCGTCACCGATGCCCTGATCGTGGCCATCGGCCACAGCGCCGCCGACACCCAGCAGATGCTGTACCGCTGCGGTGTGAACATGATCCAGAAGCCTTTTTCTGTGGGCGTGCGCATGGAGCATCCCCAAAGCCTGATCAATCAAAGCCAGTATGGCAAGTTTGCCCGGCACCCGGCCCTGGGCGCCGCCGAATACCACCTGTCCCAGAAACTTCCGGACGGCCGGGGCGTATATTCCTTCTGCATGTGCCCGGGCGGCACGGTGGTGCCGGCAGCCAGCCGGGAAAACGCCCTTTGCGTCAACGGCATGAGCACCTTCGCCCGGGATGGAGAAAACGCCAATGCCGCCCTGCTGATCGATGTGCGGACGGAGGATTTCGGTGACGATCATCCCCTGGCCGGGTATGTGCTGCAGCGCATGTGGGAAGAAAAAGCATTCCGTGCCGGCGGCAGCAATTACCATGCCCCGGTACAGCTGTGCGGTGATTTTCTTGCCGGCCGCCAATCCAAAGCCCTGGGCGTCGTCACCCCCACCTACCGTCCCGGCGTCACCTGCGCCGATCTGCAGGCGGTTTTGCCTGGCTTTGCGGTGGAGGGGCTTCGTGCCGCCATCCCCCTGCTGGACAGGCGTCTGAAGGGTTTTGCGCTGCACGATGCGGTGATGACCGCCGTGGAAAGCCGTTCTTCCTGCCCCGTTCGTCTTCCCCGGGATGAACGGTACGAAAGCAATATCCTGGGCCTTTTCCCATGCGGTGAAGGGGCCGGATATGCCGGCGGCATTATGAGCGCCGCTGCAGACGGCATGCGTGTCGCCGAAGCGCTGCTGAAAAAACGGGGCATGATGGAGGAATAAAGTATGCGTTGTGTGATCCAGAGAGTATCCCAGGCCTATGTGACCGTTGACGGCCAGGAAACCGGCCGCATTGAAAAAGGTTTTTGCGCGCTGATCGGCGTGGAAAAAGGCGATACCGAAAAGGACGCCCTCTACATGGCCGGCAAGATTGCCAAGCTGCGCATTTTTGAAGACGAAAACGATAAAATGAACCTTTCCGTCACCCAGGTGGGCGGCAAGGTGCTGGCCGTCAGCCAGTTCACCCTGCTTGGCGACGCCAGAGGGCAGAACCGCCCCGGCTTCACCCAGGCCGAGCTGCCGGAAAGGGCCAACGAGCTGTATGAGCTGTGCTGTGCCGAGCTGCGCAAGATGAACGTGCCGGTGGAAAACGGCATTTTCCGCACCCACATGATGGTGCATCTTATCAACGACGGCCCCGTCACCATCCTGCTGGACAGCAAAAAGAATTTCTGATCATCCGAGGTAATTTTATGGACATCAAAACAGTTGTTGTGGGCGCACTGGAAACCAATTGCTATGTGGTTTCCCTGCCCGAAAGGGACGATTGTATTGTGATCGATCCCGGCGATGAAGCGGACAAGATTCTCCGCGCCGCAAACGGGAAAGAAATAGCCGCCGTGCTGCTCACCCATGGGCATTACGACCATACCGGCGAAATTGCCTCTTTCGGCTGCCCCGTATACATGCATCCTGCAGACGAAATTATGCTGAAAGATGCCGCCTGGAGCGCCATGGGAGAAGGCAGCCCTTTCCAGCCCCGCCAGGCGGATGTGCAGTTCATCATGGAAGGCGGCAATCTTTCTTTGGCCGGCATGGAAATCCACGTCCTGCACACCCCCGGCCATTCCCCCGGCTGTGTGTGCTATCAGTTTGACGGTGCCTTGTTCACCGGCGATACCCTGTTCAACCACGGCTATGGCCGCACCGACCTGATGGGCGGCAATTTCAGCCAGCTGGTCATGAGCCTGCGCAGGCTTTACCGGCTGGACCCCGCTCTGCCGTTCTATCCCGGCCACGGCCCATCCTCTACCATCGGTAAAGAAAGAGGTCATTAAAATGCCTTCTGTCAGTCTTTTCACCCCGGCACCGCAGTTCAGCAACGACGTGGCGGATATCGTTCGGGTTTTTCTGGGCAAAATTACGCTGTTCATCAATGAAGACGGCGGCGAGATCGTCATCCGCCATCAGGAAGAAGCAACGCCTGATGGTGTGCTTTGCCGCGTTTCTCTGAACGGCCTGTATACCCGGGAAGAGATGCGCGTTCCTGAAAATAGCGAACTGCTGGAGAAGCGGTACCGCAAGCGCCAGTTGAAGCTGTTGGTATACGATTGCCTGAAGGAAATGACCGGGTTTACGCCTCCATGGGGTGCCCTCACCGGCATCCGTCCTTCCCGGCTGGTGTATACCGCCATGGATACAGGCCTGTCCCTTGACGATGCCTGCTGCCATGTGCAAAACACCTTTGACGTACAGGATGAAAAAATGCAGCTGCTGCATGATCTGATCGAGGTGCAGTCCCGGTATCCTCAGCCCACGGAAAAGGATGTGGACCTGTATGTGGGTATTCCCTTCTGCGTCAGCCGCTGCGCCTATTGCTCCTTCCTCAGCGAAGAAGTGGGCAAAGGCAAGCAGCTGGAGCCCTATACAGCAGCACTGGAACAGGAATTGGCACAGACTTTGCTGCTCATTGATGAACTGGGTTTGCGTCCCCGGGCATTCTATATGGGCGGCGGCACGCCCACATCCCTGCCCGCACCGCTTTTGAAGCGTGTTCTGACAGCCTGTAAACCCTTCATCGACCGCGTTTCGGAAGTCACCGTGGAAGCGGGACGTCCCGACACCATTGACCGGGAAAAGCTGGATATCATCCAGCAATCCGGCGCTACCCGCATTTCCATCAATCCCCAGACCAGCCATGATATCACGCTCCAGCGCATTGGCCGCCATCACACCGCCAAGCAGACGGAAGATGCCTATGCCCTGGCCCGTCAGGCCGGCTTCCACCACATCAATATGGACCTGATTGCCGGTTTGCCCGGAGAGAACCTTAAAATGTTTGAGGAAACCCTCCGCTGGAGCCAGGACCTTTCCCCCGAAAGCCTCACCATTCATTCCCTGTCCATCAAGCGTTCTTCCATTCTGCATCTGCAGGATGTGCCCCTGCCGGACGGCCGGATGACCGCCGAAATGACCCGCATGGGCCAGCAGGCTGCGCTTTCCCGGGGCATGAAGCCCTATTACCTGTACCGGCAAAAGTATATGGCTGGCCATCAGGAAAACGTGGGTTACGCCTTGAAAGGCCATGCTTGCCTGTATAACATTGATATGATGGAAGAAACAGGTACCGTGCTGGCCGTGGGCGCCGGCGCCATCAGCAAGCGTGTGCTGCCCGAAAAAGGGCACATTGAGCGTGCCCCCAACGTCTCCGATATCTGCCACTATATCAGCCGCATCCCCGAAATGGTGGAGCGGAAACGTGCTGTCTTCACCGCTGATTGGTCGCATCTGTACTGAGTCCTTTGGAGGTGCCCATATGAAGAAACCCATGAAAGTGCTGGCAATCATTGCAGTATTGCTTTTCCTTCTGTGCATTGGCTATCTGCAATTGGATCCTCTCCAAAAAGTACGCATCCATCAAAAATTCGCCAAATTGAAATTTTCTTCCGAAATGGCAGAAGATACACCTTTTGAAATATCCTTCCATTTTGTTCCGGAAGTAAGCGCCCGTCTTCTTTATACGCCAGACCGCCCCGTATCCGATTTCTATGCATATCTACTGCAGGACCAATCCAATCCCGCTATCCAAAGCACAGAAAGTTCCATTCGTTACGAGGGGTTTGGTTTACATGGCAAGGGGTACATTTACGCCGTTGAATTGGAAGCGGATTGGTATTACCTTGAAATTTTTCTGCCCACATAATAAAGGAGAAAAAGATGAAAAGACTCTATCAAATGGTGGAAGCATCCAACAAACGCTTTCCAAACGGCGTACAGCCTTTCCAAATGGCCACCCGCCTCCTTGAGGAATGCGGCGAAATCGCATCGGAAATCAACCTTTGGGAAGACTCTGGTATCAAGCGTCAAAAACATGGCGATCCTAAAAAAGAGAACATTGCCAATGAAATTCGCCAGGCCATGGTGGAACTTATGAAAATCGCCTGCTATTACCATGTCGAAAATGAGCTGGAGCAATCCATTGAGAAGTCAATCACACAATCAAGGATGGAAGGCCTGATCGATTGATTCAAAAGCCGTTGGTTTTTACCGGCGGCTTTTTTATTTAGAAATTAATCAAATAAAAAAGAAGCATCTCTTTTGAGATGCTTCATGGAATCCGGCGACGACCTATCCTCCCGGGCCGTGTCCAGCCAAGTACTTTCGGCGCTGAAGGGCTTAACTTCTGTGTTCGGTATGGGAACAGGTGGGACCCCTTCGCCA
>JAZNOW010000035.1:0-24571 GCA_045589355.1 Clostridia bacterium
CTTTCTCCATCCAACGCGGCCACAAGGGCCGCATATCCTCCTCCGTCCGACACCGGCGTCGGCGACAGGGCAATAAGCAGCGCCCCCCCCTCCTGTCCGTCCCCCCCCCCCCGGTCTGCCCGCACCGCCCGCAGCACGCCCCGGGACACCCCCACCGCCGCCAGGCCAATGCCCGTGTTACCGCTGGTGGGCTCAATGATGGTGGCGCCGGGTGTAATCAGCCCGCGGGCCTCCGCATCATCCAGCATGGTTTTGGCCACGCGATCCTTGGCGCTGCCAGCGGGGTTGAAGCACTCCAGCTTGGCCAGGATGGTAGCGTTCAGCGCGTTATCCTGCTGATAATGGGTCAGCTCCATGAGGGGCGTGGGACCGATCAGCTCTGATACACTGCGATAAACCGGCATGGCTTACGCCTCCTTCAGCTTGCTCACGCGCTCCATGGCCTGCTTGGTCTTTTCCAGGGTATTGAAGGCGGTCAAGCGGAAGTAGCCTTCGCCGGAGGGGCCGAAGCCTTCGCCGGGGGTGCCCACCACCTGGGCTTCCTTCAGCAGCATATCGAAGAAATCCCAGCTCTTCATATTGCCGGGGGTTTTCATCCACACATAGGGGGAATGGACGCCGCCGAAGGCATCGATGCCGGCCTTGATAAGGCCGTTCCGGATGGTCATGGCATTTACGCGGTAGTAGGCCAGGCATTCTTCGATCTGGGCCTGTCCCTGGGGGGTGTAGATGGCTTCGGCAGCCTTCTGCACGGGGTAGGAAACGCCGTTGAACTTGCTGGCCATGCGGCGGCCCCACATTTTATTGAGGCTCAGCCCGTCAAAGCACAGGGCCTTGGGGATGACGGTGAAGCCGCAGCGGGTGCCGGTGAAGCCGGCGGTTTTGGAATAGGAGCAGCATTCGATGGCGCACTTTTCGGCGCCGGGGATCTGGTAAATGCTGAAGGGGATTTCGTCATCGGTGATGAAGGCCTTGTAGGCGGCATCGTAGATGATGAGGGCTTCGTTTTCCAGTGCCCAGTCCACAAACTTTTTCAGCTGTTCCTTGGTGAGCACGGTGCCGGTGGGGTTGTTGGGGTAGCACAGGTAAATAACGTCCACCCGCTTTTCGGGAAGCGGCGGCACAAAATTGTTTTCCTTGTTGCAGGGCAGGTAAGTCAGCTTGGACCAGCGGCCGTTTTCATACACGCCCAGACGGCCGGCCATGGCGTTGGCGTCGATATAGACGGGGTAGACAGGGTCGGTGACGGCGATGGTGGCATCGGCGGCAAACAATTCCTGCAGGGCGCCGCAGTCCGTCTTGGCGCCGTCGGAGAGGAAGATTTCGTCTTCTTCGATCATGACGCCCTTGTTCTGATAATCGTTTTTGGCAATGGCGGACAGCAGGAACTTGTAGCCAAAGTCCGGGCCGTAGCCGCGGAAGCCTTCCTTGGTGCCCATGGCGCGGGCAGCTTCGGCAAAGGCGTCAGTCACAGCGGGCACCAGGGGACGGGTAACGTCGCCGATGCCAAGGCGCAGCACGGGCTTATCGGGGTTGTTGGCAACAAAGGTGTTCACGCGCTTGGCCACTTCGGCAAACAGATAGCCGGCGGGCAGGGTGGCGATGGATTTGTTCAGCTTCATGGGGCCTCCTGTATGTTAGTCACCCAGCCATTCGCCGTCATAGACGAAGGTGGCAGGGCCGGTTTGGTACACATGGTTATCTTCGGCGTTCCACTGCAGCTGCAGGTTGCCGCCGGTGAGCTTCATTTGCACGCTGCGGTCGCTCTGGCCGGCCAGTACGGAAGCCACCAGTGCCGCGCAGGCGCCGGTGCCGCAGGCCAGGGTTTCGCCGGTGCCTCTTTCCCATACGCGCATCTGCAGGATGCCCCGGTCAATCACCCGGACAAATTCCACATTGGTGCGGCGGGGGAACAGGGGATGGTGCTCGATCATGGGGCCGATGGTGGGCAGATCCACCACTTCGGGATCCCGTACAAAGACCACGGCATGGGGGTTGCCCATGTTGACGCAGGTGATGTACAGCGTCTGGCCCATGATCTGCAGCCGGTGCCGCAGCACCACTTCGCCGGGCAGGTCCACCGGGATATTCCGGGGGTTCAGCTCGGGGGTGCCCATGTCCACCTTCACCCGGCTCACTTTGCCGTTTTCCACTTCCAGCCACAGCCGCTTCAGGCCGCCTTTGGTTTCCAGGGTGAGCTCGGTCTTATCGGTGAGGCCGCGTTCGTACACATACTTGCCGATGCAGCGGGTGGCGTTGCCGCACATTTCCGCTTCACTGCCGTCGGCGTTGAAAATGCGCATGCCGAAATCGGCCCGGTCAGACGGCTCGATCAGCACCAGGCCGTCGGCCTGGGCGCCGAAATGGGGGCGGCTCATGATCAGCGCCATGCTTTCGGGGTCATGCACCACTTCTTCAAAGCAATTTACAAAGAGATAATCGTTGCCAATACCGTGCATTTTGGTAAAGCGCATGGGGGTTCCTCCTTGACTGAAGATAATGTCAGCTTATGCAATCGGGGCAGGCGGTGTGCCTTACATTCTTTCGGGGGCTTCCACGCCGATGAGGAACAGGCCGGTTTTGATCACCTGCTTGCAGGCACGGGTAAGATCCAGCCGGGCAGCGGTGGCGGCAGCGTCATCGTCCAGAATGCGGTGCTCGTAATAGTACTTGTTGTAGGCCTTGGCAATTTCCGTGGTGGCACGGGTGACGATGGAGGGCTCGTTGCGCAGGCAGGCTTCTTCCACCGCTTCGGGGAAGCGGGAGAGGAGGCGCAAAAGAGCCTGGGCTTCGTCGTCCGTGAGGGCGGCATAATCGGGGGCCACAGTGCTTTCCGGGGCCTTGCGCAAAACGGAAGCGCAGCGGGCGTGGGTGTACTGCACATAGGGGCCGGTTTCGCCGTCAAAGTTCAGCGCGCGATCCCACCAGAAGTCGATATCCTTGATACGGTTGTTCTGCAAGGTGGCATACACCACGGCGCCAACGCCCACCTGACGGGCGGCTTCTTCCTTGTTTTCCAGGTTGGGGGATTTCTGCTCCATAATGGCCAGGGCCTTTTCCTGGGCACGGCGCAGCAGATCTTCCAGATACACCACATGGCCGGAACGGGTGGCCAGGGTCTGCCCTTCGTAGGAGACCATGCCGAATGCCACGTGGATGAGGCCTTCCTTGGCCCAGTCGTAGCCCATCTTTTCCACCACTTTGAAAATCTGGCGGAAGTGCAGGTCTTGCTGATAGGCCACCACGTACAGGCACTTATCGAAGTTGTAGGTATCCTTGCGGTAGAAGATGGCGGCCAGGTCCCGGGTGGCGTAGATGGTGGTGCCGTCCCGCTTGATGATCAGGCAGGGGGGCATTTTTTCTTCTTCCAGGTCCACGATCAGGGCGCCTTCGGATTCTTCCAGCAGGTTTTTTTCTTTCAGTTCGTTGACCACCCGGTCGGTCTTATCCACATAGAAGCTTTCGCCGGCGTAGCTGTCGAAGGTGATGCCCAGGGTGCTGTACACCTTCATGGCGTCCTTCAGGGTGACTTCCTTGAACCAGTGGAAAATTTCCAGGGCTTCTCCGTCGCCTTCTTCGATCTTCTTGAACCAGGCGCGGCCTTCGTCTTCCAGGGCAGGATCCTTTTCCGCTTCTTCATGGAAACGGACGTACAGGCGGTTCATTTCTTCCACGCCGTCCTGCTCCACCTTTTCCTTCACGCCCCACTTTTTGTAGGCGCAGATCATCTTGCCGAACTGGGTGCCCCAGTCGCCAAGGTGGTTGATGCCCACGGTTTTCCAGCCCTGGAATTCGTAAATGCGCTTGAGGGCGTTGCCGATGACGGTGGTGGACAAATGGCCGATGTGGAACCGCTTGGCAATATTGATGGAGGAATAATCAAGGCAGACCGTCTTGCCGTTTCCTTCTTCGCTGCTGCCCCACTTTTCGGGCGCGGCCATGATGGCGGCCATCAGGTCCTTGGCGAAGTTTTCACGGTTGAAGAAGAAATTCAGGTAGCCGCCGGCACATTCCACCCGGGCAATTTCGGGCTTGTTCACCGCTTCGGACAGCTTCTTGGCAATCATGGGCGGGCCCATGCGCAGCGCCTTGGACAGGCGGAAGCAGGGGAATGCATAATCGCCCATGTGGGCTTCCGGGGGTACTTCCAGAAGGGAAGCAATATCTTCCGGCAGGCCTTCCACGCCGGGGTAAGCAGCGTCCAGCATTTCTTTTACCAGATTTGCGATCTGCTGTTTCATGTCCATAAATAAGGTTCCTCCCCTAATAAACGTATACACTTTAGAATACCATATTTCCCCGTTTTTTGCAATAATTCCCGGCGGCATACAGAAAGAATACAGTTATATTATGCACAAAAATTTCCGTTCCATGATGGAAGATGGATGCGTGGGATATTTTCTTGCATTCAGAGGGAAAAAATGATATGATTTCATTGGAAGTAAATTATATATCCCGTGGGGAGGAAACGTATATGAGAAAATACTGTATCTTTTTGTTTGTATTGCTGTTGGCCCTGGGGCTGTGCTTTGCTGCCAACGCAGACCAAAGCGAGGATTATGGATACATCCTCCTTGCGGATGGCACGGCACTGATCATATATTATTCCGGCAGTGCAGCCGAACTGACCGTGCCGGATGTACTGGACGGGTATTCGGTAAGTAGCATCGGGGATTATGCGTTCTCCTCTTGCGACAGCCTCACCGCCATCACGCTGCCGGACAGCATAACGAAAATGGGAGCCAATCCCTTTGTGTATTGCGGACAGCTGACAAACATTCAGGTTTCGCCGGATCACCCCGTGTTTGCCACCATAGACGGGGTATTGTTCAATAAAACGGAAAAGAAACTGGTTTGCTATCCCGGCGGTTTTACCGCAACGGAATATCAGGTGCCCAAGGGCATTCGCAGCATCGGGGATGATGCATTTTTCATGTGCAGTAGTCTCGCTGCCATCACGTTGCCGGAAGGGCTCACCAGCATCGGGGATAATGCGTTCTCCTCTTGCAGCAGCCTCACCGCCATCACGCTGCCGGACAGCATAACGGAAATGGGAGCCAATCCCTTTGTGTATTGTAAACAGCTGACAAACATTCAGATTTCGCCGGATCACCCCGTGTTTGCCACCATAGATGGGGTATTGTTCAATAAAACGGAAAAGAAACTGGTTTGCTATCCCGGCGGTTTTACCGCAACGGAATATCAGGTGCCAAAGGGCATCCGCAGCATCGGGGATTATGCGTTCTCCTCTTGCGACAGCCTCACCGCTATCACGCTTCCGGAAGGGCTAACCAGCATCGGGGATAGTGCGTTCTCCTCTTGCGACAGCCTCACCGCCATCACGCTGCCGGAAGGTGTTACCAACATCGGGGATGCGACGTTCGCCGGTTGCTACAGCCTCGCCGGCATCACGCTGCCGGAAAGCGTTACCAGCATCGGGGATTCTGCGTTCGAAAACTGCTACAGCCTCACCGCCATCACACTGCCGGAAGGGCTCACCAGCATCGGGGATGCTGCATTTTTCGGTTGCAGTAGACTCGCCGCCATCACGCTGCCGGAGAGTCTGGAAAGCATCGGCACATATGCTTTTGCCAATTGCCCGAATAATATGCAGTTCACCGTGGTGCGGGATTCTTATGCCGCCAAGTGGTGCCAGGAAAACGGCCTGAACTACACCTATCCCGATGCACTGGACTGACTGAACGACTGAGCCGGACAAACTATAGCCAAACATAAATATGCAAAGAGGAAGCCTGGCCGGGCTTCCTTTTTTGTGTGTGATTTCAGAGCAGAAGAAAAAAGGACGGCCAATGGCCGCCCCTGTGATATTTGGTTGCAGATGAATGGTTAACAAAACACAATTCTGAATTCTTCATTCTGAATTCTTCATTCCACATTCCTCATTCCCTTACAGGTCAATGCCCGGCAGGGCGGACACGGTGCGCAGGTACTGGCCGCCAAAGCGCTGCATCAGCTTCATCTGGGGCAGATGGCGGCGGAAAATGTGGGTGTACACATGGGTCACGCCCCGTTCGCGCAGCAGGTTAAAGGCGCTTTCCAATAGCTGGGTGGCCATGCCCTGACGGCGGTGTTCTGCCTTGGTGTAGATCATCAGCAGGGTGACGTTGGGGCCGGTGCCGGTCAGGATGCATTCGCACACCGGCAGGCCGTTTTTGTAAAAGCCCAGGGCCATGAAATGCTGCTGCTGCATCCAGAGGGTCAGGTGATCCCGGGAGAAGGGCTGGATGCGGTTTTGGTTGATGCGGTTTAAGAAGGCTATCTGGCTCTGCTCATCCTGCAGGGGCACGGAGGCAAACTGCATGCCCATGGGGGTGCGGGGATAGCCCTGAGGCAGGGGGAAGCGGTACATGTCTTCCCCGTCGTCGTTCTGAAAGCCGCAGCTTTCGTAAAAATGCATCATGTCCAGATCTTCGGGGGGCACCAGGCTGTACAGCCGGACGGGCAGGCCCGGCGTTTGCTCCTTCAACTGTTCGGCCCGGGCCAGCAGCGCGCCGTAAAGCAGCGCCCTGGCGGAGGGCTGGGCTTCGATCTGCATGTACAGGTGCAGGGGCCGTTCGGGATACATTTCGTTTTGCATAAAGGGAATCACATACCCTGTGCCCATCTGTACATGCTGGTCATTGGCCACAAAGAATACGTTTTCGGGGGCAACGCCCTGAAAGGCGGCCTGGGGGTGAGAAATACGCATAAAACCCATTCCTTCTTATCAATAACTTATGTGATTATTGCCATTCAATGCCGGAGTAGTTGTTGCTGGGGGTCAGGTCATACACCACGCGGCGGACGCCCTTCACTTCCTGCAGGATACGGCTGACGGTGTTTTCCGTCACGTCATAGGGCAGGCGGGCGGCGTGGGCCAGGCTCCGCTCCACCGCATGCACGGCACGCAGGCAGATGACGGCCTTGTCTTCCTCGCCGGGAAGGGGGCTGAGCACGGCAAAATACTGCCACAGCCGCTTTTCGGCGCCGGCCTGCTTGATTTCTTCCCGGAAAATCCGGTCGCAGGCACGCAGGGTGTTCAGCCTTTCTTCCGTCACTTCCCCCAAAATCCGCAGGGCCAGGCCGCTGCCGGGGAAGGGCTGGCGGGAGAGCACATGGGCGGGAATGCCCAGATAGCTGCCGATGCGGCGGATCTCATCCTTGAACAGATCCCGCACCGGTTCCATCAGCGGCACGTCTTCCGCCAGTACCGGGCGCTTATCGCCCTTGCCGAACATGATATCGTTGAAGCTGGTGCCGCCGATCAGGGCGCTGTATTGACCCAGACGGTGCTTTTCTTCGTTGAGAATCTGCTGCATGGTCAGGCCGATCACGTTGCGCTTCTTTTCCGGCTGCTGCACCCCGGCAAGGGCGGCCATAAAGCGGGCCTTTGCGTCGATGCATACAATATCCAGCCCCAGCTGATCCCGGTAGAAGGAGAGAAAATCGTCCGCTTCCTGCTGGCGCAAAAGGCCGGTATCCACAAAAATGCAGCGCAGCCTGTCGCCCAGGGCACGATGGCCCAGCAAGGCGCTCACGCCGCTGTCCAGCCCGCCGGTCATGGCGCACACGGCAATGCCGTCGCCCGTCACGCGCCGGATTTCTTCCACCGCCCGGGATACGAAGGCGTCGTCGTCCCACCAGGGGGTGCAGCCGCAGATATCCAGGGCAAAATTTCGCAGCATCCGGGAGCCTTCCATATCGCTTTGCTCCATTTCCAGCTGCAGGCCCATCAGAGGGCGTTCCTTGTGGGTGAAGCCGATGGTTTCGCCTTCACAGGTGCACAGGGCGCGGGTGGTGGAGGAAAGCACATAGGGCCGGAGGCTGTGGGCCATCCGGTCGCCGTTTTCAAGGCCGGAAAAGAGGGGATGGGCAGCGTACTGAATGGACACCAGCCCGCTTTCCATTTCTTTTTCGTCCGGATTGCCGCCAAGGGCGCAGAGCATATTGTCTGCCGTGCGGCCCAGGGCCAGCATGGGCAGATCCATATCAAACAGCCCGGTATGTGGCTGCGCTGTGATTTCTTCCGTGGCGCCGCAGGCCAGAACAAGCCCCAGAGGCTCCTGAGCCAGGATGTCTTCGGGGCTGATATCCCCGGGAACAATCCTGCACATCACCCGTTCCGAGCGGAGCTTGCGGGTAATGGTCCGGCTGGCGGTGTTGCTGAAATTCAGCACAAGCACCATATCGCGCATGGTTTTCACCTCTCTCAATCCTGTTTGGGGAAAGAATAACCTTTACTTATTCGTCGCTTCAGGAAAAATTCCTGCTTCAGGGGGCCGGGGAGGGGGAAGGGGCCAGAAGCTGGTCCAGTTTCAGCTGGGTTTCCAGGGTGGCAATGCCGGAAACGGGCAGGCCCTGGGCTTGCTGGAAGGTTTTTACGGCCTGCAGGGTGATATCCCCGAAGGTGCCGGTAATGTTTTCCCGGCGGAAGTAGCCGGCGTCTGCCAGTTTCTGCTGCAGGGCGGTCACTTTTTTGCCCTTGTGCCCTTCTTTCAGGGTGATATCGGCCACGTCATGCACGGTGCCGTAGCCCAGAATGGACCAATGGGTCAAAGGGTAGGTATTGCGCTGCACGGAGGACGGATTGTTGCCTTCCAGCACATGCACCTGGATGGTGCCGTCGTCCATGTAGGTGCAGTGGGTGACCATGGCCACGTGGGAGGTATCCCCTTCGGCGCCGGTGGCAAGGAACATCCAGTCCCCGGGCTGGGGCACATAGCTGTTTTCCTGCATCAGGGTGCTTTGCCCTTTGAACCACTGGGAGCCCCAGCCGGGCACAATGCCCCGACGGGCCACATAGCGTCCCTCTTTCAGGAACCAGTCCCTGCCGGTATTGTTGCCGGTGTAGTTGGGGTAGATGTTGTTGAACAGCTGGGTGGCAAACTGCCTGTCCGTCTGGTAGGTGGCCCAGCACAGGTATTCGGCGCACCATTCTGCCTTGCTGTCGCCGCTCCAGATGCCGTATTTGGTCACGCCGTTTGTTTCTTCGGTGTAGCCCACTTCCTTTTCGGCAATGAAGATGAGCTGGTTCACATACTGGGGTACGGGGTAGGCGTATGGCACCAGGTTTTCCGGGGTTTCGCCGGCGGAAAAGGCAAGAGAGGCACCTTCGTCATTTTCCGTGGTGCCCTGGCGCAGGGCCAGTTCCTGCTTGGTGAGTACGTCAAAATAATCGCCGTGGATGTAGCCTTCTTTGCCTTCAAATTCCACGTGGTACCAGATTTTCCCGTCGTCGCCTGTCACGGCTTCCAGAATACGGGCCATGTCGTAGTTTTCCAGCAGGTCCACCCGGGCGGAGGAAGCGGTGGGCTTTTCCCTCAGGTTTACCTGGCCCAGGTTGCTGTGCACGATGCCGTGATCGGAAAAATCCGCCTGGGAAGGGGCTTCGGCAAAGGCAATGCCGGCAAACAGGATCATCAGTGCCGCAAAAAAAGCGAGAACGCGCATGAAAGGGGCCTCCTTGATAAAATGGGAACAGGAGCTGCCCGCACCAAAGGGCAAGGGCCGGGAAAGGCCCTTGCCGTATTTGGGTTTGCGGAAACAACTCCTTGAAGATGAATCAGCTGTTGTATTTATCACCGCGGCGCCGGCGGGGTGTGGTGCTCTGGCCGGTGGGCTGCCATTCCTGGGTAGCCTGGAACTGGGGCACGCTTTGGTCCGCCTGCTGGGCTTTCCTGGTTTCCTGTACCTGTTCTGTTTCCCGGACGGCTTTGGCATCGGTGAATTCCTGCGTAGCCTGCGTCTGTTTAAATTCCTGGGTGGCCTGGGGGCCGGCGGGGGTGTAAGCCTGAGTGGCCTGAGGCCGCCAGGAACCGGTAGACTGGCTTACCTGCTGGGGCTGCCAGGCGCCTGTGGCCTGGGGATTGACCGGGGCGCCGGTGCCGGTGGGCATGTAGGGCGCCTGGGTGTTATAGGCACGGGTGGCCTGGC
The DNA here is from genome assembly GCA_045589355.1 of Clostridia bacterium. Lineage (GTDB taxonomy): Bacteria > Bacillota > Clostridia > Christensenellales > Aristaeellaceae > RUG563. Next base: position 9,934 of record JAZNOW010000035.1, read on the forward strand.
CGGATTGCCGGTTGGGGGCCATGCGCATCTGCGGCTGCTGGGCCTGCTGCTGACGGGCTGCGGCCTGACGGGCCTGCTGGGCCCGGACGGCCTGCCGGCGGCGTTCGTTCTGCTGATGCAGGGACCAGGCGTACACGGCACCGCCGCCGCCCACCACTGCGGCACCCAGCAAAATCCAGGGCAGGGCGCTGCCGCCGTCCTTGGAGGTATCGGGTGCGGGGGTGGTGCCGCCCTGAATGGGGGCGATCATGGGGGTGGGGGTGATGTAGCCGGTAGGCCGCACAGTGGGCGATACGGTGGCCGTGGGCAGCTTTTCAGGATCCGGCGCCGGGGTGGCGTAGGGGTTGAAGGGTTCGTAGGAAGCCATCAGCGCAGGGTTTTGCCAGATGGTCTGGTTGTAGTCTTCCACCGGCTGGATCTGGCTGGAGGAAGTGCCGGTCTGGCTGTTTTGGCTGTTGGCGTTCTGGTATTCGTCGCTCTGGAGGAAGAGGGTAAGTTCGCTCAGGGTGAGCACCTTGAAGTAGTCGCCCTGAATGTACCCTTCGGTACCGGCCTGGCTGACGTGGTACCAGGTTTTGCCGTCCTGACCGATTTCGGTGCCCATGACCAGTGCGAATGCGTAATTATCCAGCAGACGCAGGCGGGTGGATTCGGTGGAGGGCTCACTGCGCAGGTTCACCTTGCCGCTGTTGCTTTGCACATGGCCGTAGCTGGACAGGCTTTCCTGGGTGATGGGTGCGGGGGTGGAGGGGGCTTCGGTGGGCAGAGGCGTGCCCTTTTCCAGGCTGTGCAGGTAGGCCTGCACTTCTTCTTCGCTCATCATGCGCATCTGGTCGGCGCGCACATAGCCCCACATGCCGCTGTACTGCACCAGGTGCCAGGTGGTATCACCGGAGAAGATCTGGCCGCGCACGCTGGCCACGGCGCCGTAGGGCAGCAGCTGCATGATTTCTGCATTGGTATCGGCAAAGGAGCGCAGCGGCACGCCTTCGCCCAGCGTCATGGCATAGCCGTACTGCTGCTGGGGTTCGGGGGTGACGGTGGCATGGGCCTGCTGGATCATTTCCAGGTAAGGCGCCGCCTGCTCGTTGGAGATGGGCATCAGGGCGCTGTGCTGGATGAAGCCGTAATTGCCGCTGTGCATGGACCGCAGGTAAGACCAGCTTTCGCCTTCCACATAGGTCTGGCCGTTGACGTGCACAAGGCTGTCGGCAGGCAGCCATTCCAGAATGGTATCATCCGTCACGCCGGTGCGCAGGGCTACCTGATAGAGGGTCAGGGCATAGCCGGTGTAGGGCAGGGGAGTGGCGGTGGGTTCAGGCGTGGGCTCCTGAGTGGGTTCAGGGGTGAAGGTGGGTTCGGGGGTGGGCACAAAGGCAGTGGGTTCGGGAGAGGTGGTGGGCACGGGGGAAGCGAGGGAAGACTGGATGTTGTCGCTTTCCTGCTGGCTCATCAGGTTCACAAACTTGGACATGATGTAGCCGTCCTGGCCGTTCACCTGTACCTGGTACCAGGTATCGCCTTCCATGCTGTCCATTTTGTACACCCATACCTGGGTGCCCTTTTTCAGTTCGCCCAGCTTGTTGTTGCCCGTTTCCATGGAGGAACGGAAGAACACCTTGGCGTTGGTCAGGCCCCAGCGGTCAATGGCGGCGCCTTCGGGGATGGGCGAGGGGGAGGGCGTGGCGGGCACGGGGGTGTAGCCGAACAAATCGTTCACCTGATTGTCCGTCAGCACCCGGGTGACGGTGGTTTTGAGGAAACCGAAAGTATCGCCGATTTCCACCATGTACCATTCTTCGCCGTCGCCGTTGGTGACAAGGCCGGTAATGTGGCCCAGTTCATTGCGCTTGAGGGAGCGGATCACCGTCTTGCTGCCGCCGGAAGTGGCAGGCTCGGAACGGAAATTGATGCCGTCGCCGGTGGGGTAGCACCACTGGTCCAGCGGGGCAAACTGATAGGGGAAGGGGGTGGGGGTGGCAGGCGCCGGGGTGATGGTGGACACATAGGTGAACACCACCATTTCGGGGCTGAGCACACCGTCTTGGGAAAGCACAACGGTCTGGTAGCTTTCACCGCTGAGCCGGTAATCGGGCAACAGGTTCACGGGGTTTGCTTCGATGGTATTGCTGCCCACAAAGCAGGGCACGTCCTGAGCAGGGGCAATATCCAGCCCCTGTTCGTTGCGGAAATACACCTTCACGTTCACCGGCACTTCGGGGGTGGCGGTGGGCGCCTGGGTGGGCTCGGGGGTTTGTGTGGGTTCGGCGGGCTTGACGAAGGTGAACACCACTTCGGCAGGGCTGGCCGTACCGTTTGCGTCCACCGTGACAAACACTTCTTCGCTGCTTTGCAGCTGATAGGCGCCAAAGCCCTTGTCGCTGAGCTGGGTATAATCGGGCACCACCCGGTTTTCCGCCCCTTCGGTGCATACCTGGGAGGTGGCAAAGAGGGTAATGCCGTCGGCATCGGCATAGCGCACGGTCACTAGGGCCACCTTGGGGGCCACGGTGCTGCTGCGGTAGACAAAGATCACCACGCTGGGATCGGCGCCGAATTCGTCCACACGGATGATGCGGGTGCTTTCGCCGTCCAGCACATAGGCATCGTCCAGGGTTTCGGGGGCGGTGACGGGGGTATCCCCGGCGGGCAGGAAAATGTTTTCATCGGGGCGCAGGCTGTTGCCCTGCTGGTCCACATAGCGGATGGTGACGGGCATGGGGGCCATGGTGGCGGCAGGCTGCTTTTTCTGGTAATAGAACACCACGCTCTGCTGGGACAGGCCGTTATCGTCCAGCGTGACGGTCACATACCCATCGCCCTGCAACTCCCAGCTTTCATCCAGGTTTTCAGGGGCGGGAAGAACGTTGTTGGGGCCGGGCTGGCAGGTGAAAACGGTGGGCTCGGCAATCTGCACGCCTTCGGTGGAAGCGTACTGCACCATGATCTCCTGGAGCAGGATGGGCGCTTCGGTTTCGGTGACGAAGGTGTAGTAGAACACCACTTCGTATACATCGGCATAGCCGAATTCATCCACGGATACCGGGTACATGGGCTGGCTTTCTTCGCTCAGCACATAGCCGGGCTGCAGGTCCGCCGGGGCGGCGTATACATCGGTGACGATGCCGGGCGGGCAAAGGACGGTGCCTTCGGTGGCCACGGGCTGGTTGCTTTCCAGATCCAGGTACAATACGGGGATCACTACGGCTTCCGCCGGGGCCTGGGTGGGTTCAGCGGTGGGTTCCGCTGTGGGTTCTGCGGTGGGTTCTGCGGTGGGTTCGGCCGTGGGTTCAACCGTGGGTTCTGCGGTGGCTTCGGGGGCAGGCGCCACATAGGTGTAATAGAACACCACTTCGTATACATCGGCATAGCCGAATTCATCCACGGATACCGGGTACATGGGCTGGCTTTCTTCGCTCAGCACATAATTGGACAGAAGGTCCGCCGGCTGGGCGTACACATCGGTGACGGTGCCGGGCGGGCAAAGGACGGTGCCTTCGCTGGCCACGGGCAGGCCGCTTTCCAAATCCAGGTACAGCACGGGGATCGTCAGGGGTTCCACGGGCGCCTGGGTGGGTTCGGCAGTGGGTTCTGCGGTGGGCTCGGCAGTGGGTTCTGCGGTAGGTTCCGCCGTAGGTTCAGCGGTGGGTTCGGGGGTGGGGGCGACGTAGGTGTAATAGAACACCACTTCGCCCATGTTGGCATTGCCCATTTCGTCCACGGTGACCTGCACAAGGCCGGTGTTGCCGTCAGAAGGCACGTAATCGGCCAGAAGATCGGCGGGCTGGGCGTACACATCGGTGGTGGTGGCGGGCTTGCAGGTGACGCTGCCTTCGCTGGCCACGGGCATGCCGGTGGCCTGATCCAGGTAACGGATGGGCAGGGTCACATCGGCAGGGGTATTATTCTTATAGAAGAAAGTCACTTCGGCCGGGTTGGCGCCGGAGTAGGTAAGGGCCACGGTGTGGCTTTCTTCACCGGTGAGGGTGTGGTAAGGCTTCAGGTTCTGGGGGGCGGGGTACACCACCGTTTCCTCCTGGGTGAGGGGCTGGGTGGTGTCATCCGCCACGGGGGCGTAGGTGTCCACGTCCAGGTAATGGATCACCACATCGGCCGCGGGCAGCGCTTCCTTCTGGTAATAGAACACCACTTCGGCCGGATTGGCACCGTTATAGTCCACAAAGACGTTGACGGCAGGTTCGCTGACCAGGGTGTAGTATTCGGGCAGGTCATAGGCGGCGGGGGACACGGAGGTGTTGCCTTCGCTGCAGGGCTGGGAGGTGGCGGAGGCGATCTCGGTATTGGTGGCCTGATCCACGTAGCGGACGGTCACGTCCACGGTGGGGGCGGGGTTCTTCTGGTAATAGAACACCACTTCGGCCGGGTTGGCGCCGTTATAGTCTACAAAGACGTTGACGGCGGGTTCGCTGACCAGGGTGTAGTATTCGGGCAGGTCATAGGGGGCGGGGGACACGGAGGTGTTGCCTTCGCCGCAGGGCTGGGAGGTGGCGGAGGCGATCTCGGTATTGGTGGCCTGATCCACATAGCGGACGGTCACGTCCACAGGCTGGACGGGCAGTTTTTCGTAATAGAAGGTCACTTCCCGCATATCGGCGCCGTATTCGTTCACGTTGACGATGGCTTCGGGCGCGCTGTAGAGGCGGTAGTTGGGCTGCAGGTCATAGGGGGCGGGGGAAATGGTGTTGGGGCCTTCGTAGACCTTCTGGGTGGTGGGGGAAGCCACCTGCTGCATGGACTGCATGTCCAGATAGAAGATGGTGATATCCACCGGTTCCACGGGGATACGGTCGTAGTAGAAGATCACTTCGCCGGGGTTGGCGCCGAACTGGTCCACCGTGACGGACTGGGAGGGGCTGCCGGCCAGGGTGTAATTGGCTTTCAGGTCGTTGGGCGCGGGGAAAACGTCGTGGGTGCCGGGCTCCACGGTGGTGGTGGTTTCGGTGGCCACGGGTTCATGCGTCTGGCTGTCCTGGTATTTGATGGTTACCCGGGCGGGCATCACCATGGGAGCATTGGGATCCTGGGGCAGGGCGGCGGTGGTGGATACATACAGCCGCAGCATCAAAACAGGCGTGCCGTCCTGGGCATAGCCTGTGATTTCCATGGGGGTGGAGAAGGTGAGGGTATCGCCGGCGTCTGCCGCCTGATCCAGCAGGGTGCCGTCGGGCACGCTGAAAGAGGATGCGGCGCCGGTGGTATCCTGAATGTACAGGGCGGCCTGGCCGGGCATGACGCCCTGGGGCAATTGCAGCCAGAAGCTGTTTTCATAGCCGGCATAGGGAATGGGCTGGGCCTGGACAGATTGCACCTGGCCCCATTCGTCCGTCCACTGGGCGGAAAGCACATAGGGGCTTTCCATGGCCGGGGCGGCGGGGGCGAGGCCCATCAGCAAAGCCAGCAGGATAAGGAAAATGGCGGTTCTTTTATGCGTACAGGTCATGTGCGTTGGTCCTCCTTCATGATCCTTGAAAATGGTTAAGCTTTGTTTCAATTTTATTACATTTTGCCTACAATGTCAATCAGTTCACCTGCCGTTTCCTTATTATTTACAGTTCTTGCGCCCTTTCCCGGCAGGAATTTTTCCATCGGTGTGGAATAATACACATCTATGGATAAAACCGGGAGGCGAAACGAACATGACAGACGATGCACTGCGGGAAACGTATGTATCCGGTGAAGAGAAGTTTCACGGCAAGATCATCAATGTGGAGCATTGGCAGGTATCCCTGCCCAACGGCAAAACGGCCCTGCGGGAAGTGGTGCGCCACAACGGTGCGGCCGCCATTGTGCCGGTGGATGACGAGGGGTATGTAACGCTGGTGCGGCAGCACCGCGTGGTGGCCGGCCGGTTCACCTGGGAAATTCCCGCCGGCAAGCTGGATACCCCGGATGAGGATCCCTTCTCCTGCGCCAAGCGGGAACTGGAAGAAGAAACGGGGCTGAATGCCGATAACTGGCGTTTGCTTTCCCGGATCGATACCACCCCCGGCTTCTGCACCGAAAGGATTGCGCTGTATCTGGCCACCGGCCTTTCCCAGCACAACACCCATCCCGATGAAGATGAATTCCTCCACATCACCCGCATCCCCCTGGCGGAAGCGGTGGCGCTGTGCCTGAAGGGGGAACTGCGTGACAGCAAGACGGTGATCGGCCTGCTGATGGCCGGCCAGATCCTGGGGGTTTCTGCCGCGCCTTACCTGACGGAAGGAACACCTATACAACGCACGGCCGCCTGTTCTTTATCCCGTTTGGCCAAATAAATTTTTACATCCGGGAGGCAGCTTTTATGGAAAACGAAAAAAAAGAAAAGAGCCTCGGATTCCGCTGGGTGATGGCAGGATGCATTTTTCTGCTGGTGATGGGCGTGTTCCTGTTTGTGTGCAGCCTGGTGCTGGGGGACAACTGGTTTATCCCTCCCGGAGCCCGGGCGCTGTAAGGGGGCGGAGGGATGCAGTTTTATGCCGGCATGTTTTCCTGCCTGCCCCATCTGGAAACGGACAGGCTGATCCTGCGGCCGCTGCAGATGGACGACGCCGGAGATATGTACGCCTATGCCAGGGACCCGGAAGTGAGCCGCCATGTTTTGTGGGACGCCCACAAAAGCATCTGGGAAACCCGGCGCTTTCTCCGTTTTGCCCGCAACCAGTACAGAAGGGGCTTTCCCGGCTCCTTCGCCATTGAACTGAAGGACGGGGGAAGGATGATCGGCACCATCGGGTTTATGTGGGTGAACCCGGATTATAAAAGCGCCGAAGTGGGCTACAGCCTGAGCCGGGATTATTGGAATCGGGGCATTATGACGGAAGCGCTTTGGGCCACGCTGCGCTTTGGCTTTGAAGAATTGAAACTGAACCGCATCGAAGCCCAGCACGATACCGAAAACCCCGCTTCCGGCAAGGTGATGGCCCATTGCGGCATGCAGTTTGAAGGCGTGATGCGCCAGCGGATCGTGAACAAAGGCGTGTTCCGGGACGTGGCGGTTTATGCCATGCTGAAAAACGATTGGCAAGCAATTCATACACATACATAAAAGGAGAGAAAACCATGTTCCAGTACAAAACAAAAGGCACCTGCTCTGTGCAGATCGATCTGGAGATCGAAAACGGTGTGATCACCCATTGCGAATTCCACCGGGGCTGCCGGGGCAACACCCAGGGCCTGGCCAAGATGGTGATCGGCCGGAAAGCGGACGACGTGAAGGAAATTCTGCGCGGTGTGGAATGCCGCGGCAATACGTCCTGCCCCGACCAGCTGTCCCGTGCCATTGAAGCCTATCAGGCTCAGCAGGCGTAAACCATAGAAAGGAAGGAAATGCAAGATGGCTACCTCCAGCAAAAAGCAGCAGGAACGTAACAAAATGATCATCCGCGTGGTGTGCATCGCCCTGTGCGTGATCATGGTGCTGAGCACCGTGGCTGCCGTGTTTTTGATCTGATCACAGAAAAAAACAGGGCTTTACAGAACACTTTTTTCCATGTATAATCATGGATGATCATCCGATTTTGAAAGGCGGTTTTTCTCATGTTTGATTGGATCTTTGGTATCAACAGCGCCATCGCCGAAGCGACCGGCACCGATCCTGTCACCGTAACTGAAACCACGGTGGCTGCCGGTGAAGAACTGATGGAGCCCAGCCCCGTTGCGGCACTGCTGGGCAGCCTGCTTCCCCTGGTGCTGATGTTTGTGGTATTCTACTTCTTCCTCATCCGTCCCCAGCGCAAGAAGGACAAGAAGGTCAAGGAAATGCTGGCTGCCCTCAAGCCCGGTGACCGCATCACCACCATCGGCGGCATCTACGGCACCATCACCGGTATCAAGGACGATACCATCACCCTGGCCATCGGCTCTCAGCGCACCGAAATGGTGGTAACCCGCTGGGCCATCCGTCAGGTGGAAGAAGTGACGGTTGAAAACGACGGCGAAATTCTGGCCTGATTTTCAAACAAGCTGCATATCATCCCTGTGGGGGAGTAGCCGGCGCCGCAGGACGGCGTGACGTTATCGACATACTGGCGGTTTGGCCGTCCGGTAACGCCTGAAACGGCAAGACCTGCAAGACAGACGTGTTCATCGCCTGTTTTGCAGGTTTTTCTTATGAAACAGGAGGAGAGAAACATGCGGATATGGGATATTCTGCTGCTGGCAGTGGGGCTGAGCATGGATGCCTTTGCCGTGGCCGTCTGCAAGGGCCTGGCACTGAAAAAGATCAGCCTGAAAAACGCCGGCACCGCAGGCCTTTGGTTTGGGGGCTTTCAGGCGCTGATGCCCCTGATCGGTTATTTTATCGCTGCTTTGTTTGCCGACAGCATCAAGGCGGTGGACCATTGGGTGGCCTTTGTGTTGCTGGCGCTGATCGGCGGCAATATGCTGCGGGAAGCCCTTTGCGGCGGGGAAGAAGAGGAAGCGGATGCGGCCCTTTCCGTCAAGGCTATGCTGCCCATGGCCATTGCCACCTCCATCGACGCCATGGCGGTGGGGGTCACCTTTGCCTTTACCGGCACCTATGTGAACATCTGGGTGAGCGTATTGTTCATCGGCGTCACCACCTGCCTTTTGTCCATGGCCGGGGTGAAGGTGGGCAGCGTGTTCGGCGCAAAATATGAAAAGAAAGCGGAAATCCTGGGCGGTGTGATCCTGATTCTGCTGGGACTAAAAATTCTGCTGGAGCATCTTGGGGTGCTGTAAGCAAAATTCCCGTTGACTTTTTTGCGTTTTCATCGTATGATGATGGGCAGATGCAAAGAAGGAGAGAGTACCGCCATTCCTTCGTCCGAAAGAGAGCTGCGCAAGGTGAAAGGCAGCGGCGGAGGGGGCGGGAACATGGCTCCGGAGCATGGGAAGGCAAGCACGTTCAGCCTTCTCCGGCCGCACCGATATCTGCGATGAATGAAGGCGTTTCTTTGCGAAGCGCGAATCAGGGTGGTACCGCGTTTATTCAACGCCCCTGTGCTGAAAAGCGCAGCGGCGTTTTTCATTTAAGAATTAAGAATTCAAAATTCAGAATGAACGGTCATGACAGACGGTTGATGATCCATAACAAATGCAAAATTCTTAATTCTTCATTCTTCATTCTGAATTACCCAAAGGAGGAATCTTTCCATGTGTGAAAACTGCAAAAAGCCCTATTACATCACAACCCCCATTTACTATCCCTCCGGCAATATGCACATCGGCCACACCTATACCACCGTGGCTGCCGATGCCATGACCCGCTTCAAGAAAATGACGGGCTATGACGCCTATTTCCTCACCGGTACCGACGAACACGGCCAGAAGATCGAACAGAAGGCCGCCGAAGCCGGCGTGACCCCCAAGGAATATGTGGACAAGATCGTGGCCAACACCAAGGACCTGTGGAAGCTGATGAACATCGAATACGACGATTTTATCCGCACCACCGATGAACGCCACGAAAAGATCGTGCAGAAGATCTTCCGTCAGTTCTACGAACAGGGCGATATTTACAAGGCTTCCTACGAAGGCCAGTACTGCACCCCCTGCGAATCCTTCTGGACCGCCAGCCAGCTGGTGGAAAAGGACGGCGTGAAGGTGTGCCCCGACTGCGGCCGCCCCACGGAACTTGTGACGGAAGAAAGCTATTTCTTCCGCATGAGCAAGTATCAGGACTGGCTGATCGAATACATCGAAAGCCATCCTGATTTCATCCAGCCCGCCAGCCGCGCCAATGAAATGATCAACAATTTCCTCAAGCCGGGTCTTCAGGACTTGTGCGTTTCCCGCACCAGCTTCAAGTGGGGCGTGCCGGTGGACTTTGACCCCAAGCACGTGGTGTATGTGTGGATCGACGCCCTGTCCAACTACATCACCGCCCTGGGCTACGGCACCGAAAACGACCAGCTGATGCAGAAATTCTGGCCTGCCAACGTGCATCTGGTGGGCAAGGAAATCGTGCGTTTCCACACCATCTACTGGCCCATCATGCTCCATGCCCTGGGGCTTCCCCTGCCCAAGCAGGTGTTTGCCCACGGCTGGCTGCTCTTTGGCAATGACAAGATGAGCAAGTCCAAGGGCAATGTGCAGTATGCCCAGCCTATTGTGGCCCGCTATGGCTGCGATGCCCTGCGGTATTACCTGCTTCGCGAAATGCCCTTTGGCGCCGACGGCAACTACACCAACGAAGCCTTCCTCACCCGCATGAATGCCGACCTGGCCAACGACCTGGGCAACCTGGTGTCCCGTACCGTGGCCATGATCGAAAAGTATTTTAACGGCGTGATCCCTGCCTGGACGGATGCCGTGGATGATGCCGTGGACAAGCCCCTGCATGAACACTGCGCCGCCCTGCCCCAGCTGGTGGAAGCCCAGATGGACAAATTGCAGTACAGCCAGGCCCTTTCTGAAATTTGGAAAGTGATCGGCGAATGCAACAAGTACATCGACCTCACCCAGCCCTGGGTGCTGGGCAAGGATCCCGAAAAGAAGGGCCGCCTGGCCAATGTGCTCAACACCCTGGCGGAATGCGTGCGCTATGTGGCGGTGCTCATCTATCCCTTCATGCCCACCACCCCCGAACGCATTTTTGCGCAGCTGGGCGTTGCGGACGATGCCCTGAAAACCTGGGAATCCCTTTCTGAATACGGCAAGCTGCCTGAAGGTACCAAGGTGCAGAAGGGTGAAGCGCTGTTCCCCCGCATCGACATCAAGAAAGAGCTGGAGGAGTTGAACCCCCAGCCCAAGGAAGAAAAGAAGCCCGAAAAGAAGGAACCCAAGGCCGAAAAGAAGCAGGAAAAGAAGGAAAAGAAAGTGGAAATTCCCGAAGGCTGCATCGCGTTCGGCGATTTTGAAAAGATCCAGCTGCGGGTGGCCAAGGTGTGCGCCTGCGAACGGGTGGAAAAGAGCGAAAAGCTGCTGAAGTTCGACCTGGATCTGGGCACCGAGCACCGTACCGTGCTTTCCGGCATTGCCAAGTGGCACAACCCGGAAGAGCTGATCGGTAAGAACCTGGTGCTGCTTGCCAACCTGGCTCCCCGGAAGATCATGGGCATTGAAAGCCAGGGCATGCTGCTCTCCGCCGTGAAGGTGAACGAAGACGGCAGCGAAACCCTGCGGCTCCTCACTGCCGATCCCATGATGCCTGCCGGCGCCGAAATCGGCTAAAAAGGAATACTGGCTGCCGTACGTTTGTGCGGCAGCTTTTTTTATCCGATCCTCTGGATGTGATACCAGTAGCCGCTTTGATAGCGGTAGCCGGGCAGGGGGACGGGAGGGTGCATGGGCGTGCCGGGCACGGCGTAAAAAAGGGCGGTTACGCGGCTGCCCTTCGTTTGATACCCCAGCACCCAGAATGGAACGGCAGGGGAAAAGGAAACACATTTTCTGCAGCGAAAGCCGGGCAGGGCAAAGGGAGAGAAAGGAGCGCCTCTTTCCATTTCCTCGGTCAGGCGCTGCATGCCGGAGGGCCAGGAAAGGACAGGCAGGGAAGCGGCGGGCGGTGCATCGGCATGGGGCGGCGCACACCGGAAAGGGATTTGGGGAACAGGCGGCGGTGGGGCTGGTGCTTCGGTTATGGGGGCCGTTTTTTTGACCGGCCTTTCCGGGGGCGGCGGCTGTTCCTTTGGCAGCAGGGCAAGGGCCCGGCAATAGCCTTCCTCCCCGCCTTCCCACAGGAGCACTTTCTGCTTTTCATCGCACAGAAAGAAAAAACCGTCCCGGGAAAAGGAAATGGATAGGCCGCCCTGCGTGTCTGCTTTTTGCAGGGCGGCCTGCTTTTCGCAGCAGTACAGGGCGTAGGGCTTTTCCGGGGAAAGGCCGCGGCAGGTGACGTGCACGGTGCCGGATTTTCTGATGTGGCCGGTGCAGGTGCCTTTTCCCTGCATCAGCCGGAAAGAAAGGGATGGGTTCATGCGGCAAACCTCCTTTTTTCTATGGGTATGCAAAGAAGTGCTTTGCATTGCCAAGGGCTGCATTTTCCGCTATAATGGAAGGGAAAGAAAGCAAGGAGCGTGTGTTTTATGCGCATTTTGATCACCAATGACGACGGCATCGGGGCAGAAGGCATCCGGGCCCTGGCACAGGCGGCCATCGAAAGGGGCCACGAGGTGCTCATCAGCGCGCCTGCCTCCCAGTGCAGCGCCAACAGCCAGCACATCAACATCAGCCATCCTTTGCTGGTGCGTCAAGTGCAATGGGAAGGTGCCACGGCTTTTGCGGTGGAAGGCACGCCCTGCGACTGCGTGCGCCTGGGGCCCTTTCTGACCGACAACAAGCACTTTGATTTTTGCCTTTCCGGCATCAACCGGGGGGATAACCTGGGCTCCGCCGTCTATTACAGCGGCACGGCATCGGCAGCCCGGGAGGCGGCCATGGCCTATATTCCCGCCATGGCGGTTTCCATCCAGTTCGGTGCGGATTGGGAAATGTACCTGAACCTGGCCCGCAAGGCGGTGGAACTGGCGGAGCAATTTGAGGGGGAAACCTTTCCCCGGTTCACCTTCATCAACCTCAACGCCCCCTGCCTGCCCTCCGAACAGGTGAAGGAAATGGTATTGTGCCCCCTGTCCCAGGGGTATTTCCTGGATACCTATCAGAAGCGGCTCAGCCCGGCCGGACGCACCTATTACTGGGTGGAGGAAGTGGACACCGCCGATTTGCCCATCGAGCCCGCCGAACCCGGATCGGACCGGTATTTCTTGCAAGAAGGACACATAACTTGCAGTTTTGTGGGCCATTTGGGGGACGAAAACGGGAAATATACAGAAAAAATGCAAGATTTGCGGAAATAAACTTGCAAAAATGTGTTTGCTTTCGTATAATATGTGCAGCCTGAAACAAGGAAGGGATGCACCATGGAAAACAAACACGATCTGATCGAGCGGCTGAACCTGAGCGGGAAAAAGCTGAGCAAAAGCCACCGGCTGATCGCTGACTATATTGTGGATCATTACGACAAGGCCGTCTTCATGACGGCGGCCACCCTGGGGGAAATTGTGGGGGTCAGCGAAAGCACGGTGGTGCGTTTTGCGGTGGCCCTGGGCTATGAAGGCTATCCCCAGCTGCAGCATTCCCTGCAGGAATTGGTGCGCCACCGGCTGACGGCGGTGCAGCGGTTTGAAATGAGCAGCGATATGGACGAAAACGCCGTGCTTTCCACGGTGCTCAAGGCGGACATGGTGAACATCCGCCACACAGCTGACGCCATTGACGAAAAGGCCTTCTCCGACGTGGTGAGCAAAATGCTCTCCGCCCGCACCATCTACATTCTGGGCCTTCGTTCCGCAGCGCCCCTGGCGCAGTTTTTTGCCTACTACCTCAGCTTTATTTTTGATGACGTGCGGCTGGTGGCCGCCTCCAGCACCGACGTGTTTGAGGCCATTGCCCGCATCCGGAAGGAAGATGTGCTGATCGGCATCAGCTTCCCCCGTTACTCCACCCGCACCCTGGAAGCCATGCGCTTTGCCCATGAATGCGGCGCTCAGGTGGTGGGCATCACCGACGGGCTGATGAGCCCCTTGTACCGGCAGGCCGACGTATGCCTGACCGCCCGCACGGATATGGCTTCCTTTGTGGATTCACTGGTGGCGCCCCTGTCGCTGGTGAACGCGCTGCTGGTGGCCCTGGCCATGAAGAAGCGGGAAGACTTGAGCCGGCATTTTGAAAAACTGGAAGGAATTTGGGATGCATACCGCATTTACACCAACCGGGAAAACCAATGATGTGCTTGTGATTGGCGGCGGCGCAGCCGGGATGATGGCTGCGCTGTTTGCTGCGCAAAACGGTGCCCGGGTGATCCTGCTGGAAAAGAATGAAAAGCTGGGCAAAAAGATCTACATCACAGGCAAGGGGCGCTGCAACGTGACCAACCAATGCGATGTGGACACCTTTTTGCAGAATGTGCCGCGCAATCCCCGTTTTCTGTACAGTGCGCTGCGGCTGATGAACCCGGATGATCTGCTGGCTTTGCTGGAAGGCTTCGGCTGCGAAACCAAGGTGGAGCGGGGAAGGCGTGCATTCCCTGTGTCCGATAAGGCCAGCGATGTGACCCGGGCACTGGAAAAAGCCCTGCGCCAGTTGGGGGTGCAGATCATGCTCAATACCCGGGTGCTGGGCCTTGTACGGAATGAAGAGGGCATCTGCGGTGTGGACACGGAAAAAGGCTTTCTGCCCTGCAAGGCCGTAATCGTGTGCACCGGCGGTGTCAGCTATCCTTCCACCGGCTCCACCGGGGACGGATATGCATTTGCGGAAAAAATGGGTCTGAAGGTGACGGAAAGAAAGCCGTCTCTGGTAGGACTGTTGACCAAAGAAACCTGGCCCATGCAGCTGCAGGGGCTGACGCTGAAAAATGTTTGCCTAACAGGTACCTGTTGTGGTAAAATAATATACTCGGAGCTGGGTGAATTGCTGTTTACCCATTTCGGAGTGTCCGGCCCCCTGGTGATTGAGCTTTCTTCCCACCTGCCGGATAAGGGAGAAACCCTGTTTTATCTGGATCTCAAGCCGGGCCTGACCCAGGAACAGCTGGATCAGCGGCTGCAAAGGGAAATCAAAGCAGCCGGGAAGAAACAGGTAAACTCCATTTTGCAGACACTGCTGCCCCAGCGGATGGCGGCGGGTTTTGCGGATGTGTGTAAAATCGACGGCACAAAAGTGTGCAGCC
>JAZNOW010000036.1:0-5215 GCA_045589355.1 Clostridia bacterium
ACGGGCGATCAGGGAGTTCATATCGCCGATGCCGCCAACCTTCACACCCTTGATCCATTCATAGCTCTTTTCGGTGAAATGGCCGCACACGGGGCACACCTTGTATTCCACTTCGTCCACCACCACGGTGAAGAAGGTGCAGGCTGCCATCTGGGTGTAATCGCAATCGATGCAGGTGCAGATGCGCTTGTGGGTGCCGTTGCCCAGGTCAATCCACTGGCTCAGGGGATAGTTATCCACGGGGCAGGTGGCATAATCTTCCGCGCCCTTGATCAGCACGGTGATGTTCTCGCCTTCCAGCTTCACATTGGTGCCGATGATGCACTTGTCTTCGTCAATGGTGGGACGGATCTGTTCGCCGTTTTCCACATGATCATAATAATCGTCCAGGAACTTGTCCAGGTCAAAATTGGGATGGCCGGGGATCAGTTCGCCTTCCACTTCCACGGGAGGATACACGGGACGATCGATGATCTGGGAAGGATCGTCGGGGTCATAGCAGTTGCCTTCATAATCCACCAGCACCTGCTTGAGCAGGGTCTTGCCGCAGGTGGCGCACTTGAGGCCGTCGGTCCAGCCCTTGGCGTCGGGGGTGGCAGCCACACCGGGAACGGTGACGGGGGTATGGCCGGTGGGGGCGATCCAGGAACCGCTCATGATCTTGCCGCAGATTTCGCAGGCAGTGCCGTCTTCACGGCCCCAGTCTTCACAGGTAGCGGCAAAGCCCTTGATCGTAGTGGGCACATGGGTATGGTTGGGATCGATGGGAGCGGGCACGGGGTATTCGTTTTCACCGTTGCCGCCGTTGCCGGTGGCGTTCAGGGTCTTTTCCTGTTCAGCATTGCAGCCGACGCAGACACGCACAGCCTTGCCGTTGGCAGTGGCAGTGGGTTCCACAACGGTCTTCCAGGCGCTGAAGACGTGCTTGCCGGTAGCGGCAACAGTCTGGGTTTCGGTCTTGCCGCACACGGTGCAGGCGCGTTCCTGAGAACCGGCCTTGGCGCAGGTGGCTTCCTTGGTGGTGTTCCACTTGCCAAAGCTGTGCTTGCCGGTAGCGGCAATGGACTTGGTTTCCGTCTTGCCGCACACGGTGCAGGCGCGTTCCTGAGAACCGGCCTTGGTGCAGGTAGCCGCCTTGGTGGTGGTCCACTTGCCGAAGCT
The DNA here is from genome assembly GCA_045589355.1 of Clostridia bacterium. GTDB lineage: Bacteria > Bacillota > Clostridia > Christensenellales > Aristaeellaceae > RUG563. Next base: position 1,162 of record JAZNOW010000036.1, read on the forward strand.
GTGCTTGCCGGTGGCGGGGATGGTGGAAGACTTTTCGACCATCAGCGTGCCGCATTCTTTACAGATTACTTTGTTCCAGCCGTCCTTGCCGCAGGTAGCAGCCTGTCCCTGCACTTCCTTGCCCTGATGACCGGGATAGTAGCTGCCGTAGGATTCCACTTCAAAACCGCACAGCGTGCATTCCTGACGGGTATAGCTGAGTTCCGTGCAGGTCATGGGACGGCTTTCCACGGTCTTCATGTTATGGGCGCCCTTTTTGCCATTCCGCGTTTCGTTCAGATAGCGATTGGTGTTGGCGCAGAACTTGCCCTCCACATCATTGGACTTGCAGTTGGCTGCTTCATCGATCACACGCCATTCCACCTTGTGTTCGCCGGTGGGTTCGATATAGGCGTTGGACATGGTGGTGATGCCGCAATCGGCGCAAACTTTATGATAACCGCCCTGGCTGCAGCAGGTGGGATCCACGTCCACCACACGCTTTTCAGCAGAGTGGGTATATTGAGTGGAAGTATCGGTATAACCGCATACAGTGCACTTTTCAACACTGGTACCGCGGTTGGCACCATTGACACACTTCTTGGTCACGGTTGCCTTCATGGTGTGGTCTTCCGAGGCGGTGATTTCGCGCCAGGAAATGTCCTCTGCATGATGAACGGTGATCTTTTCATGCCGAATGGGATTCCACTTCAGGTCATAGGCGTGTTCGCCGTTGCACGTTACTCCGTTGTAGGTAGAGTTGCAGCTTGCAGCCATGGCGCAAGATGCACAGGCAATCAGCAGAATGACAGCCAGCAATACTGTAACAAGCAGCTTCTTTTTCATTCGTCCGCATCCTCTCTCGTCGTTAATGGGTAAATGCTTCATTTACATTATCCCTTGCCTTCCATCAATTGTCAACGCTCTCCATTCAAAGGTATGGGACATTTTGGATGAAATACAGGTCATAAATATCTCCGTAAGCAGCCGCGTTTTTGATGTAATTATTCATGTAATTTTCATGTAATTTAAAGAGAAAAGAGAGCCCGCAAGATGCAGGCTCTCCCGATTTTTATGTTGTTTTGTTTCAGTCCACAAACAGGTACAGGCCGTGCTGATCCGCATTGAAAATGACAAAGCCATTGTCATACATGAAGGGCACTGTCTTGAATTCGCCGTCCATGTTCAGCTGCACCAGGGCCACGTCGCCGGGATGCACCATGGGGATATACAGCGTTTCGCTGCCGTTCCACGGATCCAGCGCACCCTTGGTGCTCTTCACCGCCGTGAAGGAAGTGGTGACCACCAGTTTTTCGGCGCTCATGTCCTTCACCTGCACGGGAGCGGTACCGAAGGGAGCTTCGATATCGCGGGCGATCAGGGAGTTCATGTTGCCCACGCCGCCAACCTTCACGCCCTTGATCCATTCGTAGGCGCGTTCGGTGAAGTGGCCGCAGATGGGGCACACCTTGTATTCCACTTCGTCCACGGTGATATGGAAGAACACACAGGTGCCCACTTCGTAATAATCGCAGTCCAGGCAGGTGCAAATGCGCATGTGCGTACCGTTGCCAAGATCGATCCACTGGCTCATGGGATACTTATCCGCAGGGCAGATGGCGTAATCTTCCGCGCCTTTGATGAGCATGGAAGTACCGGTACCGGTCAGGGTCACTTTCGTGCCGATGATGCACTTGTCATCATCAATGGTGGGACGGATCTGGTCGCCGTTTTCCACATGGGTGTAGTATTCGTCCAGATAATCGTTCAGGTCGAAATTGGGATGGCCGGGCTCCAGACGGCCGATCAGCTCGTCATAGCCGACCACATCGCCCACAGGCCTGCCGTCCTTATCGGTCACCTTGCCGTTTTCGTCCACCTTGCCGATCACGTTGCCGTTTTCGTCAATGATATTGCCTTCATCGTCCACGGAGCCGATGTAGCCGCCGGTAGGATCGGTGATCACGTCGTCTTCCAGACGGCCGATCACGTTTTCACCGGAAGGATCAACGATGTCGCCGGGCTGATGGGGAATTTCCGTGCCGATGGAAGGACCGTCGGGATCATCGGGATCGTAATAGTTGCCTTCGTAATCCACCGGGAACTGTTCCTTCAGGATTTCGCCGCAATTGCCGCACTTGAGGCCTTCGCTCAGGCCCTTTTCAGTGGGCGTGGCGGGTACCGCGGGGATCACCACGGGGGTATGGCCGGTGGGAGGAATCCATTCGCCGCCATTCACCGCATCGCCGCAGATGTCGCAGATGGTACCGTCTTCACGGCCCCATTCGGTGCAGGTGGGATCATAGCCCTTCAGCTCGCTTTCGCTGTGCTTGTGGTTGGGATCGATCACAGGGGTGGGAATGGGATAGGGGTTCTTGGTGGGCTTGGAGATAGGATTGTCATTGGGATTCTTGGTGGGCTTGGGCGTAGGAGCGCCGCCCGGGTTCTTGGTGGGATCGGGGGTAGCCGTCAGCTTGGGAATGCTGCGGGTTTGTTCCGCATCGCAATCGCTGTACTGGCAGTTGCGGCTTTCCAGGCCCTCTTCGGTATAGGTGGGTGCCTTCACCTGGCCCCACACCGTCCAGTCATGGGCACGCACGGGAATGGTTTCTTCTTCCCAGGTCTGGCAGACGCAGATACGGGTCTTCACACCTTCGGAGGTACAGGTGGCAGGTACCTGTACTTGCCATTCATCAAACGTATGATCCGTCAGGGGAAGGGGGGCTCTTTTTGCCACCTGATCGCACACAACACAATGGATGTTGTTGTAACCGGAATAATAGCAGGTGGATGCTTCCCCGGGCGATACACGGCTTGCATCGGTCACCGTATGGTCTTTGACAGGAATGGCTTCCTTTTTCATTTCCTTGCCGCAGCCATACATGCAATAGTACACCTGGCTGCCTTCCTTGGCACAGGTGGCGTCCACAATGACGGTCGCCTTGCCAGCCGCTTCATGATCCTTCTTGCCGCCCATATCCGTTTCCATCACATAGCCGCAGCTGGTGCAGATGAAGGTGTTCAGATAGCCATGCTGACAGGTGGGCGAGGCAGACTTATTGGGCGTGGAAGGGAAAGTGTGCTTGCTATCGTCCTTGGGCAGCACACGGTAAGAAAGCTCCTTATTGGTCTTGGAGCAATACACGCCGTAGGAGCCTTCCTTCGAGCAGGTGGGCTCCACCAGCACATCATAGGTAGCCCCGGCAGCGGTGTGGCCCAGAGGCGGAATGGCATCAGCGGATGCAGTACCGCCGCAGTCGCTGCAAACCATCTTGTAGGAACCGGCTTCACAGCAGGTGGCAGGCACTTCCACCCGGGTCAGCTTATCCGCAGGATGGTTGTTGGGATCCACAGAATCCGAGGCCCAAAGGTTACCGGCCCAGCCGCAGCGACCGCATAAGAAACTCCACTGCGCCCGCTTGGTGCAGGTGGCAGGGGTGGTGATATTGCGGCTCCAGTCATGCTGGGTGGACTTGAATGTCAGCTGATCATATTCGGTGTAGCCGTCACCGGTAACACGGTCAACATGATGATAACCGCCAAGGCAGAATTCGCCGTTTCCGTTCGGAATAAAATTCCAATAGTACTTGATGTTGCAGGGATCGTTGGTGCAGGAGTAGGTCACGCCGTCTTCCGTCCAGGTAAAGCCGCACGCGGCCAGGGCGCTGGTGGAAATCAGCATCAGCAGCAGCGCAAGCAAACCTGCAATGAGTATTCTTCGCTTCATTTTTTGCATCCTTTCGTATTTTTTTGGGACAAATATATCGCATTTGATTACATTATCTTTTAATTTTTCGAAAAAGTCAATAGTTCAAACCATAGAAATACAAAATAATCCGGTCACGCCATCCGTTCTTTCTCTTTCCCCCGCTTGCGCGAAAAAGCCGCTTCCCGAAGGAAGCGGCCTCGTTGCTATTGGTTTTATTCCGGAATCAGTCCACGAACAGGTACAGGCCGTGCTGGTCCGCATTGAAGATGACAAAGCCATTGTCATACACATAGGGCACTTCAGCAAATTCGCCTTCCATGTTCAGCTGCATCAGGGTCACATCGCCGGGATGCACCATGGGGATGT
>JAZNOW010000037.1:0-22908 GCA_045589355.1 Clostridia bacterium
TAGGTCTTCTTGGCATAGGCCTTCATGTACTTGTCGGCATCTTCGTAGGGGATGATGTCGGCCAGCTTGAAGAAGGCAGCCTGCATGATGGTGTTGATGCGGCCACCCATGCCAACCTGAGCGGCCAGCTTGATGGCGTTGATGGTGTAGAACTTGGCCTTCTTCTTAGCCAGCAGCTGCTTCATGGTGGCGGGCAGATAGGCATCCATTTCTTCGGGTTCCCACTGGCTGTTCAGCAGGAAGGTGCCGCCGTCCTTGAGGGAGGACACCATGTCATACATGGTCACATAAGCGGGGTTGTGGCAAGCGATGAAGTCAGCAGCGTCGATCAGATAAGTGGAGCGGATCGGCACATCGCCAAAGCGCAGGTGGGACACGGTCAGGCCGCCGGACTTCTTGGAGTCATAGGCGAAGTAAGCCTGAGCATACTTATCGGTATGGTCGCCGATGATCTTGATGGAGTTCTTGTTGGCGCCCACGGTACCGTCAGAACCCAGGCCGTAGAACTTGCAGCTCACGGTGCCCTTGGGGGCCACGTTGTACTGCTTGCCCAGCTTCAGGTTGGTTTTGGTCACGTCGTCGATGATGCCCACGGTGAAGTGGTTCTTGGGGGCAGCCTTGGACAGGTTGTCATACACAGCCTTGACCATGGTGGGGTTGAATTCCTTGGAACCCAGACCATAGCGGCCGCCTACGACCACGATGTCCTTCTTGCCGTTTTCGGCCAGCACAGCGCACACATCTTCGTACAGGGGTTCGCCCAGGGAACCGGGTTCCTTGGTGCGGTCCAGCACGGCGATCTTCTTGCAGGTTTCGGGCAGAGCGGCGAGGAAGTGCTTGGCAGAGAAGGGACGATACAGATGCACCTTGATCACGCCAACCTTCTTGCCCTTCTTGAGCATGGCGTCGATGGTTTCATGGATGGTTTCGCAACCGGAACCCATGGCCACGATCACTTCTTCAGCGTCGGCAGCGCCGTAGTAGTCAAACAGCTTGTAAGCACGGCCGGTCAGCTTCGCCACCTGCTTCATGTACTTTTCAACGATGGCGGGAATGGCATCGTAGTACTTGTTGGCAGCTTCGCGGTTCTGGAAGTAGATGTCGGGGTTCTGAGCGGTACCGCCCTGATGGGGATGTTCGGGGTTCAGGGCGCGGGCGCGGAATTCCGCCACCTTGTCCCAGTCAACCAGCTTGCGGACTTCTTCCAGTTCGTAAGCGTCGATCTTCTGGATTTCGTGGCTGGTGCGGAAACCGTCGAAATAGTGCAGGAAGGGAACGGAGCCCTTGATGGCGGCCAGATGGGCAACCAGGGCCATGTCCATGGCTTCCTGAACGGAGCCGGAGGCCAGCATGGCAAAGCCGGTCTGGCGGCAAGCCATAACGTCACTGTGATCGCCGAAGATGCTCAGAGCGTGAGCAGCCAGGGCGCGGGCAGAAACGTGGAAAACGCTGGGCAGCAGTTCGCCGCTGATCTTGTACATGTTGGGGATCATCAGCAGCAGACCCTGGGAAGCGGTGAAGGTGGTGGTGAGGGCACCGGCCACCAGAGAGCCGTGCACAGCACCGGCAGCGCCGGCTTCGGACTGCATTTCGGCTACGTGTACCGTCTGGCCAAACAGGTTCTTGCGGCCCTGAGCGGCCCATTCGTCTACATACTCGGCCATGGTGGAGGACGGGGTGATGGGGTAGATAGCGGCTACGTCGCTGAACATATACGCGACGTGGCTAACTGCACCGTTACCGTCGATGGTCAATTTGGTTGCCATGAGATTGCCTCCTTTAAGCTTATATGAGAGCGGAAAATCGTCACGATTTCCCCTTCTTCTCCAACTCAATATTATACGACCCTTTCCCCTTTTCTGTCAAGCAAACTGCCGGACAAAAAGCCGGGAAAAGGGATAAATCTTTCGCTTTTGTTCTTATAAAAAAGCAAAGACCTGCGCCATGTAACCATTTCCGCAAGAAAAAAGGAGGGGCAAGCCCTCCTGTGCACAGCCTTGCTGCACTTTGTGATTCTATCAGAATTTTGATAAACAAACCAAAATTCTTAATTCTTCATTCTTCATTCTGAATTATTTGAAAATATTTTCTTCCTCCAGCACCCTTTGCACGTCTCCGAAATACTGTTCCACTTCCGCATCGGTCAGCTTCATGTGTTTTTGCAGAAGGGACACGATTTTCGTGGGCCGGATGCGGCCGTAGAATTTCACGGCGTCCACGTTCTGCCGCCATTCCTTCATGGTGAAGTGGGGCCAGCGGGCCAGATGCCGGGGAAGGAGAATTTCCAGCGTTTCTTCCCAGGGAGCAAAGGCCTGTTCCACACAGGGCCAGCGGAAGGAAAGCATCAGTATTTCCGCGAACCGGGCCAGGAATTTTTCCCGCATGTGGGGCACGTTCAGCAGGGCGGCCAAAGGCTCGTGCCGAAAGCCCTGCACCTTGTCATCCACCTGCTTGATGTAGTAGTTCATGGGCGCTTTGTCGTTGGAAAGGAAGCCCGCTTCCACGTCAAACAGCAGGTATTTCCACTTGCCGCCGGGCACCCGGTACACCCGCACATTGGTGAAATCGTCATTGCCGATGATGATCTCAAAGGCAGCGTGGGTGAACAGGCTGTCAATATCCAGCCTTTCTTCCACATAGGCCAGATTTTCCGGCACGTTCAGGTCCTGGGTTTTGCAAAAATCGCACAGGGCAAGCCAGTCGGCATTATCGCCGTTTTGCACAAATTCATCCCGGCCGGTACGGGCCAGAATATCAATGCGGTCGATGTCCTTTTCTTCCGTCACGCCTTCCCACTGGGCAATGAAATGCTTGTTGATCTTTTCGCGAAGATTGTAGTGCCCCCAATATTCGCCGTTGATGTACACCTCAATGGCCAGCGCGTCCTGATAGATGATATCCAGAGGCTCTGCCAGGGAGGAGATCACCACGTCCCGCATTCTTGTGGAAAAAGCGTCGGAATTGGCACCCCGGAGCAGCAGGGATTTGTAGCTTTCGTAATCCCGGTTGGGGAAGGGGTTGAAATAAAACCGGTCCTGCCCGTATGCCTTGCGGGCATAGATGGCAATGGATTTCTGGGCATTTTGCCGGGCAGAGTGGCCGGCGGCGGTGAAGGTGCCCATCTGGTTGATTTCGCACACGCCGTTCGTGCCGTAAAACTCAATGTTGGCCGGATATTCCCATTCCTTTTCGTAGTTGGGGTAATCCGGGTTGTTGCCCCGCACAAGGGCGCCGGTCTTTTTATCGAACAGGTATTTTTCGTCCGTCACCAGGCTCACCACGGCCACCGGCTGGCTTTCGCCGATAAAATAGCTGCCGGCCACCGGCTGGGAGGGCACGGCATCTTCCGCAAACGCGGCAACGCGCAGCACCCCTGTTTTTTCAAACGTGAGCCCCTTTTGCGGAAACACCTTGCTTTTTTCCGTAGGCGTGGCGCCGTTTGTGGTGTAGCGCAGCACGCTGCCCTCTTCTCCCTTGGCAAACACCGTCACCGGCTCGTCATAAAAGCCGCCTGCCGTCATAATCTGCGGCGGCTCTGCCCGGCGGGGATACACCGTTTTCTCGTTTTTCTTGCCCGGTGTGGCGGCGGCAAAGAAACCCCATTGGTCGCTTCCGTGGGCCTTGCCCCAGGAGGTATTGCCGTACTGGGGGCCAAACTCCAGGGAAGAAAGCAGCTGTTCCCCCGCAGCATCGGTAAGGAAAAGCTGATCCCCCCCGGCGGAAATTTTGAAATTGGCATAGAAGGTTTTGTTTTTGCCGGGGGCCATTTCTTCGCCGGTCAGATACACCAGCAGGTACTCGCCCCCCTTGATGGCGGTGCCTTCCGGGAATGCCCATTTGCACAGGTCCTTTTCGCTGTCGGAAAGAAAGCAGCCGGAAAGATCCACCATGCTTTTGCCGGGGTTATGGATTTCCACCCAGTCATAGGCTTCCCCGTTGGTATAGACGCCGTTGGAGGCCATCACTTCGGACAGGATCACCTCCGCCGATGCGGGCAGCGCAAACAAAAGGGCCAGCACAACCATAACAAAAAACTTCTTCATGCCGTTTCCTTTCAGAAGTACAAAGGGTTTTCCTTCTTTTTCTTGTCCGGGTCGATGAACTCCACTTCCATCCGGTCAAACGAAACGCTTTCCACAAAATGATCGGGCAGAAAGCGTGCCTGGGAAAACTGGTCCCAGTCCCTTTCGTGTCGGGGCAGCACCATGGGCCGGGGCACGTCCAGCTTCTGGCAGGCGCCTTCCAGCGCTTCCTGCCAGTCATCCAGGGAACAGGGGGCTGTGATATCCTTGTCGATGCGGTTCTTCTTCATCAGCCGCACCCAGATGCCGGTTGCCATCGGGCATTCTCCTTTTGCTTACAGTAATTTCTCCAATTCTTCCGGAGAATAGACAAAAACATGGGTTTGGAAAGAGGGCGTTTCCATCAGGGACGGGGGCAGGTAAAACACCGCATTGCCCTCTTCGTCGGCATAGAAATGGATGGCCGGGCTGAATTCCATTTCAAAGGTTTCCCGGTCCACATCCCGTTTGCAGATGCCCTGTTCCTGCAAAAGCACAAAGTCCGCATAGATATGGGGCAGCACGGCAGAAGAAATCTGGTCGGTGCTGTCACCCACCATCACCACGCCCCGCAGCGTCAGGCTTTCGCCCAGGTATTCGCCGGCCATATCAAAGGTGAGGCTTTCCAGGGACAGGAACGTGCCTTCTTCCCCCCGGGTCTGGCTCTTTTTCTGCAGGATGGACAGGTACTTGCCGTTGTTGCACTTCACTTCAAAATCGTGAACCACTTCATTTTTGCCGTCATAGCGCATATCCGGGGCATTGGCAAACATGGGCAGCACCAGCTGGGTCATTTCGTCCAGCGCCATCTGGTAGGTATCGTTCACCGTCAGGGCAGCATAATCGTCCCCCGTCACCTGCGGGTAGGCATAGGTGAAATGATACACCCAGTTCCCTTCCTCCGGGAAATAGGCTTCCCCTTCCTTGCGCAGCACCGTGCCGTCCGGCACATCTGCCTTTTCCGGCGCCCGGGTTGCCGCAGGGGCAGAGGGCTGCGCATTTTCGTTCACCTTGCCGCACCCGCCCAGCAGCACCGGCAAAACCAGCACCGCCATCAGCAGGGCAATCATGCCCCCTCTCCGCATTCTTTTCTGATTATCCAACGGCGCCACCCCACACAAAGAACGCATTGCGGATCAGCTCCCCGTAAAACAGGTATTCCTCCTGCCGTTCCTGGGGAAAATCCAGCCGCAGAATGTAGCCGTAATCGGTGCCGTCCACCGCCACATACACTTCGTAGAAGGTGTCGCCGAAGGTGGAGAAATAGCCGATCTCTTCGTTTTCCAGCAGCACTTCACCGGTGGGTGCCTGCATATAATCCGCAAGCAGCGCGGCATAGCCCGTGTTTTCAAAGGCGTCCACGGACAGGGTTTCTTCGCCGCCCTCCATCTGCCACACCATGTGCCGGGCCACGTCCTCCTTCAGCACAAAGCCGGTGGGCAGCAGCAGAGAATAGCCGTATTCGGTATTATCCGTCGTTTCCCAAAGGGAGGTTTTGCCCGCCTTGTATTGGGGCGACAGGCTTTCCACGCGCTTCACCCGGTAGCCGGCTTCGCTGTCCAGATCCTTTTCCAGGGAAATTTTGCAGCTGTGCAGCCAGGTCACCGCTTCTTCGGGCAGCAGGGCCACCGGGCCCTCCCCTTCCACGTCGCAGGCATACACATCGCCGTACAGCCAGATATCATCCTCCGTCACCGACGTGATATACACATGCACCTTGGCTTCGCTGCCGGCGGCTTCCCCGGCCGCACGGTCAATTTCCGCCTGCAGGGCACTGCTCACTTCCAGGTCCATCCGCTGGGTGTCCCGGGCGGGAGCAGCCAGGGCGCTTTGCGTGCACAAAAGCATAAGGGCACACATAACCATTGCCATCCACTTTTTCATTGTGCGTTTCCTCCTTCTTCGGTATCCATATCTTTTGCCATTTTCAGGGCAGCACGGTTGCCTTCCCCCACCGCTTTGGCGATCTGGTAGGGCAGGCCGGCCGCATCCCCCGCCGCATATACACGGGGAATGTTGGTGCACCCGTCTGCATCCGTCACAATGATCCCGTTATTGGTTTCCAGCCTGGGCACCAGCTGGGAAAGGGCCACCGCCGGCCGCAAAACAAACACGCCGTCGTATACTCTGTTTCCGCTTTCCGTTTTCACGGTCACCTGCTGCCCGCTTTGCTCCAGGGCCACCGGCTTTTCCGCCCTTTGGCATACGCGCGGATGCAGATCGGCGGTATCGTGCTCCTTTTCGGGGTAATAATCCACCTGCGCTGCGATCGCTTCCAGGAAATTGGCGTCTTCCACTGCTTCTTCAAAGCTGCCGATCACCGCCACCTGTTTCCCTTTATAGAACATGCCGTCGCAAGTGGCGCAATAGCTTACCCCCTGCCCCAGCAGGCTTTCCTCCCCCGGCAGCCCTATTTTCCGGGGCGCACCGGTGGCGATCAGCAAGGTTTTGCAGGTGAATATTTCGTTGCCGGCCAGCACGGTGATCTTCTTTTTGCCCGTCTGCACCAGCTGCACCACCGCTTTTTTCATTTCCACCCCGGCCGCCCTGGCCTGGGCATGCATCGTATCCACCATTTCCCTGCCGCTGACAGAGGGCATGCCGGGATAATTCTCCACCCGGCGGGCCTTTTCCAGTGCCCCGCCGCCGGCGTATAGCATCAGCACGCTTTTGCCCCGCATGCGCAGCGTCAGCGCCGCGCTGACAGCCGCCGGGCCGCCGCCGATCAAAATACTGTCCGTCATGTTTTCCTCCTCCATCCAGCGGTCTATCGATCCATCATAAAGTATACCACAGCTTCATCACCAATTCCACATAAATTTGCAAAGAATTTGTAACATTATCCCCCGTGCCGCCTGTACACCCGGCGGGAAATGTGGTATACTGGCCGGGAAGAAAACAAATGCGATACCAAGGAGGATGCCCATGCGCAACATTGCCATTTTTGCCCATGTGGACGCCGGCAAGACCACCGTGTCCGAGCAATTGCTGCTGCATGCCGGCGCCATCCGCACCCCCGGCAAAGTGGACGACGGCACCGCCCATACCGACCGGCTGGCCGTGGAAAAGCGCAGGGGCATTTCGGTGCAGGCGTCCAATGCCGCGTTCCAATGGAAAGGGGAAGAAATCACCCTCATCGATACCCCCGGCCACAGCGATTTTTCCGCCGAGGTGGAGCGTTCCCTCTGGGCGCCGGACGGAGCCGTCCTGGTCATCAGCGCCGCCGAAGGGGTGCAGCCCCAGACGGAGGTGCTGTTCCGCGCATTGATGGACGCCCGCATCCCCACCCTGCTTTTTTTCAACAAAACCGACCGGGAAGGGGCCGACGTGCCAAAGGCCATGGCCGCCTTCCACCGGCTGCTTTCCCGGGACGCGTGCCTGCTTTCCGACAGCGAAGGGCTGATGGCCGCCCTGGCGGAATACGATGACCGGATCATGGAAGACTATCTTTCGGGGGAAGTGTATCCAAAGGAAACCCTGTACCCCCTCATCCGAAAGGCCATGGCCCATATGCACCTGTTCCCGGCCCTTTCCGGCTCCGCCCTGAAGGACGTGGGCATCCCCCAGCTGCTGGACGCCATTGTGGACCTTTTGCCCCCACCGGAAGGTAAGGCCGACGGCCCCCTTTGCGCCGTGGCATTTGCCGCCCTGCAGGACCCCCTGCTGGGGCGCGGCGTGCAGGTGCGCCTGTTCTCCGGCACGCTGGAAAACAGGAACATCCTCCCCTACAAGGATGAACAGCGGAAGGTGACCCAGATCCGCCTGCCCTCCCCCGACGGCCGGGGCAAGGATGCCGGCCGGCTGATTGCCGGGCAGATCGGCACCCTGTTTGGCCTGGGGGATTTGCCCGTAGGCACCGTGATCGGCGATAGCAGCCTGCTGCCCCGAAAGGTGAATATGGGCGCTTTGCGGGAGCCTCTCATTGCCGTCAAGGCAGAGCCGCTTTCCCCCGACAAGGCCCACGATATGCGCAAAGCCCTGCAGATCCTGGCAGGAGAAGACCCCCTTCTGCAGGTGGAATACCACCGGCAAACCCAGGAAACCACCCTGCGCGCCATGGGCAGAATGCACCTGGAAATTCTGGAAGAAACCATGCGCACCCGCTTCTCCATGCCCTGCACCTTTTCCAAACCCCAGCTGATCTACCGGGAAACCCTGGCCCGGCCCGCCGAAGGATTTGTGGCCTACACCATGCCCAAGCCCTGCTGGGCCATCATGAACCTGTACATGGAGCCCCTGCCCCCCGGCAGCGGCGTGCAGTTTGAAAGCCGGGTATCCCCCCGGGATATTGCCCTGCGGTACCAGCATCAGGTGGAAAATGCCCTGCCCCTGGCCCTGAAGCAGGGCATGCGGGGGTTTGAGGTGACGGATATCCGCATCACCCTCACCGGCGGCAACCACCACGAGGTGCACACCCATCCGCTGGATTTCGTGGTGGCCACCCCCATGGCCGTGATGGACGGGCTGCAGCGGGGCGGCACCCGGCTGCTGGAGCCCGTCATGAAGGCCTGCCTGCAGGTGCCGGAAGCCCAGGGCGGCAAAGTGATGAGCGATGTGACCAAAATGCGGGGGGAAGTGCTTTCCTCCCTGCTGCTGGGGGAAACCCTGCGCATCGAAGCCCTCCTCCCCGCCGTGAACGCCCTGCCCTACGCCGATACCCTTTTGCAGATGACCGGCGGCCGCGGCGGCATGACCTGCCAGCTGCACAGCTACCGGTACGCCCCCGACGACGTGCAGGACACCCTGCCCCGCCACGGCGTGAACCCGCTGGATACCGCCAAATACATCCTGGCGGCCCGCAGCGCATTGGAAGGTGATATTTTTGACCGGTAAACACCCCCTGGTCCGGGCCTTTTTGCTGATGGCGGTGCCGCCGCTTGCGGTCATTGCCCTTCTTCTTTTGCTGGCCCGGACGGATTTGAGCCTGGTTTACCATCTGCTGGTCTTGTGGGTGCTGTTTCCCCTTGCCTGCATCCTGCCCGCTTTCCTTGCCGGCAAGCGGGGCCTGCATCCGTTTCTGTGCACCCTCCCCGGCTTTTTGCTGATGCTGCTTCCTCTGTACGGCGCCGTGGGCGCCGGGGCAGCCTGCCTGGTGCTGGGGCTGGTGGCCTGCGTGGCCGGCCAGGAATGGCAAAAACAGAAAAATCCATCAAGGAGCAACCGTCATGGCAAAAAATAAACGCCCCCGGCGCATCCTCCGGGGACTGATGTATCTGCTCAGCCTGCTGGTGGCCGCTGCCCTTTGCTATGTGGGCGTATTGATGCTCACCGGCCATTTTGATGGGCTTTCCCAGCCCGAAGCCGCCACCGTATCGCCCCTGGATGCCGGGCAAACCACCAACGTTGCCGCCCTGGCCTCTGCCTTCGGCGCCCCGGTGCCCTGCCTGCCCGGCTATGCCATGCAAGGCCAGGCCCTCAACACCCTCTACAACGGCCGCACCGTGCGCAAGGCCATCCTGCAATACGACGGCTTCACCATCACCTGCGTGCAGCCCGCCTTTGCATCGCCCCTGCTGCTCAACAGCCGCCTGTCCCTCTCCATGGAAACCGACCTGACCGTGGCAGGCCTGCCGGCCGCCCTGGCGGAAAACGGGGATGCCCGCTGCCTGTATTTCAGCACCGATACCGCCGCCTACTCCCTTTACGCCCCCTCCGCCGGGAGGGATACCTTCCTGGCCCTGGCCGCAAAGATCACCCTTTCCGAATAAAAAAGGCAAACAAAAAACCCGCCATGTTGCGGGTTTTTTATTCGCATAACGATTCGGCTTCTTACGCTTCGACCTTGTTCAGGGCCTTGGCCAGACGAGCCTTCTTGCGGTTGGCGGCATTCTTATGAACAACACCCTTGGAAACCGCTTTATCGATAGCGGAGGTGGTGGCGCTCAGCTGCACACTGGCGGGGGCGACGCCCTCGGTCAGAGCGACCTGATACTTCTTAATGGCAGTCTTAACGCCCGTCTTCACCATACGATTCCGCAGGTTCTTCTTCTTGCTCACCTTAACACGCTTCATGGCGGACTTGATGTTCGGCAACTTCCTTCACCTCCCGGTAAATACTTCTTTTGCTGTAATCAGCATTGGCTATTTTAGCACAAGAATTTGAAAAACGCAAGGGTTTTTCAATATTTTTTTCAAAAAACTGGCCAAATTTACACTTCATCGGGCAAAAAAAGGGGTTTTCGCTTGTTGAAATACACACGATTGAGGCAAAACATCACCACACTGCCCACCGCCTGGCCCAGATACTGGCTGATAATGTTGTTGAACACAACGGCTTCATACGTTGTTGCAGAGCCCTTTGCGGCAAAGACCAGCACCGTCATCACCAGCGCAAACAGCCCGTTGAGCGCATAGCTTGCCAGCAGTGCCTTCACCCCCAGCCACTTGCGCTTCACCAGCCCCCATTCCGCCACCGCCAGCAAAACCAGCATCACAATACCCAGCACCACGGCGCCCATCAGCTCCGTTTTCGCCAGCGACACCAGGCTGCCGGAAAGATTGCCCAAATCAAACTCCGACAGGCTGCCGATGTTGTCAAACAGCCCCACGGCATTGACAATAAGGCTGGCCGGCAGGCTGAAATACATCAGAAACTTGTACCACTTCATGCCCATCAGGCCCACATTCAGCCTGTTGATGGTTTCCATCCGCTGCCGCCGTACTCCCTCTTCCGTCATGGGTGCGCCGCAGGCCGGGCAATACGCGGACTCCACCGGGTTCTCCCGCTTGCATTGAGGACATACCGTCATGGCTCTCCTCTCCTTTCCTCCCGTCCATTATACCCCTCTTTGCCCGCCGTTGCAAGTAACCCACCCCCCTCCATCCGCACAAAAATGAGGCGCTTTCTGCACCGTCCGGCCGGGCCGATCCGCCCACGAAAAAAGGGGCTTCCCGCCCCTTTTTTGCTTACATTCCCGGCAGTACCTCAGCCCAGATCCTTTTCCGGCTTTTTCATTTCAAAATGGATCAGGATGCTCAGAATGGCGCGCAGCAAAATCACGGCGCCCAGCACCATTAGTTCGCTCAGGTCCTGCACCAGCACGGTTTTGAGGATCTCCGCCGCCATCTTGAACTCCAGCCCGGTGGCCAGGCCGGTGGCCAGATGGTGCTGCAGGTCCAGATGTTTTTTCATAAACGCATTCTGCAGGTATTCCCAAAAGGCGTGGACAGCACTCCATCCCACCACGAAAATCCCCATGATTTCCAGCACCGAAATGATATAGGGAAGCACAATATGCACGCCATGTTCCAGAATATTCATGCGAATCGCTCCACTTTCATTTATTTGTTGATTTCCTTGTTTCTATCTTATCATATTGTTTGCCAATGTGCAATCCTTTCTTCCCCTTCCGACGCCGTCGTCATTCCTCCTGCAAAACAGCACGGTTTGCCGCCTCCGCGCACATGGCAAGCACCTGCGCAACGGCAGGCGGCAGTGTCTTTTCCCGCTCGTCAAACCAGCCTTCCTCCATCTCTTCCAGAGAGAGGGCCAGCCGTTTTGCATCCAGGTACTGCCAGTAATGGGAATAAGCGTCCACCGGCCGGCACTGATTTTTTTCATTGCACAGAACATCCGCAAAGGCTTCCCATGTCACCGCCGGGCCGTTCAAAAATCTCTGCAAAAGCAGGCGCGCCATCAGGCTTGCATCCTGCCCGAGAAAATGAGCCGCTTTTTTTGCCGACGCACTGTTCTTTGCCATTTGATTGATATGATAGCATCCCAACGCCAGCGCGCAGCGCCCCGCATCATAATGCTGATACCGCTGCAACAGTTCTTTGGCAATATAGGGTGTTTTTGACAGATACTTTCCATTCCCGGGCCGGATGAAGCGTTCCGGCATTGCCAGCACATCCTCCATCTTTGCCTGCCGCGGAACGGAAATCATACCGCGGAAAAGAAGGATAAGCAGGTTTCTTACCAGATACACCGTGTCATACCCCTGATGGTCAGGGGAGCCTATTCCCCGCAGATAATAGATTGCCGCCTGCACATAATCGGGCTGCAGCAATCCCTGCCGCAAAAAAGCAGGCGGTGTGGCCGAAAGAAACATGCCCTGCAAGGAACAGGAAAAATAATATCCTTCATCTGCACAGGTTTTGAGCAATGCCAACGCCCGGCGCATTTCATCCGCATTGTCCGTTTTCTCCGTGGCGCGGTACAAAAGCAGCTTGGCCCTTGCATGCCTCAGCGGCAGCACATCCTCCCAGGGGGCCAGAATGCGCAGCCCTTCATCGTAGTCCTTCATCTGCCTGCAGCACTGAACCGCTTTTTGAACAATGGCAACCATCGCCGTTGTGCATTCCGGTAGCATCTGTACGGCATCGCCCGCTTCCACGCAATCGGTAATCCGTTTGAAATAACGCAAAAACACAGGCGCAAATTCCCCCATGGGCAGGGAAAAATACTCCGCCATCTGACGGACGGCATCCCCATAGGCCACAATGCCCGGCGTCAGTTCACAGGCATACTCCACTTCCGGCAGGTCCTCTGCATATTGTTTCAAGCCCGCATCCGTACCAAAGCGAAGCAATTCTTCCTTCAGCATCAGCACCATGTTCCGTGGCCGGTTCAGGTTCAAAAACTCCGGCTGCTCGTCCGTATGGCAATGCCGGGCCAGGTACTGCATCTGCGCCATCAGCAGCCATGCTGCAAGAAAATCCCGGTGCTCCTGATGCACAAAGCGATACCCATCCCCTCTGTCAACCAACCAGCCGGAGGCAAGCGCCGTTTCCACCGTTTCTTCCGCTCTCCGTTCACACGAAAGAACAAACGGAACACTGCGCATCATGATGCCATGCAGCACCGCCGCTTTGCTTTTTTCCCGCATGATGGCCTGGTCAATGGCCTGCAATGCTTCCTGCAACTGCTCCCGGGTGAACGCATGGCAATTGCGCTCCGCCATGTACAGGGCAAGCCTCGGCAGCACATTCACCAGAACATGGGCAGCCATCTGCGCTTTTTCATCCTGCATGGTTGTCTGCTGCATGCGGGCCATATCCTCCCGCAATACATTTTCAAGCAGGGAAAACCGGGTGATGCCGCCCTGCTCCTCTTTCTTCTCTTTCCCGGAAAACATTCGGAAAAACAAGTTGTAATACAGCGGCCGCACCATCAGCAAACAGGCCGTATCCGGCAAACCGTGTTCCTTTATGAACGTGCCGCACTTCTCTCTGGGCGTTCCGGAAAGCACACCGTTTTCAAGCCCTTTTGCTTTCACCGGAAGCCGGCTGGTAACGATAACACACAGGTTGCTTTGGGCAGCCAATGCCGCCAGATCATTTTCTATCTGCTGCTGCAGCCGGTAAGATCCTTCACATTCATGCCAGCTGTCCAGCAGGATCAGCAGCGGCTGCTTCTTTCCGGAAGGGATCCGGATCTTCTTGATGTATTCCGACACATCTCCATGAAAAAGGCAATAAAACAGCAATCGGTCATCAAAGGCGCTGCGGTCACACCGGGAAAATTCATCCAATGCCTTTTCCTGCACGCTGTGCATGGGCAGGCGATATACCCCGGCAAACTGCCCCTTTTCACCGGCCCTTTTGTTAAAGTAAGCATAGAGGGCATTGACCAGCGTGGTTTTGCCCATGCCGCCTTCTGCCTGTACCACCATGCACCTTGCCTTCTCCATCAGCCGTGCATCCGGCGGATCGCAACGGAACTGCAGCTTGCGTTCCGTTTCCGGTTCGCCCTTTCCGCTCTTTTCCGGCCACACTTCTCCGCCCAGGGTAACCGCCAGCACCTCCCTGCCGTCTTCCCCCGTTACCCTCTGGGAAAAATAGCCGTCCGGCAGCTGGGGCATATTGGCATAATACATCAGGTGTCGCTGGGCAATGGTTTTGTTCTTGGCGGTGCATGTTTCTTTGGCTTTTGTGATCAGATGGCGGACCAGTGCATCCAGCGTGTCCATTTTGCGCAGCATACGCATTTCCGCTTCCGGCAGCTCAAAATATTCACAGCAGCGCAAAATGAGCAGTATGTTTTGCTGCTCCGTCCGGCCGGAGGCCCGGGCACCATCCATCATGGTTTGATACATTCTGGATTCCAGTGTATACTCCCCTGCATTTTTTCCCGGAAAGGCCTGGCCCGCTGCCTGCGCATCCAGTTCCTTCAAAGAAAAATCCCGGTCTTCCTTGTATTTCAGGATGCTGTCCCGCCATTTCTTGGACACCCAATACACCATCTGGCTGCGGCCGTAAAGGAAATAATTCCGGCTTTCATTGATCATCCACCGGTCCATCAGTTCATTTTCGGTAATATTCAACAGTTCCGTCGCCACGTAGCATAGCAGCGTATTGTCAATTCCGGCCATCTTCGTTTCCTCTCCCGTGCCATTTTGTTACTAATTCTGTTCCTGTTTTTTAGGTCCAATTTCCACTAAAATAAAGCCATCAAAAGCAACCGGCGCGGCGGTGCAAAACGGGCAGCACCCTGCAAACCAAAGCCGGAACCGCTGAAAAGGAGGTTTCTCAACATGAAACACACCCTGAAAAAACTGGTATCCCTTCTGATGATCTTCACCGTTCTCTTTTCTCTTTCCGGCCTTCCCTCTGCGCAGGCAGCCGCCCCCAGCATCAAAAGCAATTGGTCTGCCAAAACCGTTGCTGTGCGGAAAATTTCCATGAACAAGACAAGTCTTACCCTGAATATGGCCCAGTCCGGCCAGCTTCGGGCCACGCTGTCCCCTGCCAATTCCTCCGCACCCATCCGCTGGTCTTCCTCCAACAGCCTCATCGTTCAGGTAAACCAATCCGGCACGCTCACCCCCCGCTCGCCCGGCAGCTGCTATGTGTATGCCAAAGCAGGCGATAAGACCTGTAAATGCAAGGTGACCGTGAAGGCCATTCCCGTCCGCTCGATTTCTCTTCCGCAGAAATCCATCACCCTGAAATCCGGTGAGAGCTATACCATCAAGCCCTCTGTGAAGCCCTCCAATGCGACCTATAAAAACAACCTTTCCTATTCGACCACGTCTTCCGGCATCGCATCCGTTTCCGGCGGCAAAATCACTGCCCGCAATGCCGGCAATGCAACCATCACCGTCCGTTCCAAAGACGGTAAAACTGCTCAGCTGAAGGTTCGTGTTATCCCCGTGCTCGCCTTCGCTTCCGCAACATACGACCTGAAAAAAGGTGCCACCAAAGACATGGCCAAGGAATTGACTGTAAAGGGTATCAGCAAAAATAAAGTCAGCTTCTCGTCCTCAAACCCTAAAGTGGTTAGCGTTTCCTCGTCCGGCCGCATCAAAGTTCAAGGATACGGAAAGGCGACCCTGACGGCAAAGTACGGCTCCTCCGTTACCGCAAAAACCACCATCTATGTGGAAAAAGAAACGGTAAAGACCTTTAAAAAGCAGGTAACGCTGGACAACCAGCTGCTGGGTACAGATGAATTCACCATTACTGTCGACAAAAATGGTATCAAGACTATTAGCGTGTACCAAAATGGAAACAGCCAGTACACAGGCGCCGGGTATACCATTGAATCTAAGAGCAAGAACCGCTACATTATCACCACAAAGTGGGCAAAGCGCGTAGACCTTGACAAGGATAATTCCCTCTCAGGCTGTCTTACCGCAAAGGGCGGCATTGTAGAAAGTGAGGCGTGTGCGGAATATTCTTCCTCCAGTTCCACTTCCCATTACCATCAGGTCACTCGTCGCTATGCCCTGTATTCCAACAACACCTTGATCGTTCTGGAATAACATCCCTTTTGCGGCAGGAGCGGTTTGCCGACGCTTCCGCTCCTGCCCCGGCCAACAAACAAAAGAAAGGAAGTATCCGACATGCTGAAAAAAGCAGCCGTTCTCTTTTCCCTTCTGCTTTTGCTGTTCACCACGCTGTGCACCCCGGCTTCTGCCGCCAATGTGTGCTCCGTTGTGCGGGGCAACCCGGCAACCACAACCACCTTCACCGTAAAGACCGACAAAGGCTTTACCGGCCAGAAAATCACCCTGAAGCAATCCGGCAAAGGCGTGGCCTGGGGCCAGACCCTTTCTGCCAAGCGCAAAAAGTACAACGCCTACGCCACCTACAAAGTGAAATACACCGACATGACCAGCGGCAAAACCGTCTACAAGACCTGGTACACCAAAACATGCAGCCTGTACCTGAAGGCGAACAGGACCTATAAAGTGACCGTGTACTATGATAGTGTAGGCCAGCTGACGCGGTACCGTTCTCTCTTCAACGGCGGGTTTTTCGGCTGGGAAAAAATGCCCTCCTGGAGCGTGACCAAAACCCGCAATATCACCCTGTGCCATTGATTCTTTTCCCCATTATAGCATGGGGAAAACATAAAAACAAGTTAACCGCCGCCCCAGCCCGTGGGGTTTCCCATACCGCCGGCGCCTGCTCCTGCAGCAGGTGCATTTTTCTGCACAGGCAAAGAGGAATTTCTTCTCACAAAAAAAGACCGTTTCCGGTCTATTTTTGTTATGGAATCTGGAGATTTCAGCGGCACCAGGGGCACAGGCCGGTACCTTTGCAGGTATCGCACTTGCCCGTGCCGTCGCAGGAAGAGCACAGCAGCATATCGCCGCCGTAATAGATCAGCCCGTTCACGCAGTGATGGGAAGCGCCGTACACATACTGGCAGTCTTTCAGCCCGCGGCAATCGGGGCAGATGCCGGTATCATTGCACCGGAAGCAATCGCTGCTGACGGAAGCTGCGGACGAATATGCGTTGGAAGAAAAGGCCGGTGCGCTGACAGAGGGGCTTTCCGGCACGGAAGCATTGTCCAGCAGGATCAGAAGAATGCCGATCACGATCACCGCAGCCAGCAGAAGCATCTTCCGTTTCTGCTTTTCGTCCATGTTCCCTTTCATAACGCTCTGTCCCCTTATTTCACCACGATGTTCAAAAGACGGCCGGGCACGAAAATGACCTTCACGATCTGGCGTCCGTCCACGATCTTCTGCACCTGGGGCAGCTTGGGCAATTCTTCCTGGGCAGATTCACGGGTCAGGGTGGCGGGGATCATCAATTTGCCCTTCACCTTGCCGTTCACCTGCACGGCAATTTCCACTTCGTCCCTTACCAGGCTGTTTTCGTCGTATTCCGGCCAGGCCTGGGTGTACACGGGCGCGCCGTAACCCTGCTTTTCCCAGATTTCTTCGCAGATATGGGGGGATACAGGGCTGAGCAAAAGCAGCAGCGCCTTATATTCCGCATGGTTCAAAGTGCCCTTGGCGTACACTTCGTTCACCATGGTCATCATCTGGGCGATGGCGGTGTTGAACTTCATCTGTTCAATGTCTTCGCTGACCTTCTTGATGGTCTGGTTCACGGTGACCTTCATTTCATCGCTGTACTGATCGCCGTCCACCAGCATTTCCTGCAGCCGCCACACGCGGTCCAGGAACTTGCGGCAGCCGCGGGCGCCGTTGGTGCTCCACGGAATGGCCTGGTCGAAAGCGCCCATGAACATTTCGTACATACGGAAAGCATCGGCGCCGATATCGGCAATGATTTCATCGGGGTTTTCCACGTTGCCGCGGCTCTTGCTCATCTTTTCGCCGTCGGCACCCAGGATCATGCCCTGAGCGGTGCGCTTCATGTAGGGTTCGGGGCAGCTCACTTCGCCGATGTCATACAGGAACTGATGCCAGAAGCGACTGTAGAGCAGATGGCGGGTGACGTGCTCCATGCCGCCGTTATACCAGTCAACGGGCATCCAGTAGTCCAGCGCTTCCTTGGAAGCAAAGGCATCCGCATTGTGCGGGTCGCAGTAGCGCAGGAAATACCAGCTGCTGCCTGCCCACTGGGGCATGGTGTCGGTTTCACGCTGGGCAGGAGCGCCGCACTTGGGGCAGGTGCAGTTGACGAAGGATTCAATGCGGGCCAGGGGGCTCTTGCCGTCGGTGCCGGGCTGGAAATCTTCCACTTCGGGAAGCAGGAGGGGCAGCTCTTCGTAAGGAACGGCCACCACGCCGCACTTTTCGCAGTGCACCAGCGGAATGGGTTCGCCCCAGTAACGCTGACGGTTGAAGGCCCAGTCCTTCATTTTATACTGCACACCGGCCTTGCCGATGCCCATCTTTTCGATTTCTTCCAGCACCCGGGCGATGGATTCCTTCTTGTTGGTGTAGCCGTTGAGGAAGGAGGAGTTCACCATTTCGCCGTCGCCGGTGTAGGCTTCTTTTTCGATATCGCCGCCCTTGATAACTTCGATGATATCGATGCCGAACTTTTTCGCAAATTCCCAGTCGCGCTGGTCATGGGCGGGCACGGCCATGATGGCGCCGGTGCCGTAGCCCATCATCACATAGTCGGCTGCGAAAATGGGCACTTCCTTGCCGGTGAGGGGGTTGATGCCGCGCAGGCCCTTGATTTCCACGCCGGTCTTGTCCTTCACCAGCTGGGTGCGTTCAAATTCCGTCTTCTTGGCACATTCTTCGCGGTAGGCCAGAATTTCATCCATATTGCTGATCTTGTCGGCATATTTATCGATCAGGGGATGTTCGGGGGCCATCACCATGAAGGTAACGCCAAAGAGGGTATCGGGGCGGGTGGTGTAGATTTCGATCTTTTCATCCAGCCCGGCGAACGCAAACTTCACAAAAGCGCCGGTGGATTTGCCGATCCAGTTCACCTGCTGCTGCTTGATGTTTTCGGGGTATTCCACCTTTTCCAGGCCCTGGAGCAGCTTGTCGGCATACTGGGTGATGCGCAGGTACCACACGTCCTTGGGCAGCTGCACCACGTCGCCGTGGCAGATGTCGCACTTGCCGCCCTGGCTGTCTTCGTTGGAAAGCACCACCTTGCAGGCAGGGCAGTAGTTGACCAGGGTCTTGTCCCGGAACACCATGCCGTGCTCGAACAGCTTCAGGAAAATCCACTGGGTCCACTTATAGTAAGCGGGATCGGTGGTGTCCACTTCCCGGCTGTAATCGAAGGAGAAGCCGATCTTTTTCAGCTGCTCACGGAAATGATCCACGTTCTGCTTGGTAACAAGCGCGGGGTGGATGTTGTTTTTGATGGCGAAGTTTTCGGTGGGCAGGCCAAAGGCGTCCCAGCCGATGGGGAACAGCACATTATAGCCCTGCATGCGGCGCTTGCGGGAGATGATATCCATGGCCGTGTTGGACCGGGGATGACCCACGTGCAGACCGGCACCGGAGGGATAAGGGAATTCGATCAAGCCATAGAACTTGGGCTTGGAATAATCGTCGGTAGCGGCAAAAGCCTGCTTTTCTTCCCAGATTTTTTGCCACTTGGGCTCAATCTCTGCAGGAATGTAAGGCGCAACGTGCATGAAACATGCCTCCTTTGATAAACGATACCGTATATTATACCACAAACCCTTGATTTGTAAAGGGTTTCAGGCTTTTTACCCTCCCTATGGCCGGTGAAAAATGTATTATTCGGCAAAAAAACAAAAAGATAGTAGCAAATCCCTTTTCTTTGTGATAGAATAAAGAAAACAACCGCCGAAAGCGAGGAAGTGTATATGCAGCTCCATCAAGCTCGGGAACAGCTAATGAAACTGCAGGCGAAGATGAGCGCCTTTGACCACGCCATGGGCCTGATCTACTACGACGGCTCCACCGCCGCCCCCAAAGGCACCGCCCAGAACCGCGGCCGCACGTTATCCATCCTTAGCGAAGAACACTATAAGCTGTCCACCGGCGAAGAAACGGTGGCCTTGCTGGAGTATCTGGATACCGAAAAAGAAAACCTGACGGAAAAGGAACAGCGCATGGTGTTCCTGCTTTTGCGTTCCATCCGCCAGATGCAGAAGATCCCCATGGAGGAATATGTGGCCTACCAGGAACTGCTGGTAGAGGCGGACGACGTGTGGCACACCGCCAAGGAAACCAGCGATTTTGCGCTGTTTGAGCCTTTCCTTGAAAAGATCTTCCAAACCAACATCCGCTTTGCCAACTACTGCGCACCGGATATGGAGCCCTACGATTACTGGCTGAACGAATACGAAGACGGCCTCACCATGAGCCAGTGCGACGTATTTTTTGCCACGCTGCGCAGCCGCCTGGTGCCCCTCATCCAGAAGATCCGGCAAAAGCAGAATTATCTGGACGATACCTGCCTTTTCGGCAATTTCCCCGAACACAAGCAGGCTCTCTTTTCCGATAAGCTGATGGAGGTTATGGGGCTGGACCGCAACCACGTCACCATCGCCACCACCGAACACCCCTTCACCACCTCCCTGGGCTCCCATTTCGATACCCGCATCACCACCCACTATATCCCAAACAACGTGGCCTCCTCCATGTATTCCGTCATCCACGAAGGCGGCCATGCCCTTTATGACACCGGCAGCGCCGATGATCTGGCCTACACGGTATTGGACGGCGGCGTATCCATGGGCATCCACGAAAGCCAGAGCCGCTTCTACGAAAACCTGCTGGGCCGCAGCCGCGCCTTCATCTGGCACATTTTCCCCATCATGCAAAGCATTTTCCCCTTGCAGATGCAGGGCATCGGCGCCGAAGATATTTACCGGGCGGTGAACCGGGTGCAGCCTTCCCTCATCCGGGTGGATGCTGACGAGGTGACGTATTGCCTGCACGTGATGATCCGCTACGAGCTGGAAAAGAAAGTGATGTGCGGCAAGCTGTCCGTGCATGACCTGCCCAAAGAATGGAACCGGCTGTACAAGGAATACCTGGGTGTCACCGTGTCGGACGATGCCAGGGGCGTATTGCAGGACAGCCACTGGTCCGGCGGCGCCATCGGCTATTTCCCCAGCTATGCCCTGGGCAGCGCCTACGGCGTGCAGCTGCTGAACAAAATGAAGGAAACGGTGGATGTGGATACCTGCCTCAAGGAAGGCCGCCTTGGCCCCATCAACGAATGGAACCGGGAACACATCTGGAAGCACGGCAGCCTCTATCCACCCAAGAAGCTGTTGGAAATGGCGCTGGATGCGCCCTTCGATCCTTCCTGCTACACCGATTATCTGGAAAAGAAATACAAGGATCTGTACGGCTTATAAAATAAATATGGCACCGCCTGCAAAACGGCGGTGCTTTTTCACGGAGAAACACATGGATCAGATAAAGCTTGCAATTTTCGATTTTGACGGCACCCTCATCCGGGGCGATTCCATCGTGCCCTACATCCGCCTGGCCCGCCGGCTGAAGGCGCTGGGCCCGGGCCGGATGGCGGGCATTGTGCTGCGCGCTCCCCTGTGGGCATTGAAACTCCTTTCCGACAGCGCGTACAAGTCCTACGCCCTGAAGTTTTACGCCTCCCTTTCCCCCCAAAGGCAGCTGGCGCTGGACCGGGTGTTTACGGACGAGTACCTGCTGCCCCGCCTTTTCCCCCAGGGAAAGGCCACCCTGGAAGCAAGGAAGCAGGAAGGATACCACGTGGTTTTGCTTTCCGCCTCCACAAAAAACTACATGCAGCATGTGGCCGACGCGCTGGGAGTGGACGGGCTCGTCTGCACCCTGCTGGACGAAGGGGCAAACGTGGCGGAAAACTGCAAGGGAGAAAACAAAGTGCGGCTTTTGCACAAGTACCTCCGCGAAAAAGAACTGGATAAAGACGATGGCGTGGATTATAATGCTTCCTGTGCCTATGGCGACAGCAAAAGCGATCTGCCCGTCCTGAACCTGGTGGGCAACCCCATCATCGTCAATGGCAAGCGCAAGCTCGTCAAGGCTGCGCCCCATCTGCCAAGGGTCACCTGGCAATAAAAAAGGAGCTTTATCATGCAGAGTTTCAACGATTATTCCCCCCTTTATGCCCTGGCCGAAAAGCACGGCTTCAAAATGGGCGCCGTGTATTCCCCCTGGTCCATGAAAAGCGAAGAGTACCTTTCCTTCCTCAAGGCCCATTTCAATTCCGTCACCTGCGCCAACGAAACCAAGGCCTATTCCCTGCTGGACCAGCAGGCCTCCATGGCAAACCCCGACGGCATGCCGGTGATGAACTATGCCCTGGCGGACCGGATGCTCTCCTGGGCCCGGGAAAACAACATCCGCGTCCGCGGCCATGTGCTGGTGTGGGACGCCTATATGACCGATTGGTACTTCCGCGAAGGCTATGATTCCTCCAAGCCCTACGCCGACCGGGAAACCATGCGCCTGCGCACCCGGTATTACATTGATCAGGTGGTCACCCATTTCGAAGAAAAATTCCCCGGCACCATCTACTGCTGGGACGTGGTGAACGAAGCCATCGGCGACCATGCCGACGAATGGGACGGCTCCGACGCCCGCCACATCCGCACCATCCGCGGCGGCGTGGATAACCTGTTCAAAACCCACCTTGGCAACGATTATGTGGAGTTTTCCTTCCTCTGTGCCAAAGACACCGTGGAAAAGCTGGGCGCCGATATCAAGCTCATCTACAACGACTACAACATGTATTACCCCTGGAAGCGGGACGCCGCCCTTGAACTGGTGCACTCCATCAACCATTATGCCAAGGACGCATCCGGCGCCTTCCGCAAGCTGTGCGACGGCGTGGGCATGCAGGGCTACATCGGCGGCTACGGCACCCAGAGCGGATGCATGAAGGAGAGCAACCTGACGGACATCAAGAAGAGCATCCTGAAGTATCACGATGAGCTGGGCCTTGAGGTGCAGATCACCGAGATGGCGGTTCGCAACTACAAGCCTGAGCTGGAAGCGGAGCAGGCGGCGTTCTACCAGAAGCTGTTCAAGGTGTTCAAGAGCATCAACCGCGATCAGGAGGAGCCGATCCTGACGAATGTGGCGATCTGGGGCCTGTGCGACCGGCCGAACGAGCCGTCGACGAGCTATGGATATAAGATGAACGGTACGCATGGCGGCCTGTTCGGCGCTCGTTGTACGGTGAAGGAGGCCTTCCTGAAAGTGCACGAAGAGCTGGCCGCGGACTAAACCAACCAACAAG
>JAZNOW010000038.1:0-5605 GCA_045589355.1 Clostridia bacterium
AACCGGATGCCCTGGCATCCGGGGAAAACAATAGAAAAAGGCCGGCAGGAAAGTTCACTTTCCTCCGGCTTTTTCTTTGTTTTCATTGTGCCCGTGGCTGACACCCCATCGTTTCCTCAAGCATCATGCGGAAACAACAAATTTTTGCAAACCACGTTTTATCGCCTACCGGGTGCAGGGGCAATGCCCCTGCCGAGGGGCACGGGGGCGAGCAGCCCCCGAAACGTTTCCTCAAGCACCATGCGGAAACAACAAATTTTAGCAAACCACGTTTTATCGCCTACCGGGTGCAGGGGCAATGCCCCTGCCGCGGGGCACGGGGGCGAGAAGCCCCCGAAACACCTCCTCAAACCGCACGCGGAAGCAACACGCTTCCTCCGCACCGGCTGTTTCACGCACCGGGTGCAGGATTTTCTTGGTTTTCCAACGGCTTTGTGTTGCAATTCCATCAAAAATAGCGTATCATAAGGAAGTAAAAAATTATCTTCCGAAAAGGAGTATGAACATTATGGAAAACACGGTCACCAAGGATATGCCCATTGGCAAGGTTCTGAGCATTCACCGGGGCACTGCCCGCATTCTGATGGAGTTTGGCATGCACTGCCTGGGCTGCCCCCATGCCACCGCTGAATCCCTGGAAGACGCCTGTGCCGCCCACGGCGCCAATGTGGATGAGCTGGTGCATCAGCTGAACGAATTCCTGGCGGAAGCCAAGTAAGATGCATATCCGGTCTGCCGGGGAGGCCATCTTCCTGGCCTGCGAGATGGAGAAGCAGGCCATCCGCCTGTACGAGCGTGCCCTGATCCTGTTTCAGGACACGCCTTCTTCGCAGGCAATATGCCAAATTCTGGCAGAAGAAAGAATCCACCTGGCACATTTTGAACGTTTGGGCAAGGAATGCTGTTCCCTGGAACAGGCGGAGCTGCTTTCCGCCCAGGCGGCCAAGACGCTTTTTTCCGGCGGCCTGATGGCGGCCCAGCGCAAGGGGGCATTTGCTTCTCCCCTTTCGCTTTATTGTTATGCCGCCAAGGAAGAAGAAAACGCAATCCGCACCTATACGTCCTTTGCCAACGCGTTGAGCGACGAAGCGGCGCAGGCATTCCTCACCATTGCCAACGAGGAAAAGCGCCATCTGGAAGAATTTCAGGGCTTTGCCAAAGCCCTGGGAAATGAGGAAAAAGAATGATGCTCCAGCCCACCCTGGCCTCCGTGCAGCGGGATCAGAAATTCGAAGGCTTTTTGCTTGTCCGCACGGCCGACCAGCGCACCTCCTCCAACGGCGGTAAATACCTGGACATGACGCTGTGCGACACCTCCGGCGATATCAACTGCAAAATGTGGGACGGCACGGTACCGCCGCCCCGTCAGGGCAGCATTGTAAAAGTAAGGGGCACCGTGCAGGAATACAACGGCCGGCTGCAGATGCGGGTGGAACGCCTGCGCAACCCCGGCCCGGAGGACGATATCGATATTTCCGCCCTCATGCCCTGCGCTCCCGAAAAGCCGGAAGCCATGCTGGCGGAAATCAACCGCACCATCGCCGCCATGAAATCCCCGGACCTCAAGGGCATCATGCAGGAAATGATCCGCATGTGCGGGGATAAGCTGATGTACTATCCTGCTGCCCAACGGCTGCACCACGCAGAACGCAGCGGTCTTTTGCACCACACCATCAGCGTGCTGCGGGCAGCGGAACAATTGTTGCCTTTGTACCCCTTCCTGGATGGGGACCTGCTCCGGGCCGGCGCCATCGCCCATGACCTGAGCAAAACCGCCGAATTCCTGAGCGACGAAAACGGCAATGTGTCCGATTATTCTGCCGAAGGCCAGCTGCTGGGCCATCTGGTGCACGGCGTGGCTCAGGTGAAGGAAGCAGCCCGCCGGGCCAATGTGCAGGGCGAGTATGTACTTCTGCTTTGCCACATGGTGATCAGCCACCACGGCGAGGCGGACCATGGCAGCCCCCGTCCGCCCATGTTCCCCGAAGCAGAAATGCTGCACATGCTGGACGATATGGACGCCAAGATGAACGAAATGGAAGGCGTCATGCGCCGCACCCCCGCCGGTGCCTTCAGCGAAAAAATCTGGAGCCTGGACCGCCGGCTCTACCACCCCCGCTATTTCACCGAGCAGCCCGCCGCAGAACATAAGGGCCAGGCCGCTTTGGACGAATACCTGGGCCTGTTGTAAAAAAGCCGGGAATATGCCCCGATTCAGCCGGAAAATGCTTGACGTTTCATGAAGAAACTGTTACAATAGTATAAACTCTCAATGCTGAATTTGTTAAGGCGACCGGTCTGTCCGGCACCGTTAAGGAGGTCCTTCCCCGATGAAAAAGCGCGTATGCCTGTTTGCGATGGTGCTGCTGTGCGCCGCCGTGCTGTGCGGCTGTGCGGCTCCCCAGAATAACTACGAAGAATACACCCCTGCCACCCAGCAGGATCCCCTGTCCATCCCCACCAAGGCCCCTGCCACCCAGATGCCCTATGACCCGCTGGCAGAAGAAGACGGGGACACCTATGTGGCGGGCATGGCCTATGACGCTTACGGCAACGCCATGTATGCCGGCGCCACCCCCATCCCGCTGGATCCCATCGATATGCCCACGGCCACGCCCCGTCCTTCCCTGGCGTTCAGCTATGCGGAAGTGAAGCTGGAAAACCTGGGCATCAAGTTCGAAGCGCCTCAGGGCTGGCTGATGGATGCCTCCATCCCCGATACCATCGTGCTGATGGACCCCAACACCTATGATAACGTGCAGGGCAAGCTGACGGTATCCGTCACCTCCGTTTCCTCCGACTATAAGCTGGGCAACGTGAAGGAAACCCTGTCCGACGAACTGGAAGAAATCAGCCGCAACTACACCGAATGGAAAACCTATCAGGCCGATTCCCGTACCCTCATGGGCAAGGACGGCTACTACAACAACTACCGCGGTGTGATGGTGGACGGCAACGTGGTGCGCGGCCGCGTGATGGTGGCACTGCTGGATAACAACCGCATCATCACCGTGGATATGGCCGCCCCCGGCTGGTACAACGAAAGCTACATGAACATCCTCGGCCACTTCCGGGATACCCTGCAGGGCCTGTGATCCCTCTCCCGGCAGAAGAAAAAACAAGCACCGGCTGCCGCTGATACGGCAGCCGTTTTCTATGGAGCAAACACTGATGAAGAAACTGCTTATCCTGCTGGCATGCCTGTCCCTTTGCCTGCCCACGGCCACAGCGGAAGAATGGAGAACCATTCCCGACGTGCTGCGCTTTTCCTATACACTGGGCGACAGAGAACCACTGGGCTACCTGACGTACCTGCGCCGGTGCTACCCCCAAACGGCACTGCCCCACGTGAACAAAGAAATAGCATTCCTTGTGGACCACCTGGCAGGCCGGGATACGCTTTTGCCCGGAAAATGCCAGGAGCAGGGCTACCTGGACGTTACCTGCCGCATCAGCCGCTCCGGCGACAGCGTGATGAGCTTTCTGGTGCTTGGCAGCAAGGTGGAAGACCGGGTGCAGACCGGCGTGGCATTCGAAAACCGGGTGTACGATATGCAAACCGGCCGGCCCGTTTCCCTTTCCGCCCTTTTCCCGGAGGAAAGCGATGCATGGGCCCTGCTTGCCCGGGAAGTGAAAGCCCAATTAGCGGCCTACTATCCCCAGCTGGAAGCGGATGCCGAAGCGCTGGACGCCCTGTGTGAAAGGGAAAGCCTGCAAAACGCTGCCTTCTCCCTGACCCCTGTGCAGCTGGAGATGCATTATTTGGCCGACACCCTGTACCCCGGCAAATGCACCGTGATGCACGTGCGCATTCCCTACCGCACCCTCCGCCCCTATATGACGGAGTATGCCCTGCGGCAAACGGATAACACCGGCTACCAGCTGGCCGCCCTCACCTATGACGACGGCCCTGTGCGCAACACCAGCCACCGTGTCATGGATGCCCTGCTTTCCCACGGCGCCAACGCCACCTTCTTCATCGTGGGCAGCCGCATGCTGGGCCACAAGGATATTCTCTGCCGGGAGCAGGATGCAGGCTTTTCCGTAGCCAGCCACAACTGGGAACACACCTACAACGAGCGGGATGACGACCGCATCCGCGCCTGGAAAACCAGGTTTGACACCACCATGAGCAACATCTGCGGCGCAACGCCCCGCCTCATGCGTGCCCCCGGCGGCAATTACGACCAGTTCCAGCGGGCAAAGGCAGGGCTGCCGCTGATCCAGTGGAGCCTGATCAGCGGGGATGCGGAGGGCGATCACAGCAGCGCAAAGCTGGCCCAGATCGCCGGCAATGTACGCTCCGGCACCGACGCCGGCGACATTGTGCTCATGCACGATATGAACCCCCATTCTCCCCAGTACACCCAGGAGATTCTGGACCGGCTGGAAGAAAGAAACATCCTCTGCGTTACCGTGGAAGAACTGATGATCCATTACGGTGCGGAACCGGAAGCCGATAAAGTGTATTTCAGCTTTAACGGCATGCCCGTCCCGCCCATCACCGAAGGGAGCAATGCACAATGAAGGGAAAGCTGATCGTCATCTGCGGCACCAATGCCTCCGGCAAAAGCGGCCTGGGGGTGGAAATGGCTGCCCGTTTTCACGGCGAAGTGGTATCGGCCGATTCCCGTCAGGTTTTTGAACGGCTGGACCTTGGCAGCGGCAAAATCACAAAGGAAGAAATGCAGGGCGTACCCCACCATCTGATCGATGTGTGCAAGCCCGGCGATTTCTTCTCCATGGCGGATTTCCAGAAGCTCTCCTATGTCGCCATTGACGATATTCTGGCCCGGGGCAAGGTGCCCTTCCTGGTGGGCGGCACCGGCCTGTATGTGAACGCCGTAGCCGACGGCTATGAGCTGTCCGACCGGGCACCGGATCTGGCCCTGCGCGCTCACCTGGAAACCTTCCAGACCCCCGCGCTCTACGACATGCTGAAGGAACAACTGCCCGATACCGATATCGACCCAAAAAACCGCAACCGGGTGATGCGGGCCCTGGAAAGGCTGGCTGCCGACGATTACCACCCCGGCAAGCATACCCCCCGGTACGAAACGCTGAAAATCGGCGTTTCCTGGGACCGGGAAACCCTGAAACAGCGCATCGACGAACGGCTGGAAAGACGTCTGCAGCAGGGCATGGTGAAGGAAGTGGAAGATTTGCTCAAGGACGGCTGCAGCGAGGAATTCCTGATGAAGCTGGGCCTGGAGTACCGCTACCTCACCCGCTACCTGAAAGGCGAACTGGGCTACGATCAGATGGTTCTGGAACTGGGCAATGCCATCAAGAAATTTGCCAAGCGGCAGGTGACCTGGTTCAAAAAGGATCAGGACATCCACTGGCTGGATATGCACGCAAACGCCGCCGGACAGGCTGCCGCACTCATTGAAGCCTTCCTTCAGAATCCCTGAGGAACCATGCGGGGCTTCGCCCCTGCGCCCCACAAGGGCCATCGGTCCTTGACCCAGTAGCGAAAAGAATTGGCTTGGCAATCGAACAGTTTCCCGCTGTTACAAGCAGTACACAGAAACCCAATTGCCTGAAGCGATTGTACTATTGCGAATCAGGTGCACCCCCGCCACCCCACAAGGGCCATCGGCCC
>JAZNOW010000039.1:0-12638 GCA_045589355.1 Clostridia bacterium
GAAATGGTTATGCCCGGCGACAACGTGGAAATGGAAGTGGAAATCATCACCCCCATCGCTATCGAACAGGGTCTGCGTTTCGCTATCCGCGAAGGCGGCCGTACTGTTGGCGCTGGCGCTGTGGCCCGTGTTGCTGAATAATTTC
The DNA here is from genome assembly GCA_045589355.1 of Clostridia bacterium. Lineage (GTDB taxonomy): Bacteria > Bacillota > Clostridia > Christensenellales > Aristaeellaceae > RUG563. The sequence goes on from JAZNOW010000039.1 coordinate 146, forward strand.
ATGTAACAATCCGCCCGCTGAAAGCAATTTCGGCGGGTTTTTTTATGCCGTTTTTTGCAGGGAAAGATCGCCGGAGAAAACGGTTTTTTAATCGTATTTGCTTGACGATACGGGGCTGAAATGGTAAGATGAGAGAAAGAAACATTTACGATGGGAGTATGTGCGTATGTATCGTCATGTACCGATCAATAAAGTGCAGATTCAGGATGCATTTTTCCTGCCCCGCGTACAGCAATCCCGGGATACCACCATCCCTTATATGTGGGATACCTTGCATGACAAAGTGCCCGGGGTGGCCCCCAGCCACTGCATTGAAAATTTCCGTATTGCGGCAGGGCTGGCCCAGGGGGAATTCCAGGGCTTCTGGTTTCAGGACAGCGACTTGTGGAAGTGGCTGGAAGGCGTGGGCTACGCCCTGAGCGTGAAGCGGGACGAGCAGCTGGAAGCCCAGGCGGACGAAGCCATTGAACTGGCCGGAAAGGCGCAGCAGGAAGACGGCTACCTGGATACCTACTACATCATCAAAGGGCTGGACAAGCGTTTCACCAACCTGAAAGATATTCATGAACTGTATGTGGCGGGCCATATGTTTGAAGCGGCCTGCGCCTATTATCAGGCCACCGGCAAGCGGAAAGTGCTGGATATTTCCTGTCGCTTTGCCGATTGCCTGTGCCGGAACTTCGGCCCCGGGGAAAACCAGCTGCATGGCTATCCCGGCCATGAAGAAGTGGAAATGGGGCTGACAAGGCTCTATACTGTCACCGGTGAAAAGAAGTACCTGGAGCTGGCCCTGTATTTCCTCAACGAACGGGGCAAGCTGCCCTATTATTTCGATGAAGAAGTGATCCGCCGGGGGGAAAAGCTGTCCGATATCCGGAGGGATTTCTGGAGCACCTACGGCTATTATCAGGCCGATCTTCCGGTGCGGGAACAGACGGTGGCCCGGGGCCATGCGGTGCGGCAGCTGTATTTGCTGGCCGGCATGGTGGAAGCAGGCGTTGCTGCCGGGGATGAGAGCCTGGTGGAAGCGGCGGAGCGGGTGTATGAGAACATTGTGCAAAAGCAGATGTACATCACCGGCGGCGTGGGCTCCACCCATGTGGGGGAAGCCTTCTCCTTCGATTATGACCTGCCGCCGGACCGCTGCTATACCGAAACCTGCGCTTCCATTGCCCTGATCATGACGGCTATCCGGCTGCACCGGGCGCATCCCCACGGCAAGTATGGCGATATTGTGGAAAAGGCGCTGTACAACGGCATCCTCAGCGGCGTTTCGCTGGACGGAAAAAAGTATTTTTACATGAATCCATTGGAAACCTGGCCCCAGCGGTGCGAAAACCGGAACGATATGCGCATTGATGACGAGCGCAAGGGCTGGTTTGGCTGTGCCTGCTGCCCGCCCAATGTGCTGCGGACGCTGACCGGCCTTTCCATGTACCTGTACACGGAAAACGACGAATACCTGTATGTGGACCAGTATGTGTCTTCCACCGTGGAAGCAGGGGATACCTGCCTGAAGGTGGAAAGCAAGTTCCCCTGGAAGGGTGACGTGAAGATCACCGTGGAAAAGGCGGGCGATAAGAAACTGGCCTTGCGAATTCCCGGCTGGGCCAGGGGCTATACTTTCGCCATCAACGGAGAGGAGATGGATCACGACGCCTGGAACGGCTATGAATTTGCCGGTCAGGTGCAGGACGGCGACGTGATCACCCTTTCCTTTCCCATGGAAGTGAAGAAAATGCGCAGCCATGCCCACATCCCGGAATATGCGGGCAAGGTGGCGGTGATGATGGGCCCGGTGGTGTACTGCCTGGAAGAAAAGGAAAACGGCGACGAACTGTGGAACCTGGCCCTTACCGATGCGCCTTTGAAGGCTGTGTGGCAGGAAACGCTGCTTGGCGGCGTGATGCAGATCGAAGGGGAAGGCGTCCGGGAAACGGGCAGCGATGAATTGTACACCGAAGATGAAAAGAATACGGAAAAGCAGTCCCTCATTTTTGTGCCTTATTATGCCTGGGGCAACCGGGGCAAGGGCGAAATGCGGGTGTGGATCCGCAAAGCATAAGGAGGAAGAAAACATGGATTTCAAAAAATGTGCTCTGGGGATTGAGCTGGGCTCCACCCGCATCAAGGCGGTACTGATCGACGAAAAGCACCTGCCCGTTGCTTCCGGCAGCTTTGAATGGGAAAACAGGCTGGAAAACGGCGTGTGGACCTACCATCAGGACGAAATCATTGCCGGCGTGCAAACCTGCTATGCCGACCTGAAAAAGGACGTGCAGGCAAAGTTTGGTGAAACGCTGAAGACGGTGGGCGCCATTGGCGTTTCCGCCATGATGCACGGCTACCTGCCCTTTGATAAGGACGATCAGCTTTTGACCCCCTTCCGCACCTGGCGCAATACCATTACCGGCGAAGCGGCGGAAAAGCTGAGTGCTCTCTTTGGCTTCAACATTCCCCAGCGCTGGAGCATTGCCCACCTGTATCAGGCGGTTTTGAACAAGGAAGAACACATTGACCGCATCCACCGCCTGACCACCCTGGCCGGCTACATCCATTACCTGATGACCGGGAAGCATGTGATGGGCGTGGGTGAAGCCAGCGGCATGTTCCCCGTGGACAGCGACAAGCTGGATTATGACCAGAACATGCTGGCGGCGTTCAATGAACTGGCGGAAGTGAAGGCGCTTTCCTGGACGCTGGACGGCATTCTGCCCAAAGTGCTGCCCGCCGGTGCGGACGCAGGCGTATTGACCGGGGAAGGCGCCCTGTTCCTGGATCCTGCCGGGGACCTGGAAGCGGGCATTCCCGTATGCCCCTGCGAAGGCGACGCCGGCACCGGCATGACCGCCACCAATTCCGTGCGGGTGCGCACCGGCAATGTGTCCGCCGGCACCAGCGACTTTGCCATGGTGGTGGTGGAAAAAATGCCCGGCATGCACAGGGAAATTGACATGGTGACCACCCCCAGCGGCAAGGCCGTGGCCATGGTGCACTGCAATAACTGCACCAGCGACATCAACGCCTGGGTGAATTTGCTTTCCGAATTTGCCGGGGCCGTGGGCGCCGATGTGAAGAAGGGCGATCTGTACACCCTGCTGTTCCAGAAGGCCATGGAAGGGGATAAGGATTGCGGCGGCCTGATGGCCAACAACTATTTCTCCGGCGAAGGCGTGACGGACCTGGACGAAGGCCGGCCCTTCTTTGCCCGCACCCCCAATGCCCGCTTCACCCTGGCCAATTTCATGCGCGCCCATCTGATGAGCGCCCTGGCCACGCTGAAGATCGGCCTGGATATCCTGACCGTAAAAGAACAGGTGAAGATTGATAAGCTCTACGGCCACGGCGGCTTCTTCAAAACCCCGAAGGTGGGGCAGACCATGCTGTCCGCCGCCGTGCAGGCACCGGTGTCCGTGATGGAAACCGCCGGTGAAGGCGGCCCCTACGGCATGGCGCTGCTGGCTGCTTACCTGATCAACAAGGAAGAAAACGAAACGCTGGAAGATTACCTGGACAACAAGGTGTTTGCCGATGCAAAAACCGTGACCCTGATGGCAAGCGAAGAAGACGTGGCAGGCTTCAACCGTTTCCTGAAGACCTATGTGGCTTCCCTGGAAATGGAAAAGGCAGCCATCAAGGCCCTGAAGGAGGAATAAACAATGCTGGAAAATTTGAAAGTACAGGTGCTGCAGGCAAACCTGCTGCTGCCCGAATACAACCTGGTCACCTTTACCTGGGGCAATGTGAGCGGCATTGACCGGGAAAAGGGGCTGGTGGTGATCAAGCCCTCCGGTGTCTCCTACGACAGCATGACCGCCGATGATATGGTGGTGGTGGACCTGGACGGCAACGTGGTGGAAGGCAAATGGCGCCCCTCCTCCGATACCCCCACCCACCTGGCCCTGTACCGGGCTTACCCTGAAATGGGCGGTATTGTGCACACGCATTCCCGCTGGGCCACCACTTTTGCCCAGGCCGGCATGGCCATCCCCGCCATGGGCACCACCCAGGGCGACTATTTCTACGGCGATATTCCCTGCACCCGGCCCATGACCGAAAAGGAAATCAAGGGTGAATATGAAAAGGAAACCGGCCATGTGATCATCGAAACCTTTGCCGGCAAGAACCCCATGGAGATCCCTGCGGTGGTGGTATACAGCCACGGCCCCTTCACCTGGGGCAAGGATGCCATGGAAGCGGTGCACAACGCCGTGGTGCTGGAGGAAGTGGCCTTCATGGACTGGCATGCCATGATGATCAACCCCAACCAGGGCCGCATGCAGCAGGAACTGCTGGACAAGCACTACCTGCGCAAGCACGGCGCCAATGCCTATTACGGACAGAAGTAAATATTGATGAGAATATGCGAGAGGGGGATTTTGAGTCAAAATCCCCCTCTCACACTTTTCCCAAAGCCAATTCGGAAGAGTTCCCGGTTTCATATACCGGGTTGTTTCTCCTTGCTGTTGTTCATAGAAATTGTGATAGGCTGAATTTTGTTATGAAGGGGGATCGGTATGATAACACTCAGGCCTATGGAGGCTACGAGAGGCGATTATCAGCTGATGCAGGATTGGTTTGCGGAGCCGGAATTGCAGGAATTTGTGTGCTGCGACGAAGAAAATGAAGGCATTGTGCCGCTGGAAAGAATTGAAGAAAAATACGGGGGCCGGGTAAAAGCCCAGAAGGATGTGTTTCCTTTCTTTATTCTGGCGGATGGACAGCCGATTGGATTCATTCAGTACTATTTTCATGCGGAGAACACGATTGGCCTGGATATGTGGATTGGGGTGAAAGCTGAGCGGAATAAGGGCTATGGAACCGATGCGCTGCGGCAGATGGTGGACTGGATTCATGCCCGGCATCCTCAGGTGACGACCATTTTTATCGACCCGGAGATAGCGAACAAACGGGCTGTTCGCTGCTATGAAAAGGCCGGGTTCATTCATGCCGGTATCTATACGGATGAAGAAGGCGATCTTTGCTATATGATGAAAATAACATATTAAAAATACTCCCCCGGGCAATCGCCTGGGGGAGTATTCTGTTATTCAGTTTGGAAAAATTTTTGATTCTGTCTGCTGCAAAAAGGCATCAATCTCTTTCTGGGAGCGCAGAATGATCACTTTATCCCCGTAGGTCTCCTGAATGCACTGGTAGTTTTGCCGGCGTTCTTTGTTCCGGCCTTCAAAGAGCACAAACTGGATGAACCACAGGTTGGTATCGTTTGTGTAGCCTTCTGCTTTCCGGGCTTTTTTGCGGCGGATGCAGCGCAGCAGGCAGGGAATGCGGGGGAGCAACAGCAGGATGATCTTGTCCGCTGCATCCAGCCTTTCCTTCTGGAAAAGGTAGGTGTAATTGCCGTCCACGATCCACTGTTCCTTCTGCAGGAAAGCGGCCACCCGGGGCAGCACCTCTTCGTCGGGGATGGGCTTCCATTCCTTGGTGTATTTCACCTCATCCAGGTGCAAAACGGGGATATGCAGTTTTTCCGAGAGATATTTGGCAAGGAAGGTTTTTCCGCTGCCGGCGTATCCCATCAAGGCAATTTTCATGGTTCATCCCCGTTCCTGCATTGATTAATCCACCGTCTGGCCGGTGAGGGCCTTCCAGGCGTTGCGGATGGTGTTCTGGTTGGTTACGCCATAGTTGGGGTCGTTCTTTTTGCATTCGTCCATATCCCGCAGGAAATGGATGCACAGGTGGCCGCCGAAACCGTTGGCCGTAATGCTGCCGTACAGGTGGGGCCGGTTATGCATGGAGGCCAGGGTCCACCGGCCGTCGGGCAATTGCACGTAGACGGGGTGGCAGGTCCAGCTGCCGGCACCGAAGGAGCGGTTCATGATCTGGGTATCCCGCCAGGTGGCCGGCTGGCTGTCTGCATGGCGGCCCAGGGAGTAGAGCTTGATGTTCCAGGAAAGGGAAGTGGCGGGATCGAAGATCACAACGGTCTGGCCGGATTTGATGGTGGGCTTGATATCGTCAAACCAGTGCAGCAACTGCACCTGGCTGACAGCGGGGCCCACGGCCATGCCGGCGTCTGCTTCCAGTTCGGTAACGGGCGTGGAAGAATCCTTGGCGCTGCTGCCGTAGAGCACCTGCTGGGTGAGGGCGTCGGCAATGCCGGAGATCACCAGCCCGTTGCGCTGCTGGAAGGCTACCACGGCGTCATGGGTTTTCACGTCATATTCGCCGGTTGCTTTCACGTTGTAGCCCAGCTCCTTCAGCCGGTTCTGCAGGGCAGTGACGGCGCCGGACTGGTTATCGATGCGCAGGGTTTTATAGGTGAGGGGCGCGTCGTTGGCTCCCCGGGCGTTGGAACTGTTCAGGATGGCAAAGGTCTGTTCCCCGGCCAGGCCGTCGGCGGTGAGGCTGTTCTGGTTCTGGAAGGCCTTCACGGCGGCGATGGTGGTGGAATCATAGGTGCCGGTCACGTTGACGGTGTATTGCAGTTCCTTCAGCCGCTCCTGCACCCAGCGCACGTCTTCGCCGTACATGCCGCTTTTCAGCGTGCGGGTGTAGGTGGAAGGATCGTCTTCTTCTTCCGTGGCGTTGGAGCCGCTGCCGGTGGGCAGCTGCACGGTGGGGGGCTGGGTGGCGCTGGAAGACAGGATGGTGATGAACTTGGTCATCACATAGCCCTCCTGGCCGCTATAGATCACCTTGCACCAGGTGCTGCCTTTTTCCAGCAGGTCCAGGGCGGAGGTGTTGGGAATCTGCAGCAGGACGGTGGCCCCGGTGGATGCGCTTTCCCGCAGGTTCAGGGTGCCGCCGGTGGTGGATACGATGGCCTTGCCGATCACATTGGCGGAGGAGGAAGGCTTCTGCGTGGGGGCAGGTGTGGCGGTGGCCGTGGGGGCGGAGGAGGACATGATGGTGATGAACTTGGTCATCACATAGCCTTCCCGGCCCTGGTACGATACTTTGCACCAGGTGCTGCCCTTTTCCAGCAGCTGCAAGACGGCCGTGTTGGGCAGGCGCATGATCACGGTGCCGTCCGGTTTTTCACGGAAATTGAGGGTGCCGCCGGTGGTGGACACGATGGCCACGCCGATGGAAGGGGTAGAAACGGACGGCTGGGGCGTGGCGGTGGGCGTCTGCACAGGCGGTTGGGTGGCCTGTGTACCGGTGGAAAGGAAGGTGAGGTAGCGGGTCATCACATAGCCGGTGCGGCCGGCATAGGAGACGGTGCACCATTCGCTGCCCCGGGTGATCACGGTAAGAAGCGTGTTGTTGGGGATGGTGGTGATCACGGTGGCGCTGCTGTTGGCCCTTTCACGGAAATTGAGGCTGCCGCCGGTGGTGCTTACCCGGGCGGTGATGCTGCCGGAAAGCACGGGCACCGTGGCCGAAGGGGCCATGGTGGGAGCCGGGGTGGGGGCCTGAGTGGCCGCCGGCTGATTGGCCAGGGAATAAAGCAGGGAAAGGGTCTGGTTGCCGGCCACGCCGTCCACCTTCAGGCCGTACTGCTTCTGGAACGCACGGACGGCGGCATAGGTGCCGGAGCCGAAATTGCCGTCGGCAGTGAGGGGATAGCCCAGCTTGGTCAGCGCCCGCTGCATTTCGGCCACCTGGCTGTTTTTATCCCCCCGCTGCAGCTTCTGATACGTGCCGCCGGAATGGGAAGGGGCCTGGGTGGGGGAGGAAACGGGGGCTTTGGTGGGGGCAGGGGTGGCGGCATTTGTGGCGGTGAGGGAATAAAGCAGTTTCAGCGTCTGGTTGCCGGCCACGCCGTCCACGGTGAGGCCGTGGGTTTTCTGGAAATCCTTCACGGCGGCTTTTGTGCCGGTGCCGAACTTGCCGTCTTCCTTCAGGTTATAGCCCAATAAGTTCAGGGCTTTTTGCATGGCGGTTACTTCGCTGCCCGATACGCCCTGGTATAATTTGGTGTAGGCAAGGGCGCTTGTGCAGCAAGTAAGAAAGACCAGCACAAGGCATAATAACCGAATCAGCTTCTGTTTCAAGGGTGCGTCCTCCTGTAATTACAAGAATACAGATACAGTATAGCATAGTATAACAAAAATGTAAACAAAGATTACAAAAATATTACGGTAACAAAATGAGGAAGAAACATTCTCTTGCCTGTCCGGAAGGAACATGGTACAATATACACCTGTGCAATGAAAGGAGGCGAAGGGATGAGCGAAAAAGTGCAGCTGGGCGATATTGGCCGGCTGATGCAGCCCATGCAGGTGATAAACGGTGTGCAAACGCCCCTGTTCAGCAGGCAGGGCGCGCTTTTGTCGCTGGAACTGGCATCCCTAGCCTATACGCTGGATATGGAGCCCTGGCGCAATGCCGGCTGGCAGGATGTATCCTATCATGTGGAAAACAAGCTGCTGACGGGGGAGGAAGCCAACGGCGGCGACGGCAGCCGGATGGGCGGCCTGTTCAGCGAATACCGCCAGTTCATGGCCCGGATGAAAGCCAAAAGCACCAACCTGGTCAATCAGGTGCTGGGCACCATGCGCCAGCGGGAAGAAAGCGATACCTGCAAGGCGGTGGTGATGGCGCGCAGATACACCCAGGGGCGCTACCTGATCGCCATCGGCTTCATGGGCACCGGCAAGCGGCTGTACGACTGGATTGCCAATTTCCGCATTGCCAGCGAGGAAGGGCTGCACAAAGGCTGCCTGCAACTGACGCGCTGCTTTGAGGAAAACCTGAACGCTATTTTGTTCCGGCGGACGGCGGAAGAGCTGGGGCTGGAAAAACTGACCCTTCTTGATATACTGAAAGAGTGCGAAAGGCCGGACAGCCGGTTCAAAATCTGGCTGGCAGGCCACAGCCAGGGCGGCGCCGTGATGCAGATTTTTGCATGGCGGGCCATTCAGCGGGGGCTTTTAAGGAAGAACCTGATCGGCTACAGCTTTGCATCTCCCAGTGTGATGTACGGCGAAAACCGGGCGGATGCCCATTCCGTGCCCCTGTTCCATTTGCTGAACCGGGATGATCTTGTGTGTCGGCTGGGGGCTAATGTGCACATCGGCCGCTGCCTGTGTTATCATCCCACGGACGCCATGCGGGCAGCCTGTTATGGCCCTGCCTGGCAGGAAACGCCTTTCCGGAAGGCCTTGGCGCTGCTGCGCCGTATCCGGAACAACCAGGATGCGCTGCTTTTCCTGATGGCCATGCTCCGGGCGCTGGCCATGCTCAATGATGATGAAACGCTGCAGGCGGTATCGGCCATTTTGTTTAAACTGATGCCGGAAAAAATCACGGCGGCCATCGGCGGCAAGATGGACGACGGGCTCCGGTTTTTGCGCCGGTATGTGGAGCGTATTTATTATGCCGCAAACGGCAAACGATATTTGCCCCAGGCTCAGATAAAGTGCCTGCAGCAGCGGATTTTCCTTTCCATGCAGGAAATGGGGGCGCGGCGGTTTGTGAAATACCTTTTGCAGGCCATGGGCATTCCCCACCGGATGCGCAGGAAGGCGGCGTATGGAACGGTGATGCCGGCGTATGCGTACATGGTGGAAAAGGATATGGAAAACGTGCAGGATGTGATCACCCTGCGCCACCCCGCCGCCAGAAAGCAGGACAGGGAAACCCTGCGGAAGGGTAGACGCAGGGCATACGGCCGCTTTGGACGGCGCATTTGAAGGAAATATTGACCGGGATAGGAGAATGTGCTATACTGCCAAAGATGTGCGTTTTTCAGCCGATTTGGAACCAAGAAAGGAAATTTTGTTTTGAAACCCGAAGAAAAAATGACAGGCTTTGAGGGCCTGGATCTTTCCAAAGAAATTATGCAGGCGGTTTCCGCCATGGGCTTTACCAGCATCACCCCGGTGCAGGAAAAGACCATCCCCATCATGATGGAAGGCCACGACGTGATCGCCATTGCTCCCACCGGCACGGGAAAAACCTGCGCGTTTGGCATTCCCATGCTGGAATACATTTCCCTCACCGATAACCGCATTCAGGAACTGGTGTTGGCCCCTACAAGAGAACTGGCGGTGCAGATCGGGGAAGAATTGCAGAAGCTGGCCAAGTTTATTCCCGAAGTGCGGATTGCTGTTTTGTATGGCGGCCAGCCCATTGTGAAGCAGCTGAACCAATTGAAGCGCAAGCCCCAGATCGTGGTGGCCACCCCCGGCCGCATGCTGGATCATATGCAGCGGGGCAATGTGCGGCTGAACGCTGTGCATACGCTGGTATTGGACGAAGCGGACGAAATGCTGAAAATGGGCTTTGTGAAGGATGTGTGCAAGATCATCGAAGCGGTGCCCACCACCCGCCAGTTCGTTATGTTCTCCGCCACCACCAACCAGGACGTGCTGACGATCAGCTGGAAATATCAGCATGACCCGGTGGAAATCACCGTGGAAGCAACAAAAGAAAACAAGCCCAAAATCGCCCAGTACGTGATTCCCACCACAAGGGAAGAAAAGTACGAGCATCTTTTGTACCTTTTGGACGCCGATGTGTACGGCCGGATGATGATTTTTGCCAATACCAAGGATATGGCAAGACGACTCAGTGAGCGGCTGAACAAGGCCGGGTATGAAACCGAAGCATTGCACGGCGATATTCCCCAGGGCAAGCGCAACCAGGTGATGCTGGGGTTCAAAAAGGGCCGTTTCCCCATTCTGGTGTGCACGGACGTGGCCGCCCGGGGCATTGACGTGGACGACGTGGAAGCTGTCATCAATTACGATTTGCCCAACGAAAACGAATACTATGTTCACCGCATCGGGCGCACCGGCCGGGCAAGAAAACATGGCGTGGCCTTCACCCTGCTCACCTTCACCGAATCCGTCCGGCTGGACGAAATCTGCAAGTATACCGAAAGCCGCCCGGATTACCTGAAGTTTGACGACATGGGCGTTTTGCGGAACGAAGAAAAAGAAGCGTTTTTCGAAAATATTTGATGGGAACTTTTCGGGAGAATGCTTTGGAGACCAAAGCACCCTCCCGAAAGCCGAAGATTGGGAAATGAAAAAACCGCTGTTGCGATTTGCAGCAGCGGTTTTGTATTTCTATTGGCCCAGTTTTCCAATCAGCCAAAGCAGACCCAGGAGAAGGGCGAGCCAAAGAACGATTTTTGTGAAGCATCCGGACTCCGTTTCGGAAGAGTCTGAGGTGCTTTGAAAGGCGTGGAAATCGTCCGGATCTGGCATAGTGCTCACCTCGGAGGATGCTTTATCGTTTCACGGAGAAACACACAGTGGATATTCAAAGAGAAATCTTCCGAATTGGTTTTGGGGAGAGCGAGAGGGGGGGATTTTGACTCAAAATCCCCCTCTCGCAAAATATAAGTACTTATTTCTTGCTGATGGCTTCCCACAGGCCGGAGAGGTAGCAGGCGCCAAGGGCACGGTCGTAGAGGCCGTAGCCGGGCATGGCCACTTCGTCCCAGATCATGCGGCCATGGTCGGGCCGGATGGGGCCGTCAAAGCCGGTATCGTGGAGGGCCTTCATGATGCCGTAGATGTCCAAAGAACCCAGTTCCGTGGGATGGGGCGCTTCGTCGAACTTGCCGGGGGCCAGATGATTTACATTGCGCACGTGGGCGAAGTGGATGCGGCCCTTGAAGGCATGGATCATGTCGATGATATCGTTGTTGGGGTTGGAACCCAAGGAACCGGTGCACAGCGTCAGGCCGTTTTCCATGTCCGGTACGGCGTTTAGCATGCGCTGGATCTTTTCCTTGCCGGTGATGATGCGGGGCAGGTTGAACACGGGCCAGGCCGGGTCATCGGGGTGGATGGCCATGCGGATATCGTACTTTTTGCAGGTGGGCATGATGGCCTTGAGGAAATAGACAAGGTTCTGGAACAGCTTTTCTTCGTCCACATCCTTGTACATTTCAAAAAGCTCTTTCACCCGGGCCATGCGTTCGGGTTCCCAGCCGGGCAGGACAAAACCGTCGGCCTTTTCTTCCATGCTGGAGAGCATGTTTTCCACGTTGATCTTGTCCACCAGTTCCTGATCGTAGGACAGGCAGGTGCTGCCGTCGGCCAGAGGCTTTTTCAGGTCGGACCGGGTCCAGTCGAAAACGGGCATGAAGTTGTAGCACACCATGTGGATATCTTCTTCGCCCAGGCGGGTGAGGGTTTCGATGTAGTTTTCGATGTACTGATCCCGGCTGGGCAGGCCCACCTTGATATCATCGTGAATGTTGACGCTTTCGATGCCGGACAGCTTCAGGCCGTGGTTTTCCACGTCTTCCTTCACTTCCCGGATGCGTTCTTTTTTCCACACTTCGCCGGGGGTGGTATCGTAGAGGGTGGTGATGACGCCTTTCACCATGGGGATCTGACGGATTTTCTGCAGGGATACGCTGTCAAAGCCTTTGCCGTACCAGCGGAGGGTCATATCCATAGGGGATACCTTCTTTCTTATTTCTTTTCCGTCAGCCATTGGAGAAAAGGGGCTACGGAACGTTCTTTCAGTTTGAGGGAAAATCCCTGTTGCAGAATGTCTTCCAGAGAGTGTGCGACGGAGGAGTGTAAAACATGCTTGCCGTCCGGCGCGTCCATGGGGC
>JAZNOW010000040.1:0-51099 GCA_045589355.1 Clostridia bacterium
GCCTTGGCAATCATCCCGAGATAGTTGCGGCTGCAAAGGAAAGCTACGATAGCTGTGGGTACGGCATGTCGTCGGTAAGGTTCATCTGCGGCACGCAAAGCGTTCACAAAAGGCTTGAGAATAAGCTCAGCGAGTTTCTCGGCACGGACGATACCATTTTGTATTCATCCTGCTTCGATGCTAACGGCGGTCTGTTTGAAACTCTTTTAACCGATGCCGACGCCGTTATCAGCGACGAGCTCAATCACGCCAGCATCATAGACGGCATCAGGCTGTGCAAGGCTAAAAAGTTCAGATATAAAAATAACGATATGGCAGATCTTCGCGAAAAGCTTGAGCAGGCGAAGGACTGCAGAATTAAGCTCATCGCCACCGACGGCGTATTCTCTATGGATGGCATCGTTGCAAACCTTTCTGCAATATGCGATCTCGCCGATGAGTACGACGCCCTCGTTATGGTGGATGATAGCCACTCCCTCGGCTTTATGGGCAACACCGGCAGGGGCACGGCAGAGTATTGCGGTGTTTCGGGCAGGGTAGATATCACCACCGGCACCTTTGGCAAGGCACTTGGCGGCGCGTCGGGCGGATTTACCTCGGGCAGACAAGAGATAATAGATCTTCTCCGTCAGCGCTCAAGGCCGTATTTGTTCTCAAACACCCTTGCCCCTGCGGTTGCGTATGCGTCGATAAAGGTTTTAGAGCTTATCGAAAAGGACCTTTCAATCAGAGAAAAGCTGTTTGAAAACACCCGCCTCTTTGCAGAGAAGATCAAGGAGATCGGGCTGGATGTTATCGACGGCGGAACGCCCATCATCCCCGTTATGCTTTACGATGAGCATAAGGCGGTTGAGATGGCAAGGCGCATGATGGAAAAGGGCGTTTACGTTGTGGCGTTTTCATATCCCGTTGTGCCTATGGGCAAGGCGAGGATCAGAACCCAGCTTTCCGCAGCGCTCAGCCGTGAGGACGTTTTGTATATAGTTGATTGCTTCAGGCAGGTCAAAGAGGAAATGGGTATGTAAAATAACAATAAACCCCGTAAAACACGCGTTTTACGGGGTTTTTGAGTTGCTTGTGAAGGCGCGGGAGAAGCGCTTCAGCACGTCAAAACTCTTAAAAGACAAAAAAAATGATAAAATACCCAAAAATACTTTGACATTGCAAAAAAAATGTGTTATTATAGATAGGCTAATTGAGGCATGCGGCGCCGAAGTAGCATGGGTTGGAGCAATACCCAAGAGGCCGAAGGGGCTCCCCTGCTAAGGGAGTAGTACGAGTGAATCGTAGCGAGGGTTCAAATCCCTCCTTCTCCGCCAAGAAAAACCTTGAAACAACTTGTTTCAAGGTTTTTTATAATATGTATCTCAACAACTGGCGCAATGCCAGCGAACAGCAGAATGCCGAACCGCAGCGAAGACAGCGTGAACGGCAGTTCGCTGGACACCATCAGGAACTTTATCAACCGCATCAAAGGCGTAAATGACCCCTTTGTGGATCAGCTGCGAAAGGTTGAAAAGCTGATGACAAGGGCATTGGAAGAAGCGGGTATTCATGACGGCGGGCTAACAAAATACATGGCAACAGAAAGGCCGTTATCCAAAGGGGAGTATGCACAATTCAGCAGAATGATTGGAGAAATTGCTGCGGGCAAAGAAGCACAATTTGAACGTGCGGTGAACGGCGATTATATTCTTGCAATCGGAAATAAATTGGTCTATACTGATGGTAATATTGAAAACCCGACAATTAGTAGAGTTGATAGAATAAACCTGGATGATGAAATAGACATTGATATTGCAAGAAGTATTCTGTATGAGAGTAATGGAGGACAATATTCTTATGAGCAAGCGAGGAGAATTCTTGAAAGTCTGTATGGACAAGAGGTACTCTTACGAACAGATTATGGAACTGATAACGGAGTTGAACAGCGTGCCGGAAGAAGAAAGGGAAGCCAAGGCACAGGAGCTGATCGAACGAATCGAAAATACTCCCTCCCAAGTCCCAAATTCCTGAACTAACAGATCAACAACTGGAGCAATGCCAGCGAACAGCAGGATGCCGAATCACAGCCAAGACAGCGTGAGAGGCAGTTTGCAGGGCAGACAATGCCAAACAGCAATGCCCCCGGCGAAGCTGTACAGGCTTTGCTGAATGACCCGCAGCAGCTTTACTACACGCCTACAACAAACCGTGAACAGGTGAACGCAGCTTTCAGCGTTGACCGCCAAGGGAAGTGTGCGACCTTTAACATTTGTGGATAGAAAAAGCCTTGATTCTGTTATATGGGCCAATACACACGGAAGTGTAGTTGCTCACTCGAAACAGAATCAAAGCTTTTCTGGTAACAGAATATCAGAAGAATCAGAAAATGTCAACAAGATTTTAATCTACCGGGCAAACTTGAAAAAAATATGCTTCGTAAATAATAAACAAATGATTTTCATGGGACAGAGAAGGAGCGCTTCGAACTCTCGAGCGATCAAAAAGACCTGCAGGATGAAACTGCAGGTCTTGTATTATTTTCAGTGGGTTTCTTCCTGCATACCGGCCAGGATCTTCTTGGCGGCGGAGATGCGCACGCACAGGGTGAAGATCTTCATGGCGTTGGCCAGGTCTGCCATGCAGGGGTAGGTGGGGGCAATGCGGATGTTGGAGTCGTTGGGGTCCAGGCCATAGGGCCAGGTGGCGCCGGCGGAGGTCATGGTAACGCCGGCCTTTTTGCACCGGGCAACGATATCCTTGGCGCAGCCGGGCAGGCTGTCGAACATGATGAAGTAGCCGCCCAGGGGATTGGTCCAGGTGCCGATCTCCAGGCCTTCCAGGTCTTCCTGCAGGACGTTGATCACCGCTTCAAACTTGGGACGGATGATATCGGCATGCTTGCGCATGTGTTCCACCATGCCGTGGATGTCCTTGAAGAAGCGGACATGGCGCAGCTGGTTCACCTTATCGTGGCCGATGGTCTGGATGCGCAGGTTGGTGAGGAAGTCTTCCATGTTGTTGGGGCTGGTGGCCATGGCGGCAATGCCGCTGCCGGGGAAGGTGATTTTGGAAGTGGAAGCGAACTTATACACCAGGTCCGGGTTGCCGGCGCGCTTGCATTCGGCCAGGATCTCGATCAGGTGATCCTGATGATGATCGTAGAGGTGATGCATACCGTAGGCGTTATCCCAGAAGATACGGAAGTCGGGGGCGGCGGGCTCCAGCCGGGCAAAGCGGCGCACCGTTTCGTCGGAATAGGAGATGCCCTGGGGGTTGGAATACTTGGGCACACACCAGATGCCCTTGATGGTTTCGTCTTCGGAAACCAGCTTTTCCACCATATCCATATCGGGCCCTTCGGAGGTCATGGGTACGGGGATCATTTTGATGCCAAAGTACTGGGTGATGGCAAAGTGGCGGTCATAGCCGGGCACGGGGCACAGGAACTTGACCTCCGGCAGCTTGCACCAGGGGGTGTTGCCCATGACGCCGTGGTTCCATACACGGGAAATGGTATCGAACATAACGTTCAGGGAAGAGTTGCCGTAGATGATGATATCCTTGGGGTTGTTTTCCATCATGTCGCCCAGCAGTTCCCTGGCTTCTTCAATGCCGGTGAGGGAGCCGTAGTTGCGGCAATCGGTGCCGTCTTCGCAAGTGAGATCGGAACCGGAATAGAGCACATCCATCATGCCCATGGAAAGGTCCAGCTGTTCCTGGCAGGGAATGCCGCGGCTCATGTTCAGCTGCATGCCAAGGCTCTGCATTTTTTTATACTGAGCTTTCAGGTTGACCAGTTCGGCGGAAAGCTCTGCTACCGTCATTTCGCTGTAAGGCTTCATGATACAATACCTCTCAAACACATGATCCATTATCCACATACGGGATAATGCGGATATTTTACCAAACAAAGCTGCAAAAAGCAAGGCTGTTTCCGTATATAAAGTGTATTTATTTATGAAAAAATGAAATTTTAGCTAACCATTCCTTCATTTTGCGCGTATATAGAGTGAAAAGCTTTTCAAAATGGCTGTCAAGGATGGAGAAAGATGGTGCCGGATGCGGTGTTCATCGAAGAAACGCAGGCGATGGAGGGTACATTGTACAGAATATGCCGTTCCAAGGGAATAAGTGCTGCGGATAGCTGCGATGCGGTGCAGGTGATCCGGAACGTATAACATGCAAAAGATGCGGCGAATGGATGCTGCGTCTTTCTTTTTAAAGGCAGGCGAACAAACGTTTGCAAATGCGTGTGGTGTGTGATATAATGAAAACAGGAGGGATAAAATATGACAGAAATTATCCGCAGAAATCTGGATGAACAAACGGCAAAGGAATATGCGTATTCCGAAATTGTGGAAGCGGGCGGCTTTGTGTTTCTTACGTTCTGTGTGGGCAATGTGGGGCAAAGCGTGGAAATGCAGGTGCATGGAGCGCTGGACCACATGGAAGAAAGGCTGAAACTGGTGGGCCTGGAACTGAAAGACGTGGTAAAAGTGGATGTGATGATGAAGGATCCGTGGAATATTCCGGCCATGGAAAAAGTGTTTGCCCAGCGCTTTGGGGAGCATCTGCCGGCCCGGAAAACCATCGCCACGGAATTTGCACACCGGGGCGGCGAAAACGGTTTACAGGTGCAAATCGACGCGATCGCATACAGAGGAAAATAAAATGAAAGCAAGAATACAGGCAGAGCGGCTGACCGCAAATGAATACATGGATTTTTTGAAACGGACGGATCTTGGCAGCCAATACCCGAAGGAACGCTTTGAGGAGCGAATTGAAAAGCTGGTAAAGAACGCTTCCATCAGTCTGACGGCAAGGGAAGAAGAGAACGAATTGATCGGCGTTCTGTTTGGCATTACGGATTTTGCATACTGGCTGTTTATTACCGACCTTGGGGTGGACAGGCGTTATACCGGAAAGGGCATTGGCAGGCAGCTGATGCAAAAGGCCCATGAAATGGCCGGCGGGGAGAAGGATATTATCCTCTACACCTGTGCCAATGAGAACGCCATCGGCTTTTATGAAAAATTCGGCATGGGCAAAGCTGATGACGTGATGGTGAAAAATGAAGTGGAATGGACGGCTTTTACCGTAAAGTAAGGATGGACAAAGCTTTTCCTTTATGGTATGATACATTCACTGCCACCGGGTAGGAATGTGAAAAGCATTCGGAGTGCGTCGTTAGGTCTGAGAAGATGCACTGCGGATGCTTTTTTGTTGGAGGAAAAGAATGAAACTGTTTCGGTATTTCACCAAAGGGGAACGGATGCTTTGGGCGTGTTCTGTGCTGGCCATCACGGCGGGATATTTGTTTTTTGCCGGGAAAGATGCGCTGTCCTTTGTCGCGTCCCTCATTGGCGTGACCAGCCTGATTTTCAATGCCAAGGGAAACCCTGTCGGGCAGGTGCTGATGGTTGTTTTCAGCATACTGTACGGCATAATATCCTACGGTTTCCGATACTATGGCGAAATGATCACATACCTTGGCATGACCATGCCCATGGCGCTTTTTGCCCTGATTGCCTGGCTGAAGAATCCTTTCCGGGGAAGGAAGGCGGAAGTGAAGGTAAATGGTATTTCCGCAAAGGAATGGGCTTTTGCAGCAGGGCTGACTGTTTTTGTGACCGTGGCGTTCTATTTTGTTCTTGCCTGTTTTGATACCAATTATCTTTTGCCCAGCACCCTGTCCGTTACCACCAGTTTCCTGGCGGCGTATCTCACTTTCCGCAGAAGCCCCTATTTTGCCCTTGTGTATGCCATGAACGACGTGGTGCTGATTGTGCTGTGGATTCTGGCATCCAATGCCAATCGTGAATACCTTTCGGTGGTGATCTGCTTTGCGGCATTTCTGGTCAATGATCTGTACGGTTTTATCAGCTGGAGGCGGATGGAAAAACGCCAGCAAAGCGCCTGAAAGAATTGACAGCAGGGAAAAACGGGTGCATAATAATGGAAACAGAAATTCGATAACAGGAGGAAGGAACAATGGATGTATCTGCCCGCCGTGCGTTTAACTTATTGAAAGAATTGGCCTATGTGCGCGTTTCCGGCACCGCAGAAGAAAAGAAAGCAGCGGAGCGGCTGCTTGACGAAGTGAAAAAATGCGGCGTGGAAGCACAACTGGAGCCTTTTACCGTAAAGAGCGGCAAAGTGAACAAAGCAAAACTGGTTGTAACGGCCCCTTATGTGAAGGAATATGAAGTGACCGGCTATGAACGCAGTGCGTCCACGCCGGAAGGCGGGCTGGATGCGGAGTTCTATTATGCGGAAAATGTGCTGCCTGTGCACCTGCAGAACTGCAAGGGAAAAATTGTGCTGATCAACGGCCGTCTTCGCCGCGGGGATTATGAAAAACTGCAGAAGGCCGGTGCAGCCGCCATTCTTACTTTTTCCGGCACCACCCTGGACCGCATCAGCGAAACGGATTGCGATATCCGCAAACTGCGGGAAGTGCTGACGGACGAGCTGGGCTTCAATGTGGCTTTGAACATGCGTGCCGCCGATGCGGCGGAGATTGTGCGCCGTGGCGCAAAAACGATGCACATCGAGGTGGAAAGCGAATGCTTTGACGCCACCAGCCACAACGTGTGTGCCGTGATCGAAGGCACTACCTATCCGGATGAGATCATTTCTTTCGGCGCGCATTACGACAGCGTGCATTTTTCCACCGGTGTGTATGACAATATGTCCGGCAGCGTGATCATTATGGAACTGATGCGCTATTTTGCTGCGCATAAGCCGGCGCGTACCTTGAAGTTCAACTGGTATGGCTCTGAAGAACAGGGGCTGCTGGGCAGCAAGGCATGGACGCAGGCCCACAAGGATGAACTGGAAAAGCATGTGCTGATGGTGAATGTGGACGTGGCTGCGGCCACACTGGGCTCCAATTATGTGCCGGTGCTGGCTACGGAAGGCAGCGTGGGCTATGTGGACGCCATGATGAAGGAAGCCGGCATTCCCTGCAAGGTGGAACTGGATATTTACTCCAGCGACTGTATTCCTTTTGCGGACAATGGCGTGCCTGCCATCAACCTGTGCCGTTTCGGGCCCCAGGGGGCCGGGTACATCCACGACCGGCGGGATAACCTCAAGAGCGGCTATCTGGACGAAAAGGCGCTGGATATTACCCTGCAGCAGGGGCTTGTGCTGGCCAAACGGCTGGATGGCGCCAAGGCATTTCCCATTGAACGGAAGATCAGCGAGGATATCCAGAAGAAAGTGGACGAATACCTCTTCAAGAAAAAATAACAGCAAAGCAAAAACTGCATAGGAGCGGAGGAGAAAGAATGAAGAATGCACATTGTGTCCGAAAGACGATCAGCCTGATGATTTTATTCTTTCTCCTCTTTTTTGCTTTGCCCTGTTCTGCTGAACAGATGAAAGACCACCCGATGCTGGGGAACATGGGCAAAGGAGCCTGTACCCAGCTGACAGGGGAAGTAAGCGTACTTGTATTGTTTGTTGATACAGACGGGTTTTTATGGACGGAGGACGATTGCCAGGCCCAGAAGGGAAAAGTGCTCTCTGCGCTGGAGGTGCTTTCCTCAATGGCAGAACCTTATGGAAAGAGCGTATCGTTTGAAACGGTATATGCAAAAACAAATGCGGAAACGGATCCCGTGGAGGATTACGATATGTTCCTGACGGAATGCCTTGCAAACATGGAGGAGGCTGAAGCACATAACCGGCAGGATGAGAAAAACTGTTTTACCCTTCTTTGCCTGAAACAGGAGGGCCGGGCCGGCGCCCATGCCGATACCCTGTATTGCCTGTCGGAAAGTGTGCTTTCCTATATCGACGATGATAAAATGGTGCTGGCGCATGAGATACTGCATCTCTTTGGTGCAAAGGACTATTATTTTCCGGATGCATACGCAGAAAAGGCCCGGGTATATTTCCCCACAAGCCTGATGCTGAAAACCCGCGAAGAAAGTGAAGTGGACAGCCTGACGGCGTACATCATCGGCTGGACGGATGAAAATGCCATTCAGTTCCTGAAAGCAACGGAAGACGTGGAATGGGAAGACATAACCGGCGCTTACTACGATACCCTGGACAGCGGCTATGGTATACGGAAAATGGAAAAGAGCACCTATTACGGCCAGCTGTACAACGGCCTGCGCCAGGGATATGGGATGGAGATCTGGCAGGATGGCGACCGGTATACGGGTGAATTCTATAACGGCGTTATCCATGGCAAAGGAACCTATGAATGGGCGGACGGATCCCGCTATACCGGGGATTACCAGCACGGGCAGCGCACCGGTGCCGGCATATTGTGCTGGGCGGACGGTACGATGTATATCGGCTCCTTCCGGGATAATTTATTACACGGTGAAGGAATATGCATTTGGCCGGACGGCAGCAAATATGAAGGCTGGTTCAGCAACGGCCTGTTCCACGGTGAAGGGAAATATACCGATGCACAGGGGCAGGTGACGGAAGGACAATGGGAACAGGGACAGCTTGCAGAATAAGAAAGGCATACAATGGAAACTATTCGGAGATTGACCCATTTGCTTGGCCTTGGCCAATGCATAAAAACGCCTGTACAGGTTCAGGGCGGACTGATGCACAAAATGTATCATGTGTGCACGCAAAAGGGCGAATATGCCCTGAAACTTCTCAATGAACAGGTGATGAAACGGAAGACGGCGCTTGGGAACATGATCCTTTCCGAAAGAATAGCGGAATTGTTTTCGGAGATTGTTCCGGCGGTGGCCGCCGTCAGAATCAACGGTAACCATGTGCATTTGCTGGAGGGAAAACATTGCATAGTCTATCCCTGGGTGGAAGGCAGAAGCATTTTTCCGCCGCAAATCCGGCCGGAACATTGCGAAAAAATCGGGCAGATGCTGGGAAAGATGCATGGGGTGCATTTGCCAGTGGAAGAAACAGCAAAGGAAACTGCGGACGACCCCCTGCCGGATTGGCGCATGTTTGCATCCTGCAAGGAAACGTGGGCCGGGCCGCTGATAGAAAAAATACCTTTGCTGGAGGAAATGCATAAAAAAGCAGCATTTGCCAAAAAGGAATTGGCAAATGAACAAGTGATCAGCCACCGGGATATGGACCCCAAGAATGTGCTTTGGCAAAACGGCGATCCCTTGCTGATCGACTGGGAAGCGGCCGGCTATGTGAACCCCTGGCAGGAACTGATGGAAAACCTGTTCTATTGGGCGGATGATGGAAAGGGCGGCTTGCAGAAAGACCATTTTCAGGCCCTTGTAAAGGCGTATGGCAAAGAATGCAGCCTTGCCGGTGCTCTCTGGGAAAAGGCACTGGAAGGCAGCATTCTGGGCGTGCTGGAATGGCTGCATTACAACGCCTGCCGCGCATGGGGAACGGATGCTGCCGATGAAGGGGAAAAGGCCCTTGGCAGGCAGCAGGCGGCGCTTGCTTTGGAGCAGCTTGGCACCTGGGAAGAAAAAAAGAAAAACGCGCTTGCATGGCTGAAGGAATAAAAAAGAAACGCTGCCGTATATGCAGCGTTTACACGAAAAAAGGAAGCGATGAATTCGCTTCCTTTTGTTTTTAGTAGGTGGTGTAGTTATCGAAGTAGCCCTGAATGAACACGATGGGGGTGCCCTTGTCGCCGGAGCCGCTGGTCAGGTCGCACAGGGAACCGATCAGGTCGGTCAGGCGGCGGGGGGTGGTGCCTTCGGATACCATCTGGCCCACCAGGTTGTTATCCTTTTCCTGAATCTTGCCCTTGATGGCTTCTTTCAGTTCATCGCCGGACAGATCGGAAAATTCGTTATCGGCCAGGTATTTCAGCTTCAGTTCGTTGGGGGTGCCTTCCAGGCCGGCGGTGTAAGCGGGGGACACAACCGGGTCCGCCAGTTCCCAGATCTTGCCCACGGGATCCTTGAAAGCGCCGTCGCCGTACACCATCACTTCGATCTTCTTGCCGGTGGCTTGATACAGGTTCTGCTGGATGGCATCCACGATGGGCTGGCATTCGCGGGGGAAGAGCTTCACTTTATCTTCGGTGGCCTTGTTGGAGCCCAGCAGGCCGTAAGATTCATTGTAGCCGCTGCCGTTGACGGAAGCGTTGAGAATTTCATCCAGGCCCAGCACGATATCGGCGCCGGCAGCCTTCAGGATGCGCTTGGTGCGGAAGCGGGAATGGATGTCGCAGCAAAGCACGTTCTTGGTGTAGGGAAGAATGGCTTTAGCGTTATTGGCAAAAATGATTTCGCAATCAGCGCCGGCTTCCCGGATCACTTCTTCATAATAGGCCACATAATCCATGCCGGTGAAGGTGTGCTTTTCGTAGCCGAACAGCTCGCGGTATTTTTCCAGCGTGAGCACATCGCTGTAGGGGTTCACGCCCATTTCGTCCACCTTATCCAGAGAAACAAGATGGTTGCCTACTTCATCGGAGGGATAGGACAGCATCAGCACCACTTTCTTGGCGCCCATGGCGATACCGCGCAGGCAAATGGCAAAGCGGTTGCGGCTGAGGATGGGGAAAATAACGCCCACCGTTTCACCGCCGAACTTTGCTTTCACATCGGCAGCAATATCATCAACCGTGGCATAATTGCCCTGGGCACGGGCCACAATGGCCTCCGTCATGGCAACCACATCGCGGTCGTTAAAGGAGAAAGGCGCATCTTTAGAAGCTTCCAGAACGGATTCGGTTACGATTTTGACAATATCGTCGCCAGCTTTGATAATGGGTGCTCTTACGCCCCGGGAAACAGTGCCGATCATACGACTCATACCGTTTTACATCTCCTTCGCATTCAGCATGTATCATGCTTCAAATCAAACAACTTACAAATTATATCATTACAAGGAAATGTTTTCAATATCATTTTTCAAAAAAATTCTCAGAGCCCACCCGGAAAAGGCTTTATTTGCAGAAATTGTCGAAAATTTCTGTGTGTGCTTGCATAAACAGACATTTTTCGAGGCAGGATAAGAATGTACACATTTTGAATTTAGAAACACAAACAGAGGGAGGGATGCGCCATGCGGCTTGAAAGAAAGCAGAATGCAGTAACTGTCTACCTGGAAGGGGAGCTGGATCACTTCAGTGCACAGCAGATCCGCAGAATGCTGGACCAGTGCATACAGGAAAATGATGTAAAAAAACTGGTGCTGGATATGAAGGGAATGACCTTTATGGATTCCAGCGGGATCGGCGTGATTCTGGGCCGGTACAAAATGATGCGCCAGAAGGGCGGAAGATTGGCCGTGAGGAATATGAACAAGCAGGTGGAAAAAGTGTTCAGGCTGTCCGCTATGGATCAGATCATTGATGTGGAATGATGGGGGAGAAAAGAATGGAAACGGTCAATAAAATGAAAATCACGTTCCTGAGTGTGGCAGAAAACGAAAGCTTTGCCCGTGTGGCAGTAAGCGCTTTTGCGGTGCAGCTGAACCCCACGCTGGATGTGCTGGCGGATATCAAAACCGCCGTCAGCGAAGCGGTGACCAATGCCATTGTGCATGGCTACAAAGACAGGATGGGCATGGTGGAAGTGGCAGCGGAATTGTACCCGGACGGCATACTGCACCTGATTGTATCCGACGAAGGGTGCGGGATATGCGATATTGAACAGGCCATGCAGCCCTTTTTTACCACCCAGCCGGAAAAAGAACGGTCCGGGATGGGGTTTTCGGTGATGCAGACGTTCATGGACAACGTAGAGGTACATTCAGCAAAAGGAAAAGGCACAAGCGTTATCATGGAAAAGAAGCTGACGGTAAGCTGAAATGGAAGATATCCGAAAGGCCCAGGCAGGGAATGAACACGCAATGGGACGGCTGATGCGCCGGCATGCAAGGCTGGTGCAGGCGCTGGCCATGCGCTTTGAACAGAAGCAGGATGCGTTTCAGGCAGGGTGTGTAGGGCTGATGAAGGCGATACGCGGTTTTGATGTTTCCAGAAATTGCGCTTTTTCCACCTATGCCGTGCCGCTGATACTGGGAGAAATGCGGCATACCAGGGAAAAGCGGCTGAACTGGCGGCAGGAAAAGAAGCTCTATGCCGCCAACCGGATGCGGGATGAAATGATCCGGCAATACGGAAGGGAACCTACGGTGAGAGAACTTTCGGAGAAAACAGGCATTGCCTGCGCAGAGCTTGCGCTTTTGCTGGAATGCACACGGCCGGTGCAGCTGGAAGGCGAGGGGGATGTATTTGCCATGATCCCCGATCCAAAGGGGGAGGGATGGCTGCAGCGTTTTTTCATCCGGGATATTCTGGACAGAATGCCGGCGGAGTACAGCTACATCCTGCGGCACCGGTTTATGCTGGATGAAAGCCAGGTGCAGATCGCCTGTCGGCTGCACACCAACCAATCCACCGTATCCAGAACCGAAAAAAAGGCCAGGCTGATGTTCATTTCAGCCTGGCAGGGATAAACATGACAATCAACCTTCGTTTTCCATTTGCTTTTTGCCAAAGAGAAGGATGGCAAAGCCTACGCAAAACAGAGCGATCAGGCACAACACGCCGTAGCTGCTGCGGCCGGTCCAGGTGCTCATGGTGGCATACAGGAAGGGGCCCAGCACGGAGGCGAATTTGCCGAAGATATCAAAGAAACCGAAGAATTCGTTGGACCGTTCCTTGGGCACCATTTTGCCGAAGTAGGAACGGGATACGGCCTGGATGCCGCCCTGGACCGTGCCCACCAGCAGTGCCATGAACCAGAAAAGAGCGGTGGACGTGGCCCGGGCATTGCGGTAAGCATAGACGGTTTCATCGTTTTGCGCAAGGAAAGCAATGTTCTGCTGCACCACACGGTCAACCTGCTGGTTCGTTTTCATATCCTCCGGCATGGCTTCATACCGTTCAAGCAGCGTTTGCGCAGCATCCTTTTCGACGAAAATATCCATGCTCTCTTCCATCAGGGAGAGGGCGTTTTGGTCATCAATATCATTAAGCGGCACCGTATATTCGGCTTTCAGCGCAGCTTCGTATTTTTCCTGATGGGGTTCCAGGGAGAAGCCCATGTAGAAGCCCACGCAGCAGATGAAGATGTACACCAAAATGGCGCCCATGAGGGCCTTGCGGGCGGAGATCTTTTTTGCAATGCGGGGGAAGATGATGGAACAGGGCATGGCCACCACCTGGGTGATGAGCAGGGCCAGGATCATGCCCACGCTGCCAAGCCCCAGGGCAGAGCCGTAGGCGGTGGAGATATTGATGATGGTGCCCACGCCGTCGATGTAGAAGAAGTAGGCAAGGATGAACAGGAACAGGCCTTTGCGCTTGAAAATTTCCTTGGCGGTGTGCCAGGTATTGCTCAGGGTGTTTTTGATGAAGGAACCGGCCTGACGTTCCACAAAATGTTCCTGATGCACGTTTTTGACAAAGGGAATGGAGAAAATGATCCACCAGACGCTGGTAATGACCACGGAGAATTTCTGGGCGAACACACTGCCGTAGCCCAGTACCAATAGCATCACAATGGAAAGGACGAAGGGAATGGTACTGCCGCCGATATAGCCCATGGCATAGCCCCAGGAGGACACTTTGTCCATGCGTTCGTTATCGGTGACGTCGGTGAGGAAGGAATCATAAAAGAGGTTGGAGCCGGCAAAGCCGATGCGGCTGATCACATAGCCAACCAGCATCACGCGCCAGTCGTTCGTCAGGGCAATGACGGCGGTGAACACAACGCCGGCGATAAGGAAAGCATTGAACAGTTTTTTCTTCATGCCTTTAAAGTCTGCCGCGGCGCCAAGGAAGGGGGCAAGCAGCGCCACAATGAAGGTGGCGGCGGAGGTGGCATAGCCCCACCAGATATCGCCGGCTTCCCCGGCAATGGCTACGAAGATGGTGGGGAAGATGGCCGCCATGATGTTGGTGGCGTAAACGGAGTTGGCCCAGTCATACATGATCCAGCTCCATTCTTTTTTGCTGAACCGCTTTTTCTTTTCCGTGATTTCTGTCATGGATGGAACCTCCTTTTCGTTCGTCTCAGGCCTTTTCAGCCGCAGCGTTGATATCGTCTTCGGTGAGGGTCATGAGAATTTCTTTGGTCAAAGAAACGGTGGAAGCGGCCAGCCGGTCCGCCTGTTCGGCAATGGCCTTTTCAAACAGGTTGCGCACGCCTCTGGCATTGCCAAAGCCGCCCACGTCCTGGGATTTGGTTTCCAGAATGGCCTGCAGTTCGTCCCGGGCATTATCGGCCAGCTGATAGCCGCTCTGGCTGCAGCGCATATCGAAGATGGCCATCATTTCGTCGATGGTGTAATCGGGGAAATGCATGAAGCGGTTGAAACGGCTTTCCAGGCCGGGATTGGAGTGGATGAATTCTTCCATCAGTTCGATGTAGCCGGCCACAATGACCACCAGGTCGTCCCGGTTGTCTTCCATGGCCTTCAGGATGGTATCCACCGCTTCCTGGCCGAAGTCGTTTTCCGATTTGTTGATGAGGGTATAGGCTTCGTCAATGAACAAAACGCCGCCCAACGCTTTCTGGATCACTTCGGTGGTCTTGCCAGCCGTCTGGCCCACATAGCCGGCCACAAGGGCAGAACGATCCACTTCCACCAGCTGGCCTTTGCTGAGGATGCCAAGGGAGTGGTAGATGCGGGCCATGAGCCGGGCGATCATGGTTTTGCCGGTGCCTGGATTGCCGGAGAAAACCATGTGCAGCGAAAGCTCCGGCGTGGGCAGATCAAACGCCTTGCGCTGCTTGCAGATTTCGATCCAGTTGATCAGGCTTTCCACTTCTTCTTTGATCACATCCAGCCCGATATAGCCCTGCAGCTCTTTTTTCAAATCTTCAATGTTTTCCTTGGGCTGCTCCTGAGGCTTTTCTTCCTTTGCGGGAGCAGCGGGGGAAGCCTGGGCGGTTTCGGGTTCTTTGGGATCCTGCCGGGTCATGTTCACCACCCGTTCGTGCAGTTCCTTTACTTTGGGATCAGCAGGGGCGCCCCACAGATCGGAGCCGATCATTTTCAGCTCATGCTGGGCGTATTCGTGCAGGATGCGGTTTTGCAGGCGGATGATTTCTTCTTTGCGGTCCATAATGTATCTTTCTCCTATTCCATCAGATGGCGTATTGTATCCAGGGTGTTGTTCAGTTTATCCAGATGGATTGTGCCGGTCTGGTCAAACGAGGTGGCCTCGGTGGTAAAATCGTCGGTGTATTCCATTTGCCTGATGAAGGCAAACAGTTTTTGAAAATTTACCAGCCCTTCGCCCGGATGCAGCGTTTTCAGACGCTGCCATTCCATGTAGCCGCCCTGATAATCGTTGATGTGGAAATGGCGGATACAGGGAAGCAGGGAACGGGTTTCGGCTGCATAAAAGCGTTCTTCCTGATGGTGGAAGGCCGCCATTTTTGTATCGTAGGTAAAGGCAAGGGAAGGAAAACGGCTGTGCAGCAGATGCAGGCAGGAAAGGGGATCGGTATGCATGGAAACGATGTTTTCCACCGTCAGCAGCAGGCCGTATTTTTCTGCCGTTTGTATCAGCCGGGTCAACTGCGCGATTGCACGCTCAATGGCCGGCATATCCATGCGCCCGTCCCACAGGTGAAAAACAAGTTTTCCGGCATGCATGGCGGAAGCCAGCTGACAATTGATTTCAAACCGCCGATGGCCAAGCGCAACATCTTCCGGTGATTCGCTTGCCAGATAGGAACAGATATTCTTTTCCACATGGTGCACCGGGATGGGAAGGCATACATCACAAAGCGTTGCATACAGCTTTTCTTCCTGCCCATACCAGGAATCGTAAAAGATCAATTCCATGCCGTCGCAGTGCAGCTTTGGGGCGATACCGGGCAGCAGGCGAAAATCCCTGCCGTTGGCACGGCCCAGCAATGTGCCGGTGGAGCAAAGCAACCCTGCCATCCCGCACACCGCCTTTCACTTCATTTGAAACAGTATAACACATTCTTGTATATTTCACAATAAAAAGTGCGGTAAAGACGAATGCTTTACCGCAAAACATGTTTTCTTTCAGCGTCTTGGCTGCGGATACCAGGGTTTCTGTTCGGGACAGGGTACGGGGCAGGATGCGCCCATCACATATGGCTCAGTCAGATACCCTTCGATCATCACATCCAGCGTGGGTTCACATTCGCAGGAACAACAACTGCACCCGTTGCAAAGACGAACATAAGCAGCGACGGATACCGTGGTATGCCATGCAACCTGTTCGCAGCACTGGGTATGAAGGTACATTTCTTCCGTAAGACTGGAGGGAAGATGAAAAACGCGGCCGCATTTGTCGCACAGGGTAACCAGAAGGGGCACCGTCACCTGAAGGCGGATGGCACCGTACCGGTTACAGGGCAGTTTTTGCCAGCAGGGGTTACCGTGGACGCATACGCTTTGAAGCGTGAAGGGCGGCTCCGCTCCGCAGGGAATGGTATCCAGCGGAAGAGGATAGCGGCAGCTGCGCTGAACTTTTCCCGTTCCCAGAATGCGCTGAACAAGAAAAGAAGAACTGCAGGACGGTTTGCAGGAACCGGGACATGGTTTCATGAAAAAACCTCCCTTTCTAGGGTATATTACACCCTATGCAGGGAGGAAAAAAGTGTGCTGCTTATTCCGGCATGCCGTTATCCGTCTGTGCAATGCAGCGGCCCCAGGCATCGAAAACCATGGCCATGTCCCGCTTTTCTTTGTGCCATACTTTCTTTTTGTCCAGTCTGAAATCCACCTTTGTTTCCGTGGATTTGCTGCCGATCACATACATGCCCCCCGGCTGAAGGGTGATATCAGGCAGGGGGAAAAGATCTTCGCCCTTGGAAGAATAGAGGGTACAGCCGGAAAGAACCATGACGGAGGAAGATTTGTTTTTCAGCGTCAGGGTATCCTGAGAAAGGGAAATGGAAGCCTGCAGCCCCTCAACCCGCCCGGGCAGCCCAGGCCATGCACAGTCCGCTACGGAGACGTTACCGTTTTGCAGGGTGACCCAAATGGCGTCCTGCGCATCCTGGGTGGCATAGGTTTTGCAATTGACGGCACGGAGGCGGGAAAGGGTGGCCCCGGAGGGGGTATCGCTTTCCTCGAAGGTGCTGGTACATATCAGCGCCACTTTCGGCTTTACTTTCTGCAAAAGGGCCAGCGAGGTGGCTCCGCTGTCGCCGTGATGGCCGCACTTGAGCACATCGGCCGGGGAAAGCAGGTTTTGGGAAAGAAGATCCACTTCTTCGTCTTCTTTCATGTCACCGGTAAAGAGAATGGAGCCGTGGGGAGAAGAAAAATGCATGACAAGCGAATTGTTGTTTTCATTTTCCTCATTCACCCGAACCGGGCCCAGCACCGTGAACGAAGTATCGGCGGATACGGAAACCACATCCCCCTGCTTCAGAAAGGAAACCTGCATGTTTCGTTCCTTTGCAGCTTTAACGGCGGGATGCTTGCCCTCTTTCACATCATAATAGATGGATGAAGCGTACAAGGCGTCGATCTGGATATTGCTTTGGAAAAGCTGTTCCAGCCCGCCTTCATGGTCCTGATGGCAGTGGGTAAGGAAAACGCCGTCAAGGCGGGAGATGTTCAGCTGCTCCAACGCTGTTTGAAGGGCGGGATAGGTATAAGCGCAACCGGTGTCGATCAGGTAGACTTTTTCATCGGCAAGAAGCAGCATACAATCGGCTTTGCCGATATTCAGGCAATACAGTTGTACCATGGCATGATCATCCTTTTGTTCACAAATGGCGGGCAGGGGAAGGAAAAACGTGAGGGCAAGGAACAGTGCAAACATACGCAAAAAATGCATGTGTCACCTCCTGTTGGTCAGATCGTAAATACTTTACCGGAAGAAAGCCGGTGCAGCCTTTCTTTTATGATGGATTTGAGGAAAACATACTGTGCTTCGCCGGTGCAATGGCCGGTATAATAAACGGTGGGGGATTGGAGCAGGATATGCGCCGCTTTTTCCAGAGATGCCTTTCCGCTTTCGGTATCGGGCATGGTATGCATCAGGTGGAAACCGCCGATAAATATATCCGGCCGGAACCAGTGGATAAGGTTCAACACCCCTTTATGGGAACAGCCGCTGACAAGAATACGGCGGTTGTTTTCCCGAATCAGCAGGTATTGCTCATGAAAAAAATCATCCGGCAGGCGCTGGCCGTTTTGTACTTTGGTCAGGCCGTCGGTATCGGTGGGATAGGGACGGTGGATGTCATTGCAGGTAAAGAGGGTCATGGTTTCGCAAACGGGAAGTACGCCGGTGTTTGTGATCAGGCGGCCGTCAAGCAGTTGATGGACGGATGGCAAAAGGCCGATGAATTTTCCGGAAGCGTTATAGTAATCGCCAAAAACGTGGGGCTCTGCATAAAACGCGGCGCTTTGATTGCATTTTGCAAAGCAGGGAATACCGCCGCCGTGGTCATAATGGCCGTGGGAGAGAATGGCATGGGTGGCAGAACAGAGAGAAATGTTCATTTTCTCTGCGTTTTTCTGAAAAGCATCGGTTTGTCCCACATCAAAGAGAATACGATGGGCACCTGTTTCCAGAAACAGGCTAAGGCCGTGCTCCGCCTCAAAACGCTCGTCCAGGCTGGTATTCTCACAAAGAACGGATACTTTCATACATACCCCTCCTGCAATTGCTGATTTGAGTATACCACATCCGGGCCAAAAGGAAAAGAGAACAGAAATGGGTAAAAAGATGGATTTTCAAGAAAAAACAGGGAAGAAATAAGGGGGGATATGCTTGCATTTCATTTTATAGTATGGTATTATGTACGATAGTGTTCTGTGCGCTGCGCAGAATACAATGGCGCCGAATAAGGCGGATAACGGAGGTTGTTCCTAATGGGCTACACGGTAGAAAAAGTTTCCGGTAATCAAGTGAAAATCGCTTTCGAAATCGCTGCAGAACAGTTTGACGCTGCGGTGCAGAAGGCCTATCTGAAAGTGCGCGGCCGCGTGAACGTGCCCGGCTTCCGCAAGGGCAAGGCCCCCCGGAAGATGATCGAAAGCATGTACGGCGAAGCCATTTTCTATGACGATGCTTTTGATATTCTCTTCCCCGATGCTTACGAAGCTGCGGTGAAGGAAAACGACATCCAGGTTGTGGACCGTCCCGAAGTGGACACCGTGGATCAGATCGGCGTGGGTCAGGACCTGAAGTTCACGGTGAAGGTGTTTGTGAAGCCCGAAGTGGAACTGGGCAATTACAAGGGCCTGAAGGCTGTGAAGTATGTGCACAAGGTGCAGGAAGACGAAATTGACGCCCGCATCCAGCAGGATGTGGAAAAGGCCACCACCATGGCCGATGTAGAAGACCGCGCTGTGGAAAACGGCGACATCGTGAACCTGGATTATGCCGGTTCCGTGGACGGCGTTGCCTTTGAAGGCGGCACCGCTCAGGGCCAGACCCTGGAGATCGGCTCCGGTCACTTCATCCCCGGCTTCGAAGAACAGATGATCGGCATGAACCTGAACGAAGAAAAGGATCTGTCCGTCAAGTTCCCCGAACAGTACCATGCTGCCAACCTGGCCGGCAAAGACGCCATCTTCCACGTGAAGGTGAACGGCATTCAGGTGAAGGTGAAGCCCGAAATGGATGACGATTTTGCCGCCGACGTCAGCGATAAGGAAACCTTCGCCGACTATAAGGCTGCTATCGTAGCCGAATTGGAAGAAAAGGCCCAGAAGAATGCTGCCATCCAGCTGGAAAACAATCTGGTGCAGCAGGCTGTGGACGCCGCTGATTGCGACATTCCCGAAGCAATGGTGGAAAGCGAAACCGACATCATGATCCGCGAAATGCAGATGCGCATGATGTACCAGGGCCTGCGCTTTGAAGACTACCTGAAGTTCACCGGCCAGACCGAAGAACAGGTTCGCGAAATGTACAAGGGCGAAGCCAAGAACCGCGTGAAGATGCAGCTGGTGCTGGAAGCCATGATCAAGGCTGAAAACATCGTGCCCACCGAAGAAGAAGTGGAAAAGGCTTTTGCAGAAGAAGCCGAACGCGCCGGCCGTCCCGTGGACGAATTCAAGGCCAGCCTGAACGATCGTCAGAAGGAATACCTGAAGGACAACGCTGCCATCCGCAAGGTGGTGGACCTGATCGTGGAAACTGCCGAAGTGGAAGAAAAGGACGAAGCCGAACAGGTTTCTGCCGCTGACGCCATGAACGCCGTGGAACAGGTTGCCGAAGCTGCTGCTGACGAAGAATAATCCAAACTTTTCCGGCATAAGATAGATGATGAAACGGAAGGAGGAAAGGCACATGTCTCTCATTCCTTATGTGGTGGAACAAACGGCCGGCGGTGAAAGAAGCTACGATATCTATTCCCGCCTGCTGAAAGACCGGGTCATTTTCCTGGGCAGTGAGATCAACGATCAGGTGGCCAACACCATCGTGGCTCAGCTTCTGTTCCTGGAAACGGAAAACCCGGAAGCGGAAATTTCCCTGTACATCAACAGCCCCGGCGGCTCTGTCACCGCGGGTATGGCCATCTACGATACCATGAACTACATCAAGTGCCCTGTGCGCACGGTGTGCATTGGTATGGCGGCCAGCATGGGCGCTTTCCTGCTGATGGCCGGCGAAAAGGGCAAGCGCCTGGCGCTGCCCAACAGCGAAGTAATGATCCATCAGCCTTCCGGCGGCGCTTCCGGCCAGAGCACGGATGTGTGCATCCATGCGGAATGGCTGCTGCGCACCAAGAAAAAGATGAATGCCCTGATGGCGGAAATGTCCGGCCAGCCTCTTGAAAAGCTGAGCCAGGATGTGGAGCGCGATTATTTCATGACTGCTCAGGAAGCGCTGGAATACGGCATCATCGACGAAATCTATCAACCCCGGAAATAAAAGAACCGGAGAAAAGTAAGAGGTAAGTATGCCAAAAGACGATATCACGCCCCGGAAGCGGCGCTGCTCCTTCTGCGGCAAATCTGCCGAGCAGGTGAGGCGGCTGGTGGCCGGTCCGGGGGCGTATATCTGCAATGAATGCATTGCCCTTTGCAACGAGATCATTTCCGATGATATCGACGTGATGGACGCCCATGAAATGCATGATATCCCTCTTCCTTCCGAAATGAAGAAGGTGCTGGATGATTATGTGATCGGCCAGGAACAGGCGAAAAAGACGCTGTGCGTGGCTGTGTATAATCACTATAAGCGCATCTCTGCTCCCCGGAAGAAGGATGATGTGGAGCTGCAAAAGAGCAATATCCTGATGGTGGGCCCCACCGGATGCGGTAAAACGTATCTGGCCCAGAGCCTGGCCAAAATACTGGATGTGCCTTTTGCCATTGCCGATGCCACCGCCTTGACGGAAGCCGGCTATGTGGGCGAAGATGTGGAAAACATTCTGCTGCGGCTGATTCAGGCGGCAGGGAATGATATCCGCGCTGCAGAACGCGGCATTGTGTACATTGACGAAATTGATAAAATTGCCCGTAAGGGTGAAAACGTGTCCATTACCAGAGACGTAAGCGGGGAAGGCGTACAGCAGGCCCTGCTGAAAATCCTGGAGGGCACTGTGGCCAATGTGCCGCCTCAGGGCGGCCGCAAGCATCCCCATCAGGAATGCCTGCAGATCGATACCACCAACATCCTGTTCATCTGCGGCGGTGCCTTTGACGGGCTGAGCCGGATCATTGAACAGCGGATTGGCAAAAAGCAAATGGGCTTTGGCGCCGATCCCAAAGCGGATAAGGTGGAAGGGGATGCGTTGCGCCAGATGCGCCCGGAAGACCTGATGAAGTTTGGCCTCATTCCCGAATTCATTGGCCGTCTGCCGGTTACCGTCACCCTTGAAAAGCTGGACGAAAGCGCCCTTGTCAAGATCTTGACCCAGCCCAGAAATGCTCTGGTGAAGCAGTATCAGAAGCTGATGAGCCTGGACGACGTGCAGCTGGAGTTTGACGAGGATGCACTTTACGCCATCGCTTCCAAGGCGATTGCGCAAAAGAGCGGTGCCCGCGGCTTGCGCGCCATCATCGAAAGCGCGCTGCTGGATACCATGTTTGAACTGCCTGCCAAGAAGGAAGTTGGCACGGTGCGTATCACCAAGGGCGTTGTGGAAAACAGCGAAAGCCCGGTGCTTAAGCTGAGGGAAACAAAGGCGCCTGCAAAGCGTGCCAAGGCCAAAGCGGAAGTGAAAGCGGAAGAAGAGGCCGGCGATGCTCCCAGTGCCAGCTGACACATGCAATATTTTGGAAGGTGCGAAAACACCTTCCTTTTTTCTTGCCCGAACCATGATGAAATGATACAATGTGATGGGTGATAAAAATGATAAAACCAAACGTGAACGAAAAGCTTCAGGATGTGATGCTGGATGAAGCAGTGGAAAATGCTTTGGCCGACGGGGAAGATATAGAAAACTGCCGTTTTTACGGGGATGCATTCCCTGAAACATCCGGCCGGTTGATTGAATTTCATGGCTGTGTTTTTGAAAAATGCACCATCGGCGAAAATGAAATCGAACGCATGGTGTTTACAGATTGTGTGTTCGTTCGCTGTGATATGAGCCGGTGCAATCTGAAAAAAAGCACCCTGCAGCGCGTGGAATTCAGAGAATGCCGGCTGATTGGTGCTTCATTTGAAAACGCTGTTCTGATGAGCGTTTCTTTTGGAAAATGCCAGATGGATTTCTGCAATTTTTCCAATGCCAAAGCGCAGCATTTGCTGATGCAAGAATGCTCCATGAAAGAAAATGCGTTCATCAGCTACAAATGGAAGGAATGGACAATGCGCCTTTGCGATCTGACCGGCTGTGAATTCGGCGATACATCCTTGAAAGGGCTGGATGTGACGGATTGCCTGATCGGCAATTGGCATACCGATTTATATGCACTGCGTGGATTGAAAGTAACAAAAGAGCAGGCCGTGACTTTTGCCGGCCTGCTGGGACTGAATATTATGGATTTGTGATGCGATGGCGAAGGTCATCATACATCATGATGGCAGCTGCCACAGCAGCATTGAGCGATTCTGCACCGCCCACCATGGGGATCTTCAGGCGCAGTGTCGCTTTTTCTTTTACTTCGGGTGAAATACCGGCGCCTTCGTTACCGATGATGATGCAGGTTTTTTTGCTGCGTTTTCGATCATCGAAAAAGGGCTGGCCGGACAAATCACCGGCGAGAATCTCGTATTCGCTCTTCCTGAGCGTGTCGAGAGCGTTGCACAGATTGCTTGTCCTGTGCACAGGCATCCGGAAAATGCTGCCCATGGAGGCGCGAAGGGCCTTGGGGGAGAAGCAGTCGCAGGTTTTATCATCCATCAGGAGTCCTGTGAAGCCTGCTGCATCCATGGTGCGCAAAATGGTGCCCATATTGCCGGGGTCCTGCAGGCCGTTCAGGCACACAATGCGATCTCCGAGGGCGTTAAGGGGCTGTGCTTCTTCCAGGGAGCAGAGGGCAAGAATGCCCTGCGGCGTTTTTGCATCGCAAAGCGTGGCGAAAACATGATCGGCCAGCACATACAGGGAAATGTCTGCGCCATAAAGAAGGGTGGAATACTTGTCCTTTGCTTTTTCGCTGACGATCAGAGCAGCTGCTTTACCGCTTGATACGGCTTCGGTAGCCATATGTTCGCCTTCGGCAAGGAACATGCCCTGGTTCAGGCGCTCGGCATGGCTTTTGTTCAGCAGGCGCCACTTTTTTACCTGCGCATTTTGCAGGCTGGTGATGGTATCGATACTCATTTTCTGTTATTCCAAATGCTGATGGAGCGGGGCATGGCGGCAATCAAAGGAAGCAATGCATCGGAAGATGTGTTCTTTTCCATAAAGTAGGGAAGGATGAAGATGGAAACCGCACGATCGATGCTTTCGGCAAGGCCGCCTTTGAAAGCGTTTTGGGTGGATGCAATAAACGAGATGGTATTTTGCAGCACGTTCAAAGGCAAGGGATTTTTCTTGTCCGCCTGACGAAGCGAGGAAAGAACGGCCAGGGTTTCTTCGGACAGTTTGTCCTCCTTAACAAAGGTACCCTTCAAAGACGCTGCGGATACGGCGGGGAAGGAGGGCAGTTTACCCGGCATTTTGGCAGGATCCTGATGCAAGGTAAACAGGATGGTATTCCTTGCATTGTAAGAAGGAATACTTTCTTTCGTGCCGATGCCGGCAGATACTCTGGTGCAGTAGCGGTTGCATCCGCCAAGCAGGAAAACAGGGGTGTTTCCGCCGGGAGCCAGTTTTACGTTTTCGTGGGTTGAGGAAACAGGTGCGTCGAAAACGGAAGCAAAAACTTCTGCGGCAAAGAACGCATCTTCCTGCGTATCGGCAAGAATGGCCAGGTTTTTGCTTTCAATGGCATAGGCTGTCAGCATGGCAAGGGCGTCGCCGGGCTCACAAAGGAAGCCGGCGGCTTTCAAGGCAGTTTCCAGACGGGCTGTCAATTCAACCTTACCGGAGGCGATGCCCATTTTGCGGGAGAGAAGAATATCATAGGGGTGTTCCAGACAGTTTTTCAGAGCGTCTGCACCTTCATCCATGACGGCCTGCATGTTCTGCAGGATGGTTTGCTGGTCAGCAATTTCCTTTGACAGCTTTTCTTTTTCTGTTTGCAAGGCGGTGATGTTGTTTTTTTCCTGAGACAGCACTTCCGCCAAAGCTTCCTCGCGATAGGCAGCTGTATTCTTCTTTGCATCGTCCAACTGCATCAAAAGCATCAGCCGCTCCGCTTCCAATTCCTGCAGCTGGCTGTGCATGGCAGTGACTGTCAGATCACGCTTAGTGTCAGAGACAGAACTGACGATGGCCTGACGCATGCCGGGACAGCTGAGCAGAGATTCCACCGCCTGGCGGCAGCTTTCTTCCGACTGGCACACCTGGGTGAGGCAGCGCTTGAAAGCATCCACAGGGTTTGCCACATCTTTTAGCGGCGCACCGGCGGATACCACAGCACCGGGGGCTTCGTATTTGGCGGCATAACGCTGCTGCTCCACCGTTTCCATCAGTGCATTATGGGCACGACGGAAATTGGTTTGCTTCTGGGGAGGCTGATAAAGCCTGGTGCCGGAAAGGGGCTGCTGGGGCTGGGGCACATAAACGGGGGCGGGCTTTTCCACCTGCAGCCGGTTGGACGTGTCGGAAACCAGAGAAGCATTCATCTGCTGAATCTTATCAAGAGCGGTTTCGGGCTGGGGAGCGGGTGCTGCAGGGGTTGTTTCGGAAGAAGGAATTTCTTTTGCTTCCGTTTGGGGCCAATAGAAGAGCAGTTCCTGGCCGTTGACGGAAATGGAGTAAAGCCCTTTGCTGTCAGGGGGCAGCTGTGAAGCATCGGCGGCAGAGGCGCCCTTGGTGACAGGGCCCTGCATGTTGGCGCCGCTGCGTACATACACTTCGGGCGTGGCAGCTTTTTCCAGGTCGCTTTCGGATACGACCTGGTAGAAAAGGCCGGGGGCAATGGCCTGTACGGCATCGGAATAGACGATGAACTGATTCAGTTCACATTTGGAGGGATTGTAGTTTTTGTTGGTGCGAATCTTATTGGCTTCTGCCGGTTGATTGCGCAAATCCAGCATACAAAGGCCGCACATAGCGCGCATGCGTTCTTTGAATGTGTGTTGTTCGTTCTTATCCGGTACAATGCGGAGATAGCCTTCATCCGGGAAAGAATTCAATTCTTCCTGGGTTACCGGGCCGGATTGGGTGAGCAAAGGACGAATGCGGAAATATGCTTTGGTGATGTTGTCTTCTTCCAGATAAACCAGTACAGCCTGCCCCTGAAACTTCATAAATGTCCCCTCCGATAAACAATAAACAATAAGTGCTGAAGAAATAAACGCTAAAAATCAGGTGCGGATAAAGGCGTCGTAAATGGCGCGTACGGCGTTTTCAAAATCGCTTTCATCCACGCCCACCAGGATGTTCAATTCGCTGGAGCCCTGGTCGATGGTGCGGATGGAAATGCCCTGCTGGGAAATGGCGGTGAACAGGCGGGCGGCGGTACCGAAATTGCGCACCATGCCGCGGCCTACGGTGGCGATGATAGCCAGATGATCATGCACGGCCAGCTGATCGGGATGCACGGCGTGATGCAGCCGTTCCAGCACTTCTTCCAGATGAGGCATTACTTTGTTGCTTTCGGCAATGACGGTCATGGTGTCGATGCCGGTGGGGAGAAGTTCAAAGCTGATGCCGAATTCTTCCAGCACCTGCAGCACACGACGGCCAAAGCCCAGCTCCTGGTTCATCATGTCCTTTTCCAGGGCGATGGCGCAGAAGCCTTTGCGGCCGGCAATGCCGGTGACAGGACGGGAAGCGTCACTCTGGGCGGTGGCAACGATCATGGTGCCGGGATGCTTGGGGTCGTTGGTGTTGCGAAGATTGGTGGGGATACCGGCGCGGCGAACGGGGAAGACGGCTTCGTCATGCAGAACGGAGAAGCCCATGTAGGAAAGCTCGCGCAGTTCCCGGTAGGTGATTTCAGCAATGTGCATGGCATCAGGAATGATGCGGGGATCGGCCATGAGAATGCCGGAAACGTCCGTCCAGTTTTCGTAGATATCGGCCTTGGTGCCGCGGGCGATGATGGAGCCGGTGATGTCGCTGCCGCCGCGGGTGAACGTGCGGATTTCACCGCTCTTTTCAGCACCGTAGAAACCGGGAATCACGGCACGGGGAATATCGGCCAGCACAGCGGAAATAAGCCGGTTGCTGTCTTCTTCCAGGAAGTGGCCGTTTGCATCAAAGCGGATCACCCGGGCAGCGTCCACAAAAGGATATTCCAGATAAGCTGCCAGCAGCTTACCGTTCAGGAATTCACCGCGGCTTGCGATATAATCCCGGGTGGTACCCTTGGCAAGTTCTGCGGCGATCGCTTCAAAATCCGGGCCGAAGTCGAACTGAACGCCGATTTCTTCGGCAATTTCTTCGTAGCGGACGCGGATTCGATCCAGAATATGGCGGAAAGCCTTGCCGGCCTTGGCTGCATCGTGGCAGGCGTAAAGCAGGTCGGTCACTTTATCGTCTTTGGGGTCGCGCTTGCCGGGAGCGGAAGGAATGATGTATTTGCGTTCGCTGTCGCTGAAAACGATATTCTTAACTTTTTTGAATTGATTGCCGTCGGCCAGGGAACTGCCGCCGAATTTTGCAACGATCATGGGGGTATCCTCCTCTTCTATTTTAACCTATATATTGTAGCCATTTTTCCCTTTTCTGTCAACGGTTTCCCGTTATTAAATGGTATGTTCCCGACGGTGAAACCGTTCAATGTTGCTTGATAAAATGAAAATTGGCTGTTATAATGAAGTGGCCATGGGGAAACCTACCTTAACAGGGAGGGAAAGCCATGCTGCAGGAAAAACTGGATGCGTTTGTTGCCGCGGCAGAGCGAATGCATCTTGGCGAATATGTGCGGTTTGAAAGCGACAGAAAACGCAGGCTGCTGGATGCGTTCTGGCAGGGCGTGATGCGCGGGATCGGGGCGATGATCGGCTTTGCGGTGATCGGTACCATGCTCCTGCTTCTTTTGCAGCATATAGCAAAGGTGAATCTGCCCTGGATCAGTGATTTTGTGGCAGAAATGATCAAAATGGTTCGGTTGAGGATGGACGGATGACAAAGGGACAGAAGACGATTATGGTGTGGGTATTGCCCGGCGTAGGTATTTTTTTGCTGGACAGGCTGTTCAAGTACCTGTTTTTTGATGCGAAGGAAGTGTTGATCCCCGGTGTGCTGGCCCTGACGGGCGCAAAAAATACCGGCATGGCCCTTGGCATGATGCAGGGGAATGCACTGCTCATCCTGATCGCATCCGCCGTCCTGATTGCAGTATGTGCATGGTGCCTGAGAAAATGCAGAATTTCCGGTATGGCGGCCTTTGGCTTTTCCATCATTGCGGGCGGCGCCATCGGCAATGCGCTGGACAGGGCGTTGTATGGTTATGTGATCGACATGATCGAACTTTTGTTCATCGATTTTTATATTTTCAACATTGCGGATGTGGGCGTTGTATGCGGTGCAATCCTGTGCGGCATCAGCCTTTTGTTCAGGCCGCAGGATTGGAGCAACAAATGATACTGGAGTTTCTTGCAACAGGTGAGAGGCTGGATGTGGATATTGCGGCTCAGGCTGATATGAC
Organism: Clostridia bacterium; assembly: GCA_045589355.1. GTDB lineage: Bacteria > Bacillota > Clostridia > Christensenellales > Aristaeellaceae > RUG563. The sequence continues at coordinate 27,976 of JAZNOW010000040.1, forward strand.
ACGCTCCAGGGCCGCTGCATTGATAAAAGAAGGCTGCGTGACCGTCAACGGGAAAAAGGCGGAGAAGCCTTCTTTCAAGCCGGAAAGCGGTGTGCCTGTTGCGGTTGAAATGCCTGAAATTAAGGAAAGCGAAGCAAAAGCCCAGGATATCCCCCTGGAAATCCTCTACCAGGATGAAGATATTGCTGTGGTGGTGAAGCCATGCGGAATGGTGGTGCACCCGGCAGCCGGAAACCCCGACGGCACGTTGGTAAATGCGCTGCTTTTCCATCTGGACAGCCTGTCCGGTATCGGCGGTGAAATGCGCCCCGGGATTGTGCATCGGCTGGATAAAGACACAAGCGGGCTGATGTTGGTGGCGAAAAATGATGCGGCGCATGCGTTCTTGTCGCAGGAACTGGCGGACAGGAAGATGGAAAAGCATTACCGCGCTGTGGTGTTTGGCAAAATGAAAGAAGACAGCGGCGTGATCGAAGCACCCATTGCACGCAGCAAAACGGACAGAAAGAAAATGGCAGTGGATAAAGAAGGTCGTTATGCCCTGACGGAGTGGAAACTGATGGAACAGGGGGCGGACAGGGCGCTGCTGGATGTGCACATCATTACGGGACGCACCCATCAGATTCGCGTACATATGCATTCCATCGGTCACCCGGTGCTGGGTGACGTGATCTACGGACACAAGCATCTGCCCAGAGCAGACAGGCTGATGCTGCATGCTTATTCGTTGGCCTTTACCCATCCTAAAACGGGTGAAAGAATGACGTTTACCGCACCTTGTCCCTTTGCAGGAGGCTGATGAGCCGTGAAACAAAAGAAAATGAAACTGGCGGACAGGCTGATGGAGCTGGGCATCTGCCAAAGTGAAAAAGAAGCTGCCGCTTTCATCATGGCCGGCGAAATCTATGTGAACGGCCAGAAGGCCAAAGGCGGCATGATGGTCAAGGAAGAAGACGCCGTCAATCGCAAAGGGGTTTTGCCCTATGCCAGTAAGGGCGGCTTCAAAATGAGCGGCGCACTGGACGACTTTGGCGTGGATGTGCGTGGCAAAATCTGCATTGATGCAGGCGCCTGCACCGGTGGGTTTACCGATTGTCTGTGCCAGCGGGGCGCGGAGAGAGTGTATGCCGTGGACGTTGGCTTTGGGCAGTTGATGGGCAAGCTGCGGCAAAACCCTCATGTGGTGAACCTGGAAAAAACGAACATCAGCGATGAAAAGCTTTTGCATCTGGATCCCAAACCGGAATTGGGCACAGTGGATGTCAGCTATCTCTCCCTTCGGAAGGCCATTCCGTATTTTTCCGAAGTTTTGCACGGGGAAGGGGAACTGGTATGCCTGGTGAAGCCGCTGTTTGAAATTGATGATGCCGAAGCCCGCCGCACCGGGATCATCAGCGACGAAGCGTATCTGCCCCTTTTGCAGGATCTGATCCGGGATGTGAACGCCATGCCCGGCACCTGCGTCAAAGACGTGACCAACAGCGGTGTGACCGGCAATGCCGGCACAAGGGAATTTTTCCTCCATGTTCTGCTGGGGAAGGAATGCGGCCCTGTTCCCATGGAACGGCTGGAGCGGGCGGTGCAGAAAGCAAAGGAACTGGAGGAATACAAAAAATGAAATTCAGCAATGCCTACTTCATCACAGGTACTGCTTATGCCGGCAAATCCACGCTGGTGAAGAATCTGGCGGCGAAATACGGCGGCATTGCCTGCGAAGAAAACTATCATGAACCGTTGATGGCCGGGCTGGACAGCAAGGAATTTCCTTGTCTTTGCTACACAAGGGATCTTGAAGACTGGCATCATTTCATTCGCAGAACCCCTGAGGAATATGCCGGATGGATCAAAGGGGTTTCGAAGGAATGCGAGCTGCTGGAAATGGAGATTCTGGAAGAGGTTTGTAAGGATGGAAAGCCGGTTTTTGTGGATACCAACATCTCGTTGGAAACGCTGCACAGGATTACCGATGAACGGCATGTGCTGCTGATGCTGGCCGACCCCATGATTTCTGTGAATCTGTTTTTCAATCGGCCGGACAAGGAAAAGCAGTTTTTGTACCAGCTGATGATGGAAGAAGAAAACCCGGAAGCGGCATTGGAAAATTTCCGTCAGGGGCTGATGTTGATCAATTCCCGGGAAAACTACGATGAAATGCTTCGTTCCGGGTTCAAAGTGCTTCTTCGCGATGAAAACAGGACGCAGGAAGAAACGCTGATGCTTGCCGCAAAACACTTTGGTCTCGAATAAAGAAAACCGGATGCGCACCATGCATCCGGTTTTTGTTTTACTGATTTTCTTCCAGGAATTTGAACAGCTTTCGCTTTACACGCTGCAGTGCATTATCGATGGATTTTACGTGACGGCCCAATGTTTCGGCGATCTCCTGGTAGCTTTTTCCGTCCATAAAAGCTTCCAGCACCTGGCGTTCCAGATCGGACAGAAGAAGGTCCATCTGGGACTGGATGTTCTTTAAATCTTCTTTGCTGATGTAAAGATCTTCCGGGTTGGTCACCCTGCCTTCGATCACGTCCAGCAGCGTACGGTCGCTTTCTTCGTCGTAAAGCGGCTTGTTGAGGGACACATAGCTGTTGAGGGGCACGTGCTTCTGACGGGTAGCTGCTTTGATGGCGGTGATAATTTGCCGCTTGACGCACAGCTCGGCAAAGGAACGGAAAGAGGCAAGACGGGTGGGCTGAAAATCGCGGATGGACTTGTACAGGCCGATCATGCCTTCCTGCACAATATCTTCGTGATCTGCGCCGATAAGGAAGTAGCTGCGGGCTTTGGAACGCACAAAATTTTTGTATTTGTTCAGCAAATACACCAGTGCATCGCCATCGCCGTTCTGGGCAAGCGCCACCACGTCTTCGTCCGTCATGTCCGCATAGCGGATAAGTTCACTTGGGATCATTTCATTTTGCTGATCGGTCATAACAACCTCCGGCAGAAAGAATGGGGATTCATTGTTTTCAGGCACGGCCTGCAAATGCTGCATACAAAAGCACACCGGCAGCAACGGAGGCATTCAGGCTGCCTACGCCGCCCTTCATGGGCAGGGATACCTTGTGGTCGCAGGTTTCCAGCACAAGACGGCTTACGCCTTCGCCTTCGGCGCCAATGATGATGGCGCAGGCACCGTCAAAGTTTACCGTGCGGTAATCTTCGCCCACCATATCGGCGGCATACAGCCATACGCCCTTGTTTTTCAGCATTTCCAGGGTGCGGGTAAGGTTGGTTACCCGGGCAACCTTCACCGTTTCAATGGCGCCGGCAGAGGCCTTTACGGCAGAGGGGGTAAGGCCCACGGCGCGGCGTTCGGGCACGATCACACCGTGTGCGCCCACGCAAGCAGCCGTACGGATGATGGCGCCCAGGTTCTGGGGGTCGGTAACGCCGTCGAGAATGACCAGGAACGGTGCTTCGCCCTTTTCTTCGGCTTCGGCCAGCATATCGTCCACATCATAGTAACGATAGGCGGAAGCGAAGGCCAGCATGCCCTGGTGGTTCTTGGTGATTTCGTCCAGCCGGGAACGTTCCACTGTCTGGATGGGGATATGCTTTTCCCTGGCCATGGCAATGATTTCCTTGGCAGTGGCGGAAAGATCGCCCCGGGCCACCATCAGCTTTTCAATATCGCGATTGTTCTTGATGGCTTCACGGATGGGATTGCGGCCGGAAAGCAGGTTTTCCGGGGGCAGGAAAGCTTCATCCTTTTCTTCGAAAACGGGACGGGCAGGTTTTGCGGGCGCAGGACGCTGGGGCTTTGCGGGGGAGGCAGGCTTTCTGTCAAAGCCTTTCTTTTCACCGAAGGGCTTGCCTTTGGGAGCAAAACGGTCGTTCTTTATTTCGTCGTTTTGACGGTTGGCGCGCTTATAGCGGGTACCTTCTTCTTCCCAGGTGCTGTCTTGACGCAGGTAATCCTTCCGGGTTTGCTTTTTCTTGGTAAAATCCTGATAGTAGGCCATGATAGGCTCCTTTCGCATCACTGCAATTACATATTTTTGAACAGGTCGCGGTTGATCAGCGTTTTTCCGCAGCTTTTTGCGCCTTCAGGGCAGGGGCCTTTCACACAGGAAGGGCCGGCGTTTTCAAAAATCACGGGTGCTGCCTGTTTGCACAGCCTGAGCATCTGAATGGCCATGGCGCGAATTTCCCACTGGGCTCTTTCGCAGCAGCGCAGGGAGAAGAAGTGGAGCAATTCACGGGCATTCATGGTCATGGTGATATGGGTTTCGCAGGCGTTTGGAAGCACAAAACGTGCGTCCTCATTGCTGCCTTCGCCGCTTCCCAGCTTTTCCTGCCAGCCCACGTACCACTGGTGCATTTGCTGCATCTGCGCTTCAAACGCCTGAACGGCTTCATCGCCCAAATCCCGGATGCGGGGCGGAATGATATAGCCAAAGCCCTTTTCCAGGGAAACATAGCGCTGGCTTTGCACGGAGAAGCTGGCAATGCGGTGGCGGGTTACCTGGGCCAGCAGTGCACGGCTTACGCCTTCGACGGAGAAGGTAAATGAAGCGTGCTCCAGTACGGAGAGGTGGCCGCTGCCCACCACACGGCGCAGAAAATCGGCTTGATCCTTATCCTCCACACGGCTTTTGAGGGTTTCCATATCCAGCCCGGAATAGCAGGTACGGGCAGCCAGCGCGCAGGTTTTTTCGGGATCGGGCGTGTGGGCAATGAGGGATACTTTCAAAGGTACGGACGGCATGGTGATTATTCCTCCGGTACAAGATAGGGTAAAAGTTGGGCAAGGCGGGCGGTGTTGCCGGTGAGATAAAGGAAGCCCAGCAGGCTTTCCAGCCCGGTGGCACCGGCATATTCCGACAAGGTGGCCCCTTTGGGCCCGCCATGATGGGCATGAGCATTCCGTCCCCGCCTGACGATGGCAGTTTCGTCTTCATTCAAAAGCGGAAGAATCTGTTCCAGGGCTTTACTCTGCTGTACCGCACAAACAGATTTTACGCATTTGAGATGCATCTGCTTTACATTTAAGTTCTTTTCAAGCAGATGCCGGCGTACCAGCATGGCATGGACCGCATCGCCGATATAGGCCAATTGCAAGGGAGAAAGCATGCGCGCCTGCTCCACAGAATAAGGTGCAAACATCATCATTTGAGGGCAGTTTTGCTGTAGGCGGAAGGACTCATGCCCACAATGTTCTTGAAGGTTTTGGAGAAGTGATAAGGATCCGCCATGCCCACTTCCACACCGGCCTGACGCACGGTATAGCCTTCCTTGAGCAGCTGCTTTGCACGTTCCATTTTCATGGACAGCTGATAGCTCTGGGGCGGCATGCCCACTTCGGAAACAAAGCGCTTGCGGAACGTTTCCACCGGCATGCGGGACAGGGCAGCCATTTCACTGAGGGAAAAGCTGTCGCGGTACTGGTTTTTGCGCATGGCGTCCACCACTTTGGCAATTTCATGGGAAAGAACGGCATCCATGGCCACCGGCTGGCCGGAATGGGAAGCCAGCATGGCCCACAGAAGCTGCTGCAGCTGAGCAGAGGAAGCATCTTCCGCGGCCGCAACGCGCACCGTGGCCTGCACGATATACTTGGCCAGGTTCAGCTGGGAAGGAAGGGTGCCCTGCTTCATGATGCGATGGGGCAGTGCGCCCATGCGCTGCAGGAAAGCGCCGGACAGCGTGCCGCCCACCATCAGCCACAATACACGGGCTTCCTGCGGAACGGAAAGCACAACGCTGCCGGAAATAGGGGGCAGCATGCAGCAATCGCCGGTGCAAAGGGTGAAAGAGGTTTCGGGGGTGGTAAGCGTCATTGCGCCGTTTTCCACAGCCAGCCAAAGCCAGGTGTCGCAGGGGCGCAGCTGCTGTTCGCCGTTTTGCAGCATGGCAGAGCCGGCTGCGGCAATATAAACACCGCTGGCGCTGGCAAGAGCGTCAGGCGTGTGAGAACCTTCCACAAGCAGGGCGGGCATATGGTTGCTTTCGCCTTTCTGCTGGAACAACAGAGAATCAGCCATGGTTTTCCCTCCATTTCATATCAAACAGGTTTATTTTACTTGCCAAATTATACATTGTCAATAGTCAAACCAGAAATAACAAATGGATAAATTATAACATTTTTATGACGAATGCTTTTTTACGGGAAAACGAGAGAAAATGAAGGGAAGAATTGCAATTGACGAAAAATAATGTATAATGAAAACGCAGCACAAACGAAGGGAACGGAAGGGATGGCCATGCAGAAAATTGAACTGAAGACCGATGCAGGCCATGCCGGAAAAACGGTTAAGCACATGGCGCTGAAAGTAGTCAGGCTTTCGGAAAGCTGTTTTCGAAGCCTGAAGTTTTCAGGCGGTATCCTGCTGGACGGAAAGCGTGCCATGGCTAATGACCGGGTAAAGGAAGGGCAGGTGCTTGCCTTTCTGCTGCCGGAACAGAATAAAGATACAACAAAGAATGATTCGCTTCTTTCGGTAAAGATTGTGTATGAAGATGACGACTATTACGTGATCGATAAGCCTGCGCCTCTGCCCACCATGAAATCGGCAAGGCAGGAAGGGGATACGCTGCAGGGGAGGATCGAAGACGGAAAAGGCATCCTCTTTCGGCCGGTAAACCGGCTGGACAAAGGAACCAGCGGGTTAATGGTGGCTGCAAAAGGGGCGTACGCCCAGCAGCGGCTGCAAAAAATGCTGCATACAGACGACTTTGTACGGGAATATGTGGCGGTGTGCGACGGTGTGCCAACGGAAGAAGAAGGGTTGATTGATTTACCCATTGGGAAGGGAAACGGCGTAAAGCGGTGCATCGATCCCGACGGCAAGGAAGCAAAAACTTTTTTCCGTGTGCTGAAAAAAGGAAAGAACCGTGCCTTGGTGCAGCTGCGGCTGAAAACCGGGCGCACCCATCAGATCCGGGTGCATATGGCGGCAATGGGGCATCCCGTAACGGGGGATTACCTGTACGGAAAAGAACATCCGCTGCTGGAAGGAAGGTTTTCGCTGCATTCGGGCAGGGTACGGTTTATTCAGCCCATAACGGGCAAAGAAATTGACCTGACATCGCCTGTGCCAAAGGAATGGCAAATGCTATTGGACGAAAAAGGAGAAAACACATGAAAAAAATTCTGATCTTGCTGTGCCTTATGCTTCTGGCCGCTGCATCGGCTTTGGCGGAGGACGGCGTGACCATTTCCTTTGTGGGGGATTGCTCCATCGGCGATTCTGCACAGTTTATGGATTACGAATCCAGTTACCACACCTGCCTTGCGCAGAACGGACCGGAATGGCCCTTCAGCCTGGTGAAAAAATACCTGGAAGCGGATGACCTTACCGTGGCCAACCTGGAAGTGGTATTTACGGAAAGAAGGCAGCATGCGGATAAAGTGTATTACCTGAAAGGAAAGCCGGAGAATGTGCAGTGCCTTACCCTGGGCAGCATTGAAATGGTGAACACCATCAACAACCATAGCTTCGATTTTTTCGAAAAGGGGTATGACGATACCCTGCAGGTGCTGGAAGATGCAGGTATAGACCATTTCGGCTCCTACCGGCCCGGCAAGGAAGGCGGCTATGACCTGCTGGCGACCAAAGAAATCAACGGCATCCGCTTTGGCTTTCTCGGGTTTTCCTATCCCCAGGATTCCGACCAGAAACGCATTGCGCAGCGCATTGAAACCCTGAAAACGGAAATGGGCTGCGATGTGGTGGTGGTCAGCCTGCACTGGGGACGGGAAACGTATATGACGCCGGAAAGCTGGCAATACAAATATGCCAAGCAAGTGATGGATGCCGGCGCGGATATGATCTGGGGCCATCACCCCCATGTGATTCAGCCGATCCATTTCTACAACGGCAAGCCCATTCTTTACTCCACCGGCAATTTTACTTTCGGCACCATGAGCCATGTGGATCCTTCCACCGGTATTTTTCAGGTGACCTTCCGCAGGAACGCAGAGGGGAAGGTGGAAGTGAGCAAACTGCAGGTGATTCCCTGCGAAACCCAGCGGGCACCGGATTACCGGCCCTTTGAACTGGAAGATGAAGCGGAACGGAAAGCGGTGTTCAAGGAACTGCGTTTCAAGAAAGATGTGTATAAGTATTTTGACAATTTGCCAGAAAGCTTTCTGGAAACGGGTGTTGCGGAACTGGAAAACAGCGTTTTCGTAAATGAGTAAAAAAAGAAGCCTTCTGTATTCGAACGGAAGGCTTCTTTTTTTGCCGGATTCAGCGGTTGACCAGATGCTCCATGGCCATTTTGTAGCCGTCAAAGCCATAACCCGCAAAGGTTTTTTCGCAGGCCAGGCGAACGTAGGAGATTTTCCGGAATTCTTCCCGGGCGTTTACGTCCGTCAGGTGCACCTCGCAGGTGGGAATGGAAACGGCTTTCAAGGCATCCAGCAGGGCGACGCTGGTGTGGGTATAGGCACCGGGGTTGATGACAATGCCGTCGATGCGCTGATACGCGTTCTGAATGCAGTCCACCAGATCGCCTTCGTGGTTGGATTGGTACAGTTCAACTTCCACATTCAATTCCTTGGCCGTATTGCGGACGAAATCGCACAGGGCGTTAAAATCCCGGGCGCCGTAAAGATTTTTTTCGCGGATGCCCAGCATGTTCAGGTTGGGTCCGTTAATGACCAGCAGCTTCATAAAAACCCTCCATTGCCCGTGAAACGGACGTATCAAGATCGGTGGCGTTATTAAGCACATAATCGGCGCAGCAGGCGTAAAGGTCTTTCCGCTGCTGCCAAAGGTTTTCAATGGCATGAGCGCCCCGGGAAAGCGGACGGCCGCCTCTGGCCAGTTGTTCCAGCGGACGCAGAATGTGGCAAATGCGGCTGTTCTGACGCAAATAGCGCCGGTTTTCTTCTTTCAGGATGGCGCCGCCGCCGGTGGTGATGATGCAGCCCTGCGCCTTGGAAACCTGCTCAATAACCTTGGTTTCCAGCATGCGGAAATGGGTTTCGCCGTCCTGAGCAAAAATTTCGGGGATGGTCTTGCCGGCCAGTTTTTCAATTTCTTCGTCGGTATCGATCAAAGGACGGTGCATTTTTTCGGCCAGCGCCTTACCGATGGTGGTTTTGCCGCAGCCGGGCATGCCGATGAGTATCAGGTTCAGCATCTGGCGGTTGATGGAAGCGGTGATCGAAACATCCAGGTGGTTGGGGATCGGTTGGCCGGTGAAGGTTTCGGCGGCCAGCCTTGCCTGGCAAACCAGCATATACAGCCCGGAAACGGTTTTCAGCCCTCTGCTTTGTGCATCCAGGATCAACGCTGTTTTTTCCGGATTGTAGATCACGTCGATCACGCTTTCCAAAGCAGGGAGACTGGAAAGCAGGACCGGGGAAGCGCCGTTGCCGGGGTACATGCCAACAGGCGTTGTATTGACCAGCACCTGGGCATCGTTGTGGACAGTATAGAGGGAATGATAATTGTTTTTGCCGCTGCGGGAAATCATGATGATTTCTTTTGCCCCCATGCGACGGAGGGCAATGGTGGCCGTCTGAGAAGTGCCGCCGCTGCCAAGCACCACTGCTTTTTTGCCTTCCACGCAAATGCCGGCGTGTTTTACCATGCCCATAAAGCCGCCGATATCGGTATTGTGCCCATAGAGCGTACCATCCTGGCGGCGGACGATGGTATTCACGCAGCCGATTTCCCTGGCGTCGTCGGAAAGCTGGGCGCAATAGGGAACTACGTCTTTCTTATAGGGGATGGTGACGTTGATGCCCCGGAAAGAGGCGCTTGTCATGAACGCATGAAGATCCTCCCGTGCGACGGGATGGAGCACATAATTGTAATCGGCCAGCTGTGCATGAATCTGTGGGGAATAGCTATGACCCAGCTTTTCGCCGATCAGACCGTATTCCATGGGGAAACCCTCCCTTTGTTATTCGCTGTATGCACCGAGGAAAACAAACCGTTCGGTGCGTTTTTCCAGTTCGGCGATCAGATCGGCAATGGCGGGATCGTGAAGGTCGGCTTCAAAGTCAAAGAAGAAGCGGAATTCAAACTCCCGGCCGGGAATGGGACGGCTTTCCAGCTTGGTCAGGTTCACACCGGCCAGTGCCAGGCGGGAAATGATGTTGTTCAGCGCACCGGGGGCATGGGGCAGGTTGAACATGATGGACACTTTCCGGGCGTTGGGGTACACTTTCAGTTCCCGGGCGATGCAGATGAAACGGGTGAAATTATTCTGCACGTTGCTGATGTTTTCTTCAACGATTTCCAGCCCGTAAATATCTGCACAAACAGCGGAAGCGATGACGGCTACGTCATCTTCCTGCGCATTTGCCACGTATTCTGCGGCAACGGCGGTGTTCTTCATGGGTTCGGCTGTGTACAGGGGATGGCTTTCCAGATAATCGCTGCACTGGCGCAGGGCCTGCTCATGGGATACAACGCGCGTGATAGGGCCTTTGGCGCCCTTTTTGCGAAGCAGGCAATGGTCGATGCGCAGACGGCAGGCACCCACAATGTGGAAAGCGTGCTGTTCCATCAGGTCATAAACCTGGGTCACCGAACCGGCGGTGCTGTTTTCAAGGGGCAGAATGCCATACTGGCACATGCCTTTTTCCACGGCGTTGAATACGTCATTGAAGCTGGAGAAATACAAAATGGTGGGGTATTCAAACAGCTTTTCGCAGGCCTGCTGGGCATAAGCGCCTTCGGTTCCCTGGCAGGCAACCACCGCACGGTTGGGAAGGGAAAGGGCGGAAGGGGAGGCAAGCTGCTCCTTCAGTTTCAGGCTCAAAGCGGACGTATAGCCCATTTTCTGAGACTGGTAATTGCAGCTCAGGTCAAACAGCGTCTGATACAGGTTTTTCACATAAGGGGCGTATTCGTCACCGGCCTGCAAAGTGACACGGTTAATGATGCTGCGCTCTCTTGCATGATCCCGGATGGCTTTGCCGGTTTCTTTCTTGGACTGGGCAACCTGGGCCACCGTGTCCATGCGTTCCACCAATAAATCCGTAATTTGGGTATCAATTTTATCCAGCTTTTCCCGGATATGACTCAGGTCCATTTGAAATGGCCTCCTTTATTTTGCGATCAGATCATACAGCACACAGGCAACTGCCGCTTCCATCACGGGCACGGCACGGGGAACGATGCAGGGGTCATGCCGGCCTTTGATTGCAAGGGACGCGTTTTCGCCGGTGCGAAGATCCACTGTGTTCTGTTCCATGGCAATGGAAGGGGTGGGTTTTATGGCGATGCGCACCACAAGGGGCATGCCGGTGGTGATGCCGCCCAGTACGCCGCCGTGGTGGTTGGTGGCGGTTTTTACATTGCCGTCCTCCATACAGAAAGCATCGTTGTGCTCACTGCCTGTCATGGCGGCAGCTGCAAAGCCGGTGCCGAATTCCACACCGCGTACAGCCGGAATGCCAAACAGTGCCCGTGCCAGCAGGTTTTCCACCCCGTCAAACATGGGATCGCCAAGCCCGGCAGGAAGACCGGTGGCATAACATTCAATGATGCCGCCAACGGAATCGCCCCTGGTTTTTGCCTCCAATACGGCTGCTTCCATGCGCTTGCCGGCATCAGGATCCACAACGGAAAGGCCGGAGGATGCAATGGCATCCAGCGCCGGTGCACAGGCGTTCATAGGTGCATCTTCAATGCCGGCGATGGAGTGGATGCGGGCTTTCACCTGAATGCCTTTCTCCTCCAACAGCTGCATGGCCAGTGCGCCGGCGAAGCAAAGGGGCGCTGTCAGACGGCCGGAAAACTGGCCGCCGCCGCGAACATCGTTGGCCGCTGCATATTTCAGGAAAGCCGTATAATCGGCATGACCGGGCCGGGGAAGCGCTTTCAGTTGATCGTAATCGGAGGAGTGATGATCGCCGTTTTTAATTTCCACGGCAAGCGGGGCGCCGCAGGTTTGCCCCTTTTCGTTCAGGCCGGAAAGCACGAAGGGCATATCCGCTTCTTTTCTGGCAGTGGCCATGGCGGAGTTGCCGGGGGCGCGGCGCGCCATAAAAGCATGCACCTTTTCCCAATCCGGCGTGAAGCCTGCCGGCAATCCTTCGATCACGGCACCGATGGAAGGGGCGTGGGACTGGCCAAAAATATGGACGGAAAAATGTTTGCCCAGCAGATTAGCCATGAATATTTCCTCCCAGCATAACAAAATCATCAAAGAACCGGGGATAGCTTTTTTGGATGGCTTCGGCGCCCAGAATGGTAACAGGCGTGTCGGAAAGGGTGGCGCAAAGGGCGGCAGCCATGACGATGCGATGGTCGTTGCACCCGTCCACAACGCCGCCGGTGAAGGGATGGCCGCCGTGCACGATCAGCCCGTCGGGCTCTTCTTCCACAGGCTGGCCAAGGTTAGAAAGCATATTGGCAACGGCGGTGATGCGGTCGCTTTCTTTGATGCGAAGACGTGCCGCGCCGGTAAAATGCGTTGTGCCGGGATACACACAGGCGGCAGCTGCAAGGGCAGGCAGGCTGTCCGGCGTCTGGGAAACATTGATTTCGCCGCCCAGGTTTTTCAGCTGTTCATTTACCTGACGATCCCCCTGACAGGAATCGTTATTCAGGCCGGTCATTCTGATTGCATGCCCCATGGCATTGGCAGCGTGCCAGAAAACGGCGGAAGACCAGTCGCCTTCCGTTTCCAGAAAGCCAGGGGAGAGATAGGCTTGTTTCCCCGGTATACGATAGCCGTTTTCCGTTTTTGCTACCTGGATGCCGAATTGATGCAGCACATGGCAGGTGATATCAAGGTAGGCGGCGGATTCCAGAGGCGTTGTAAAAAGGATTTCGCTGTCCTCCCGGCAAAGGGGCAGGGAAAGCATTAGACCGGTGATGTACTGGCTGCTCACGTTTCCGGCAATCATGTAGGTACCGCCTGTCAATTTGCCGGATAAAGTAAGGGGCAAAGTGTCGCCGGTTGCGCGAACGCCGTGGCTTTCCATGGCGTCGATGAGAAGCTTGTTGGGCCTTTGCGGCAGACGGCCGGCACCGGTAAATGTGGCCTGAATGCCCAGCGCGGCAGAAAGGGGCAAAAGGAAGCGCAGGGTGGAGCCGCTTTCATTGCAAAAAAGAGTAGCCTGAGACGGAACACCGGCAATGGGAGTAATGCGATACCCGTTGCCGACCGGCAAAGCATCAGCCTTCGCACCAAGGGCGCAGATGCAGGAAACGGTGGCTTCGATATCAGCCGATGTGCTGTTCACAAAAAGGGTGGTGGGCCCATTGGATAGCGCCGCTGCGATCAATTGCCGGTGGGCAAAGGATTTGGATGCGGGCAGCTGTACTTCTCCGTTCAGTTTTGCTTTGGAAAGCGTGATATCCATACGTCACATAAGCTCCTTAATGGTGGAAAGTCCTTTTTCAAAAAGGGCAGGCAATTGATCCACCGGTGTGGTGGCAATGATACACTTGCCGATTTCATGGGGCAAAATCAAGTCAACAGTGCTGCCGGAGCGTTTTTTATCCGTCAGGGCAGCGTGGGCCAGGGTGTCGGGGGCAAAATGCGTGAAGGAGGGCAGGCCGCAGTTGGTGTTTGCCTGAATAATTTCTTTGCAGACACCCGTTTTTCCTGCTGCGGCTGCAGCAATTGCCATGCCGATGGCCACGCCAAAGCCGTGGGACAAGGAAAAGTCGGCACATTTTTCAATGGCATGGCCGAAGGTGTGGCCCAGGTTCAGCATTTTGCGAAGGCCGGTATCAAATTCGTCTTCCATGACCATTCGTTTTTTGCATTCCACACTGCGCAGAATGATTTCGGGCAGCTTTTCCTTCCATGTATCGGTGCACATCCAGCCGAATAATTCCTTGTCCTGCAATACGCCGTACTTGATCACTTCGGCAGCCCCTTCGGACAACAGCTGAGGGGAAAGGGCGGCAATCACGTCGGTATCGGTCAGCACAAGGGAAGGCTGGTGGAAAGCACCGGCAAGGTTTTTGCCGGCCTTCAGGTCCACCGCCGTTTTGCCGCCGACGGAAGAATCCACGGCAGCCAGCAGGGTGGTGGGAATCTGGACGAAGGGAATGCCTCTTGCATAGACCGCAGCGGCGAAGCCTGCCATATCCCCGGTCACACCGCCTCCAAGAGCCACCACGATATCAGACCGTGTAAGCTGCTGATTGGCCATGAATTCCAGTATATCGGAAAGTGTTGCAAGATTCTTGCTCTGCTCGCCGGCCGGGAAAACATAGGTATCGTATTGGAAGCCGTTTTCTTCAAGCGAGCGGCAAACGGTTTGGGCATACAGCGGGTATACATTGGAATCGGTAATGACACAGGCCCTGCAGGGCTTGAAGACGGTGCGGATATATTTTCCTGCATTGCCGATCAGCCCGGGGCCGATGAGGATATCGTAGGAAACGGAAGCTTGAAGATGTACGGTATACATAAGGCACCTCAATGTTTATTTGATGAGATTTTCCTTCATGATGCGGCCTTCTTTGAGAAGATCAAACAGCATCTGTTCGTCTTTTGCAGCCAGGGCATTCCGATACTGGGAAAGACGGTAGATAAAATCATCGATGGAAGGAACCAGCAGATCGGCGTTGTCCATCATCAGTTCCGTCCACATGTTTTCATTCAGCTTGGCCACGCGGGTCATATCCTGAAAAGAGCCGGCGGAAAAACCCTTGTGTTTATCGGACAGGGGATTTTTCACATAAGCGCTGGATACGATGTGCGCCAGCTGGGAGGTATAGGCGATCATGCTGTCGTGCTCATCCATGGTGGTGAAGCGAACGGTGGCAAAACCGATTTCCAGGAAGAATGCTTTCAGGAAAGCCCGGGTATGCACGTCGATTTCACCGTCGGGGGTGAGGATCATGGAAGCCCGTTCGAACAGATTGCTCTGGGCGTGGTTGAAGCCGGAGTATTCACGGCCGGCCATGGGGTGGCCGCCCACGTACTGCCAGTCATAATCTTTTGCGATATCGCAGATGGCGGGCTGCACAGCGCGTTTGACGCCGGCGCAGTCCACGATGAGGGCATTCGGAGCAAATTCCGCCGCATGTTCCCGGACATAATCCACGCAAAGGGAGGGGTACAGGGCGATCAGAACGATATCGCACTGGGGGATGCGGGAGGGAATAAGCGGATCATCAATGGCCTCGCAGAGCATGGCGCGGGTGATGACGGTGGGGTCGATATCGTAGCCCCACACGGTATGGTCGGTATTTTCCTTGATGGATTTGGCCAGAGAGCCGCCGATCAGGCCCAGACCCACAATGCCGATATTCATTTTACCACTTCGCCTCCCGGATGCAATGGGGCAAAATGGCCCGCATGGCTTTGCACAGATCGTCAAATTGTTCAGGGGTCAGGGATTGTTTGCCGTCGCAAAGGGCATGTACGGGATCGTTGTGTACTTCCACGATCAGGCCGTCTGCGCCGGCAGCGGCGGCAGCCAGTGCCATGGGCTTTACCAGGTCGCGTACTCCGGTGCCATGGCTGGGGTCCACCACCACGGGAAGGTGGGTGAGCTTATGCAGAACGGGTACGGCGGAAAGGTCCATGGTATTGCGGGTGGCAGTTTCAAAGGTACGGATGCCGCGTTCGCAGAGGATGATGTTTTCGTTGCCGCCGGCCATGATGTATTCGGCGCTCATGAGCAGTTCTTCAATGGTATTGGCCAGGCCACGCTTGAGCAGGATGGGCTTTTTGGTCTGGCCCAGTTCCTTGAGCAACTCAAAGTTCTGCATGTTGCGGGCGCCTACCTGAATCACGTCCACATCTTCAAAGAGGGACAGGTGATTGATGTCCATAATTTCGGTGATGATGGGCAGGCCGCTCTGGCGTCTTGCTTCCAGAAGAAGCTCAATGCCCTTGCCGTGCAGGCCCTGGAAAGCATAGGGGGAGGTGCGGGGCTTGAAGGCACCGCCGCGAAGCATGTTGGCACCGGATGCTTTCACAGCTTTGGCAACGCAGGTGATCTGCTCTTCCGTTTCCACAGAGCAGGGGCCGGCGATCATCATGAAATTACCGCCGCCGATCTTGGCATCGCCCACGCTGATGACAGTATCGTCTTCGTGGAACTTGCGGTTTGCGCTCTTGTAGGGTTCCTGGATGCGGCGGACAGCTTCCACCACTTCAAGAGAGCTGATCAGGTCGATATCCAGGCGGGAAGTATCGCCGATGAGCCCGATGAGAGAATGATGGGAGCCCTGGGATTCGTGCAGGGAGAAGCCGCTTTCCGTCAGCCAGTTTTTCAGATTGTCCACCTGTTTTTGATTTGCGTCCTGTTTGAGCAAGATGATCATGATGTATACCCTCCATTTTTATGTTTGATCAGAAAAACAAGAGCCCCGCAGCTGTTTTACTGCGAAGCTCTTGTTGAATGAAATACAGTCTTCTGAAATTCTGATGCAGCAAAACACTTTATTTATCTTTGTAAATAAAGTAAAAATAATAAAAGTTGTAAGCTGCGGTGTAAGAATGCATTTCAAATGACTCCAATCGGTTTATTCACGCTGATTATATACCCGCACGAAGGGATATGTCAATTGTATACAATGCGAAAAACAAGAAAAAAACACAAGCAACAAATCACTTGATTTTGCGACAATTGTGTATTATATTGAAGGAAAGATGAACAGAAGGGAAATGCCTTTATGAACATATTTGATGTGATCGGCCCGGTGATGATCGGGCCCAGCTCCAGCCACACGGCCGGTGCGGCAAGGATTGGCTATGTGGCCAGAAAAATACTGGCCAAGGAGCCGGTGCGCGCCGAAATTGACCTGGCGGGCAGCTTTGCCGAAACCTATCAGGGCCATGGCACGGACAGGGCGCTGATTGCCGGCATCCTTGGTATGAAGCCGGATCATGAAGATTTGCCCCGCAGCCTGGAAATTGCAAAGGAAAAGGGATTCCTTTATTCCATTCGCACCGTGAGCCTGCCCAAATGCCACCCCAACACGGCCGTCATTCGCCTGTGGGCGGAAGACGGGGATGTGGCGGAAGTGGAAGGTGCGTCCGTTGGGGGCGGCAACATTCTGATCACCCGGCTCAACGGCCTGGAAAGCGCTTTTACCGGCCAGTACAATACCCTGATCATTCCCCATAAAGATACATATGGTGTTATTGCCGGTGTGGCGCAGGCCTTGGCGGCATTCCGCATCAATATCGGCAATTTTCGCCTGACACGCCAGGAAAAGGGGCATCAGGCCATCATGACGTTGGAAGTGGACGGCGATGTGAGCCGGGAACTTTTGATGCTGCTGCGTGCCTTGCCCAATGTGCTGCATGTGGTGTATCTCCATGCCAATGAATAAAGGAGAAGCGAGATGTTTGATTATATGAGTCTGGCTCAGGCGGCCGGGCGTGCAGAGGCAGCCGGCTGTTCTCTGGGCCAAATGGTGTTGCAGGATCAGGCGGAGATGATGGAAACAACGCCTGAAAAAATTATGGCAGGGATGGATGCACGTCTGACGGTGATGGAGCAATCGGTGCAGCATGGCTGCAGCAGGGAGATCCGTTCCATGAGCGGACTTACCGGCGGCGATGCGTTCCGAATGAAGGAAAGACGCCTTGCGGGCAATACCATCAGCGGGGATTTCTGTTCAAAAGCTATTGAAACAGCCCTTGCAGTTGCGGAATGCAATGCAGCCATGGGACGCATTGTGGCCAGCCCCACAGCCGGCAGCTGCGGTATATTGCCCGGCGCGGTGCTGACCATGATGAAGGAAAAAAATCTGAGCCGGGAGAAAGCCTGCCTTGCGCTGGTGTGTGCCGGCGGCGTGGGTATGGTGATTGCCAACAAGGCATCCCTCAGCGGCGCAGAAGGCGGCTGCCAGGCGGAATGCGGCAGTGCCGCTGCCATGGCGGCTGCTGCTTTGGTGGAAATGGCCGGCGGAACACCGGCCCAGGCGCTGCATGCAGTGGCCATGGCGCTGAAGAACCAGATGGGCCTTGTGTGCGATCCGGTGGCGGGGCTGGTGGAAGTGCCCTGCATCAAAAGAAACGCAGGCGGCGTAATGATCGCCATTACCGCGGCAGATATGGCGCTTGCCGGAATCAAAAGTGTGATCCCGGCAGATGAAGTGATCGAAGCCATGCGGGACGTGGGGGAAAGCCTGCCCTGTGCGCTGCGGGAAACGGCTCAGGGCGGCATTGCGGCCACGGCCACCGCACGGGAGCTGGCGAGAGAAATATTCAAAAAAGGGGAAAACAAATGAAACTGGTATCCTGGAACGTAAACGGCCTGCGTGCTGTGATGGGCAAGGGCTTTATGGATATTTTCCGCAATTTCGACGCGGATATTTTCTGCCTGCAGGAAACAAAACTGCAAGCAGGGCAGATTGATATGGATTTGCCTGGCTATCATCAATATTGGAATTATGCCGAAAAGAAGGGTTATTCCGGCACGGCGATCTTCAGCAAGAAAGAACCTGTTTCTGTGCAATACGGAATCGGGATTGAGGAGCACGACAGGGAAGGCCGTGTGATCACGCTGGAATTTGAAGGGTTTTATATGGTGACGGTCTATACGCCCAACGCGCAAAGGGAATTGACACGGCTGGATTACCGGATGGAATGGGAAGATGCATTCCTGTCGTATCTGAAGAAGCTGGAAGAGAAAAAGCCGGTCATCTTCTGCGGTGACCTGAATGTGGCCCATCGCCCCATAGACCTGAAAAACCCTGCATCCAACAAGAACAACGCAGGCTTTACCGAGCAGGAAAGAGGGAAGATGGACAAGCTGCTTGAAAGCGGCTTTTCCGACACTTTCCGCTATTTCTATCCAGATCTTGAAGGCGCGTATTCCTGGTGGAGCTACATGTTCCATGCAAGGGAGAAAAATGCAGGATGGCGCATTGATTATTTCATTGTTTCCAATGCTTTACAGCCGTTGCTGAGGGACGCGGCGATCCATAACGACGTTTTCGGCTCCGATCATTGCCCGGTTTCGTTGATTATCTCGGAAAATTGATAAAAGTTAATACAAAAGAAACACAAAAAGCGAGGAACTGGCCCTGCTTTGATATTGACAGAATTCTTGCATTTTGGTATAATCCAAAACGAAAACTGAACAGGCACTTTGCGACTGACGGAAGTAATGTGGATTGACCACAGGGGAGCAGAGCGCCGGGTACAGCCTCACTACAAAAAGCCGACCGTCTGGGCGCACTTAACAATCATACAGGTTAAGTGTGCCTTTTACTTTTTTAAGGAGGAAAAGACGATGCGTAAAGTAGGAATTGTCATGGGCAGTGACAGTGACCTTCCCATCATCCGCAAGGCCACGGACATGCTCACGAAGCTGGAAATCCCTTTTGAAGTGCATGTGTATTCCGCACACCGCACCCCCGAGGAAGCACGTGCATTTGCCGTGAATGCCCGGCAGAACGGCTTTGGCGTAATCATTGCCGCAGCCGGTATGGCCGCTCACCTGGCCGGTGCAATTGCTGCAAACACTACCCTTCCCGTAATCGGCATCCCCTGCAAAAGCAATACGCTCGATGGCATTGACGCTCTGCTCTCTACTGTGCAGATGCCTTCCGGTATACCGGTGGCTACTGTTGCGATAGACGGAGGCGCCAATGCCGCTTTGCTGTCTGCACAGATTCTGGCTGTGGAAGACAAGGAACTTGCCAGCAAGCTGGACGAAAAGCGCAAGGCCGATGCAGCCGTTGTGCTGGAAAAAGACCGGAAAGTAGCAGCGGAACTTAACAACTAACAGCAACAAAAAAACGGAGGAAAAATTCTTTATGGGTGGTTTCTTCGGGGCAGTATCCAAACACGATACCATTTCCGATGTATTCTTCGGAACGGACTATCATTCTCACCTGGGCACCAAATCCGGCGGTATTGCGGCATACGATGAAAAAATCGGCCTGCAGCGCAACATTCACAACATTGCTTCCACGCCCTTCCGCACCAAGTTTGAACACATTTTCGGCGAAATGAAAGGTACGGCTGCCATCGGCTGCATCAACGACTCCAATCCTCAGCCGCTGCTGATCCGCTCCAAACTGGGTGTTTTCGCCATTTGCACCATCGGCGTGATCAACAATTATGAAGAACTGGTCAAGCAATGCATGGACTTTGGCGGCGTACATTTTGACGCCATGACCGGCGGCAGAGTAAACACCACGGAACTGGTGGCTGCGCTGATCGGCATGAAGAGCAATTTCACCGAAGGGCTCATTTTTGCCCAGGAAAAGATTGAAGGCACCGCCTCCATTCTCATCCTGACGGACCACGGCTCCATCATTGCTGCCCGGGACAAAATGGGTCGTTTGCCCATTCTGGTGGGCAAGAACGAAGACGGGTATTGTGTTTCCTTTGAATCCTTTGCCTATCAGAAGATGGGCTATGCGGATGAAAAGGAACTGGGCCCCGGAGAAATTGTGGAGATCACAAAGGACGAGATCACCGTTTTGCGGCCTGCCCAGAAGGAAATGCGCATCTGCTCCTTCCTGTGGAGTTACTACGGCTATCCCACCTCCAATTATGAAGGGGTAAACGTGGAAGTGATGCGGTATCGCAACGGCGAAATCATGGCCCGCAATGATAAAGAAAACGGCACGCTGCCGGAACTGGACTATGTGGGCGGTGTACCCGATTCCGGTACACCCCACGCCATCGGCTATGCCAACGGCAGCCACGTGCCCTTTGCCCGTCCTTTCATCAAATATACCCCCACCTGGCTGCGCAGTTTCCTGCCCGATAATGCGCTGGACCGGAACAAGGTGGCCAAGATGAAGCAGATCCCTGTGAACGAACTGATCCGGGACAAGAACCTCTTGTTCGTGGATGATTCTATCGTGCGGGGAACCCAGCTGAGGGAAACAGTAGAATTCCTTTATGAAAACGGCGCAAAGAGCGTGCACATGCGCTCGGCTTGCCCGCCCATTATGTACGGCTGCAAATACCTGAATTTCTCCCGGGCTACCAATGATATGGAGCTGATCACCCGCACCATCATCAATGAACTGGAAGGGGAAGAAGGCTTCAACCATCTGGAAGAATACTCCGATGCAAACACCGAACGCGGCAAGAAAATGCGCCAGGCAATCTGCGAAAAACTGCACTTTGCGTCGCTTGAATTCCAGTCCCTGGAGGGGCTGATCGAATCCACCGGTATGGAACCTTGTAAACTGTGCACTTATTGCTGGAACGGCAAAGAATAAACAGGAGGACGAGACAAATGCACGAGAATTCCCGTTCTGAAAGCTACGCAGCAGCCGGTGTGGATATTACGGCCGGTTACAAAGCGGTTGAACTGATGAAAAAGCACATTGCCCGCACCCGGAACGAAGGCTGCCTGGACGACGTGGGCGGCTTTGGCGGATGCTTTGGTTTGCCCATCCAGGGAATGGAAGAACCTGTGCTGGTTTCCGGCACCGACGGCTGCGGCACGAAAGTGAAGCTGGCCATCCTGATGGATAAGCATGACACCATCGGCATCGACGCCGTGGCCATGTGCGTGAACGATATTATCTGCTGCGGCGCCAAGCCCCTGTTCTTCCTGGATTACATTGCCTGCGGCAAGAACATCCCCGAAAAGATTGCTGAAATCGTATCCGGCGTAGCGGAAGGCTGCGTGCAGAGCGGTGCGGCGCTGATCGGCGGCGAAACGGCGGAACATCCCGGGCTGATGCCGGTGGAAGATTACGACCTGGCCGGCTTTGCCGTGGGTAACGTGGATAAGAAAAAGATCATCGACAACAAGCGCATGGAAGAAGGCGATGTGGTGATCGCCATGGCCTCCGCCGGCATTCATTCCAACGGCTTCAGCCTGTGCCGCAAGGTGTTCGATATCGACAACAATCCTGCTTCCCTGTACGACGCCCGGGAAGAACTGGGCGGCAAGAGCGTGGCCGAAGCGCTGCTGGTGCCCACCCGCATTTATGTAAAGAGCATTCTGGCCCTGATCCGGGATGTGGACGTGAAGGGCATTTCCCACATCACCGGCGGCGGGTTCTACGAAAACATTCCGCGTTCCATTCCCGATGGCCTGTGCGCCCGCATTGAACGCAATGCCGTGAAGGTGCTGCCCATCTTTGATGTGATCGCAAAGGATGGCAACATCCCCGAACGCGATATGTTCAACACCTACAACATGGGCGTTGGCATGAGCGTGGTGGTACCTGCTGCGCAGGCGGATAAGGCCATGGAAATTCTCAAGACCAATGGGGAAGACGCCTATGTGATCGGCAAGATCGTAAAGGCCGACCAGAAGATTGAAATTGTGTAACGGAGGGGAAGCATGAGCCAGATGCAAAAGCGGGTAGCCGTGCTGGTTTCCGGCGGCGGCACCAATCTGCAGGCGCTGATTGACGCCCAGCATATGGGCATCATCCACTCCGGCAGCATTGAAATCGTAATTTCCAACAAGCCCGGCGCTTACGCCCTGGAACGGGCCCAGCGGGCTGAGATCGAAACGGCCGTGATTGAAAAAAAGCCCGGCGGCCAGGCTGAGTTTGAAGAAAAGCTGATGGCACTGCTGAAGCAAAAGGAAATTGACCTGATCGTGCTGGCCGGTTTCATGAGCATCCTCAGCGAAAACTTTGTAAAGCACTACGAAGAAAGGATCATCAACGTACATCCTTCGCTGATCCCTTCCTTCTGCGGAAAAGGCTACTACGGCCTGAAGGTCCACGAAGAGGCGCTGAAAAAGGGCGTGAAGGTGACCGGCGCAACGGTGCATTTTGTCAACGAAATTCCCGACGGCGGAAAGATTATTTTCCAGAAAGCGGTTCAGGTATTGGAAAAGGATACGCCTGAAACCCTGCAAAAACGCGTGATGAAGCAGGCTGAATGGAAAATCCTTCCCCGTGCGGTGGAAAAGGTATGCAAAGATATGATGATGGCAGGAGGAAAAGTGTAATGGACATCTACAAGCAGGAAAACATTGGCACCCTCATCGAAGGCAATTCCTACGTGGGCCGCGGTATTGTGATCGGCAAAACGGAAGACGGCAAGAAGGCCGCCACCGCTTACTTCATCATGGGCCGCATGCACTTATACCGCAAGAAAACGGCAAGGCTGTCGGAATTCCTGTTCCTTTGGGCAATCTTGTTTATCATGACTGCATAATGGTACCGTGGAATTGGTTCAATAACTGGGGTATTCCCAAGGGTGATGACGGTGATTTATACGGTGCATTAAATGCAGGTATGCCGTACATTCATCCTTATGGTAACGAACTGCGTAAAATAGGTACAGACA
>JAZNOW010000041.1:0-23310 GCA_045589355.1 Clostridia bacterium
GGTTTACAATCACAGAGAGGGGTTCGCCCCTCTCTTTTCTTTTGCTTTCCAGGAAATGACGGGGCAGGGGCTTATGCAGCCCCTGTACCCCGCAGCAGGGCCATCGGCCCTGCACCCTTTCTGCGACATAAAAGACTGTCCTTCCAAACTTCTTTCCGCATGTTGCTTGGAGAACGGAAAGTGAGCCCACGGGCGCTATGAAAACATTGAAAAAAGTCGGCCGGGAAAGCTTGCTTTCCCTCCGATCTTTTTTCATGTTTTCCCCGGATGCACAGCATCCGGCCGGCGGTGTTCCACCGCCCAGCCCGTGGGCGGCAGTGCCGCAGCCAGCTCGCAAAGCTACCACCTTTATCAGCGAAGGGGTTTCTGCGTGTGGCAGTGCGGGCATCCAATTCGCAAAAATACAATCTTCCTCTGCGAATGTGTGTCTGCGTGGCACCAGTGGTGCACCCAATTCGCAAAAATACAATCTTCCTCTGCGAATGTGTGTCTGCGTGATGCTCTGTTCCGCCGGGAAATGGTTTGGATGATACATATTGCCATTTCCGGAATTGGGTGCAGGGTCATTGACCCTGCTGGGGGTGGAGGGGGCAAAGCCCCTCTAGGTCTCCCCACGCAGCACCGGGAAATTGTTTGTCTGATAAGAATTGCTGTATCCAGAACCGGGTCCAGGGCACTGCCCTGGTGGAGGGGCGAAGCCCCTCCATACTCTTCCCAGGCAGCCTACCTCTTACCCCCTGCGCACGGGGCGCACGTATTTGAAGGCATGGGCTGGGTTGTGGTAATAGTAGAAAAAGCGGCCGGGCGCGGTATCCAGTTGGTAACCGGAAGCGTGATAATCGTAATCCTTCATGGCCTGTTCAATTTTTGCTTCCACGGCAGCAGCCTGGGTTTCGTAATCAAAGGGGCCATGTTCGAAGACGATGTATTCCCCTTCTGGTACGTCAACCAGCAGCATTTGCTCAGGCACAGGCCCGTCATACTCCACAGGCAGGCGCACACCGTAGCATTCCGCCAGCGGTATGCCCCAGCTGCAGATGCGGCCGGCCGGGTCATTCTGCCAGGCCATCAATTGGCCGCTGCCGCTGGAAAGATCGCCGGTACCCATATCATCCAGCTTACCCGGGATGGAATCCAGCAGGCCACAGATGGTTTCGCAATCCTGGCCGGGGATATGGCTCTGCTTTTCCCAGAAATCGAAATAGCCGATGCTTTCCAAATTGCGGATGTGCAGAAATTTGTGGGCCGGCAGGGTGACAAAGTAGGTTTTCACGGAGCTATTGGTATTTTGCATAAACAAATTTTCCTTTCCAAGCAAATAACAGTCAAAGGGGCGAATGATGGTGCGCAGCTGCAAGGGAACCGGGCGCTTGCGGTAGACGCTGGGCGACACGCCATAGGCCTCCTTGAAGGCCCGGGTGAACGCCCCATGGGAGGAAAAGCCATAATCCAGCGCAATTTCCATCAAAGGCCGTTTGCTGTCCCGAACGTCCAAGGTGGCATAGGCCAATTTGCGATACCGCAAATAATCCCGGAAAGGCATTCTGGTAATTTCCCGGAATTTGCGGGAAAAATAAAAGGCCGAATAGCCCATTTTTTCCGCTATTTTCTGCAGCGTCATTTCCTCGTCCTGATGATGCCTGATGCAGGCGTCCATCACATCAATCACGGCTTGCATATTCCGGTGCAATTCGCTCATGTCTTTCCCTCCTTCACAGCTGCATTTTCATTATACGCCTCTTTTTTTCAGCCCGCTTTACTTGACTTGCGCAAAAAACGCCCGTGGCATACACAGGCGTTTTTTATTCACGTCAAATCCGCTTCCAGGCGCACACAGCGGCCCACAAAGGTGATTTCGTTATAGTTTTTGATTTCGCTTTCAAACGCATCGTCATACTTTTGCAGCATGGCCTGGTAATCGTTCACCCGCTTCACTTTCCGCAGCACACGGCCAAGCGGCGTTTGCACAAGCATAATGGCGCCGTCCACGGCAGCCTGGGCCGGTACCACCAGCACGATATCCCCCCGCTGCACGCGGAAGCCACGCAGGTCGTTATCCGGTGCCATGAAGTAAAACACCTTATCGGGGTTGGCGCCTTCAATTTTGCCGTTGGTGATGGGCAGCAGCCGGTGGCCCACTTCCTTCATCACGGCGTTATAGATGGGCACATGCTTTAGCACCCCGGCCAACGCATCCAGCCAGATGGAGCCGGACACACCGGCATCCGCCTTGGCTTCCGCCACGGGCTGCTTTTCCTTCTTTTCCACAGCCCTTGTCAACTGAGGAACGGCGGATTGAAGATCCACCGTGGCCGCAATATCGTCCAGAGAAAAATCCGCTTCCGTCTGCTGGGACAGGCCCATCACTTTCAGAATACGCCGGGCCTGTTCATCCTGAATGATGCGGGTGCCCGCTTCCACTTCCATCAGGTATTTATCGCTGACGCCGCACTTGCGGGCTACCTGCTTATGGGTGAGCCCCTGACGGGTGCGTTCCAGACGGATCAGGTCACCAAGTCTTGACATATCAGTTTTCCTCCGCTTTCTGCTTGAGAAGGTTCAGACAGCCGTCGATGACGAACTGCAAATTGGCCTTTTCGCAAATGGTATCGCGCTTGGTATGGATGCGCTTCAAATGCAGGCCGAAGGTGGGATGCAGGTGCAGGGCGGCAATGGCATAGCCCTGTTTGAAAGAGCGCTGGTCGGAATTATAGCTGGCATGCTTGGCGGTGATGGCTTCGGTAACAAAGGTATCGTTACCGGGGTAGAGTTTTTCCAGGTTCGTCAGCACGTCGTCGGGGGTTTTCTTGGGCGCCACGATCATCATATGATTGCCGTCGCCGATGCAGTCCAGGTTCATGATGAAGCCGTTTTCCTTGATTTCAGGGTGCTTCTTGGCAAATTCCAGACTGCCGATCTTGCCCCTTTCCTCCTGATCGAAGAAAATGAAAGCGGCATGTTTCCGGTCTTCTTCCGGCAGCTGGGCCATCATTTCCATGAGGCAGGCGGTGCCGGAGGTATTATCGTTGGCGGTGTGCTTGTTGGCCGGGCCAAAGAACAGAAGGCCCAGGTAAATGCCAACCGACACGATAATCCAGCCTTCCGTAAGAATGAAGGACAGCAGTGTGTCATCCGGCACCAGACGGTTCACCGCAAAAATGCCGACAAAGCACAGCACGAACATGAACAGCATGACGGGCAGCTGCGCAGCAATCGTAAACAGGCCGTTCTTGGGAAACACCATATTGGGCAGGGGCAGCACCGGCTGGGTATCGTAATGGGCGGTGTAGATCACCTTGGCTTCATCCGGGTTGCCTACGATCAGGTTGCGGCACTTGAACATGTCTTTTTCGTATTCTTCCACCCGGCATTCATAGCCCATGTTCTTGATTTCTTCCTGTGCCCAGGAAAGAAAAGCAGTCTTTTGCTCTTTGGTTTTGCGGATCTGGTATTTTTCCAGCAAAGTATCCAGATATTTCATCCTTTGTATCCTCCTTTGATTTACACATAATCGCCGCTGCCCTGTACCAGCTGGATATCCAGCGTGGGGTTTTCGGCACAGCTGTCCAGGAACACCATCAGGAACTTGCCCCACTTATCGCCCATCTGATCGGCGGCTTTGGCACATTCTTCAATGATGATGCAGGTATCGGTCAAATCCGTGAGACAATCATGAAGGGCATCCAGGTTGTGACCATAATAGTCGGGGAAGGAAAGGGCGGCTTTCAATGCCTCATGGGCATCCCGGGGCGTTTTCCATGCCGCTGCCGTCAACGTGATCTTTTTCATGTTATTTGATCTCCTCAAAAGTTTCGTAATGGTCCTCGGTGTAGAAAATCAGCCCGTCGTTGGAATAGACAATGCGCTTGGCATTGGCTTTCCAGCCGTCAAAATCGATATCACATTCGTAATACTGGCGGCCCCGCTTCACCGGCAGGATCTCTTCATAATTGCCGAATTTGTCGCCGCCGATGCTCTTGCCCCAGGCCACGTCCCACAGGCCGCTTCTGGAGCCGTTCCAGCCCAGTTTCCGGGCTTCGTTCTTGGTGATGTAGTTGGAGGGCAGTTTGCCGTACTTTTTCAGGTAAGCGGCCACATGGTCCTTATCGGTATAGGTGCCCTCTTCTTCTACCTGGATTTCTTCTTCATCGTCACCGGAGCCAAACAGCCAGTCCATCAGGCCGGGCTTTTCGGTGGATTGAGGTTTTTCGGTGGCCTTGGGCTTTTGCGTAGCCTTGGGCTTTTGCGTGGCCTTGGGGGCCTGCGTTTCGGAAGGGAAGGAAGAAAAATCCGCATAGAGCAGGGTGTACAGTTCGTAATCAATTTCGCCGGTTTGCTCCAGGCCGAAATCCGCCTGGAAATCCTTCACCGCCTGTTCAAATACCCGGCTGTAATTGCCGTTGATATCGCCGTCATAAAAGCCCAGTTCCTTCAACACCGTCTGCATCTGCCGCACGGCCTGGCCGCCCATGCCCACTTCCAGGGTTTTGAAATCGCTCTGGGCCAGCATGGCTTCCGCTGCGGCATCATGGGGCGCTGCCAGGGCAAACGCACCGGTGCACAGCATAAGCAACGCAAACAAAAGGGAAAGGATACGTTTTACATTCGTTTTCATGGTTTAATCCTCCTGGTATCTCCATAAGGTACGGTTTCCGAACACATCCACGATCAGGATGGCCGGTGTGCCCCGCAGCTGGGGCAATTGCAAATAGGCAGGCAATGCGGGGGTATGCTTGCGTCTGGCTGCCGAGCTTTGGGCACGGAACACCCCGTCCTCCAGAAAGCCCACGCTCCACTGGTCCACATTATCCAGTCCCTTCACCCGCTCGTCTTCCCCCTGATAATCCTTCAGGCTGATATCGTGGAAGGCAATGCCGGGCACCAGCTCCGCATCAATGCGCACGTTTCTTTCTTCGCAGGGCATCTGCAGCACCAGGTCCGTTTCCAGAAGGCGCTTGCGGGTGACGCTCAAAGACAGGGGGCTGATATCACAGGTAAGGTAACGCCGGCCGGCCTGAGCCGCCGCTACGGCGGTGGTGCCGCTGCCGCCAAACAAATCCGCCACCAGATCCCCGGGCCGGGAAGCGGAAAGGATGATGCGGTTGAGCAGCGCCTGGGGCTTTTGGGTATCATAACCGGTGCGCTGAGGATCCTTCTGCTGGAGGTGGCTCACATCCGCCCACACATCCCCGGGGTACACCGGTTCGTCATCGTAATACGTATAGGTTTTACCGCCGGACTGGATGGTGCGGTAGGTGCGCCCGTTTTCGTCCACGCAGCGGCGCATGTGATTGGAGCGGTTTTCGCTGCGGGGCAGGGGCACTTGCGTAATATCAAAAAACTGCCTGCGGCTTTTGCGGTAGAAAAGGATCACGTCGTGCTTGCGGGAAAAGCGCTTCATGCTGCGCCCGCCGGACTGATACGCCCAAATGATCTCGTTCACAAAATTGCTTTCGCCAAAGATTTCATCGCAAAGGATGCGGGCATGGGCGCTCATGCGGCTGTCCAGGTGCAAAAAGAGGGAGCCCGTTTCGTTCAGAAGCAATTTCGCGTTTTCCAGGGCGGCACGAAGCAGCGCCAGGTATTCCGCCTTGCCGGAAAACTTATCCTGATATGCGGGCAGCACCAGGGCGTCCTTGCCTGTTTCCCAGCCCTTTTCCCCCACACGCATGCGCATGGAAAAATCCTCCCCCGTCATGAACGGCGGATCCAGGTAGACCAGCTGCACCTGACCGGCATAGGCGGAAAAATCACCCCTGGCATCGGCAAAAAGCGCCGTGCCGCCCCGGCCATTCCCGTGCACTTCCGTGTGGCAATATGCTTGTACCCAGGTCATGGAAGGATCATCCTTTCTTAAAATGACTGCAGTTTTTTATTGAATGCGTGAATGGCGTCCAGGAACGCTGCCGTTTCGGGGCAGGCGTAGAGCACGTCCCCCGCTTTTTTCACCGCATCCACAAATTCCCTTTGCAGGCCGCCGATGCCACTTTGCATCAACGGGCACACCGCCCAGCCCCGCCGGTCCATCACCGGGCCCTCCCGGGAAGGAAGCAGCGGAAACAGCATGCAGGAAAGGGGCCTTTCTTCCCGTTGGCAATAGCCTTCACAGGCCAGCAGCAAAGCATCTTCTGCCACCATATCGTCCTGCATCAGGGTAAAACCTTCCGGCAGGTTTTCATACAGTTTTTCTTCTCCGGGGAACAGCAGCATGCCGCCCTGGCCGTCTTCATCCACCTCGCAGCAGGCGGCGCCGCAATAACGGCCGCAATCACGCCGCAGGGGCGTGACCGACGAAAGTATTTCCCGGGCCTTCATCACCGCATCCAAAGGCTGCATGGCTTTCCCTCATTTCGCTTTATAGCTATTCAGTTTATTTTACCACGTTCGGCCGGGATTGACAAGGCAGGGAAAAGGCGGTAAACTGGAAAAAAACAGGAGAGGAGGCGCAGGGGATGCATCTGCCAAAGACGGCCCGGACGGCCATTGATTTGCTGAACAAATCAGGCTATGAAGCCTATCTGGTAGGCGGCTGTGTGCGGGATACGCTGCTGGGCATTGTGCCGCACGATTACGACCTGTGTACCTCTGCCACACCGGAAGAAATGCAACATGTGTTTGCCGCCTTCCGCACCGTGGAAACCGGCCTGAAGCACGGCACCCTGACGGTGCTGATGGACAGGGAACCGCTGGAAATTACCACCTTCCGGCTGGACGGCGAATACCTGGACCGGCGCCATCCCAAGGAAGTCACCTTTACCCGCCACCTGGAAAACGACCTGTCCCGCCGGGATTTCACCGTCAATGCCATGGCATATCACCCGGACAAGGGGCTGGTGGACCTTTTCGGCGGACGGGAAGACTGCAAAAGGGGCGTCATCCGCTGCGTGGGCAATGCCCAAACCCGCTTTGAAGAGGATGCTTTGCGCATCCTTCGGGCGCTGCGCTTTGCCGCCCGGTTTTGCTTTGCCATCGAAGAAAAAACGGCAAAAGCCATCTTTGAAAAGAAGGAACTGCTGCCCTTTATCAGCGCCGAGCGCATTGCGGCGGAGCTGAACGGCCTGCTGCCGGCCCCGGGCGCTGTGGATATTCTGGCCCGTTTCGGGGAAGCGGTGTTTGCTGCGGTGCCTGCCCTGCGGATGGATAATGCACAATGGCTGAAAGCCCTGGAAACCCTGCGCCATGCGGAAAAGGAGCCGGCCCTGCTATGGAGCGCCCTGCTTTCCCCCTTCCCGCCGGAAAAGGCGAAGGAAGTGCTGCAGGGGCTGAAAATGCCGGTGCGGCTGCAGGAGGATGTGTACAGTCTGCTTTTCTACCGGGACATGGATACCGCAGAAAACGCTCTGCAGACTGCCCTGATGCACACCGGCGACCGCCTGATTTTCCCCCTGCTTTCCCTGCAATATGCCCTGGGCGCAGCGGAACAAAAAGAGGAGGAGGCCCTGCTGAAAAAGCGGCTGCACACCCTCACCGCCGCGGCGCAGACATTGATCGACGAAAACGCCTGCTACACCCTTTCTGCCCTGGCCGTGAAGGGAGGCGACCTTTCCGCCATGGGCATCTGCGGCCCTGCCATCGGGCAAACCCTGCACCAGCTGCTGGCTGCCGTGTGCAAAAGAGAAGTGCCCAACGAGAAAGAAACGCTGCTTGCCCTGGCAGCACAAAGAAAAAAAGCCGACGCACCATAAAGTGGCGACGGCTTTTTCTTTTTTTATTCGTTGGTCAGGAATGCAAGCACATCCTGCGCCATCTGCTGCTGTTCTTCCCCGTAAAGCCCATGGTTCAGGGAAGGATAGAGCCGGAACACACCCTCCGGAAAGCCGGGCATGTATTTTTCCGCAGCGCTTTGGTGGATCACTTCGTCCATGCCGCCAAAGGCCACCCATGCCTTGCCCCGGTACTGGGCGGTGGTTTCGTAAATAGGCAGGTTCCGGGCCATGCGGAAAAACAGGTTGCCCACCTGATGGCCGCCGCCCACATCCACCGTTTCCGGCACGTGGAAGGTATCGTAATGAGCCGCCATGCAATGGCCTTCCTGGGCGTCGGTTTTCAGGGAAGCCGCCGGCGCCAGCAGCACCAGCTTTTTCACCACATCCGGGTACAGCCCGGCCAAGAGCCCGGCCACCACGCCGCCCTGGGAATGGCCCAGCACATAAATATCCGTCACAAAATCCTGCCGCATGGCATACTGCAGGAAGGTAGCGGCATCCTCCACTTCGTTCCATACCGTCATGCCGGAGAAAGCGCCGTCGCTGATGCCATGGCCGTTGAAATCAAACCGTAAAGTAGAAAAACCCCTGTCCGTCAGCTGATCGGACAAATGCTGGAAAAGAGAGGGATACAGGCTCATATCCGCGCCGAAGCCATGCAGCATCAAAACCAGCGGGCCGGGCTTTTCCGTTTTGCGCTCCAGGC
Source organism: Clostridia bacterium (assembly GCA_045589355.1). Lineage (GTDB taxonomy): Bacteria > Bacillota > Clostridia > Christensenellales > Aristaeellaceae > RUG563. The sequence goes on from JAZNOW010000041.1 coordinate 8,413, forward strand.
ACCCCCGCAGCGTGATGCCGCCGCGCTGCAGCGCCACATATTGGCGATGGGCCTTTTCTTCCTGGCAGATCACAATATCCAGGCCGCTTTCCCGGAAATCCAGTTTGCCGTACAAAAACGCCGTTTCCAGAAAGGCAAGGGCTTTGCTGTCCGTTTTGATCAGAGGGCAGGTGATGGTTTCCTTGCCTTCTTCCATGACGGCCTTGTTTTCAATGAACAGTTTGCAGGCATTGCCTTCCCGGTCCACACCCTCCAGCATGTAGCGGGCGGATAAAGTGCCCCTCCGGCCGTTTTCGAAAACCTGGGTATCCATCCCGCCGGGAAGCACCTTGCCCTGAAAAATTTCCCCTTCGCAGGTGCCGGTGAAAGGAATCATCCGGATGCCGGCAGACGGGCTGTCCAGCGCCAGTGTTTCCCCCAGCTGAATGTGAATCCGCATCAGTTCCATAAAAAACGCCTCCTGTCCCTTCGATTATATCATGAAGAAAAAGGAGGCGCAATGCGGAAAGCCGGTCAGAAACGGCACAAAATCAGGACATTCTGTCACCCAGCCGTTTCCACTGGAAAACCGTTTGGCAGGTCACCTTTGCGGCAATCTCCCCTGCCCGGTCGCAGTTGGCGTGGTAGGCCTGGCTTCCGCTGCATTCCGGGTTATCGGTAACGGTGCGGACGGCCAGGAAGGGGATATCAAAAGCGTGGCACACCTGGGCTGCCGCCGCCGTTTCCATATCCACCGAAAGGGGCGAAAGTTCTCCCTTGATGGAGGCGCGGTTGGTATCGTCAATAAAGGCTTCACCGGTGACGGTGGGGCCAAAGTGCATGGGATACTGCGTGCATGCCCGGGCAGCAGCTTTTGCCGCTGAAAGCAGTTTTTCATCCGCCTTGAACCAGATGCTGTCCATGTAGGGGTGATAATCCGTCAGGATGCCGGGGTCCATGTCATGGTGGCAAACCTTTTCGGATACGACGGTATCCAGAATGGCGGCTTCTTTGGCCATGCCGCCGCAGGTGCCGGAATTGATGATATGGGTGCAGCCGTAGGTATCAATGAGGATCTGGGCAGCAATGGCGGCATTCACCTTGCACACGCCGCACCATGCCACGGTCACCTGCACCCCCTCCAGCGTGCCGTGCCAGAAGGTTGCCTTGCCCTTTTGAGATTTGCCTTCCTGCTGCATCCTGCTCAAGAAGGGGGCAGCTTCGTCATCCGCTGCACACAGAATGCCCATCCTGGGCAAAGCGATCAGCGGCTTTTGATACTTTGGATGGAAGCAGATGTATTCAAAATCCGTTTCCACGGTACCCACATGGGTTTCAAAGGGAATGGTGGCCAGATAGCGAAAGCCGCTTTTGTGGATGACCCGGGCGGACTGGTGGTTCCAATCGAAATGGCCCACGTTGATAAAATCCAGTTTTTCTTTTTCAAACAGCCAGTTTTTCACGGCCTTCACCGCTTCCGGCATCAGGCCCCGGCCCCAGTACGCCTTACTGAGCACATAACCGATGGCCCGGCCCTGATACGGGTCCAGCTGCGGGAAATGCCTTTCCGGGTATTTCTCCACCCCCAGAGAGCCGATCACCTTGCCCTCAAACTCCAGGGCGAAGGTCTTTTTCCCTTCCAGAAAGTGATTGAGGATCTCCCTGGATACCTCGATGCTTTCATGGGGATGCCAGCCGGCCATCTGGCCCACGCCATCCACCTTGCAGTATGCATAAAAATCCTGCAGATCACTTTCCCGGAAAGGCCGGAGGGTCAGCCGTTCCGTGTTTATTTCCACACCGGTAATATCAATGGGCTTATTCATGTTTGCTGCCTCCAATCCTTTTTCAACAGGGCATACTGGACAATATCGCACACGCCCTGGTTATTGCAGCCATAGTCCGGGAAAACGCCTTCCTGCTTCATGCCGCATTTTTTCATCACCTTGCCGGAATTGGGGTTCTTCACGTCGTGCCGGGCTTCCATGCGGTTCATACCCACATCGCCAAACAGATAATCCATCACCGCCTGCAAAGCTTCCGCCGTGATGCCCTTGCCCCACCAGTTTTTGCTGATGCAATAGCCGATTTCTGCCCGGCCGATGCGGAAATCGCCGTCCACAACGGCCATGCTGCCAATGGGCTCGTCGTTTTCTTTCAGGCAAATGGCCCACTGGTAATAATCCGGCTTTTCGTAAGAAGATACCCAGTGATCCAGCACCTTCCGGGTCACATCCACACTTGTATGGGTGGGCCAGGTGAGGAAACGGGTCACTTCCGGGTCAGACGCCCAGTTGGCAAACATTTTTTCGGCATCGGATATACGGAAAGGCCGAAGGATCAGCCGCTTGGTATCAATAACTTTGGTTCCCTGATGGTTCATTTTTCTTTCCTCCTTACAGTTGTTTCACCAGTTCAATGGAAAGGGCGATCAGGTTGGCCCGGATGCCTTTGCGGCTGTTCCAGCTGCGGTTATCCCACGCTTCACCGCTGACGTCATCCCCGGCATAAAGCAGCTGGGCCAATTGCAATCCATAGTGTTTCGCCACCGCATAAAAGCCCGCCGTTTCCATTTCCACCATGCGGCAGCCTTCTGCCCGGCGCTTTTCCACCATTTCCTTTGTTTCCCGGTAAAAAGCATCGGTGGTCCAGGTTTTGCCAAGGGTGAAGGGCACGCCCATCTCCCCCAATGCCCGGGCTGTTTTTTCCAGCGTTTCCATGGGCGCCTCCACTTCCCGGGAGGGAGGCAGGTAATGATAAGACGCCCCTTCATCCCGCACGGCCGAGGTGGGCAGCATGATCTGCCCAACGTCCATTTTTCCCGTCAGGCAGCCGGCGCCGCCGCAGATGATGAACTTGCTGCAGCCCATGGCATGCATTTCTTCCAGCGTACCGGCGGCACCGGCAGAGCACTGGAAGGGCATGGTGATGGCGATCCTTTCCCCCTCCGCTTCATACAGGTAAATGGGGATATCCACAACTTCGGAATGCATGTGCCCGATCTGAGGCAGGTTATTTTCCTGCACAAAAGCGTTCAGCTCGTTGCGGAAGAAAGTAAGCACGCATTTTTCCGGCAGCGTCTTTTCCAGAAAATCCGCGGCACAGATAACGGCTTTTCGTTCCGTATCAAATTCACAGATGGGGTACTGATGGGTGAAAATCATGAAAATCCCTCCTTTGTAAATATAAACAGTGCAAGCCGTTCATTTGGCCTGCACTGCGATCAACCAATGGAAAGAGAAGAATGTATTCTCAATTCAGGTACGCCAATGCAAGCCGGTTTCGTTCATTCCAAACGCATACAGGCATCAGATTATTCATACCATTGGCAGAATACCGCAGCATCGACATACCCTCCTTCCGTGTTTTTTAGCGATTATAGCGCCATTTCATCCCTTTGTCAACACCCAATATTGTATACAATGCTTACCGGATGGCTTTCAGGCAAACCGTGGTGCCCCAATCCCCCAGCACTTCCACCCGGGAAAAGCCGGCCTGCAGCAGGGCATCGGTTTCGTTTGCCACCGTCAGGGGGGTGTCGTAGTGGTAGAATTCGTCCTCCCTCAGCCCCTGTTCCTTCTTCAGACGGATCAATTCCCGCTGGAAAAAATCCTCCCGTTCCTGAATATCAGAAAAGTAATCCGTCAGGATAAAATAGCCGCCGGCCCTCAGTCCCTCCCGCAGCTTTTTATACAGGGGGATCTTCTGTTCCTTCGTAAAGTGATGCAATGATTCCACAGAAACGGCAGCATGGTAATAGCCCTTTTCGATGGGCTCGTCAAAATAAGAGGCACAGATGAGCCGCAGCTTTTTCTCCGGGAATTTCCGGGCAAGGGCATCCAGCATGGGCCGGCAAAGGTCAATGCCGGTCACATCGGCATCCGGGTTCAGAGCAAAGTAATCTTCCAGTTCCAGCCCTGTGCCGCAGCCAAGGTCCAGCACCCGGACTCCCTTTTTCTTGGGTAATTGCGCCGCGGTGAAAGCATAAAACACCCCTTCGTCATCCACGTTGGTGCGCATATGCTGGTCATACCCTTCCAGCCGGTTTTCAAAAAAATCGCTCATTCTTTCCAGCATATTTCTTTCCTCAAAAGCGTTTGAACATCACGTTCACGCTGTCCTTGCCCATGCCGGAAGCATGGTAAAAACCCAGATTATCGTCAATGGAAATCAGCTGGGTCACGTGCACACCGACCACTGCCAGTTCCTTTTCAAGGGAAAGCATAAGGCCCTTGCCATACCCCTTTTTCTGGTGTTCGGGCATCACAAACAATTCCGACACGAAGAAAAAATCTTCCTCCGCATAGGGGTCCACATAGCCCAGCACCCCGCCGATCACCTGGCCCTCCATTACCGCTGCCATACCGGCCGACCGGTAATTGGAAAGGATGGCCCGGATGCGGCGCTGTGCCCGCTCTTCCGTCCAGCGTTCGTTCCAGGGTTCCTGGGCATAGGCGGCCATCATGGCTTCCGCCAGCCCCGGCAGATGCTGCTGTTCAATGGGCAAATATTCCGTCATACAGTTTTCCTCGCTTCATAAAAACAATGGATCAATTGTTCCGCTGTCAATTCCAGTAAGCCGTATTTTTGTTCCCCTGCTTTGCCGGCCATACCGTGCCACAGGCAAGCAAGGCCGGCCGCCCGGAAAGCGGAATCCGCCTGATGCAAAAGCGTGCCCAGCATACCGGCCAGCACGTCGCCGCTGCCGCCCTTGGCCATGGCCGGGCTTCCGGCAGCATTGAGCATGTATTCCGGTTTACCGTCTTCCGTGCGGCAGATCACCGTCACGTCGCTTTTGAGCACCACGGTGCAGCCGAATTTTTCACACAGCAGCTTCGCCGCCGTCAGTTTATCCGCCAGCACTTCAGAAACGGTGCACCCAAGCAGCCGGGCCGCCTCCCCGATGTGGGGGGTGATCACGGCCTTTTCGCCAAGATGGAAGGGATGCTTCGCCAACAAATTCAGGGCGTCCGCATCCCAGACGGTGGGCTTTTCCGGGTCATACAGGGCACTTATGTTCTGCCACACCTCCTCCCCCTGTCCCAGGCCGCAGCCCATCACCAGCACATCATAGGCAGGCTTTTCCCGAACCGCTTTTTCAATATCCACGCACATGGCATTTGGCACCAGCGTCTGTAAAACGGGCATCATCTCCCGGGAACAGGCAATGGTGGTGAGCCCAGCCCCTGCTGCAATGGCCGCTTTGGCGCACATGGCCGCAGCCCCTGCCATGCCCATGCTGCCGGCATAGATCAGCACCCGGCCGCAATCGCCCTTATGGGCGTTGAGCGTGCGCCCGGGCAAAAGGCGCAGGGCTTTTTCCGTCAGCACTTCGCAGTGCAGTTCCGCGTCCGCCAATGAAAGCACATCGCTGTGCCAGGGATCCATCTTCCATAGGCCGATGTCCGCCACGATGATTCTCCCCACCGCTTCCCGATCCCGCGTCAGGTACAAGCCGGGCTTGGGCGCATGGAAGGTGACCGTCACATTTGCATGCACATAAGAATCTTCAAACACTTCCCCGGTCAGGCCGTTCAGGCCGCTGGGGATATCCACCGCAATCACCGGCGGAAAGGAAAAGTCATGCCAGGGCACAAGAATCATTCGGGTGGTTACTTCGTCCGGTGATCCCTTGATGCCGGTGCCAAGCAGCGCATCCACATAGCCATCAAAATGCTCCCGAGCCCCTTCCCCTTTCAGGGGCCATTCCTCTACCGGCATTTCCCGCAGGTTCAGCATTTTAATATCCAGCGCCTTGCACCATGCCAGGTTTGCTTTGGCGTCGGGCGTCTTCGGTTCACCGGACAGCCAGATTTCGGAAAGACCGCCGCGCATAAAAAACAGGCGTGCAGCCGCCAGGCCGTCGCCGCCGTTATTGCCGGTGCCGCACAGGAACAGCACCTTTTTCCCCTTGCAGCATCCGCCCAGTTCCTTTTCCAGCGCATCCACCACTGCGATGGCTGCATGCTCCATTAGCAGCAGGCTGGGCACCCCAAGGGCAAACGCCTTTTGCTCCGTTTCCCGCATATCCCGGGGCGTGAGCACCTGATAAGCGTCCATATCCAAATCATTATGCATGTTTTTACACATTCCTTTCGGCAATGGCCACCGCAGCCGCCACACCGCCGTCATGCGAAATGGACAGGTGCAGGTTGGTAATGTGCCGCTGGGCCGCATGCATGGCGTAGCCACCCCGCAGGTCATAATAAGGGGCTCCCAGCTTATCGTGCAAAATGCAGATATCGCTGAGCTGGCCGCCGGTCATGCCGGTGCCCAGCGCTTTCATCAGCGCTTCCTTGGCAGCAAAAATACCCGCCATGGTCTGGGCGGCCGCTTTGCCTTTGTTTTCAATGTATTCCTGTTCCTCCGGGGCAAAAAAGCGCCCCAGAAACCGCCCGTCCACCAGCAGTTTTTCCATGCGTGCAATATCGCACACATCCAGCCCTACGCCCACAATCATGGCCGGGAAAAAAGCAGCGCGTTGGCAATGGCACGGGCCGTTACTTCAGCCGCTGCGGCACAAAGCTTGACAAAGTTCACCTGGTTATCCGTCCGTCCGGTGGCCAGGGCAAAAATGGTATCCCCGTCCATCTGGGTATGCACCGGGCGGATGGTGCGGGCCAGGCCGTCGTGGGCCACGTCTGCCAGGCGGTTGGCCTGTTCCTTGGTCAATTTGCAGTCCACCGCCACCACGCCGATGGTGGTGTTGCTGCCGGGAGCCGGAATGCGCATCTGCTGGGGTGCCGGCGCATGGCCGTACAAAAGCCCTTCCGCATAGACGGGCGTGCCGTCCGGCATGTGAGCGCAGCCGATCACCTTGCCGGTTTCGGGGTGATACACATCCCCCACGGCATTGACGGCCACCACAGCCCCCACCGTCACCCCTTCGGGCAGGGTGATGGAGGCAGAGCCGATGCCGCTGTCCTGGGGAGCAGCGGACGTGACCAGCTTGCCCACCGTGGCGCCGGTGCCGGCGCCCACACGGCCCTGGGCCATGCCCTTGGCGGCATTCATGCAAGCGGTGCGGCCCATGGCCGCGTCAGGCCGGATGCGGGGATCCCCCACACCCAGGTCATACAAAACGGCAGCGGGCACGATGGGCACCCGGGCTACCCCCATATCCATCCCAAAGTCCATGCTTTCCAGATAGCGCATGACGCCGCCGGCTGCATCCAGCCCGTAGGCGCTGCCGCCGGAAAGCACCACGGCGTTCACATTTTCCACCAGATTGCCGGGGCGCAGCAAATCCGTTTCCCGGGTGCCGGGAGCGGCACCGCGGACGGAAACGCCGCCAATGGCGCCGTCCTTCCTGCAAAGCACCACCGTACAGCCGGTACGCGCCTGCAGGTTGCCTGCATGGCCCACCTTGATGCCATGCACCATGGTAATATCACCGGGATAAGTTCTTTCCGCCATTTTTTTGCACCTTCTTCTATCAAAACGTCAGGCAAAAGTTTTGTTTTCTTCCTTCAAACGGTACGCCAGATAGCCATTTTCCTTCAGGTCAGCCACGTTTCTTTCCTTGCACAGCACTTTGCCGCCATACCGGGTGGCTTCCACCGTTTCAAACTGTTCTTCCTGCACCTTCCGGCTGAAGAACATCACATGGCTGCCGGCTTTCAGCAAGATATCCCCGGGCTGCATATCTTCGTACGTGATCTCATCGCACAGTGCCCCCAAATCCCGGGTGGAAAGCTTTTTGGGCAATTGCCAGCACACGCTCACCAGCCCGCTGCAATCCATCCCCACGCAATCCTTACTGATCACCCGGGGCCGGTCCTCCGGCACATTGCCGGCATATTTGCCCTCCTGCAGCCCTTGCAGGAACTGCTGTTCATCGCTCCAGCCGCCCCAGGCATAGGGCATGCCCCGGTTTTCCTTTCCCACCTGCCACCAGGCGCAGGGGTACTGGCTGCCGGTATGGCCGGCATCCGGGGTATCCACCCGGTAGCCCATAGCATCTTCCCCATGGAAACGGTTTTTTTCTTCCGCCTGCCAGGCGATGGAAGCAAAGCCCCGGGCCCGCTTCAGCACACGTTTCCCGAAGGTGCGCTTCAATGCGCCCTCCAGCCAGGAAGCCAGGTCCGCATCCACTTCTTCTTTATTGATTTCGTTGAAAAGCTCATGCCGGGCACCGGGGTACAGTTTCACCGTCACGTCCCGCATGCCGGCAGAGCGGAAATACGAAGCCACTTTTTCCACGCCCTTGCCCATCTGGCCCACCGGGTCCTGATCGCCGGAAAGGAAATAGACGGGCAAAGTTTTTGGCATTTTCTGCAGCCGTTTTTCATCCGTCAGCGCAGCCAGCCCGCCAAAGAAATCCGCATAGGCACGGCCGGTAAACATGAAGCCGCACAGGGGATCCTGCACATAGGCATCCACCTGTTTTTCATCCCGGCTGAGCCAATCCACCGGCGTTCTGGCCGGCCGGAAGGGCTTATTGTTCCCGGAAAAGGCCATTTTATCCACCAGCCTGCTGGGCTTTTTCGCAGGCACCAGGCTGGCCACGCATTTGCCTGCTAAGGTTAACCCTTTGGCATAATAGCCGGTACCGGAAAGGATGAGGCCGTCCAATTCCGGCCCATAACGCAGGGCGAACTCCCTTGCCAGAAAACTGCCCATGCTGTGACCCAATAAGAAATAAGGCGTATGTGGATACGCCTTTTTCGTTTCACTCATCAGATCATGGGCATCCTGCAAAAGCAAATTCCAGCCGTTCTTCCTGGCAAAATAGCCAAGCTGCCCGGCGTCCTTGCCATGGCCGCGGTGATCCCGGCCCACCACAACAAAGCCCTTTGCATTCAGAGCATTGGCCATGCGCTCATACCGGCCCATATGCTCTGCCATGCCATGCATGATTTGCACAATGGCCCGGGGCTTGCCTTCACACGTCCAGATCATTTTCATTTTTTTGTCCTCCTTCTTCGTCAAAGGGGGAAGAAATTACAGTTGGTACAGGCCAACCTTCTTATAAACCTTGCGCAGGGTCTTGCGGGCCAGATATTCCGCCTTTTCCGCATTGGCCCGCAGCATATTGTTCAGGCCTTCCTTATCGGCCAGGATTTCGTTATAGCGCTGCTGGATGGGCGCAAATTCCGTGATCACAGCATCGGCAACCGCTTCCTTCAGGGCGCCGTAGCCCAGCCCCTGCAGGCCGGCAGCGGCGTCTTCGGGGGCCTGATCCTTCAGGGCGGCCAGGATGGTGAGCAGGTTGGAAACGCCGGGCTTGTTTTCGGGATCGTAGCGGATTTCGCCGTCGCTGTCCGTCACGGCGCGCTTGATCTTCCGACGAATATCTTCCGGCTTATCCAGCAGGGAGATGAAGGTATCTTCGGGGTCGGATTTGCTCATCTTGCGGGTGGGCTCCGTCAGGCTCATGATCTTGGCGGAAGCTTTGCGCATGTAGGGTTCGGGGATGGTGAACACATCGCCGTAAATGCCGTTGAACCGCTGGGCAATATCCCGGCACAGTTCCACATGCTGCTTCTGGTCCACGCCCACGGGCACGATGTTGGTCTGGTACAAAAGAATGTCGCTGGCCATCAATACGGGGTAGGTAAACAGGCCGGCATTGATGTTATCGGCATGCTTGGCGGACTTATCCTTGAACTGGGTCATACGGTTGAGTTCGCCCATATAGGTGAAGCAATTCAGAATCCAGGCCAGTTCTGCATGGGCAGGCACATGGCTCTGGCAGTAGATGATGTTTTCCTCCGGGTTCAGGCCGCAGGCAATATACAGCGCAGCCAGGGAAGCGGTGCGCTTGCGCAGGTCCGCCGGGTTCTGGCGCACGGTGAGGGTGTGCATATCCACCACGCAGTACAGGCAATCCGCATCCGGGAAGGAGGAAAAATTGCGCAGAGCGCCGATGTAGTTGCCCAAAGTAATATTGCCGGAGGGCTGAATGCCCGAATAAACAACTTTCTTTTTTTCATTCTGTTCCATGTGAATTCATTTCCCTTCTGGTATTCTAAAGCGAATTATACCATTTTTCCCGCGGGATGTAAAGGCAATACAAAAACCATACAACAAAAAAACGCCCCACCCGGCGTTCATGCCGGGCAGGACGTATGGGGAAAGGGCATTATTCGATGATGATAATGCCGCCTTCCACGAAATCGCTTTCCGTACCTTCTTCATCGGTTTCGGAGCGGTCGCCCAGGTATGCACCCAGGATAGCCTGGCTCCAGGTAGCGGTGGCGTTGATTTCATACCCCTGCAGAAGAGGCGTATAGAAATCAAAGTAGGCATTGGAGTAAACGGGAATGGCCGGCAGCACTTCAGCCCAGTATTCTTCAAACGCCAGCCACTTTTGCAGGTAGGTGGCGATGTCACCGGGTTCCGTCCGGGCCATATCCATGGCCAGCTGATACAGCTTTTCATCTTCCAGATGAGAGAAATTGCTGTTGATGCCGTCAATGGGGGCATAGGTCAGCGTGGGGTCAAATACTTCGCTGAAGTTGGTGGCCAGATAGATCATATCGCAGTCACGTTCGTCCTGGCGATAATACTGGTGCAGCAATTCTTCCATTTCCATGGGCTGCAGGGTAAGGCGGATGCCGGCCTGCGCCAGATAATCCAGGAAATAGGTGGGCAGATGATCCGCCATGCGGTTGCCGGCGGGATAGATCATGGTAAGATCCAGGGCCACCAGCTGATCGTTCACCATCTTGCAGCGCACATCGTCCACACCGGGCTGGTAAGCATTGCCGTCGCGGTTCAGCGTCCAGCCGTCGTTATCCAGCAGCATGTTGGCCATTTCCACGTTCAGCTCGTACTTGAGCATGTTCTGAATATCCATTTCCTGCAGGGCAGTCAAGGTGTCTTCATACTGCTTCTTTTCTTCTTCGGTAGCCGTTTCTTCATCGGGCATTTCAGGGGTCATGGCGCCGGTGAGCACCTGATACATCCACTGGCCGATGCCGTAATAGCTATCCACACACAGGCCGTAATTGCCCACATAACTGCTTACCAGGCCTTCTTTATCAAGGCACAGGGCCATGGCCTGACGCACTGCCTGGCTGGACACGGTGTCCTTTTCGCAGTTGAAGGACATGAAGCTGTAGCCCACCCGGGCGTAGCTGGACATACGGGCCTTGTTTTCGCCCACCAGCTGGATGCCTTCGTCAATGTTTTCCACATTCACGGCTTTATTGATCAGGCCCAGCTCGCCGCTTTCCAAGAGGTCCATCATGTTATCGTTGGTGATGGTTTTGTAGGTCAGGTAAGGGATAACGGGCTTCAGGCCTTCCGCATTGCCCTTATAGTATTCGTTGATTTCAAATTCCGCCGTTTCGCCGTCAAAAGAAATCAGCTTATAGGGGCCGCTGGTCACCTGAGGATGGGAAAGATAACCGGTTTCCGGGTTCAGCACCGTCTCGCGCAGCGCTTCCACCGTGAACGTGCCGGCAGATTTATCCAGATAGACGCCGTTGCCGTCGTCCTTCACCTGGCAGCCGGGTGCGATGGCATGCACAGGCAGGGGCAGGCAGTACAGAAGACCCAGTTCATAGAAGAAGGGCAGGTTTTCTGCGCTGATGGTGATGGCAAGGCGATAATCGCCCAGCACACGCACGCCGGCCAGGGCATCGGTCTCCCCTGCTTTGTAGGCGGACATGCCCAGCACGGCGCCGTAGTTATCGGTATTGCCGTTCAGGGCCTGCACTTCATCCGCCACGGAAAAGAGGATGTTGAAAGCGTAATCACGGGCGGTGATCTGCGTACCATCGGTATAGAACAGATCTTCCGCCAGAGTCATTTCGTAGGTACGGTTGCCCTGGGCATCGTCATACACCACAATGCCCGTCACAACAGCGGGGTCAGGCTCGAACACACCCTGTTCGTACTTCCAGAACATCAGGTTGTAGCCGAACAGAAGCTGTTCCACGTCCAGGTCAGCCGTGTTGTTGCCCCACATGTTGGTGGAGAAGTTGCCATTGAAGGCGGTGGTGTTGCCCACCACCAGGTGTTCGTATTGGGATGCAGTATCTTCTGCCAGTACCATGCAATGGCTGAGGGCCATGATGAGCGCCAGCATGCAAGCTACCCATTTTTTCATTCTGCAAATCATCCTTTCCTGTTGGACGCAGCCGCCCGATTGGTGCATATAATCCGGAATGCCCGGCATGCGCATTACCACATGCCGGGCCACACGACTTTTTCCTGTCATGCTTCCGTTTTACTGCTTATTCGAAGCAGTCACCAGCGTTGATGTTCACGCTGCCCAGACCCAGGGGCTTGCCGTAATCGTCGATGTAGATGTAATCGCCGGTCTTGTAAACCACGATGATCTTCACATCGCGTGCGGGCATTTCGCCCTTGACCACCTTGATGCTGGGACGATACTTTTCGATTTCCGGAGAGGGCACGTTGTATTCGTCGCCGGTGTTCAGGGTTTCGCTGTGGGTGGGAGCCGCCTTGCTGCCATCTTCGTAGATGTACTCAATGGTCAGCTTGTAATCAACGGGGGTATAGATGACGTCGAATACCAGATCCTGATTCTGCATCACACCCTTGACCAGGGGGATATCGGCGGTATAGCCGGGCAGACGGGGGCTGGTAACATGGTAGGACTGGCCGGTACGGTATTGCTTGGTGAAGGTGGGAGCAGCCACTTCGCCGCCCACTTCTTTATACCAGTAGCGCACCGTCACACGGTAAATGCTGCGAGTGGTCACTTCTTCTTCGTCCTCATCTTCGGGGATGATGGGCGTATCGGGATCGGAAGGATCGGGGATGGGATCCGCCTTGGCCGTCACAACGTTCAGCACTCGGCCGGCATCCACATGTTCCTGAGTGACCACGATGGAGGTTTCGAAGGTCTTCACTTCGCCCACCTTCAGCACATCGATCACTTCGTGCATTTCAGCCAGGTCGTCGTCCACCTTCACATTGGTCAGCGGCACGTTACCGGTGTTGGTCACGGTGATGGTGTAGGTGATGGTTTCGTTCAGCTGGGCGCCCGTCTTCTTATGGGCCACCTTTTCCACGTCCAGCGTACCCACAACGGGATCGGTGGGATCGTCTTCTTCGTCATCATCCTTGGGGGTGTGGGGCGGGTTTTCGGGGTTGGGATCCGGGATGGGATCGCCCTCAGCGGTAACCACGTTCAGCACTTCGCCCTTGAGGATGTCTTCGGAAGTGACGGTGTAGGTGGTGGTGAATTCCTTGGTTTCGCCCACGTTCAGGGTTTCAATGAGCCATTCGTCGCCGGTCATTTCGTCAACGACGTTCACGTTGGTCAGCGGCACATTGCCCTTGTTGGTCACAGCGATGGTGTAGTTGATCACTTCGCCCAGGCCAACGGTTTCGCCTTCGTACTTGGAAGTCTTGACCACTTCCAGCGTGACGTCGATTTCGACGGTCTTCACGTCTTCGTCATCGTCATCGCTTACGGTGGGCTGATCGGGATCGGGGGTCTTGCCGGTGGCGGTGGCCACGTTATGCACGTTGCCATTGAGGATATCGTCGCTGGTCACGGTGTAGGATACTTCATGCTTATCCGAAGCACCGGGAGCCAGGGATTCGATGGTCCATTCGTCGCCGGTCTTATCGTCCTTCACCTGGATGTCGGTAAGGGTCAGGTTGCCGATGTTGGTGACCACGATTTCGTACTTCACCACTTCGTTCAGCGCAGCCTTATCTTCCGCCAGGTTTTCGGTGTTTTCGCCAATGGCGACCACCGTCTTCACCACTTCGATGGCGGGAGCAGGATCTTCCGTCTTATCCTCTTCGTCGTCATCATCGGTTACTTCGGGGTTCTTAGGATCATCCGTCTTGCCGGTAGCCACAACCACGTTGAGCACCTTGCCGGCCAGGATATCCTTTTCGGTCACGATGTAGCTGGTTTCAAAGGTTTCGGAGCCTTCCACAGGCAGCACGTCAACCTTCCATTCGTCGCCGGTCATTTCGTCCACGACCACAACGCTTTCAATCGTCAGGTTGCCGGTGTTCTTCACCACGATTTCGTAGGTGATTTCTTCACCCAGTGCATAGCCATCTTCGTTGGCAGGCGTGCTGGTGGTGTTCTTCACCACTTCGATGGCGGGAGCGGGATCTTCCGTGATCACGGTTTCGGTATCGCTGTCTTCCGGCTTATCGCCTTCAGGCGTGGTACCCGTAGCCGTGGCAACGTTGATCACCTTGCCATCCAGCAGGTCTTTTTCCGTTACCTGGTAAGTAACCACATACAGTTCCGTGCTCTCGCCGGGTTCCAGCACATCCACAGTGGCAGCCAGCTTGGTCAGCGGGTCAGTCACAGTGACGCCGGTCAGGGTTACGTTACCGGTATTGGTGGCCACGATGCTGTACTTGATCACATCGTTCAGCTTGGCCTTGGTCTGCATCTGGAGTTCTTCATTGCCGTTGATCTGGGTATCACCAATGCTGATAACCGTCTTTTCAACGTCAATCTTGCCCAGAGGCGTCTTGTTGTTGATGTCGAAGCCGGAAACGGTGGCGGTGTAGCCATCCACAGTGTCTTCGGTCACGGTGTACTTGATTTCCACGCCGCCGTCGCGGTACTTGGGCAGGTCGGTGAAGGTGTAGGTCCACTTGTCATCCGCATCGGCCTTCACTTCCGCTTCGGCCACTTCTTCGCCGTCAGCCAGCAGGTTCACGATGATGGATTCAGGACGGGTACCGTCGATGTTCTTCAGGTCGTCCCAGGTCTTTTCACCGCTCACTTCGGTCTTTTCCGGTTCGTAGCTGTTGGTGATGGTGGTGCCTTCAATGGAAGCCGTGTAGTTGGCCACAGGTTCTTCCGTTACGGTGTATGTAATTTCTTCGCCGTCGGCGTACTTATCCAGGTCGGTGAAGCTGAACTTCCATTCCGTTTCAGCCGTTACCGTCTGGCTGTCCACCTTGGTGCCATTGGCCAGCAGGTTCACGGTGATGCTTTCGGGACGGATGCCGTCCTGG
>JAZNOW010000042.1:0-37880 GCA_045589355.1 Clostridia bacterium
AAACATGTGCAACGACGGCGCATTGCGCGGTAAAGTATATGATGCCGGCAACAAACTTGTAGGCTGCGCATACCTTCCTTTCCCCAAATACGGCATTGACACTATGGGGTCCGCACTGCTTGGATATGTGATGGTAGACAAACTGAATCCTCCATATTCTGTCAAAATTTCGCCCATCAATCTCTGGCGTCTTTATACGCCCCAAACGATGCGTTTAAGCATTAAAGGCCGCAGACCTCCGCATCCCAATCGCGATGCAATCGTTCAAAAGCTGAAAGAAGAATGGGAAAATGAATGCGCTGCTGTTCAGAAACCAGAAAACTGAATAATCATGATAAAAACTACCCGCAATATATTGCAGGTAGTTTTTTGAAAAAATAAAGGACTGAAGCCGTTTCAAGCCTCAATCCCCCTATGTGGTGCCGGTGGTGGGACTCGAACCCACACGTCATCGCTGACAACGGATTTTGAGTCCGCCTCGTCTGCCAATTCCAACACACCGGCGTGAACAAAAGTTATTATACCGCCATCTCCATGCGATGTCAAGCAAAATTTCACACTGCTATTCAATGCCATTTCTCTTCTGCAAATGAGACAATTTTGTTCCGTGAACGTTTACATTCTGCAATGTTTCATTTTTGTTAACAAAGATTTACATCTCTGTAAATAGTGGATAATATGGTCATTTTATATCATATATTTCAAAAAATGTCTTGACAATGCTCATAAATCTGTACTATCATGTTTTTGCAAACGTTTACGTTATTCATTTGAAAGGCGGTGGTATTGTGGTAACGCTCAAGGATATCGCCAACCTCTGCAACGTTTCAGTTGCCACCGTTTCCCGTGCCCTCAACGGCCAAAGCGATGTGAACAGCAACACCGCCAAACGCATCCGCCGCCTGGCACAGGAAATGGGCTATTTCCCCAACGCTGCCGCTCGTGCGCTGAAAACGAACCGCTCCTATAACATCGGCATTCTGTACGAGGACGAAATTCACCACGAATACTTTTCCCTGCTGATTGATAAGATCCGTACAGCAGCCGAAAAAAAGGGATATGATATTACTTTCCTTTCCAACTCCCAGAATACTTCCTATTATGAACATGCGAAATATCGCGGCTTGGACGGTGTGATCATCCTGCAAGCCACCTTCGAAGCGCCGGATGTGATGCAGCTTGCCGGTAGCGACCTGCCCTGTGTGGCCATCGATTACCAGTATACCTGCTGCCCTTGTGTGATTTCGGATCATCATGGCAGTATTGACCAGCTGGTGCGCCATGCCTACGAAAAGGGCCACCGCAAAATTGCTTTTGTGCACGGCCAAAGCGGCTATATCACCGATCAGCGTCTGAACGGGTTTTATAAATCCTGCTGCAGCCTGGGGCTGAATGTTCCGCCAGGTTTCATCCAGCAGGCCAATTATCACGATCCCCTCAGCGCCGAACAGGCTACCAAGGCATTGCTTGCACTGGAAGAAAGGCCCACGTGCATTCTCTACCCCGACGATTATTCCTGCCTTGGCGCTTTCACCCAACTGGAACGCATGGGGCTTTCCATTCCCCATGATATGGGCGTCATCGGTTACGACGGCATTATGCTTTCCACTGTCATCCGCCCCCGGCTTACCACCTATCGGCAGGATGTACAGCGAAAAGGCGAAACAGCTGTCGAATTGCTCATTCAGCAGATCGAGGCTCCGGATCAGTATCCCACAAACGAATGCGTGGTGGTCTATGGCGAGCTTCAGCCGGGCGGCACCGTATAACCCCTTCCCTTCCCAAACCTTATTTGTCCACGGACAAATGAATGGTATATATCAATTTAAGGAGGACATACCCGTATGAAAAAGGCACTTTCCATTATTCTTGCCATCGTTCTGGTTGCGGTTGCCGTATTGGCAGGCGTGAAGTGGAACGAAGCCAGCAAGAAGGCCGATGAAGTTGCTTCTTTGAATGAAGAAGTATCTGCAAAGGTTGCTGAAATCACCAGCCTGGAAGAAACCATTGCTGCCAAGACTGCTGAAATTGAAGCCCTGAACGCCTCTGTGGCCGAAAAGGATGCTTCCATTGAAGAACTGAACACGGCTGCCGCTGCCAACACCGCCGCTGCTGCAGAAAAGGATGCGGCTGTCACCAGCGCCAATGAAAAAATTGCTGCCCTGGAAGCCGAAGTGAAGGCTGCTCAGGCCAAGCTGGAAGAACTCTACGTTGGCGTGCAGACCAGCGAAGTGGTGGACGTGGCTTACCTGATGTATGCCGATGCTGCCTGGGCCAACCAGTACTGGGGCACCGATGACGGTTCCGGCGTTGTGGCCACCAAGGCCCTCATCACCGGCGAAGGCGACTACACCGTGGGCCTGAACTTCAAGGGCACTTCCACCGGCGTTGCCACCGATCTTGCTTTCTCCGCTCTGGGCATCGTCAACGGCGAAAAGACGTTCCCCGGCTGGTACATCAAGATCAACGAAATCCGCGTGAACGGCGAACCCATCGAAGTTGGCAAGGGTTACACTTCTTCCGATAACGGCATCGAAACCCGCATGAACATCATGAACGAATGGGTTACCGAACTGCCCGAAGACGCCCGCTCCTTCGACGGCGACACCTCCAATGCTTCCTACATCATCGTGGATAAGGCCGCTTTTGCTTCCGTTGAAACCGTGGAAGTGGATTTCACTTTCACTGAAAAGTGCGAAGACGTGGCTTATATCGCTTATGCCGATGCCGCCTGGGCTCAGCAGTGGTGGCACGATGGCGCCGAAACCAAGGTGAAGGCCACCGAAGCCAGGATCACCGGTGCCGGCGACTATACCGTGGGCCTTGATTTCACCGAAACCGATACCGGCTTTGCCACCGGCGTTGCTTTCACCGGCCTGATGATCCATCGCGGCGAAATCACCTTCCCCGGCTATGCCATCAAGATCAATGATATCCGCATTAACGGCGAAAGCGTTGAATTCACCAAGGGCTACACTTCCACCGACGAAGGCCTCACCACCCGCATGAACGTGATGAACGAATGGGTGAGCGAAGTGCCCGAAGATGCCCGCACCTATAATTCCAACAAGGATAACATTTCTGCCGTGATCGTCGACAAGGTCATCTTCGATACCGAAGTAAAGACCTACGAAATCGACTTCACCCTCTATGATGCCATGGCTTACATCATGTATGCCGATGCTGCCTGGACCAACCAGTACTGGGGCGTGGATGATTCCGCTGTGAAGGCCACCAATGTGAACGTGACCGGCGAAGGCGAATACACCGTGGCTCTGGACTTCTCCGCCGTTGAAGGCGGCGCTGCCAAGGATCTGGCCTTTGCTGCTCTGGGTCTGGCCAACGGCGAAATCCAGTATCCCGGCTACTGCATGGACATTACCTCCATCAAGGTGAACGGCGAAGACGTTGCTTTCACCGAAGGCTTCACCACCACCGACGACAAGATCACCACCCGCGTGAACTTCTACAACGAATGGGTTACCGACCTGCCCGACACCGCCCGCACCTCCGATGCCGACCTGACCGGTGTTTCCGCCATCATGGTTGACAAGGCTGCTTTCGCTGAAGTGAAAACCATCGAAATCACCTTCAAGTTCGTCAAGGGCGCTGCTCCCGCTGCCGCCACGGAAGAAGAAGGCGCCGGTCTCAGCCAGGCCGAACTGGATGAACTGCTGGCCAAGGATTACAACGCTTACATGGGCGTGCAGACCTCTTCCTACATCTTCCGCAACGAATGGAGCGATGCTTCCTACGGCCTCAACAGCGAAGCTAACCCCGGTTTCTTTGACCGTCTCACCGGCTGGGATGCCGACAGCAACGCTGTGGACTACGGCGGATCCTTTGTTGATACTGTCATCACCGGCGACGGCACCTATACCGTGTCCCTCACCACCGGCGAAATGGGCTTCGGCTCTGACGAAAAGTATAACCTGCTCTTCGTTTCCACCGACTTCCCTGCTGCGCTGATCAACGAAGGCCATGTGACCATCTCCGATGCCAAGATCAAGATCGGCGAAGGCAAGACCATCGAATACACCGAAGTTGACTGCGAAGGCGATTATGCCCGCCTGCTGTTCGTCAATGCCTACGGCTCTACCGAAGACATTGGCTGCACTGTGCCCGGCCCCAACACCACCATCACCGTCACCTTCACGGTTACCGGTCTGGTCCGCTAATTATTCAAACATTCGCGGCGTGCTCCCCTTTCGGGGGGAGTGCGCCGCACTCTGATGGATTGAACGAATTTTCAACGGAATCGAGGATTTGAAATGGAACTGAATGCTGCTCTTCCCAATCAGGAGACCGCTGCCAAGAAGCGCTCCACCATTGTGGAAATTATCAATCGTCTGCTGATCCTCATCGCAGGCTTTCTTGTGTTTTTCCCGCAGGTAAACCCTGGTCGTATTTCGCTGAAAATCAATCAGAACACCTCTCTTTTCACCACGGCCATTTCCTACGAAACCATCACCGCCAGCCTTGCCCGCCCCCTTCGTATGAAGTGGGTCACGCCGGATCAGTTCCACCTGCTTATGGCCGGCTCTGCCATTTTGCTGCTTGGCATCATTTTGTGTGCCGTTGGCGCCTGCATGGGGCTTGGTAATAACCGCATGAAAAAACGGGCGTCCATTTTCCCGCTGGCAGGCTCTGTTTCCATGCTGGGCGGCCTGTTCATCATCTACAAAAGCTATACTTCCGTGCTGGCTACCGTCACCGAAGCCGGCAAGCTGAACAATGTTCAGCCCAACTTCCCCACCGGTATTTACGTTTTTGCAGCACTTGCCGTGCTCATTCTTGTCTTTTCTCTTGTGCAGTTCTTCATTCTTCTCAAGCGCCCCAGCGAAGCCAAGATGGAAATGGAAGAAAAGTACCGCTTGTTCCTTATGTTCATGCCTGTGCTTTTCCTTACGTTCCTTTTCGCTTATCTGCCCATTTATGGCTGGCGTTTTGCCTTCTTTGACTACAAAGTAGGCGATACCTTGAGCGCCGAAAACTTCGTCGGCTTCAAATGGTTTGCTTACCTGTTCGAAAATCCCGCCACCCGGATGGACCTTGTCCGTGTGCTGCGTAACACGTTGATCATGAGTGGCCTTGGCATTGCAACCAGCTGGCTGCCCATCGCCTTTGCCGTTTTACTTGCCGAAGTGCGTTCCACCAAATTCCAGCGTTTCGTGCAAACCTTCACCACGATCCCCAACTTCATTTCCTGGGTGCTGGTCTATTCCTTTGCACTGGCTCTTTTCGCTTCGGACGGCTTTATCAACAATTTCCTTACCAACGTATTTGGCATCACCTCCAACACCGATTATCTGGCTTCAGCCGATCATATCTGGATCAAAATGCTCCTTTGGGGCACCTGGAAGGGCATCGGCTGGAGTGCCATCATCTATATCGCCGGCATCGCCGGCATCGACCAGCAGCTCTATGAAGCAGCCCGTGTGGACGGCGCCGGCAGATGGCAGTGCATCTGGCACGTCACCATCCCCGGCCTGATGCCCACTTACTGCGTGATGCTGCTGATGAGCATTGCCGGTATCCTTTCCAACGGCATGGAACAGTACCTGGTCTTTGAAAACGCCCTGAACAAGGACGTGATCGAAGTGCTGGACCTGTACGTTTACAACATCGGTATCAAGGACGGCCTTATCCCCATCTCCACCGTTGTGGGTATTTCCAAGTCCCTTATCGGCATCACGCTTCTCTTCTGTGCCAACCGTGTTTCCAAAGCCGTTCGCGGTGAAAGCATTATTTAAGGAGGTGAAGAGGAATGAAAAACAAGCAGAACAATAAAATCAAGCGCAGTCCTGCGGATATTGTTGTGGACGTGCTGATCATCGCCTTCTTTTCCCTGTTCACCCTGATCTGTATTTTCCCCTTCTATTACCTCTTCATCAATACCATTTCCGATAACGATCTGGTATCCCGCGGTCTGATCAACTTCATCCCGAAAGGCATTCATTTTTCCAACTATATTGCCCTGAAAAATGTTTCCGATCTCGGCTCTTCTATCCTTGTCACCGTTGCCCGTACCATTCTTGGCACAGGCCTGATGGTTGTTGTATCCGCCTGGGCGGGCTATATGGTCACCAAGCAAAAGATGTGGAAACGCTCTTTCTGGTATCGCGCGCTGGTGATCACCATGTATTTCAATGCCGGCCTTGTGCCGTGGTACATGAACATGCTGATGCTGGGCCTGACGGACAATTTCCTGGCTTACATCATTCCCGGTATGGTGGCGCCCTACAACATCATTCTGGTGAAAACCTATATCGAGTCTATCCCCGCTTCTCTGGAAGAATCCGCCGTGATCGACGGTGCCAGCACGCCCCGCGTGTTCCGTTCCATCATCTGGCCCCTGTCCATCCCCATCCTTGCCACCATCGCCATTTTCGGCGCCGTAGGCAACTGGAACTCCTTCCAGGACTCCCTGCTCCTGATGAGCAACAAGCCCCAGCTGTACACCCTGCAGCATCGCCTCTACATCTACCTCAACACCTATTCCAACCTGGGTGCTGCCATGAGCGCTTCCGGCGGTGTATCCAATACCGCCATCCAGAACATGCTCAATACCAAGGTGGTCAAGTATACCATCTCCATGGTAACCATCATTCCCATCCTGCTTGTGTACCCCATCATGCAGCGCTATTTCGTCAAGGGCATTATGCTGGGCGCCGTCAAAGGCTGAACCGGCATATCAATATCGTTCCATATTTCATTTTGAAAGGAGATTCACCATGAAAAAAACCACCCGTTTTCTGGCGCTTGTCATGACGATCATCATGATGGTCAGCGCTGCTCCTGCCTTTGCAGAAAGCATCTTTGACATCTTCCCCCGGGAAGACGGCCCCATCACGCTGACTGTTTACAGCCAGCTGGCCAACTATTCCGGCATGCAGGGCGGCTGGAGCGCCACACTGCTGGAAGATAAGTTCAATGTAAAAATCAACATCATCCCCGATTCCGACGGCACCTATGAAACCCGCATGGAAAGCGGCAACCTGGGCGATATCGTGGTTTGGGGTTCCAACGGCGAAGATTATCAGAATGCCGTGGACAAGGGCATGCTGCTGGATTGGGAAGAAGATGACCTGATGCAGACCTGGGCCCCCTACCTCACTGCCAACTATACCGCCGCCCTTGAAGCCAACCGCATCAACAACGGCAACGGCAAAATCCACGGCTTCGGCTTCAACGTGGCCACCACCGAAGGCGCTCACCAGTCCTTCTTTTACACCTGGGATCTCCGCTGGGATCTGTATAAGCAGCTGGGTTATCCCTCCATCAAGGACCTGGATGGCATGATCGAAGTGTTCAAGCAGATGAAGGAAATCTGCCCCACCGACGAAAACGGAAACGAAACCTACGCCGTTTCCGTATGGCCCGATTGGGATGGCAGCATGGTTATGTACGTCAAGGCACTGGCTACCGCCTATTATGGCTATGACGAACTGGGCATTGGTCACCTCAACCCCACCAACGGTGAATTCTACGATTGCCTTGCAGAAGGCAGCCCCTACATGGTTTGCCTGAAGTTCTTCAACAAGCTCTATCAGAACAACCTGCTTGACCCCAACTCCATGACCCAGACCTTCGAAAAGATGAGCGAAAAGCTGAAGGCAGGCGGCACCTTCTGGTCCATCTTCAATTACGCCGGTTCCATGGCTTTCAACACGCCTGAACATCTGGAGGCCGGCAAGTACATGTATGCCTGCGTGCCAGACGAAGCCACTCCCATCGTATACGGCCTTGGCAACCAGGGTGGCAACCGCATCTGGTCCATCGGCGCCGATACCGAATACCCCGAACTGTGCCTGGCCGTGCTGGATTGGCTGGCCACCCCCGAAGGCTCCATGACCATGTGGTACGGCCCCAAGGGTCTCATGTGGGATTATAACGAACAGGGCGGTATGTATTTCACCGAACTGGGCGCCAGCTGCAACAAGGACAGCAAGTATGACCTGACCGGCGTGGAATGGACTTCCCCCGACACCGGTAACACCTATGTGCTTTCCAACAACTTCAACGACGGCTGCCTGCAGATCAACAACACCACCCTGTCCAAGGATATGATCAACCCCGAAGGCAAGCTGGGCGAAGCTTTCAACAGCGACACCTGGGCTTCTCAGCTGTCCGGCACCGTCTATCCCATCCAGGAAGACTGGCGTTCTCACACCGGTTACACCCTGTCCGAACAGTACATGGAAAACCACCCCTACATCATCATGCCTGACGTCAACTACAAGGAATCCTCCAAGGACGATACCCTGAAGGTTGTCTGGGGCCAGGTGACCAAGGCCATCGTTACCTACTCCTGGCGCGCCATCTACGCCAAGAGCGATGCCGAATTCAACTTCCATGTAAACGAAATGCGCAAGATTTGCGACCAGTACGGTTACGATCAGTGTGTGGAATGGAGTCAGAAGGAAGCCGATGCCAAGTGGGCACTGTGCCAGGAAGCCATGGGCCTGAAATAAGCGTCATATTTTAAAGAACAGAGAGGGAAATTCATCAAAACATATCGTTGAGAGGGTTTCCCTCTCTCCCTGCAATATCACATTTTAAGGAGAAATGGCAAAATGAAATTCAATGTAGGCGAATGGGTATTGAAGCCCGGCGTATCCAATCACAATTGCGAGCAGATCCGCCAGGTGAAGCTGAATGAAGAAAAGACCCTGCTGCACCTCTATGGCGTGTGCTATCGTCATGACGAACGCGGTCTGGACGGCCCTTCCCTGGAAGTGGATATCACCTCCCCCCAGAAAGGCATTCTGCGCACCCAGGTCACCCATTTCCGCGGCAGCCGCAAAAAGATGCCCGCTTTTGAGCTGAACGATGCAAAGTGCACGCTGGACGTTGTGGAAACGGATAGCGATATCACCGTTTCTTCCGGCGATCTGACGCTGAAAATCGGCAAGCGTCCCTGCTTCTTCCGTTACTACTGGCAGGGCAAGCTGATCACCTCTGTGGGCGACCGCTTCGGCTCCCCCATGCTCAGCTACCTGTCCACCAATGACGGCCCCTTCATGCGCGGCCAGCTGGAAATTGGCGTTGGTGAAAAGGTGTACGGCATGGGCGAACGCTTCACCGCCTTTGTGAAGAACGGCCAGGTGGTGGATATCTGGAATGAAGACGGCGGCACTTCCTCCGAAATCGCTTACAAGAACATTCCCTTCTATATCACCAATCGTGGCTACGGCGTGCTGGTGAACGATCCCGGTCCGGTGTCCTTTGAAGTGTGCACCGAAGCGGTGACCAAGGTTCAGTTCAGCGTACCCGGCCAGAAGCTGGATTTCATGGTGATCGGCGGCGGCGATATGAAGAGCGTGCTGTCCAATTACACCCTGCTCTCCGGCCGTCCCGCTCTGCCCCCTCCCAGCACGTTCGGCCTGTGGCTGTCTTCTTCTTTCACCACCTCTTACGACGAAAAGACGGTCATGTCCTTTGTGGACGGCATGATCGAACGCAATCTGCCCCTGTCCGTGTTCCATTTCGACTGCTTCTGGATGAAGGAAAATGAATGGTGCAGCTTCGAATGGGACGAAGACCTCTTCCCCGATGTGGAAGGCCTGATGCAGCGTCTGCATGATAAGGGCCTGAAGGTTTGTGTGTGGATCAACCCCTACCTGGGCCAGAAGAGCAAAATCTTCGACGAAGCCATGGAAGGCGGCTATTTCATCAATACCCCCGACGGCGACGTCTGGCAGTGGGACCTGTGGCAGTACGGCCTGGGCGTGATCGACTTTACCAATCCCGCCGCTGTGGAATGGTATAAGGGCAAGCTCAAGCGGCTCATGCGTCAGGGCGTGGACTATTTCAAGACCGACTTTGGCGAAAGAATCCCCACCGACGTCAAGTACTTCGACGGCAGCGATCCCGTGCGCATGCACAACTACTACACCTACCTGTACAACAAAGTGGTTTTCGAAGCCATTCAGGAAGAACGCGGCGAAAAGGAAGCCTGCCTCTTTGCCCGCAGTGCCACCGTCGGCGGCCAGCAGTTCCCCGTGCACTGGGGCGGCGACTGCAACAGCACCTATCCCTCCATGGCCGAATCCATCCGCGGTGGTCTGAGCCTGTGCTTGTCCGGCTTCGGCTTCTGGAGCCACGATATGGGCGGCTTTGAAGGCACCGCGCCTGATCATGTATATAAGCGTTGGCTGGCCTTTGGCCTGCTTTCCACCCATTCCCGCCTGCATGGCAGCGGCTCCTACCGTGTACCGTGGCTGTTTGGCGATGAAGCAGTGGACGTGTGCCGTGCTTTCACCAACCTGAAGCTTTCTCTTATGCCCTACCTGTACGGCCTGGCCGTGGAAGCCAATACCCAGGGTGTGCCCGCCATGCGCGCCATGGTGCTGGAATTCCCCGGTGACCTGGGCTCCGAAGACTGCGACCGCCAGTACATGCTGGGCGATGCGCTGCTGGTAGCCCCCGTACTGCGTGAAGATAACGTAGGCGAATTCTACCTGCCCCGCGGTGCCTGGACGGAATACTTCTCCGGCGCTGTTACCTGCGATTACGGCTGGCACAACGAAAATACCTACGACTTCTTCTCCCTGCCTCTGTATGTGCGCGAAAACACCCTGCTGCCCATCGGCCAGTGCGACACCACGGCTGATTACGCATTCGAAGAAAATGTGCTGATGCAGGCCTATGCCCTCAAGGGCGAAGCCAGCCGCACCGTTTATAACCGTCAGGGCGAAAAGGTGTTCACCGTCACTTCCAAGTGTGAAGATGGTTTCGTCACCTTCACCGTGGATGGCGAAGCCAAGGGCCTGAAGCTGCAGCTGATGGGCGTAAAGGCCGTTCAGGCTGTGGATGGTGCCGAAACCGAAGAAAACGAAAAGGGCATTGTGCTCCATGTGAAGGACAATACCGTTTCCGTGAAACTGTAATCAAATGAAAAGCGGCTCCCAAACGGAGCCGCTCTTTTTTTGTTTGTTTATCAGAAGCACTTGCCGCTTCTGCTCTTTTTGCATTTTTCCACATTACCGCAATGATAGCACAGTTCGTTTTTGCAGGTACCCTCCTGAAAGAACTCCTTCAGGTTATCCGCAGTAATTTCCGCAATGTTTTCCAAAGCTTCGTTGGTCAGGAAAGCCTGATGTGAGGTAACGATCACATTGGGCATGGAAATAAGCCTGGCCAGCGTATCATCATTGAGAATGTGACCGGAAAAGTCGTTGAAGAACACATCGCTTTCTTCTTCATACACGTCCAGGCAAGCTGCCCCCACGTGCCTTGCTTTGATGCCTTCCAGCAGCGCTTCTGCGTCAATCAGCGCCCCGCGGGAGGTATTGACGATCACCACGCCCTTTTTCATCTTTTCAATGCTTTCTTTGTTTACCAGGTGGTACGTATCCTGGGTCAAGGGGCAATGCAGGGAAATGATATCGCTTTTTGCAAACAATTCCTCCAAATCCACAAAGCGGATCTGATCACCGGACGGATACTTATCATAAGCCAGCACGTTCATGCCAAAGCCGCGGCAAATATCGATCATTACCCGGCCGATTTTACCGGCGCCCACGATACCGATTGTTTTTCCGTGCAAATCGAACCCCGTCAGGCCGTTCAGGCTGAAATTGAAATCGCGGGTACGGATGAACGCCTTGTGAATGCGTCGGATGGAGGTAAGCAGCATGGCCATGGCATGCTCTGCCACGGCGTAAGCGGAATACACCGGCACATGCACCACATGTACCTTGCCAAAGGCATGATGCAGATCCACGTTGTTGTAGCCTGCGCAACGCAGCGCAACAATGTGGATGCCCATGGCATACAGCTTGTCGATCACAGCAGCGTTGACGGTGTCGTTCACAAAAACACACACGCCGTCCGCACCCTGAGCCAGCGTAACGGTATCTTCGTTCAGCGGACTCTCATAAAACTTAAACTCGATTCCCTGCTCCTTCCCGCATTTTTCAAAGCCGGGAATGTCATAAGGTTTTGCATCAAAGAAAGCAATTTTCATATCCTTTTTCACTCCAGTCCGTGCGTTTTCGCACAATCTTATTATACCACAATTTCTCAAACCCAAACAAGAAAGGATGTGCGAATCATCACACATCCTTTTCTTTTTTACGGTACAAGGTAGTCAAGAGATACTTTCAGCGCATTGGCAAGGGGACGGATGTATTGAAGGGAGGGAATTACTTTCCCGTATTCCCATTTTTGGATAGTGTTTTCTGCTACCTTTTCGTTTTCAATACCAACAGCAAGGCCAAGCTGTTTCTGTGTCAGACCGGCTGCAATCCTTGCCGCGCGGATTTTTTCGCCAATCGTCATGGTTATCTCCCCTTTTGCAGACGATTTTTTACTTTGCGTCCTTCATAAAGGCAGCATAGGCCTTCACGGCTTCATAAAGGTCCGCCTTATTGATCACTTCCAGCGGTGCGTGCATGGAAAGCACGGCCACGCCGCTGTCGATCACTTCCATGCCGTACAGGGCGCACACATAGGCAATGGTGCCGCCGCCGCCCACGTCCACACGGCCCAGTTCCGCCGTCTGCCAGGCGATGTTATGGTCATCCATGATCTTGCGCAGCTTGCCAATGTATTCCGCATTGGCATCGTTGGAGCCGCTCTTGCCGCCGGAGCCGGTGAACTTGTTGAAACACACACCGTTGCCCAGAATGGCGGCATTTTTGCGTTCAAACGCACCGGCAAACAGGGGGTCAAAACCGGCGCTTACGTCGCAGGACAGCATGCGGCTGTTCGCCAGAGCACGGCGCAGTTTCAGGTCGGAATAGTGATCTTCGGTCAGGTTCATCAGTTCTGCCACGGCATTTTCAAAATACATAGCACGCATACCGGTTGCGCCCACACTGCCGATCTCTTCTTTATCAGCCATCAGGCAGCAACAGGTGTATTCCGGAATGTCCGTCAGGCAGAAAATAGCTTCCAGAGAGGCATAGGCGCACACGCGGTCGTCATGGCCATATCCAAGGATCATGCTGCGGTCCAGGCCGTATTCCCGGGCAGGACCGGCGGGCACCGCTTCAATTTCAGCGGAAACCATGTCCTCTTCTTCAAGGCCATACTGATCCTTCAGGATCTTCAAAAGCGCAGCCTTTACCGGTTCCTTTTCTTCGCCTTCCACGAGAGGCATGCCGCACATCATAATATCCAGGTCTTCACCGCCGATCACTTCAGCTGCCTTCTTGCCCATCTGATCCCTGGACAGATGGATCAGCAAATCAGAAATACCCACAACCGGGTCGTCATCCTTTTCGCCGATGGAAATGGTCACCTGCGTGCCATCCTTCTTGGCCACAACGCCGTGAAGTGCCAGTGCGCGGGCCACCCACTGGTATTTTTTGATGCCGCCGTAATAATGGGTATCAGCATAGGCAAAGCCGCTGTCCTCATAGAAGGGGTTCTGCTTCAGGTCAATGCGGGGGCTGTCGATGTGGGAACCCACAATGTTCATGCCTTTTTCCAGACCGTTCTTGCCCAGATAAAAGAGCATGACCGCCTTATCCATGCAATTGACGTACACCTTGTCGCCAGCCTGCAGACGGCCGTTCTTTTCGATGATGTCCTTCAGGTCCACATAGCCCTGTTCCTTTGCGGCAGCAATGGTGTAAGCAGCACATTCCCGTTCGGTTTTGCCGTTGTCCAGGAAGTGACGATATTTTTTCGCCGTTCTTTCCAGCTTTGCAAGCGCTTCTCCATCATAGGTTTTCCATGCATTTTCGCGATACATATTCGTACATCCTTTCTTTATCTTACACTTCGGGCTTTTCCACTTTGGAGTTCATCTTATCCAGCAGCAGCGTGGCAATGCAGCCCGCCACTACCAGCCCCACATGCACCAGGCAGCTGGTCACACCGGCGCCGAATGCAGCAAAGGGAATGGTGAAAATGGTGGCAGCAATCACCAGACCGATGATGCCGTGGAACATCACGGAATAATGCTTGTTCATCATCCAGTCAATGGCACGGGTAAGCAGCACAAAGGCCAGCACGGCGCCAATCGCAACCGGCAGCAGCACATCAAAGTTCAAATTGCCGATAGCGCCGGTAATGTGCTCATAGAAAGTAGACATGGTGCCATCCGCTGCGGTCATCTGCAAGGGCAGCATCAGCACAGAGCCGCTCATGCCGGGAGCGATGATGGACAGGGTAAGGCAGGCACCGCCGAACATATTCCAGCCGAAATTAGGCACGATGGTAAGCTGCAGAATCCGTGCACCGCCAAGAATGGCGAAAGCCACAATGAACACCACGACCAGCGAAATCCAGCTGTTTCTGTTTCTTCCCTTTTCACCGGCTTCCCGGAAAAGAGAAGGCATAATGCCGATGGTCATGCCAACGAATACCGCCAGGCTCTGGGTTTCATAAGCTTTCAGTACCTCTTCCAGCACCTTGGCAATGCCCACATACCCGATGACAAAGCCCAGCAAAATGGGCCACAGTTCAATAATGCTGCTCTTCAGGTTTTTCAAAGGATGAGCCAGGAACTTCATCAGCGGCTTATACAGCCCAAACAGCACCGCCAGTACACCGCCGGACACACCTGGCAAAACACCGCCGGCGCCAATCAGCGCACCCTGGATCATCTTCAAAATCACATTCATCGATACATCCTCCTGTTTGGTTTTCACACAAGGAATATTATACCTGAAAGGAACGCAATAGTCGAGTGTTTTTCAAAATAAAACAGACGGCACGCTTTTTGCAATGCCGTCCGTTCTGTCATATCAGTTGCAGCTTTTCAAAGTTTTCCATCAGCCATCTGGTCATGCGGATGTTGATATCAAATACTTTCTCATACTTTTCATCACTTCCGAAGAAAGCAAGGCAAATCATCTGGTTCCCCATCACCACATAAGGTGCCGCCCTCTTTTCCTCATTCGTCATTTTTACCGTCCGGTCATATCCGTTCATCATTTCCTGATACACCCGGAACCATCCGTTTTTTTGTTCGCTTTCAAAGGTTTCAGACAGGATGGCGGTCGCTGCATAGCAGGGATCATATATCCGAATGTTTCGTTCGCTTAATTCGAAATCAATAAACCCCCATTGCTCTCCGTTCAGCATGATATTACCCGGGTTGGGATCGCGATGGATGCATTGCCGGGGCAAAGTCTGATACAGCATACCAAAGTCTTTTTTCATTTTGGCGAGGAATTCTGCCGGAAACGATTCCTTAACTGCCTTGCTCTCCATAGCCCAGTTGCACACAGTGCCATAAAAATCCTTTTCATTGGTCAGGGCATCACTTTTTGCCAGTGCCTTGTGCAAAAGACCTATAATCTCGCCGATGTAAGCGGCTGTTTCCGGCTGATAGGCATGCATGGCATTCAATTGCTTCCCTTCCAGCTTCCGTGTCAGGTAGAAATAGACCCCTGCGTTCTGTACATACGCTTCCCCATCTTTGATTTTTATATGCTTTGCCGCATGCAGCCCTGCCTCTGTCAATGCATCAGCCAATGCCATATTATTTTTTACTTTCGCCAGGTTTTCCGTGAACTTCAATACATGCCTTTCGCCCACATAATATGCGTTTTCGCTTCTGTTGCCGGAGTTTTCATAAAAGATATCCCTGATCGTTTCCTCTTCCATATTCCAGTGTTTCAAAACTTCCTGCGCTTTTTTGTGTGATATATACATGTTTGCCTCCTTGCTCAAATCCGGCCGGACAGGACGCCTGGCCCGGTTCGTTTTCAGGTATTCGGAGGGAGTGCAGCAAAATGCGTTTCTAAAAGCACGATAGAAACCGGCATATGTATCAAAACCGTAGGCGAGTATGATTTCGGTGCGGTTTGTTTTCCCTTGCATTTCCCAGATAGCATGCAGCATGCGCCGTCTTTGCACATATTGCATCACCGGCATGCCGGTTGCCAGCTGGAAAAGCCGATAAAAGTGATACACGGAATATCCGGCAGCATCCGCCATTTCTTCAACCGCAATGTCCGCTTTCAGGTTTTCTTCAATATAGTCGATCGCTTTCTGCATTTTTTCCTTTTCCATGCTTCTTCCCTCCTTTCTCTTTTGTGCAGCTGCAAACATAGCATACCACACATATTCTTTGAAAACATTTCCGTTTTTGCGCAAAAAAGCGGGCAAGCATGTTCCTGCCCGCATAATTGGATTATTCAAGGATGATGGTTTGC
Organism: Clostridia bacterium; assembly: GCA_045589355.1. Taxonomy (GTDB): domain Bacteria; phylum Bacillota; class Clostridia; order Christensenellales; family Aristaeellaceae; genus RUG563. Next base: position 16,119 of record JAZNOW010000042.1, read on the forward strand.
TCTTTGTTATCCGCCAGGCTGAATTTTGCCTTCTTGCCATCGGCACAGGCTTCATACTTGCCCTTATAGCCTTCCAGCGTGACAAAGCCGTTATCGTCTGTCTTCAATGTTACATTGGTTTTCCATTCGCCGTGGATCAGGGAATGCAGCTTATGGTAAATAGGCTTCAGGCTGCTGTCCTTGCGCATCAGGCCGCTGGGAGCACCCAGCCATGCACCGTCTGCCGGATCCCAGGTGGTAATGCCTTCCACCAGCGGATGGGCAAAAAGTTCGGTGTACATTTCCGCCGCCTCACGGGCCTGGCGTTCTTCCCCTTCCGGCGTGGAGGGCCATTCGGGCACCTGCCAGTCGTTCAAATCTTCAATATGGGCCGGCATCAGGTCGCCGGAAATGAGCGTATTTTCGGTGAAATGGATGGGCAGGCCGAAATGAGAGAAGCGTTCCAGCACTGTGTGCAACTTTTCCAGGCCCCAATAGCCCTGATGCTGATGGCTCTGAATACCGATCACGCTGATGGGCACCCCGGCATGGAGCAAGCCTTCGATCAGGATTTCGTAGGACTGGGAGGTGTTGAAATCGTTGATCAGCAAAGTGGCGCCGGGGTTGGTTTCCTTTGCCGCTTCAAACACTTCTTTCACCAGTTGAATGCGGCCTTTTTCCTTGCAAAGGCGAGTGATTGCGTTGTCATACTTATCGAACACCGGCATGATCACCACTTCGTTGATCACGTCCCACATATCGATGACGCCCTTGAACGCGGCCACATCGCGGTGAATGCGCTCCAGCTGGAGGCGCATGATTTCCTTGTTGTCATACTGAAGCAGCCAGTTGGCACAGGCCGTATGCCAGCAAAGCGGATGGCCCTTCACCGTTACGTCCCTGTCCTTCAGCCATTTGGCCGCTTCCATGGTGACTTTTTCCACCGTTTTGCCCTGCTCCGGTTCATAGCGGCCCCAATAGAAAGGCAGCGTACCGAAGTTGAAAAGCCCCAGCCATTTTTCCATGCGATCGGCAAAGAAGGCTTTCTTCTCTTCGTCCTGCACCTGCATCAAAGCCACGCTTTCAAATGCACCGCAGCCAAAGAGAAACTGATGGTTCTTCAGTTCCATGGTGATTAACGTGTTTTTCAACGCCTCGCCGTCTTTCCCAACCACACGAATGGGAGCCGTTGCTTTTCTTGCAGCAAACTTGTCCATTTTTCTTCCTCCTTACCAGTTCATATATTCACGAATAAATACTGACAATTTTTCTGCCACTTTTCTGTGGGTCAGCTGAGAGGGATGCCAATCGGCGCCGCGGCCGTCTTCGTCCAGTTGCTCTTCAAAGGGAAGAAAGCAAATCTTGTCGTCTCCGGTTTCTTTTTTGTAGTCGTTTACCGCTTTTTCCGCCATGGCGCAAAGATCCGTACCCATTACACCGAGAATGGACAGGATTTGGGCTTGCGGATTACGGCTTCTGATCACCTTGATGAATTTCTGGTATTCATCGCAGTATTCCAGGCAAAGTTCTTCCTTCTTCTGGGTAAAGCTCTGGTCGTTGGTGCCAAGGTTGATCACCACAAGCTCCGGCTGCAGTGCATCAAAATTCCATGCCACATCCTGGGGATATGTGCCTTGCATGCTTCCGTAAGAAAAGCCCATCTTTTCGTAGTAGGTAGGCAGCAGTTGATCCGGCCGGCGCACTCCATCCCCGGAATAGCCGGAAATGATGCCGTAACCGCTGATGGATACCAGGCTGTGGTCCGCTTTCAAGGCCTGGCAGGTAAGGTATGCATAGGCTTTGGTCGCGTCTTCCGTGTCGGTTTTAAAACTATGCTCCGCCACTTCGTCATCCACACCATAACCGCAGGTGATGCTGTCCCCTGCGAACTCGACCAGGTGCATTCTCTTTTCTTCGGGCAAAATTTCCGCATCATCATCGGTTTCAATGGCCTTCAGGCAGACGGTGGACATGGCCGTTTCCGATACCTTCATCACCCGGATGTGTGCGTCCAAGGGCAGTTCGTTTTCAAAAACGGAAAGACACATTTCTTTTTTGTTCATCATCACGTCGCATTTGCATTCGCCGTCTACAAATACTTTCACACGGGCCAGATTGCCATCCATATCGGCATTTTCACACCGATCATCCCCCAGCATGCGGATCTTCAGCACCTTACCATGAAAGCGGAAAGCGGCGCCGGTTGCGGAATAGCACATCCACAGTCCGTTCTCTGTCATCATGGTACGGCCCAGGCATTTTACATTTTTATCGTCAGGCAAATATGTTTTCATATTTTTCCTCCGTTGTTTTCTGATGCTAATATGATACCATCCTTTTCATTTCCACGCAAGCCTGAAACCGTTGACATTTAGCGCGATATCCTTGACAATTATATCGTAAAATGCTATATAAAACATATGAAAATCTTTCATCGTGAAGGAGCTTATTTATGAAAACTTTTCCCGTCCGCAATAACGAATTCATCCGTCTGAACGGCCGTTACGATGCCGGTCAGCCTCATTTCCCCCTGATGTGGAGCAGTGCATCCGCCGAAATGAAAGTGGAGGCTTCCCATCTTGAAGTGCAAATTGATTGCAGCTATCAATCCATGGCGCCGTACCTTTCCTTTACGGTGGACGGCCTGCGTTCCCAGAACCTTGTTCCGCAAAAGGGCAAGCACTGGTATCCTATCTTCCTGAACCTGAGCAACGCCCCCCACACCGTGCGCATCGCCAAGGAGACCCAGCCCTTTGGCGGCGACAACGAAGCCTTTGTTTCTTTGGTGGCCATCCGCACCAACGGCAAGCTTCTTCCCCTGCCCGAAGCAAAAATGAAAATTGAGTTCATTGGCGATTCCATCACCAGCGGCGAAGGCTGCAAAGGCCCGCAAGCCTTTATGGAATGGGTGCCCATGGTCTTTTCTTCTTCCGATACCTATGCCAAATTGACCGCCGATGCCCTGAATGCCCGTTACCAGGTGATCAGCCAGAGCGGCTGGGGCGTATTGGGTGCCTGGGACAATAACCCTTCCGGCAGCATTCCCAAGGTGTACACCAAGATCTGCGGCCCCGTTACTGCGCAAAACGCGCAGCAGGAATACGATTTTTCTTTTCAGCCCGATAAAGTAGTCATCGCCCTTGGCACCAATGACGCCGGCGCCCTGGGCTCCCCTGCTTATACCGATCCCGAAACCGGCGTCACCTATAAGCTGACCGAAAGCCCGGAAGATATGCAGCGATTGACGGAAGGCTGCCTTTCTTTCCTTCGTCTTTTGACGGAGAAGAACCCCGGCGCCCAGCTTTACTGGATCGTCTTTTATGACAAAGGTCCCATCCATGACGCCATTTTGGCTGCTGTGGAGCAGGCCCGAAAAGAAGGCATCGACGTTCGTTTTCATGTTCCCCTGACGCTGGACGGCATGAGTAAAGCAGAAATGGGCAGCCGTGCCCACCCGGGTATCAAAGCCCATCAGAAAATCAGCAAAGCTCTTGTCCGGTTGATGAAAACCAAGTAAGTAAAAAAGACCCGAAGCAGCTTTCTTGCCGCTTCGGGTCTTTTTTTATTCCTTATGCATCGCCGCTGCCAGCACAAACACTGCCGGAGAATTCCAGTAGATGGTGATTTCGTTCAGGGAATAGCAGCGATGATCGTCCAGGTAGCATTTCATGGGCGGCGTGCCAGGGGCAAACAACCCCAATTCCCTGCAAAGCCCATCGGAGGCCCTTCTGTTGGGCCCGCCGCTGACCATACCAGGAATACACGCATCAATTCCATCTGCCTCAGAAGGCCTTAAATGGGGCCTGTTGTACGCATAATCCCCATTGCCCGTCACATAGCTGATCCCCATGGCGTTCACGCCCATCAGCACATGCAACTGATCCAGCATACAGGTGCGGAAACGCTGTTTTCCTTCCAGCCTATCCGCCAGTGCCATGATCATGCCATGCTGCATCAGGGGCATATTGCTGCCCCAGCAGAAATTCTGTTCCACCATGGCGCAGCAGTATCCGTTGGTTTTTGCAATGGATCCCAGCTGCTGCGCCTGGCGTATCACTTCTTCTTTCATCGAGCATGTCATTTCATCATCCACCGGATATGGACTGGTCAGAAGGGCCATCACGCCCATACCTGCCACGTCGCCCCATCCAAGGGTCAGACGGTGTTCCAACAATTCGTATTTCGCCTTTGCTGCCGTGTGATATTCTTTCTTCCCGGTGGCGGCATACATTTCCGCTGCTGCCCAGAAACGGTTGGAAAGGTCATCCCTTTCATAATACCCACCGGTGCCGCAGCCTTCCGGATTTTTGAACCCAAGAAATTCGGGATGCTCCTCCAGCCAGGCATAGGTTTTTTCTGCGCTTTTCAGCAATTGATCCGCATATTCCCCGTCGTATTTTCTGTACACCCTGCTTGCATGGGCACAGATGGCGCAAAAATCCGCAGCGGCCATGCTGGAAACGGGTAAAAGGTAAAGGTGTGCCCCATCCTCTTCCGGCATCACAAACGGTGCATGCTGAGCCGTGGTCAGCTTATGGTACACAGCGCCATCTTCCCGCTGCATCTGCAAAATCCAATCCAGTTCATACTTGCATTCGTTCAGAATATCCGGCATGCCGTTTCCGCTTTCCGGAATGTTCAGGTGCAGTGTATCAAACACATCCGGGTACAGCACATATGCATACAAAAGGTGAGACAGCGCCACAGCGCCGGGCGTCACATACCGTCCGTAATCTCCGGCGTCGTGCCATCCGCCAAGCACATGCTTTTTCACATCATGGTTTTCCCATTCCACAGCCACGCCTGTATGACATGCCCCGTGCACATATTCCCCGGCATTTTCCTTTTTCAGTTCACAACCACAGCGCAGATAATAAAATGCGCGCATCAGGTCGTACATCAGTTTATCATATGCATGTTCGCCAATTTCAAAGGATGCACTTTTCCCTTTTTCGCAGCATACGGTGTACCTGCCCGGCACGTCAAATGCAGAAAAATCCGCCTGCCAAACCGTATCACCAGAAATGGCATCCGGTCCGAAATATTGCCATTTGCCTTCAAAACATACCTTTCCCTGATCATCCTGAAGGGTGAATGCATCGCATGCTTCACAGAGTACGGCCATTTTCTTTTCCTTTGGCAAATACCCCGATTGATTGACGTATATCTTGAACATTCCTGCATTGTGCTCCTTTCCCGTATTGCCTGTATTATAGCAAAGTTTTCCTTCTGTGTCATGGGCGAAATGTACTTGCGTTGTGACAATTAGAATGGTAAAATAGAGAAAAACAAAGGAAAGAGAGCGCCTTTCTTATGCAGAAGTATCTCTACGAAACCCACATGCACACGTATCAGGGCTCTGCCTGCGCCAGAAGCCGCGGTGCAGAGTATATCAAGCCCTATATGGATCTGGGTTATGCCGGCATCATCATTACCGATCATTTTTATAAAGGCAATACCCGGCCGGATCGTTCCCTTCCCTGGACGGAATGGGTCAACCAGTTCTGTTCCGGCTATGAGGACGCAAAAAACGAAGGCGACAAGTTCGGTTTTCCGGTATTTTTCGGTATCGAAGAAAACTTCGAAGGCGATGAATACCTGATTTATGGCATTGATAAAGCCTTTCTGCTTGCCCATCCCGATATGAAAGCCTGGGACAGGGTGCGCATGTACCGCGAAATTCATGCTGCCGGTGGCTGCATGGTGCAGGCCCATCCCTTCCGCTCCCGTGCATACAACACTGCCATTCACCTTCTGCCCCATTTTGTGGACGGCATTGAGGCTGTCAACTACGGCAATGTGCCCGTTTGGAATACGCTGGCCCTGCAATATGCAAAGCAGCTTGGCCTGCCCTATTCCAGCGGTTCCGATAACCACGATGCGGAAAATATGCAGTTTGATAAGCTGGGCGGCATTGTGCTGGATAAACCGCTGCAATCCGTTCAGGATTATGTTTCTGTTATTCTTGAAAAGAAACACATGGAAATGAAAGCCCCTTCCGCCGATATTCTCCCCCCCTGGGAAAAGGGCCTGCCTATTGATTTGCCGGTGCAGATTCACGGGGATGCCCCCTCTTTGCTTCCCGGCAATGTGCGTAATCTGCTGGAGGAAGGCCATTTCTGATATCCATCAAAAAAAGACCCGAAGAAGTTCACTCTTCTCCGGGTTTTTTCTTTACAGTTTTTGTTGCCACTTTTTCAGGCTGGCGTACACCAAAGTGCACACAGCCGCCAGCATCACAAGACAAAAAACGATCATCAGCGCATCCGGTATTTCCGCATCAAAGGCATTTGTGATGCCAAGAAGCAGGTTTGAAATGCTGATCGCAATCAGGCTGATGCTCCACATCAAATTGATTTTCTTTTCGTTCATAGTATTCAATCTCCGGAAAAAGACGGAAGCCAGGCAGCCGACTTCCGTCTTTCTTATTTCATCAGAACAGGCCGGTGATCTTGCCGTCGGCATCCACGTCGATGCGTTCAGCGGCAGGAGACTTGGGCAGGCCGGGCATGGTCATGATATCGCCCGTCAGCACCACGATGAAACCGGCGCCGGCAGAAATCTTCACATTGCGGATGGTCACGGTGAAACCGGTGGGCGCACCCAGCTTAGCGGGATCATCGGAGAAGGAATACTGGGTCTTGGCAATGCAGATGGGGCACTTGTCAAAGCCAAGGGCCGTCAGGGTTTCGATCTGCTTCTTGGCAGCGGGCAGCACGTTGATGCCGTCACCACCATACACCTTCTTTACCACCGCTTCGATCTTTTCTTCGATGCTCATATCATCGGTGTAGGAGAAGGTGAAGTTGCCCTGTTCTTCTTCGCACAGGCGCACCACTTCCTTGGCCAGTTCTTCGCCGCCCTTACCGCCATCGGCCCAAACGGTGGACAGAACAGTGTTCACGCCCAGTTCACGGCACTTCTTGATGATGAAGTCGATTTCGGCATCGGTATCCGTGGGGAAACGGTTCACGGCCACCACGCAGGGCAGCTGGTATACATTCTTGATGTTGCCCACATGGCGCAGCAGGTTGGGCACGCCCTTTTCCAGGGCTTCAATGTTTTCGGTGGCCAGGTCAGCCTTGGCCACGCCGCCGTGCATCTTGAGGGCACGCACCGTAGCCACTACCACAACGGCATCGGGCGTCAGGCCGGCCATGCGGCACTTGATGTCCAGGAACTTTTCAGCACCCAGGTCAGCGCCGAAGCCCGCTTCGGTCACGGTGTAGTCGCCCATCTTCAGGGCCATCTTGGTCGCCATGACGGAGTTGCAGCCGTGGGCAATGTTGGCGAAGGGGCCGCCATGCACGAAAGCGGGAGTGCCTTCCAGCGTCTGCACCAGGTTGGGCTTGAGGGCATCCTTCAGCAGGGCGGTCATGGCGCCGGCAGCCTTCAGTTCGCCGCAGGTGACAGGCTTATCGTCGTAGGTATAGCCAACGATAATGCGGGACAGGCGTTCTTTCAGGTCCATAACAGAATTGGACAGGCACAGAACGGCCATAATTTCGCTGGCCACGGTGATATCGAAGCCATCTTCACGGGGTACGCCGTTGATGCGGCCGCCCAGGCCGTTGACGATGTAGCGCAGCTGACGGTCGTTCATATCCACGCAGCGCTTCCAGGTGATCTTCTTCACGTCAATGTTCAGCGCATTGCCCTGCTGGATGTGGTTGTCCAGCATAGCGGCCAGCAGGTTGTTGGCCGCGCCGATGGCGTGGAAGTCGCCGGTGAAGTGCAGGTTGATATCTTCCATGGGCACGACCTGGGCATAGCCGCCGCCGGCAGCGCCGCCCTTGATGCCGAACACCGGGCCAAGGGAGGGCTCACGCAGGGCAACGGTCACGTCCTTGCCAATGCGGCGAAGGCCGTCGGCCAGGCCGATGGTGGTGGTGGTTTTACCTTCGCCGGCAGAAGTGGGCGTGATGGCGGTCACCAGGATCAGCTTGCCGTCTTTCTTATCGGTTTCGTTCAGCAGCGAAAGGTCAATCTTGGCCTTGTAATTTCCATACTGTTCCACATACTTTTCGTCCACATGAGCACGTTCGGCGATGACGCGGATGTGTTCCATTTCACATTCCTGGGCAATCTGGATATCGGTCTTGTATTCTTTCATTTGTCTTTACGCTCCTATTCCTAATTACTTGAAATATTTCACAGCAGAGGCAAACAGTTTGATATCATATTCGCCGGGAACATTCTTGTACAGGCCGGCACCAACGCGTTCGCTATGGCCCATCTTGCCCAGTACACGGCCATCGGGAGAAGTAATACCTTCGATGGCGCACAGAGAATTGTTGGGATTGAAGTGGATATCGTCGGTGGCATTACCGGCAAGATCCACATACTGGGTGGCAATCTGGCCGTTTTCCGCCAGTTTCTTTACCATCTCATCGCTGGCCAGGAAGCGGCCTTCGCCGTGAGAGATGGGCACGGTGTACACGTCGCCAACATTGGTCAATTGCAGCCAGGGGCTCTTGTTGGAAGCAATGCGGGTGTGCACAATGCGGCTCTGGTGACGGCCGATGGTGTTGAAGGTCAGCGTGGGGCAAGAAGCATCGGTATCCACGATCTTGCCAAAGGGCACCAGGCCCAGCTTGATCAGCGCCTGGAAGCCGTTGCAGATACCCAGCATCAGGCCATCCCGGTTATCCAGCAGGTTTTCCACCTGTTCCTTGATGGCGGCGTTGCGGAAGAACGCGGTAATGAACTTGGCGCTGCCGTCGGGTTCGTCGCCGCCGGAGAAGCCGCCGGGCAGGAACACGATCTGGCTCTTCTTCATTTCGGCAGCAAAGGTGTCAATGCTGCGGGAAATGCCATCGCTGGTCAGATTGTTGAGCACCACGATCTTGGCTTCACAGCCGGCATCCATGGCTGCCTTGGCGCTGTCGTATTCGCAGTTGGTACCGGGGAACACGGGGATCAGCACCCGGGGCTTGGCCACCTTGATGGCGGGCTTGGCCCATTCTTTCGCTGTGTAGGCAAAGTTTTCGATCTTCTTGCCTTCGGTGGGAATGTTGCAGCTGTACACGCTTTCCAGCTTGTCTTCATACGCCTCCTGCAGCTTGCACAGGCACAGCTTTTCGCCGGCGTATTCGATAGCAGCTTCTTCCGTGATCTCACCGATCACCTTTTCGCCTTCCGCATCGGCCATTTCCAGCAGGAAGGAAGCGTAATTGTAGCCGAAAATGTCGTTCATGGTCAGGCCGTCTTCATATTTGAAGCCCAGGCCGTTACCGATGGCCATCTTCAGCACCGCTTCGGCAATGCCGCCCATGCCGGGGGTATAACAGGCCACAGCTTTGCCGGAATTGAGCAGGCCGTATACCTTGTCAAACACCTGCATCAGGCTTGCCGTCACCGGCAGGCCGTTTTCGTCCATTTCGGGACGGATCATCACCAGCTTGTTGCCGGCTTTCTTAAATTCGGGAGAAACAATATCCTGGGTCTTGGCACAGGTGACTGCAAAGGAAACCAGGGTGGGCGGTACGTCCAGATCTTCGAAGGAACCGCTCATGGAGTCCTTGCCGCCGATGGAGCCGATGCCCAGTTCTTTCTGAGCCATGAAAGCACCCAGCAGTGCGCTCAGGGGTTTGCCCCACCGCTTGCCGTCCTTACCGGGCCGTTCGAAGTATTCCTGGAAGGTCAGGTATACATCTTCAAACTTGGCGCCGGTGGCGATCAGCTTGCAGACGGATTCCACAACCGCAAGGTATGCGCCGTGATAGGGGCTCTTTTCGGCAATGAAGGGGTTATAGCCAAAGCTCATCAGGCTGCAGTCATCGGTATGGCCCTGTTCCACAGAAATCTTCTGCACCATGGCCTGGATGGGGGTCTGCTGGTTCTTGCCGCCAAAGGGCATCAGCACAGTGCCGGCGCCGATCGTGGCATCAAAGCGTTCGGAAAGGCCGCGCTTGGAGCACAGGTTCAGATCCTGGGCCATTTCCATGTAGTTATCGGCAAAGGTGCCTTCCACCTGCCTGGTATAATCCTTGCAGTTTTCGGGGGTGATGTCAATGTGCTTGGAAGCACCGTTGGAGTTGAGGAATTCGCGGCTCAAATCCACGATCATCTTGCCGTTCCAGTGCATCTGCAGCCGGGGATTTTCCTGCACCACAGCCACCTGGCATGCCTGCAGGTTTTCCGTTCCGGCAATGGCCAGGAAACGTTCCTTATCTTCGGGAGCGATCACCACAGCCATGCGTTCCTGGCTTTCGGAGATGGCCAGTTCCGTGCCGTCCAGGCCGTCGTACTTCTTGGGTACAGCGTTCAGGTCGATCTGCAGGCCGTCCGCCAGTTCGCCGATGGCAACGGATACGCCGCCGGCGCCGAAGTCATTGCAACGCTTGATCATCCGGCTGGCTTCCGCATTGCGGAAAAGACGCTGCAGCTTGCGTTCTTCGGGTGCATTCCCCTTCTGCACTTCGGCGCCGCAGGTTTCCAGGGACGTGAGGGTGTGAGACTTGGAGGAGCCGGTGGCGCCGCCGCGGCCGTCACGGCCGGAGCTGCCGCCCAGCAGAATCACGATATCACCGGGAGCGGGCCGCTCACGGCGCACGTTCTTTTCGGGAGCGGCAGCGATCACCGCGCCGATTTCCATGCGCTTGGCCGCATAACCGGGATGGTAGATTTCATCCACAATGCCGGTGGCAAGGCCGATCTGGTTGCCGTAGGAAGAATAACCTGCGGCAGCCGTGGTAACGATCTTGCGCTGGGGAAGTTTGCCCTTCATGGTTTCATTGACGGGCTTGAGCGGATCGGCAGCACCGGTAACACGCATAGCGCCGTACACATAGCTGCGGCCGGAAAGCGGGTCGCGGATGGCGCCGCCGATGCAGGTAGCAGCGCCACCGAAGGGTTCGATTTCGGTGGGATGGTTATGGGTTTCGTTCTTGAAAAGAAGCAGCCAGGGTTCCTTTACCCCATCCTTTTCAATTTCAATCTTCACCGTGCAGGCGTTGATTTCTTCACTTTCATCCAGCTTTTCCAGCTTGCCGTACTTTTTGAGGTACTTCACTGCCACCGTGGCAAGGTCCATCAGGCAGATGGGCTTGGTGCGGTTCAGGTCCTTACGGACGGCCAGGTATTCATCATAGGCCTTCTGAAGCAGAGCATCTTCGAACTTGACGCTGTCGATTTCGGTGAGGAAAGTGGTATGCCGGCAGTGATCGCTCCAGTAGGTATCGATCATGCGGATTTCGGTGATGGTGGGGTCGCGGTCTTCCGTCTTGAAATAATCCTGGCAGAAAGCGATGTCATCGGCGTCCATGGCCAGGCCATAGTTCTTAACGAACGCTTCCAGGCCGGCACGGTCCAGCTTGGTGAAACCGTTCAGGGTTTCCACCGTTTCAGGGATCTCGTACTGGATCTTCAGCGTCTTGGGCATATCAAGAGCCGCTTCGCGCGCTTCCACAGGGTTGATGACGTACTTTTTGATTTCGGCAAGTTCTTCATCGCTCACATTGCCGTAAATCACATACACCTTTGCCGTGCGGATCACAGGCCGGTTGCCCTGGCTGATCAGCTGAATGCACTGGGCGGCGGAATCGGCCCGCTGGTCAAACTGACCGGGCAGGTATTCCACGGCAAACACAATACCGTTTTCAGCATTCAGTTCGGCGGAAATATCGTCCAGCTGCGGTTCGGAGAAAACCGTGCTGCAGGCATAATCGAACAATTCTTTTTCAATGTCTTCGGCATCGTAGCGGTTGATGATGCGCACATTCTCCACGCTTTTGATATTCAGCAGGCCGCTGATATCGGAAAGCAGGGCGTTGGCTTCCAGAGCCAGTTCCTTTTTCTTTTCCACATAAATGCGGTAAACCATACTTATTTCACTCCTCCTGCCTGCAGGGCACGCTTGCCGATGTCCTTGCGGTAATAAGCGTTTTGGAAATGTACTTTTTCCGTCATTTTGTAGGCGGTATCAATGGCGTCTTTGAGGGTATCGCCCTTCCCTACCACGCCCAGCACGCGGCCACCGGCATTCACCAGCTTCCCATCTTTCAAAGCGGCGCCGGCCACATATACATGGGGCTTCACTTCGTCTTCGATGGTGATCTCGTAGCCTTTTTCGTACTTCAGCGGATAACCGTCAGAAGCCACGATCACGCAGCAGGCGTTTTTGTTTTCAAATTCCACGTCCACCTGATCCAGCGTGCCGGCTTTGGTCGCCTTCATGATGGTAAGCAAATCGCTTTTGAGAAGGGGCAGCACAACCTGGGTTTCAGGATCGCCGAAACGGCAGTTGTACTCGATCACCTTGGGGCCGTCCTTGGTGATCATCAGACCAAAGAACAAGCATCCCTGGAACAGGCGGCCTTCCTTTTCCATGGCACGGATGGTGGGCAGGAAAATCTTTTCCATGCACTCCTTCGCCACGTCTTCCGTGTAATAGGGGTTGGGGGCCACGGTACCCATACCGCCGGTGTTCAGGCCTTCGTCGTTGTCGTGGGCGCGCTTGTGGTCCATGGAAGACACCATGGGCTTGATGGTTTTCCCATCGGTGAACGCCAGCACGGAAACTTCGGGGCCTTCCATGAATTCTTCCACCACAATGCGGCTGCCGCTTTCACCAAACTGCATATCCAGCATCATGGATTTGACGGTTTCCTTCGCTTCTTCCAGGCTGTTCACAATCACAGCGCCCTTGCCCAGGGCCAGGCCATCGGCCTTGATCACCGTAGGATAGCTGCTCTTTTCAAGGTATTCCATGGCTACGCCGGCATCGGTAAATACTTCATAAGCAGCCGTGGGAATGCCGTACTTTTTCATCAGGTTCTTGGAAAAGATCTTGCTGCCTTCAATGATGGCCGCATTGGCGCGGGGGCCGAAGCACTCAAAGCCTTCTGCTTCCAGCGCATCCACGCACCCCTTTACCAGCGGATCGTCGGGGGCAACCACCACATAGTCCACATTCTTTTCCTTGGCGAAACGAACGATGCTTTCCACATCATCGGCAGCAATGGGATAGCACTGGGCCACATCCGCCATGCCGCCGTTTCCGGGCAGAGCGTATACCGTTTCCACTTCCTTGTTTTCACGCAGCTTGCAGATGATGGCATGCTCTCTGCCGCCGCCGCCCACAACCAGAATGTTCATTCTGACTCTCCTTTTATCATCCGTTACTGATAGATGGGATACTTTTCACACAGTTCCTGCACTTCGCGGGTAATGCGTTCCTTGCTGTTTTCAAAGTCCACGATGGCGTCCTTGATCCAGCCGGCAATCTTCACCATTTCTTCTTCCTTGAAGCCGCGGCTGGTCACAGCGGGCGTACCGATACGCAGGCCGCTGGTAACGAAGGGGCTCTGGGGATCGTTGGGAATGGTGTTTTTGTTGGCAGTGATGTGCACTTCGTCCAGGCGAAGTTCCAGTTCCTTGCCGGTGATGCCGAAATTGGTCAGGTTCAGCAGCATCAGGTGGTTATCGGTACCGTCGGAAACGATCTTCACGCCCAGCTTCTTCAGTTCGTCGCAAAGCACCTTGGCGTTCTTGACGATCTGCTGCTGATAAGCCTTGTATTCATCGGTCATGGCTTCACCAAGGGCCACAGCCTTGGCAGCAATGATGTGCATCAGCGGGCCACCCTGAGTGCCGGGGAAAACAGCCTTATCGATCTGCTTGCCGTACTTTTCCTTGCACAGGATCATACCGCCGCGGGGACCGCGAAGCGTCTTGTGGGTGGTGGTGGTCACCACGTCTGCATAAGGCACGGGAGAAGGATGCACCCCGGCAGCCACAAGGCCGGCGATATGGGCCATGTCCACCATCAGGTAGGCGCCCACTTCGTCAGCGATCGCACGGCACCTGGCAAAATCGATGGTACGGGAATAGGCACTGGCGCCGACAACGATCAGCTTGGGCTTGCATTCCAGGGCCAGCCGGCGCATTTCGTCATAATCGATCATCTCGGTTTCTTCATTCACGCCATAAGGCACGATGTTGAAATACTTACCGGAAATGTTCACGGGGGAACCATGGCTCAAATGGCCGCCCTGCTGCAGGTTCATGCCCATCACGGTATCACCGGGATTAAGCAGAGCAAAGAATACTGCCAGGTTGGCATTGGCGCCGCTGTGGGGCTGCAGGTTTGCATATTCCGCGCCAAAGAGCTGCTTGGCCCGTTCACGGCCGATTTCTTCCACGATATCCACACACTGGCAGCCGCCGTAATAACGCTTTCCGGGATAACCTTCGGCGTATTTGTTGGTCAGCACGCCGCCGGCTGCGAGCAGAACTGCCTTGGAAACGATGTTTTCGGAAGCAATCAGCTCAATGTTGTGCTGCTGGCGTTCCAGTTCCTTCTGGCATGCATCCGCAACCTGAGCATCATAATTTTTTAATTCATCAAAGAAGTTCATTGAACCATATCCTCCAAAGATTAATGATGGAACAGACGCATACCGGTGAAGGCCATCACCATGTTATGCTTATCAGCCGCTTCGATCACGATGCCGTCACGGATGGATCCGCCGGGTTCGGCGATGTAGTCCACGCCGGAGCGCCATGCACGTTCAATGTTGTCATCGAAGGGGAAGAAAGCATCGCTGCCCAGGGCTACGCCGCGGATGGTGGCGATATAGGCTTTCATTTCTTCAGTGGTAAAGGGTTCGGGGCGAACGGTGAAATACTTCTGCCAGATGCCTTCGGCGCACACGTCTTCTTCGTTCTTGTTGATATAACCGTCGATCACGTTATCGCGTTCGGGGCGGCCCAGAGTGGGCAGGAAGGGCAGGTTCAGCACTTTGTCATGCTGACGCAGCAGCCAGGTGTCGGCCTTGGTGCCGGCAAGACGGGTGCAGTGGATGCGGCTCTGCTGGCCGGCGCCCACGCCGATGGCCTGGCCGTCCACAGCATAGCACACGGAGTTGGACTGGGTGTACTTGAGGGTGATCAGGGCCACGATCAGGTCGCGCACGGCAGTTTCGGGCATGTCCTTATTGGCGGTGACGATGTTCTGCAGCAGTTCCTTGTTGATTTCGAAATTGTTGCGGCCCTGTTCGAAGGTGATGCCGTACACCTGCTTATGTTCCACTTCGGTGGGTACATAGTTGGGGTCGATCTTGACGATGTTGTAGTTGCCCTTGCGCTTGGTCTTGAGGATTTCCAGAGCTTCGGGTTCGTAGCCGGGAGCGATCACGCCGTCGGATACTTCGCGCTGGATCATCTTGGCGGTGGTCACGTCGCAAACGTCGGACAGGGCCACCCAGTCGCCGAAGGAGCACATACGGTCCGTACCGCGGGCACGGGCATAAGCGCAGGCCAGAGGAGAATCGTCCAGGCCTTCCACATCATCCACGAAGCAGGCTTTCTTCAGCTTGTCGGACAGCTTGATGCCAACGGCGGCGGAGGTGGGGCTAACATGCTTAAAGGAGGTAACGGCGGGCAGGCCCAGGGCTTCTTTCAGTTCCTTCACCAGCTGCCAGCTGTTGAAAGCATCCAGGAAGTTGATGAAGCCGGGACGGCCGGAAAGGATTTCGATGGGCAGGTCGCTGCCGTCGTGCATGAAGATCTTGGCGGGTTTCTGGTTGGGGTTGCAGCCGTACTTCAGTTCAAATTCTTTCATGGTTCTCTTCTCCTTTTATTTTATATCTTCAGTTCTGCTTTGACATCGTTGGACGAATATTTGTTGATCATGGGCAGGGAAACATTCTGCAGGAAGTCTTCCACCTGGGAAACACAGCGGCCGATGAATTTCTCGGGCTTCATGTTTTCCAGCAGCATATCCTTATCGCAGCCAATGTTTTCATCCGCTGCCAGCCGTTCGATCAGCGCTTCGCCGGATTGGATGTTCTGGCTCACATGCCGGTATTTCTTGAATACGTCGGCATTTTCCATGCCGTCGGTCATGCGTTCTGCTACCATCAGCGGCAGTTTCTGCATCACCCGGCTGTGCACCACATCTTCGTTCACAATCAGTCCCTGGGTGATGTTGATGTACAAATTCAGGATGGCGTCCACCGCAAGGAACGCTTCCGATACCGCCAGGCGGCGGTTGGCGCTGTCATCCAGTGTACGTTCCAGCCACTGGCTGGAGGAGGTAAACGCCGGGTTCAGTGCATCCACCATCACATACCTGGACAGAGCACAGATGCGCTCGGCCCGGATGGGCGTGTGCATGTAGGGAATGGCGGAAGCGGCAATCTGCTCTTCCTCATACGGTTCTTCCATTTCACCGAAGGCCTGCAAAAGACGCAGGTCGTTGGCAAATTTGGAAGCGCTCTGGGCAAAGCCCGACAAAGCCGACAGGATGTACGCATCCGTTTTGCGCGAGTATGTCTGTCCAGCCACCGGCACACAGGAAAGGAATCCCATATCCAGTGCAATTTCCTGTTCCAGCCGCCTTACTTTGTCCTCATCGCCGTCAAACAGCCGCATGAAGCTGGACTGTGTGCCAATGTCCCCTTTGCTGCCCAGCAGTTTCAGCTTGCTCAGCTGGAATTCCAGGTTTTCCATGTCCATACACAGTTCGTACATCCACAGCGTGGCCCGCTTACCGACGGTGGTCAGCTTGGTGGGCTGCAGGTGGGTATACCCAAGACAGGGGGTGGCTTTGAACTTATCGGCGAAGGAAGCCATGTTCTTGATCACTTCCGCCGCTTTTTTCAGCACCACACGGCTGGCTTCGCGCAGGATCACCACGTCGGCATTATCCCCCACAAAGCTTCCGGATGCACCCAGATGAATGATGGGTGCCGCATTGGGGCACTGCACGCCGTAGGCGTACACATGGCTCATCACGTCGTGGCGCACTACCCTTTCCCGGGCTTCCGCCACATCGTAGTTTACCTGATCCACATAGGCTTCCAGTTCAGAAATCTGTTCCTTGCTGATATCAAGCCCCAGCATCCTTTCGGCACGGGCCAGGGATACCCACAGCCTGCGCCAGGTGCGGAATTTGAAATCCTCCGAAAACAGATACTGCATTTCCTGGCTGGCATAGCGGCTGGAAAGCGGTGAAGTATACGTTTCCTTGTTCTGTGCCATGCAAAAACCCTCTTACATGTTTTTGTTGATCAGCCGTTCTTCCTGGGCGCCGGTTTCCAGGTCGGTATAGCGCACGTACAGGGAAATTTTGTTGTCCTTGTCCAGCGCATTCCACAGTTCATTGGTGAACGCATCGATATCGTTGCCGATGTTTACACGTTCCGGTTCGCCCTGGAAAGTGGGAATGGGATTGCCGTCGCACACATAGGTGTGGATGAAATGGCCCAGGCCCTTCAGCGCGGGATAAGAGAAGGTATAGCGGTTGCAGGCAGTGCCTTCGCGGTCGGCGCTCTTGAGGATGCTCATTTCATAAGTGAAATCCTTTTCGCCGAACGTGATCATGCCGCTGATACGGGGGGTGAAGTTGGGGCCGTCGGGCTCAAATTCACGGGTGGTCAGCGCCTGGGAAAAGCTTTCGCCCTTCTTCAGCCCTTCCCAGATGGTATCGGTCTGGTCGCCGTTGGTGACGATCAGCTTGTTTTCGTAATTGCGCAAAGCTGCATAGATGATGAGGCTGGGGTCTTCCACCTTGGAAGCGTCAAAGGGTTCGGTATAGAGCACGTCGTCCCGCTTGACAAAGATGCGGTTGCGGCTGTTGGCGCTGCGGCCCATGATGAAATAGGCGGCCACGGAACGCTTCCCATCCGGCGTCATTCCCAGCAGAATCCCCCGGCCGGGATAAGAATTGTCCCTCAAAAGGGCGGCGATGTCCTCGGGGGCATAGACCTCCCCGATGCCCGGCTCGCCGGGGGCGGTGAGCACCCGCAGGTTGCGGGCTACCGGATGGGCCACAGCCGCCTCCTTGAGGCCGGCGGTGCCCCGGATCACGTCACCGTAGGAAAAGAGCAGGCTGTCGGTCATGCCCAGCACCAGATCCAGACTCCGCATCCCGGAGTCGGCGTCGATGAGCAGGACTTTTTCCCCCAGAGCGCACAGGGAAACGGCCACGTTGGCGCAAAAGGACGTTTTTCCGGTTCCGCCTTTGCCCGAGGCCACCGCGATCACATTGCCCATGGAGGTGCTCCTTTCCGGTCTGCAACGCAGACTAATTTATCATAGTATAAGGGAGATTCACAAAAATCTCAAGAGGAAAACGCAAATTGTTAGGAACTTGCAATAAAAGCCGGTTTACTGTTCGGTATCCAGACCCAAGCCGAAGTACTCGTCGTAAATGGCGATGGCCACGGGAGCCAGACTGCCGCCGGAAGAGGCGTACTCGCCCACCACGCAGACGGCGATCTGGGGATCGTCATAGGGGGCAAAGGACACGAACACGCCGGTGGCCGAGTGGTTGACCATCTGGGCCGAACCGGTCTTGCCACCCACCTGAATGGGGAAGCCGGCAAAGTAGGAACTGGCGGTACCATCCTCGGTGACCACGCCGCGCATACCTTCCTTGATGGCGTCCACCGAGGTCTGGGCGATGTCCACCGTATTGAGGACGGTGGGCTGTACCTCTTCATAAACCTCGGTACCGGTGTAGTCGGTGACGGTTTTCAGCAGATGGGGCTGATAGCGGGTGCCGCCGTTGACCAGCGTGGCCACATAGTTGACCAGCTGCAGGGGGGTGAACTGGTGGTCGGACTGACCGATGGCCGCCATCAGGGTGTCGGCGGCGTACCACTTTTCGCCGCCCTTGGCCTCACGGGATTCGGGGCCGGCCAGATTGCCGGCCTTTTCCCCGGCCAGTTCCACACCGGTCTTCTGTCCCAGACCCAACTGGGTGGCGTACTTGTTCAGCCGGTCCATCTGCAAAAGATAGCCCATCTCGTAGAAGAAATAGTTGCAGGAATATTTCAGCGCCTGACTCACGTTGATCTCGCCGTGGGTGCCGCCGTGCTGACGGTAGATCCAGCAGCGGGGGCTGTAGCCCACATCGGCGTAGCGGGTATAAATGCCCTTGTCCACGATCTTGGTGCGGGGGGTGATCTCCCCTTCCTCCAGCGCCGCCAGAGCGGTGCACATCTTGAAGGTGGAACCGGGGGAATAGACCGATTGGATGGTGCGGTTGAGGAAGGGCGACAGAGGATCGGTGGCGTTGGCGGCGTAATCCTTCTGAAAGGTCTCCAGACTGTAGGTGGGCCAACTGGCCATCACCAGGATCTCGCCGGTATGCACGTCGATGGCCACGGCCGCGCCGCCCTCCACATCGGCGCCGTCGCCGTCACGGGAGGCTTCGCCCTTGGCCTTGATGCCGGCCAGCGTATCGGCCAGCGCCTGCTCGGCCCGCTCCTGCAGGGCCAGATCCAGCGTCAGATAGCAATTTTTGCCCGGTTGGGGCTCCTCCACCAGATATTCCGACACCAGTTGTCCGGTGATGCCGTCCACCTCCACCGCCCGGATGCCGTCTGTGCCCCGGAGGTATGACTCCAGCGCCTGCTCCATGCCGCTTTTGCCGATGGTGTCGGTGAGGGTGTAGCCCTCGTCCTTATGGGCCTCGTACTCCTCGGAGTCGATGGCGGCCACCCGACCCAGCACCTGGGCCGCGGCGGCGGTGTGGTATTCCCGGCTGTCGGACACCTGCACGGTGACGCCGGGCAGTTCATAACTCTGCTCGGACAGACGGGCCACCGTGTGGATATCCAGCGCCTCCACCACGGTGATGGGGGTATTGTAGCCGGAGAACTGCTTGTCCTCCAGATAATAGCGCAGGCCGATGACCGCCCGGCGCTCTTCCAGCGACAGGTCGGGATCCACCCCGTAGCGGTCGCACAGCAGACCGAACAGGCGGGCGGGGGTCAGTTCCTCGGCAGAGGGCCACTCCAGATTCTTCAGAAACCGGGCCAGTTTGCGGCCGTCGCCGCTCTCCAGCGAGGAGTAGGTATAGGTAAGGGGCATCTGCCAGTTTAGGGGCAGCACATCCAGACAGGCCACGTCGGCCTCCCGCAGGGTCTTGTACATCTGCAGCAGCACATCGTTCTGGATGGATTTTTCCCATTGGTAATAGTCCAGCTGTACCGAAAACACCAGAGCGTTGCCCACCATGGTCCTGCCGCTGCGGTCGAGGATCTCGCCCCGGGAGGCGATCTCATCATATTCCCGGATCACGTTGGTATAGGAGGTGTCGGTGACATTGGGGCCCTGGATCAGCTGCAGCTGGATCATCCGGTAGGACAGCATGGCGGCGATCACCAGCAGGATGCCGCAAAGAACGGCGATGCGTGTGGCGCGTGCTTTCATGTGGTCTCCTCCGTAAAGCGCCGGTGGATGAGAAACACCAGCCCATAGGCCAGCGCCCCTGCCGGCAGGGACAGGAGCAACTGGCGGCCAAACAGCCCCAGTGCCTGAGGCAGACCCATGCCGTAGATCAGCAGGTCGTGGAACACATAGCGGAAAAAGGACTCCACCGCCACGCAGACCAGACCGCCGGCAAGGGCAGAAAACAGGATATTGCGCAGATACTGGGCGCCGAACAGACCGAAGAGGATGCCGAACAGCCCCAGACTCAGCGAGGCGAAGCCCTCCACCCCCGTGGTGTTGAGGCTCAGCAGCACCCCGCCGGCAAAGCCGAAGACGCCCCCCGCATAGGGGCCGTCCAGCAGAGCCACCGAGGCCACCAGAAAGGGCAGGGCGTTGACGGTGGCACCGTTGAGCCACACCGCCGTCCCCCGGGAGGACTGCAGCACGAAAAAGCCCAGCATCAGCAGGGCGTAACTTCCGTATTTCAGCCAGGTGTATCGGTCAGATCGAATCATAAGTCAGTTATCGACGTGGAATTCCTTGACCACCAGCACGGTGCTCAGCTGATCAAGTTCCACGGCAGGGCGGACGGAGGCATAGCTGCTGATGCCATGGCTCTCCTGACGGAACTCCTCCACCCGGCCGATGATCAGGTCGGGGGGATAGGCGCCGCCGTTGGTGGGGATCACGTCGCCGGGGCGCACGTCGGCGTCGTTCTCCAGATAGGAGACCTTCAGCAGGCCGTCGGAGGCAAGGGCGAAGTCACCGCCGGTGACCACCACCTCCCGGGTGCGGGAAACCGACGCCGAAGAGGAAAAGTCCACGTGGATCACCGTTTTGACCACGCAATGGGTGAGCCCCACTTCGTCCACAAAGCCCACCAGACCGTCGCCGGTGATGACGCAGTCGCCGGCCTCGATGCCCGAAACGCTGCCCCGGTCGAGGGTGATGGCGCTTTCAAAGCCTTTTCCGGTCACCGACACCACCGAGCACAGTTCCAGCGAGAAATCGGCCCGCTTGGCCTTGACGCCGGCGGCCTCCCGCAGGGCATCGTTTTCCTTGATGGCGGCGTTGTACTCGATCTCCAGTTTTTCGTACTCCTGGATCTTCTGCCGGAGCTGCTGATTTTCCAACTGCAGGTCATCGTAGCGGTAGAAGTAGCCGAACAGGTCGGTAAACCGGTCGCCGGCCAGCGCCACGCCCTTTTGCAGCGGGGTGACAATGGCACCGGTGATGCTGCGCAGCACCGAAGGCCGCCCGGTGGCAGCCGAAAAAAGGGTCAAAACCAGACACACCAGCACCAGAAGGGCCGCGAACCAGAAGAGTTTGGACTGGAACAGTTTCATGCGCCGGCTCCTTCCTCCAGCGGCACGCCCATCTCGGTCAGCAGCCGGTACAGGGGGCTGACGGGCAGACCCACCACGTTGGCGTAGTCGCCCTCGATGCCCTTGACCAGCAGGGCGCCCTTGCCCTGAATGCCGTAGGCGCCGGCCTTGTCCATGGGCTCGCCGGTGGACACGTACCAGTTGATCATGCCGTCGCTCAGGTCATGGAAGGTGACCCGGGTGCGCTCCACAAAGGAGCGGGTCTCACCACGGTAGGACACCGCCACGCCGG
>JAZNOW010000043.1:0-10124 GCA_045589355.1 Clostridia bacterium
GATGACGGCACGGTGCATCGCATTGGCAACTTCCTGGATGAAGACGGCAAGATGAACGTGCTGGTGCTGACCCAGGCTGTGCAGGCGGACGGCTTTGATTCCGCCGACAGTGCCCTGACCCAGGCCTTCCCCTATGGCGAAGACAATGCCAATGTTGAAAAGTGGTTCATCGGCTGGACCGAAGACGACATCGGTTCCCCCGGCGATAAGAACGACACCAACAATCCGCCCGTGTTCTCCGTCACGGTTTACAATGCGGAAGAACTGTATGCGGCCATTGGCAATTACGACCAAATCATGCTGGGCGCCAACATTGAGGCTACCCTCACGCTGGACACCGACGTGGAACTCCTGCTGAATGGCAACACGCTCACCGGCGGTATCACGAACGAAGGCGACCTGACCATCAGCGGCGGTGTGATCTCCAACGCCAACGCCGGTCTTGTGAACCATGGCAATGCAGAAGTGACCGACGTGACGATGAACGCCGGCAACCCCGCAAACTATGCTGCCATCAGCAATGGCGCCGGCGAAACCACTTACGAGAATTTTGACCTCACTTCCGGCGGCGGCGGTGTGGCGGCGGTGAACGGCGCTCAGGTTACGTTCAAGAGCGGCAGCGTTGCCGTCAACAGTACCAGCACTTCCGGCCGTTATGTCTTCTATGCAGAAGGCGAAGGCTCCGTGATCACCATTGAAGACGGCGAATTCTCCTTCAGCAAGACGCTGAACCAGAAGCGCGCTTACATTTACGCCTCGCCAGGTACCACCGTTTATGTGAAGGGCGGCACCTTCGGCCCCGCTTCCACCCGCAGCGGCTACACCGCCGGCATTATGGGTGATGGCACTGTGATCATCACCGGCGGTACCTTCGGCTTCGATCCTACTCCCTGGGTGGAAAGCGGCTATACGGCCACCAAGCAGGGCAGCAACTGGATCGTTTCCGCAGAAAACTGAACCTGTTTCCTGACGCTTTCCCCGGCGGAAGCGGGCAAAGAAAAGCGAAGCGACAAAAGCAGACTGTGTGAAAGCATGGTCTGCTTTTTTGCTGTGTTCATCCGTGCTTAAAAAATGTAATAAAAAAGTAACAAAAATAGTGCCCATACGCTCTTTTGTTGGAAGGCGGTTGGTGGTAAAATAGAACAGGATATGGGAAAAATATGCAGAAGATGCTCGCCGCAGTATGCGGCTGCACGCCTGCGCCTGTCCGAAAAAATGAAGGAGAGATCGTCATGAAAAAATCCACTTTGATCATGATTCTCAGCCTGGTGCTGGCAGTGGCCATCGGCGTGGGTTCCACCCTGGCTTACCTGCAGGACACCGATGCTGACGTGAACGTGATGACGCTTGGTTCTGTGTACATCACCCAGAACGAGCAGGAACGGGATGCCGATGGCAAACTGGTTCCCTTCACCCCCAATAAGCCCGCTTACCCCGCTGTGTATGAGGAGATTCATTGGGCTCCCGATGGTGAAGGCGCTGATGTGAACGGCACCGAATACTTGGTGTTTGATGACAGCATGAAGAACGTGATCGATAAGATCGTTACCGTCACCAACACCGGCAAGAGCGACGCCTATGTGCGTACCATTGTTGCTATTGAAGCCCCTGACTATGACCCTAACGATCTGATTCATGTGAATTACAACGCTGATATAGAGTACACAGCTTGGACCCCTGTGGACATTGGTGGCGTGAAGTATGTGTATTCTGTCTTTACCTATCCGGAAGCCCTTGCTCCTCAGGAAACTTCCGTTCCTTCTCTGGTGCAGCTGTTCCTGGACAAGAAAGCCAAGAACGAAGACATTGAAAAGTTCGGCGAAACCTGGGAAGTGCTGGTTATTTCTCAGGCTGTGCAGACCATGGGCTTTGAAGACAGCGAAGATGAAAACGCAACCGCTGCCAACGAAGCTTTGGATGCCGCTTTCGGCAAAGCCGATGCTACCAACGTGAAAACCTGGTTCGAAGGCATCGACGAAGACGATATCGGTTCCCCCGGGGATAAGAACGACACCAACAATCCTCCCAAGTTCTATACTGGCGACCCTGCTGAACTGGCGAGCCTGCTTTCCGATGCTTCCGATGCCGAGTCTGGTAATGTAACCATTGAACTGACCGAAAGCTATGACATGACCGGCTATGACTGGACGCCTGTGTATGTAGACGGTTATCATGGTGCTGATGTGGTTACCGTCAACGGCAATGGCAATCGCATCAAAGGCTTGAGCGCCCCCTTGTACAGCGGCGGTTTTGCCGGTGGCAGCGGTATTGTGATCAATGACCTGACGATTATTGATGCCGATATGACCGATGAAGACAATACCTATGCCGCAACTGGTTACGGTGCATTTATTTGTGCCATCGACTCCATGGACATCATTGAGCTGAACAACTGTCACCTGCTCGATTCCAAGGTATTCGGCAGCCGCACCGGCGGTCTGGTTGGCTGGACTTCCGGCTACAATGTGACGTCGGACGGTCCTGTCGATTCCTATATCAACATCAAGAATTGTTCTGTTGAAAACTGTGAAATCAGCGGCAATGGTACGGTGGGCGCCATTAACGGCCATGCCGGCTGTAACCCTGCCACCTATACTACCATTGAAAATTGCACGGTGAAGAATTGTACGCTGATCTCCTATGATGACAGCTACCGTGTGGGCGTTGTTCTGGGTACGGCCAATGTTGGCGAAGTGACCATCAAGAACATCACCGAAGAAGGCAACACTGTCAAGCAGATGAATGGCAGCACGGAAATTGCACGGCCCGCTGGCCAGAGCAATCTGTATGGCCGCTTTGTGCCCGGCAGCACCGGTAAACTGGTGATTGACGGCACCGAAATCGACTGATTTCAAAGCATTTGTCCCCTCCCGTTTGGGAGGGGATTTTTTTGTATGCAGTTTGATGTGTGGGTGCAAAATCCCGTTGACGGCAGGGGGGATAGGGGATACAATATAATTGCGGGGGAATGGCCCCTGCAAAGGAGGAAAAAGTATGGCGCGTGGGAAAGTGCACTCGCTGGACATGATTGAAGGGCGGATACTGCCCCAATTGATTCGTTTTTCCTTGCCGTTGATGGTGACCAGCCTGCTGCAGCTTTTTTACAATGCGGCGGATATGGTGGTGGTGGGCCAGTTTGCCGGGGCGGAAAGCCTGGCGGCAGTGGGCTCCACCGGCGCGCTGATCAACCTGATCACCAATCTGTTCATCGGTTTTTCGCTGGGCGCCAATGTGGTGATCGCCCATGCAAACGGGGCCAAGGATCAGAAGGCAATTACGAAGAACGTGCACACCGCCATCACCCTGAGCCTGATTTGCGGGGTGGTGGTGATGGTGATCGGGCTGGTGGCGGCGCGGCCTCTTCTGCAGATGATGGGCAGCCCCGACGACGTGATCGACAAAGCCACCTTGTATGTGCAGCTCTTTTTCCTGGGCATGCCGGTGAACCTTTTGTACAACTTCGGCGCCGGCATCATGCGGGCCGTGGGGGATACCAGGCGCCCCTTGTTTTACCTGTCCATTTCGGGGCTGGTGAACGTGCTGCTGAACCTGGTGCTGGTGATCGGCTTCCATATGGACGTGGCGGGCGTGGCCATTGCCACGGTGGCCAGCCAGGTGCTCAGCGCTGTATTTGTTATCCGCCACCTGACGCATACCGACGAAAGCATCCGGCTGGACCTGAAAAAGCTGGGGCTGGATTTGAAATGCGTGAAGGAGATCGTGCGGGTGGGCCTGCCGGCGGGCATCCAGAGCAGCCTGTTCAGCCTGTCCAACGTGATCATCCAGTCTTCCGTCAACGCCCAGGGCTCCGTCTGGATGGCGGGCAATGCGGCGGCGGCCAATGTGGAAGGCTTTGTGTGGGTGAGCATGAACTCCATCGCCCAGGGCACGCTGACCTTCTCCAGCGCCAACCGGGGCGCCCGGGAATACAAGCGGGTGCGGCAGGTGCTGTGGGTGAGCCTTGGCACGGTGGCCGTTGTGGGGCTGGCGGTGGGTATGCTGGCCTACGCCTTTGCGGATACGCTGCTGGGGCTGTATAACGGCGAACTGGCGGTGATCGAAAAAGGGCTGGTGCGCATGGCCATCATTATGCCCACCTATTTCCTGTGCGGCATGATGGACGTGACCGGCAGCCAGATGCGGGGCATGGGCTATTCCATTGCCCCCATGATCGTCAGCCTTTCCGGCGCCTGCGCCTTCCGGCTGTTGTGGGTGTACACCATCTATGCGGCGGACCCGCGGATGATCGTCCTTTATTATTCTTACCCCATCTCCTGGGGGCTTACGTTCCTGATCCATCTGGGGTGCTATGTGTTCCTGGCCCGGCCGAAAATGAAGCGGCAGGAAAAGACGGATGCGGCGGCGGAAGCCGGCCTGTAAGGCGAATCATTCGGAGATACAGATTGTTCATGATATTGCCAGGGAGGGACTTGCACAACTCGACCGGAGCAGGGGGCTCCACGGCAGGGACATCGCCCCTGCACCCACCAGGGGCATCACCCCTGGACCCAGTGCGCGATATTGCTTGATTTATCAAAAGAGGTAGTGTCCGCGTGCTGCTTGCGAAAAAACGAAGCAGGGGGCTCCGCGGCAGGGGCATCGCCCCTGCACCCAGTACGCGATAACGCGCAACTTATCCATTAAAACTGTTTCCGCGCGCTGCTTGCGAAACGGCGAAGCAGGGGGCTCCGCGCCCCCCGTACCCCTGCGGCAGGGAGATCCGCCCTGCACCCTGCCTGCGACTAAACAGGATGCATCGAAAACGGTTGTTTCCGCATGACGCTTGAGAAAAACAAGCGGTTTTAGCCACGGGCGCAATGAAAACAAAGAAAAAGCCGGGAGAGAACACTCGCTTTCTCCCCGGCATTTTTGTTGCTTGCAAAACGGTGAAGCAGGGGGCTCCTCGGCAGGGGCATCGCCCCTGCACCCAGTACGCGATAACGCACAACTTATCCATAAAACCTGTTTCCGCGCGCTGCTTGAAGGAATGACGAAGCAGGGGGCTCCGCGCCCCCTGTACCCCTCGGCAGGGCGATCCGCCCTGCACCCTTCCTGCGACAAAACAGGATGTATCAAAAAAACAGTGCTTCCGCATGACGCTTGAGAAAACCAAGCGGTTTCAGCCACGGGCGCAATGAAAACGAAAAAAAGAGCGGCTGAGAGAATTTATTCTCTCACCGCTTCTTTTTTATCGTTTTCACCGGATGCCTAAGCATCCGGCCGGCGGTGGAACACCGCCCAGCCCGTGGGCGGCAGTGCCGCAGCCAATTCGCAATGTGTCGGTCTTTTCTCTCAAACGTGTTTGTGCGTGTACGGCGGGGCACGTTCGATTCGCAATGTTTCGATTTTCTTATAAGCTGCAGCGGGAAATTGCTTGATAGCCAAGCCAATTACATCCGCTACCGGGTGCAGGGATGATATCCCTGCTGGGGTGTGGGGTGAAACCCCGCATTGTTTCCTCAAGCCCCGGCGGGAAATTGTTTGTTCGACAATTCCACTACATCCGCAAAAGGGTCAAGGGCCAATGGCCCTTGTGGGGTGCAGGGGTGAAACCCCGCAGGGTTCCCTCAAGCCGCAGCGGGAAATTGCTTGTGCTGTACGTCAACTACTTCCGCCACTGGGTCCAGGGGCGATGCCCCTGGTGAAACCCCGCATGGTTTCCTCAAGCCCCAGCGGGAAACAGTTTGTTCGCCAAACCGACTACTTCCGCCACTGGGTCCAGGGATGGCATCCCTGGTCCGCTGCTGGGGTCAGGGCTTTTCGATGCGGCGGATGGTGGTGATGATGGGCTGATGTTCCTTGAGGACGGTGCCGTTGTTATCGATAACGGGGGTATCCTGGCAGATGGCGTCCACAATTTCCATGCCGGACAGCACCTTGCCGAAAGCGGCGTAAGAGCCGTCCAGATAGGTGGAATCCTGATGAACGATGAAGAACTGGCTGCTGGCGCTGTTGGGCAGGGGGGAGCGGGCCATGGAAAGCACGCCCCGGGTGTGGGACAGGGGATTTTCCACGCCGTTCATGGCAAATTCGCCCTTGATCTCCTTATCCGAGCCGCCGGTGCCGGTGCCCAGGGGGCAGCCGCCCTGAATCATGAAGCCGGAAATGATGCGGTGGAAGGTGAGCCCGTCGTAGAAGTGTTCATCGGCCAGGTTCAGGAAGTTTTCCACAGTGATGGGGGCCACATCGCCGTAGAGCTCGGCGGTGATGGTGCCGTAATCCTGCACGTCGATGGCGACATAATAGGTGCCGGCGGCGCCTTTTTTGCCGGTGAACAGGAGCACCGCAGCCACGGCGATCACCAGCACGAGGGCGACGATGATAAGCGTGCGGAGCTGCTGCCTGGTTTGGTTCTTTTGGGATTTGGTGGCCATAATCATTCTCCTTTGTTGGTTATGCTGCTATTGATTATAGACAAAATCCGGCGGTTTGGCAAGGGCATATGCCGGAGAAGAAAAAACGCCGCGAAAGAAGGATTCTTTCACGGCGAATGGTTATTCTTCAGTCAATTTCGATCACACCGGGGTAATAGGTCTGGATTTCCTGGGCTTGATTGAGGAAGGTGGCGGCGGCGTTTTCCGGGGGTGTGTAGGGGGTGCCTTCCACGGTGATCTCCACCTTTTTCACGCCGGGGAACTGCAGGGCGGTGAAGAGGATGGCGCGCACGGTTTGCACGCCGTTATCGCCGGCGGCGGCATCCATGAACTCCTTGGAAAAATCCACCGTCACCACACCGTTTTTCATTTTCACGCTGCGCACGCCGCAGCCCTTGGGCAGAGGGGATTCCAGGCCGCTGTCCTGTTTGGGGCCCTTGGCCAACTCCAGCATGGCGGTGGCCACGTCCGCATCGGAATAGACGGTGCGGGTAACGGGCACCAGCAGCCGGCCGGAGGCGGAGGGGAAGTACAGCTGCACGCTGTTGGCACCGGCGGAGGACAGGGTTTCCACGCTTTCCAGATTCAGCTGGGCGCCGGTGAACACGCCGGATACATCGGTGCCGTAGGTGAGGCGGGAACGCTGCTGGCCGTCAAAGAGGAAAGAAACTTCCTCCACCGAATCGAAGGCGCACAGGGTCTGGGCTACGGAATGCACCATCAGCATTTCCTGCTCGGCGCTGATGCAGGAAAGGGCTTCTTTGGAAAGATCCACCCTTGCCTTGCCGTCCCGGATATCCAGGTCAAAGGTGGTGCCTTCGGGCACGGTGGTTTTCAGCCCCAGCCGTGCGGCGGAAAGATCGTTCTCTGCGGAAGCGACCATCATGTTCAGGGTGGCTTTGGCAACGCCGTCCGTTTTTTCCATCTGCCGGGTAACGGGCACCAGGTAGCCCTGGCCGTCCTGATAGTACACCACCGTTTCCTGGGTGTCCGCGGCGGGCTGGACGGCGGTGACCTGGGCGGTGCCGGGAAGGGAAAGCGGCTGGGGCTCTGCATTCAGGCTGTTCTGGTGCAGGGCCAGGGCCACCACCATGGCGGAGGCGCACAGGATCAGCCCCCGCTCCACGTCCACCCGGCGAATTTTCCATTTCTTT
This sequence comes from Clostridia bacterium, assembly GCA_045589355.1. Lineage (GTDB taxonomy): Bacteria > Bacillota > Clostridia > Christensenellales > Aristaeellaceae > RUG563. The sequence goes on from JAZNOW010000043.1 coordinate 7,529, forward strand.
TTCATGCTCATGTTTCCACGCTCCTTGCCTTCATCCTTGCGCCTTATGTGTATGTAACGGGCGGACGGGATATGCCAGCCAAGGGGAAACAAAAGAAGTGCTTTCCCCGTTTTTCGGATTGTGGTATAATAAGCGGGATGAAACAGAAAGGAAACCCAGCATGCAGGAAGAACTGATGCGGCAGCAGATTGCCCGCAATATTGCTTTTTACAGAAAAATGGGCGGCCATACCCAGGCGGAACTGGCGGAAAAGCTGAACTATTCCGATAAATCCGTTTCCAAATGGGAGCGTGGGGAAGGCGTGCCGGATATTTATGTGCTGAAACAGATCGCCGATCTGTACCAGGTGACGGTGAACGACCTGATCTCCCGGGATGAGCCCCGGCTGCCCGTGAAAAAGCCCCGGGTGCTGATCGTACTTTTGTCGCTGGGGCTTGTGTGGCTGGCGGCCACGGTGCTGTTTTTTGCGCTGATGCTGCTGTGCCCGGAATTGCCCGGTAAATGGCTGTGCTTTTTGTACGCCGTACCCGTCAGCGGCATTATCCTGACGGTGTTCACCTGCCTGTGGTGGCAGCTGTGGAAGAGGTGCCTGAGCGTTTCGGTGATCATCTGGGGGCTGGCGGTGTGCATTCACCTGACGGTGGCCATTCCCGGCAGCTACCTGATCTACATTGTGGCCGGCGTGGTGCAGCTGTTGTTCATTTTGTGGTTTGTGCTGCTTTCCCGGCAGCGCAGAAGTAAGGCGTGAAGCAATCAAAATGGGAATAAGATGCCACTTTTACACCGATAAAATGTTACAAAAGAATGAAGAACACCACAATTGAGAAATAAACAGTCCGTAACAGGCGGCAATTCACCACTTTGAGAAAAGAAAAAAGAATCCCCCGGGGCAGATGCTCCGGGGGGATTTTTATGGTTGGGGAAAGGTTAGTGCAGCTTGATGGCGTACATCTGGGCGTCCTTGCTGCAGGTGCCGATGACCAGGATGTCGTTGTACACGGCAGGGGAAGCTTCCACTTCGCCGTTCAGCTTCAGGGTGCTGCACAATTTACCGGTCACGCCGTCCAGTAGGTACAGGGTGCCTTCGCCGTCTGCCTGAATGACCCAGGCTTCACCGGCGGCATTGTACACCGCCACGGGGGAGGAGATGGAATCCGCTTCCATGTCATGGCTCCAGGCCACGCTGCCGTCGGCCTTGCGCAGGGCAAGCACCCGGCTGCCGCCGCCGTCCACCTGGTTGACGGTGAAGATGACCAGATCGCCGATTTCGTTCTGGCCGATCACGGGGCTGGCCTTCACGCCGGACAGCTGGCTCTTGTTATAGTCGCACTTGATGTTGTACACCCACACTTCCTCACCGGTGAGGGCATCCACCCGGCGGATGGAAACGTCCTTCTTGGTGCTCAGGCGGGAGTAGGCGGTGTTGCCGGTGTAGAGGCTGATGGAGGTGTCGCTGTCCATATCCAGGGCGATGGCGGCGTCGGTGTTATCGCCGTTATCCATGGCCCAGACGGTTTCCATGGTATCGCTGTTCACGCAGCGCAGCACGCCGTAGGTATCCGCCATGTAGATGTATTTGTCGTACATGGCCACACTGCTTTCCACGGGCACCTGGGCGTCCTTTTCGGCGGAAGCCTTGGTGCGCAGGTAGGTGATTTTCTGGTCGATATCCAGGCTGCCGGGCTGGTCGGGGTTATTGGCGTCGGGGAATTTGAAGTCGGAATTCAGGTCGATGGTATAGAGCAGGCCGTTTTCACCGGCCACCACGATGGCGTCGTTGGTGTGCAGGAAGAGGGCGGTGCCGTCAAAGGCGCCGTTGGTGAAGTACTGCTTCTGGGAATCGCTTTGGCGGCCGTTGAGCAGGAAGAAGGGCTTGCCGTCGATGAGGTTGTATACATGCAGGCCGATTTTGCCGGTTTTGCCGCTGGCCAGCTTGGAAATGCCCTGGCCTACCGTCAGAATGGGGCGGCCCTTGGTATCCAGGGAAACGCTGCCCTTGAGGGGGAAGCCCACGTTGATGGGATCCCGGGTGGGTTCGCCGGTGAGCAGGTCCAGGAAGTAGATTTTTCCGTCCTGGGCTCCGAAGATCACTTCGCGCAGGGCTTTGGTATCCTTCTTGTTGGCGTAGAGGTTCATCATTTCACGGGCCTGCACGCTCCACTTGATGATGGAAGGCTGGCCTGTCCAGCCCACACCCCACAGGGTGCCGTTGTCTTCGGTGCGCAGGGAGCCGATGGGGCTCTGCCACAGGACGGACATGGTTTCTTCTTCAATTTCGGCGGTGCCGTAGGCGGCGTTGCGGCGGAAGTTATCGCCGCGGAAGGTGAGCACGCCGGCAGCGGGAGAAGAGCCGCTGGCGGAAACGTACACGTACTGGTCGGGGTTGGGGGCCACATAGCCTTCTTCCCGCTGGAAATCATCCTGCGCCTTGGCGCCGATGAACGCGGTATCGGAGAGAGAGAAGGCAATTTCGCCTTCCGCCGTCAGCCGGGGCATGGGGGATGCGGTGGGGATGGGCTCCGGCGTGGCGGTGGGCTGGGGCGTGGGCACTTCGGTGGGCCCCAGCGTGGGCTGGGGCGTGGGCACTTCGGTGGGC
>JAZNOW010000044.1:0-11131 GCA_045589355.1 Clostridia bacterium
CCCCTGGACCCAGTACGCGATATTGCATGATTTATCATAAGAAGTTGTGTCCGCGTGCTACTCGGGAAACAAACGCGGTTTCAGCCACGGGCACAATGAAAACATTGAAAAAAGTCGGTTGGGAAAGGAAGTGCCACACTCCATTCGCTATGTTTCCATCTTCTTATTAGCCCCAGCGGGAAACTGCTTGTTTGACAATTCCACTACATCCGCTGCCGGGTCCAGGGGCAATGCCCCTGGCAGCGGGACATTGTTTGTGTCATAAGTCCACCACTTCCGCTACTGGGTCAAGGGCCAATGGCCCTTGTGGGGTGCAGGGGTGAAACCCCGCATCGTTTCCTCAAGCCCCGGCGGGAAATTGCTTGTGCAACAAGACCACCGCTTCCGCAATTGGGTCCAGGGATGGCATCCCTGGTCCGCAAATGGGTCAAGGGCCAATGGCCCTTGTGGGTCCAGGGGCGATGCCCCTGGTGGGTCAGATGAAGGCCATGGTTTTCAGCAGGAAGACGAAAAGGAAGGTGGTCAGGATGGAGCAGACGCTGGTCATGGCCACAATTTCCGCGGCCAGTTCGCCGTCGCCGCCCATTTGCTGGGCCATGGGGTAGCTGCTGACAGCGGTGGGTGCGCCGAAAGAGATGAGGACGCAGGCGAGGCCCACGTTCCGGATGCCCAGCAGCACCGCCAGGGAGAGAAAGACGATGGGGGAGAAGATCAGTTTACCGGCCACGCTGATGAGCAGCTGTTTTTTGTGGCGGAATGCGCTTTGCAGCGTGATGGCGCCGCCCAGGGTGAACAGGGCCAGCGGCGTGGCCACCTTGGCCATATCGGACAGGGTGGTATTGAGGAAGGAGGGCAATTCCAGCTTCAACATCCAGCAGGCGTAGCCCAGGAGGGAAGCGATGATGAGGGGGTTTTTGATGATATTGAGCAGGATTTTTTTCATGTTCACCTGCCCGCCGTTGAAGGCAGACAGGGCGATCACGCTCATAACGTTGTAGACGGGCACCGTAACGGTGACCAGCAGGGCGGCCAGGGAGGTATCCTGTTCCGGGAAGAGCATTTTCACCAGCGGGATGCCAAAGAACGCATAATTGGCCCGGCCCATGCCCTGGATCATCACGCCCACCTTGGCCCGGTCCTTTTCAATGCGGGGCACCAGCACCATGAACAGCAGGAACAAAACGATGAGCCCGAAGAAAACGAACAGGAATTCCTTCCCTTCTATTTTGGTATCGGCAGGGGTGCCCAGCACGCTCATGAACAGGTTGATGGGCAGGAAAAGCTTGAAGATCAGCTGATTGACGCCCTTGACCAGCCCGTCGTTCAAAAGGCCGAGTTTGCGGCTCAAAAAGCCGGCGCTCATCAGAAGCAGAAGGGGCAGTACGGTGTTTGCGGCAAACAAAAGCTCGCTCAAAAAATAACGCCTTCTTTCTTGGGGGGGATCAAAGCCCGCTGAGGTAGAAAAGGCCCATGCGCAGCAGCATCAGGCCGGTGAGGTGTTTTTCGCTGACGGCGCCGAAATAGCGGCTGTCCACGGATTCGGGCCGGTTATCCCCCAGCACGAACACATGGCCTTCTTCCACGGGGTAGGGGTAGGAAAGGGTTTCGCTTTCGGACAGGGTGTCACCCAGCACGTAAGGGGCCGTTTCCTCCGCGCCGTTTATGTACAGCTTGCCCTCCCGGATATCCACGGTATCCCCGGCGGTGGCCACCACCCGCTTTACATAATATTCTCCGCTGGGCAGGGAAAGGGAAACGATGTCCCCCTTATGCACGGAGGAGAAAATGCGGGTGTAGAGCACATAATCGCCATCTTTTAGTGTATTGCACATGGATACGCCGTCCACCCGGGAAAAACCCAGCACCACGTGGAAGAGAAGGAAAAGCACCACGGCGATCACGGCCAGAACTTTGGCGATGCGCAGGCCCTTCCATTTGCGGCTGTCGTAACGATCGGAAAATTGTTTTGCCATGAAAACTTCCTTTGCTGATAACTTTTGTCCCTTTGATTATACCACAAGGATGGGTGCGGATTCAATCCTGCAAAAGAGGGGCGCAGCGGAAAAAAACGCTTTTTTCCGCCGGTTTACGGCAGGTCATCCAGGAAATGGGCGTTGGTATCGGCGGGGCGGCCCTGAGGGTCGATCACGGTGATGCGGACGTACACGCCATCCTTTTCCAAAGGGCAGCTGCCGCAGGCGATGGTTTCGCCTTCCGGGGCTTTCAGGCGCAGGGCGCGGCGGTTGCCGAAGGTGAACACAATTTCCCGGGCAGGGGAGCAGGCCACGTGGATGCGGCCGTCTTCCAGGTACAGGTCAAAGATTTCCGGCCCCTGGGAAGCGTAGAAATGGCCCGCTTCCAAGGCGCGGGTAATGGCGCGGTACTCAAGCTGTGCCGCCTTGATCATCACCCAGGCCCCGCCGGTATCGCAGGATGAGTGGTTGTCGTCGGCGCCGATGCAATAGATGCGCTTGCCCTGGCGCAGCAGGTCGTCATAGACCCGGGGATTGTATTCCTGATAGCCTTCCGTCACGCAGCCCCAGTTGCATATTTCCATGGCGTGCATGCCATGGTAGCCGCTGTATTGGGGATAGCTTTCCAGGCTCCAGGTGGGGTGGTTGTAGGTGACAAAGAAGCCCTTATCCCGGCCGATGTGCATCATTTCGCTGATGCCTTCCGGGCAGTAGCGGCGGATGTAAGGGCTGGTTTCCTGGTCGATCCGGATTTCTGTTTTGTGTTCTCCGGAGTGGCCGAAAAGATATTTTTCCGGGTGCCAGCAGGGCTGCTTCAGGTGATCCTTTTCCAGGGCGATAAAGCAGAAATGGCAGCTGCGCTTCCGGGGCCAGGGCAGGTCGTTTTCTTCATTCACTTCCAGCTCGTAGCCGTGAAGGGTGAGGAAATGCTCGTCGTTGAGTTCATCGTGGGGAAGCAGGATATCGTGGTCGGTGATGGCCAGCACCTGATAGCCCAGGCTTTTGTAGCGCGCTTTCAGCTCCGCAGGCGTCATCTGCCCGTCGGAGAAAGTGGAGTGGCAATGGAGATTGGCACGATAAAAGGCGCCCCCGGGGGGCAAAAGATATGTTCGCATGTTGTTCACCTTCCTGCGCTCATTATAGCAGAAGGGCCTGCTTCTTTCAACCGGCAGGGCGTTTTCCGCCGGGAAGGGAGCGGCAAAGGCCTGTATGTGTAAATTTTGTAAATATTTTGCCAATTATCTCCGATTTACCCGTTGACATTGCAAAATCGTTGTGCTATACTCTATGATTGCATCAGTATCGTTAAGATGCGTGTTTTGTGCCGTCCCAAAGTTGGGTGATAAGGGCCCGGCGGGGTAGGGGCAATCTGCGCTTTTTTAGCGGTATTGGGAGCAATAAAGGGGTGATAGCTTTTATGGTGCACGAGGTCCAAATCGGGAAGCTGCGCAAACGTATGAGCTTCTCGCGCATCGACGAGGTTCTGGATATGCCCAACCTGATCGAAGTGCAGAAAAACAGCTACAAGCGTTTTCTCACGGATGATCTGAAAGAGGTTCTGGCAGATGTTTCCCCCATCACCGATTATAGCGAAAATCTGGTGCTGGAATTCGTCGACTACTCGCTGGACAGCACGCCCAAGAATACCGTTGAGCGTTGCAAGGAAAGAGATCTTACCTACGCTGCTCCTTTGCGGGTGTTTGTACGCCTGAAGAACAAAGAGACCGGCGAAATCAAAGAATCCGAAGTCTTCATGGGTGATTTCCCCCTGATGACCGAACACGGCACCTTCATCATCAACGGCGCTGAACGTGTTATCGTCAGCCAGTTGGTGCGTTCTCCCGGTGCCTACTTTGACATGCAGATCGATAAGGCCGGCAAGCGCCTTTTCTCCTCCCAGATCATCCCCAACCGGGGTGCCTGGCTGGAATACGAAACGGACTCCAACGACGTTTTGTGGGTCCGTATTGACCGTGCCCGCAAGCTGCCCATCACGGTGCTCTTGCGCGCCCTTGGCTATGGTACCGATCAGGAGATCACCGATCTTCTGGGCGACGACGAACGGCTTTTGACCACCATCGCCCGTTCCGATACCACCAAGACCCAGACCCAGGGCCTTCTGGAAGTGTACAAGCGTCAGAAGCCCGGTGAACCCCCCACCGAAGACGGTGCCCGCGCCCTGCTGCGCAGCCTGTTCTTTGATCCCAAGCGCTATGATCTCATGCGCGTGGGCCGCTATAAGTTCAATAAGAAGCTGGGCGTTGCTGCCCGTATTGTGAACCAGGAAGTGGCCGAAGATGTGGTGAGCCCCATCAGCGGCGAAGTGCTGGCCAGGAAGGGCGAAGTGATCACCGAACAGCTGGCCAAGGAAATCCAGAACGCCGGCGTGAACGTGGTCATGCTCCAGTGCGGCGAAGTGGTGCACAAGGTGCTGGGCAACAATTTCGTGGACGCCGCCCATTTCCTGCCCTTCGATCCCAAGGAAGCCGGCATTCTGGAAATGGTGCATATGCCCACCCTGATGAAGGTGATGGAAGGCGTTGCGGAAGAAGACCTCAAGCGGGTCATTTCCGAAAACGTGCACGACCTGGTGCCCAAGCACATCATCATCGACGATATCGTGGCTTCCGTCAGCTACCTGCTGGGCCTGCCCTACGGCGTTGGCGTGACCGACGATATTGACCATCTGGGCAACCGCCGTCTGCGTTCTGTGGGCGAACTTTTGCAGAACCAGGTGCGCATCGGCCTTTCCCGTCTGGAACGCGTGGTCCGCGAACGCATGGCCATCCAGGATTCCAACGACGTAAAGCCCAATGACCTGATCAACATCCGTCCCGTTTCCGCTGCCATCAAGGAGTTCTTTGGCTCCTCCCAGCTGTCCCAGTTCATGGACCAGCCCAACCCCCTGGCTGAATTGACCCACAAGCGTCGTCTTTCCGCCCTGGGCCCCGGCGGTCTGAACCGTGACCGCGCCAGCATGGAAGTGCGCGACGTTCACTATTCTCACTATGCCCGCATCTGCCCCATTGAAACTCCTGAAGGCCCCAACATCGGTCTGATCGGTAGTTTGGCCACCTATGCCCGCATCAACGAATATGGTTTCATCGAAGCCCCCTATCGTTATGTGGACAAGGAAACCGGCAAGGTGACGGACAAGATCGTCTACATGACCGCCGACGAAGAAGACAAATACAAGGTGGGCCAGGCCAAGGAACCCCTGAACGAAGACGGTTCCTTCGTCAACAGCCGCATCATCGTCCGCTGGCGTGAAGATACCATCGAAGTGCCCGCCTCTCAGGTGGACTACATCGACGTTTCTCCCAAACAGGTTGTGTCCGTTTCCACGGCCATGATCCCCTTCCTTGAAAACGACGACGCTGCCCGCGCTCTGATGGGCTGTAACATGCAGCGTCAGGCCGTGCCGCTGCTGGTGCCCGAAGCTCCCTTCGTAGGTACCGGTATGGAATTCAAGGCCGCCCATGACTCCGGCGTTGTGCTGCTTTCCAAGCATGCCGGTATCGTGGACGCCGTGTCCGCCGATGAGATCATCATCAAGGACGAAATCGGCGAAAAGCATGCCTACCGCCTCACCAAGTTCACCCGTTCCAACCAGGGCACCTGCATCAACCAGCGTCCCCGTGTTTCCCTGGGTGAAAAGGTGGAAGTGGGCGATCTGCTGGCCGACGGTCCTTCCACGGAAAACGGCGAAATCGCTCTGGGCCGCAACATGCTCATCGGTTTCATGACCTGGGAAGGCTACAACTACGAAGACGCCGTCCTCATCAGCGAACGGCTGGTGAAGGAAGACAAATACACCTCCATCCACATCGAAGAATACGAATCCGAAGCCCGCGAAACCAAGCTGGGCCCGGAAGAAATCACCCGGGATATTCCCAACGTGGGTGAAGACGCCATCCGCGACCTGGACGAAAACGGCATCATCCGCATCGGCGCCGAAGTGCGCAGCGGTGACATCCTGGTGGGTAAGGTGACCCCCAAGGGTGAAACCGAACTGACCGCCGAAGAACGCCTGCTGCGTGCCATTTTCGGCGAAAAGGCCCGCGAAGTGCGCGACACCTCCCTGAAGGTGCCTCACGGCGAAGGCGGCATCGTGGTGGACGTGAAAACCTTCAACCGCGAAAACAAGGACGAACTTTCCCCCGGCGTCAACGAAATGGTGCGTGTGTACATCGCCCAGAAGCGTAAGATCTCCGTGGGTGACAAGATGTCCGGCCGTCACGGCAACAAGGGCGTTGTGTCCCGCATTCTGCGCGAAGAAGACATGCCCTTCCTGCCCGATGGTACTCCCCTTGATATCGTGCTGAACCCCCTGGGCGTGCCCTCCCGTATGAACATCGGTCAGGTGCTGGAAGTGCATCTGGGCCGTGCCGCCAAGGCCCTTGGCTGGCATGTGGCTACCCCTGTGTTCGACGGCGCTTCCAAGGAAGATATCGACAACTGCCTCACCATGGCCGGCCTGCCCGCCGATGGCAAAACCATCCTCTATGACGGCCGTACCGGTGAACCTTTCGAAAACCCCGTCACGGTGGGTTACATGTACTTCCTCAAGCTCCACCACCTGGTGGATGACAAGATGCATGCCCGCTCCACCGGCCCCTACTCCCTGGTCACCCAGCAGCCCCTGGGCGGTAAAGCCCAGTTCGGCGGCCAGCGTTTTGGTGAAATGGAAGTGTGGGCGCTGGAAGCCTACGGCGCAGCGCATACCCTGCAGGAAATCCTCACCGTCAAGTCCGACGATATCGTGGGCCGCGTGAAGACCTACGAAGCCATCGTCAAGGGCGAAAATATCCCCACCCCCGGCATTCCCGAATCTTTCAAGGTGCTCATCAAGGAACTGCAGGCGCTGGCACTGGACGTGCGCGTGCTGGGCGAGGATCATCAGGAAATCGAAATCCGCGAACTGGATGACGACGATGATGACGATACCGGCACCACCGCCAAGGAAATCGACTACGAAGAAACCTTTGCCGCCGAAGAAGGCGAAGCAGGCGAAGGCAGCGACGTGGGCGACTTTGATGTGGACACCGACATCAGCCTGGACGATGACTTCGGCGATTTCGGCATGGACGATATGCTGGACGACATCGGCCTGGATGACGAAGATGATATGTAAGCCGGGAAAACCAATGTTTTTCATTCCCGGATCGGCCAAAGCGGAGGGAGTTAGAATACATGTTTGAACTGACCAATTTAGATTCCATCCAGATCGGCATGGCCTCTTCCGAGCAGATTCTCGCCTGGAGCTACGGCGAAGTCAGCAAACCGGAGACCATCAACTACCGTACCCTCAAGCCCGAGCGTGACGGTCTGTACTGCGAGCGTATCTTTGGGCCGCAGAAGGACTGGGAATGCGCCTGCGGCAAATATAAGCGCATCAAGTTCAAGGGCAAGGACAAAGTGTGCGACAAGTGCGGCGTGCAGATCACCAAGGCCAAGGTGCGCCGTGAACGCATGGGCCACATCCAGCTGGCGGCTCCTGTCAGCCACATCTGGTATTTCAAGGGCCTGCCTTCCCGCATGGGCATGCTGCTGGACGTCAGCCCCCGTGCCCTGGAAAAGGTGCTCTATTTCGCTTCCTATATCGTGCTCAACGCCGGCATCGAAGCCAACACCAAGGTGACCAAGAACGAACTGATCACCGACAGCAAGTACCGCGCCATCATGGCTATGCCTGAGGAAGAGCGCGGCGAATTCAAGGCCGGCATCGGTGCCGAAGCCGTGAAGATCATGCTGCAGGAGCTGGACCTGGAAAGCCTCAGCCAGAGCCTGAAAAAGGAAATTGCCGAGCTGGTTGAAAAAGAACGGGATCGCGACGTGGAAGGCCAGAAGCGCACCCATGCCATCAAGCGGCTGGAAGTGGTGGAAGCTTTCCGCCTGTCCAACAACAAGCCCGAATGGATGATCATGGACGTGGTGCCCGTCATTCCTCCGGATCTGCGCCCCATGGTGCAGCTGGACGGCGGCCGTTTCGCCACTTCCGACCTCAACGACCTCTACCGTCGTGTGATCAACCGCAACAACCGCCTCAAGCGCATGTTGGAACTGGGCACCCCCGACATCATCGTGCGTAACGAAAAGCGCATGCTGCAGGAAGCTGTGGACGCGCTGATCGATAACGGCCGCCGCGGCCGCCCCGTAACGGGCCCCGGTAACCGTCCCCTCAAATCCCTGTCCGACCTGCTTCGCGGTAAGCAGGGCCGCTTCCGCCAGAACCTGCTGGGTAAGCGCGTGGACTATTCCGGCCGCAGCGTTATCGTGGTTGGCCCCGAACTGAAACTGTATCAGTGCGGCCTGCCCAAGGATATGGCCCTGGAACTGTTCAAGCCCTTCGTGATGGAAAAGCTGGTTTCCCAGAAACTGGCCCACAACGTGAAGAACGCCAAGCGCATGGTGGAAAAGGTTCGCCCCGAAGTGTGGGACATTCTGGAAGGCGTTATCAAGGAACATCCCGTGCTCCTCAACCGCGCTCCCACCCTGCACCGTCTGGGTATCCAGGCCTTTGAGCCCGTGCTGGTGGAAGGCAAGGCCATCAAGCTGCATCCTCTGGCCTGTACCGCCTTCAACGCCGACTTTGACGGCGACCAGATGGCTGTGCACGTACCGCTGTCCATGGAAGCCCAGGCCGAAGCCCGCTTCCTCATGCTGTGCGCCAACAACATCATGAAACCCCAGGATGGTATGCCCGTTATCAGCCCCTCTCAGGACATGGTTATCGGCTGCCACTACCTGACCATCAGCCGCGAAGACGCCAAGGGCGCCGGCCGCGTGTTCTGCTCCCAGGATGAAGCCCTGATGGCTTACCAGTGCAAGCAGATCGCCCTGCAGGCTCCCATCAAGGTGCGCATCGAACGCTCCTTCAACGGCGAAACCGCTCAGAAGATCATCGATACCACTCTGGGTCTGCTGATTTTCAACGACGAAATTCCTCAGGACCTGGGCTTCAAGCCCCGTAACTGCCTGGATGATATGTTCGCCCTGGAAATCGACCATAAGGTGGTCAAGAAGGATCTGGGTGCCATCGTGGAACGCTGCTTCCGCATCCATGGCGAAAGCGAAACCGCTCAGGTGCTGGACGCCATCAAGAACCTGGGCTACCGCTACTCCACCCGCGGTGCCGTCACTGTGTCCGTCAGCGACATCATCGTGCCTGCCGAAAAGAAGCAGTGGCTGAAGGAAACCGACGAGCTGGTGGCCACCATCAACAAGAAGTATCGCCGCGGCGAATTGACGGAAGACGAACGTTACCGCCGCGTTACCTCTGCCTGGAACGAAACCACCGCCCGCCTGCGCGGCCGCGTGATGGAAGTTCTGCCTCCCTTCAACCCCATCAGCATGATGACCGGCTCCGGCGCCCGTGGTAGCGCCAGCCAGGTTGCTCAGCTGGCCGGCATGCGCGGCATGATGGCTTCTCCTTCCGGTAAGGCCATCGAAGTGCCTATCCGTGCAAACTTCCGTGAAGGCCTGAACGTGCTGGAATTCTTCATGTCCTCTCACGGTTCCCGTAAATCCCTGGCTGACACCGCTCTGCGTACCGCTGACTCCGGTTACCTTACCCGCCGCCTGGTGGACGTGGCTCAGGAAGTCATCGTCCGCGAAACCGACTGCTTCGAATCCCACGGCGAAATGGTGCGCGGCATCACCGTGCAGCCCATCGGCGAAATCGAACAGATCGACGATCGTATCCGCGGCCGCTTTGCTGCCGAAGATGTGTATCATCCCATCACCGGCGAGTTGCTGGTGCATGTGAACGAACTGATCGACCACGATAAGGCCGCCAAGATCCGGGCTGCCGGCGTGCAGAAGATGAACGTGCGCTCCGTGCTCACCTGCTGCAGCGAAAATGGCGTTTGCGCCCGCTGCTACGGCATGAACATGGCCCACGGCGACGTGGTGGATATCGGTGAAGCCATCGGTATCATCGCTGCCCAGGCCATCGGTGAACCCGGTACCCAGCTGACCATGCGTACCTTCCATACCGGCGGTATCGCATCTGCTGAGGACATCACCCAGGGTCTTCCCCGCGTGGAAGAACTCTTCGAAGCCCGCAAGCCCAAGCATGACGCCGTGCTGGCTGAAATTGCCGGTAAGGTGTCCATCGTGGAAAACAAGAAGAAGCGGGAAATCGTGGTGACCAACCAGGATGACGAAACCGAAAAGAAGAGCTACCAGATCCGCTACGGCGCCCGCCTGAAGGTTCAGGAAGGCCAGCTGGTGGAAGCCGGTGACGAACTGATCGAAGGCGCCGTCAATCCCCACGACCTGCTGCGCATCCTGGGCGTGAAGGCTGTTCAGGAATACCTGCTGAAGGAAGTTCTGTCTGTGTACTACAGCCAGGGCGTGCGCATTTCCGACAAGCACATCGAAGTGATCGTGCGTCAGATGCTGCGGAAGGTCCGCGTGGAAGACGCCGGCGATACCAACCTGCTGCCCGGCGGCCTGGTGGATATCATCCAGTTTGACCAGGCCAACAAGAAGGCTATCATGGAAGGCGGCCGCACCGCCGTGGCCAAGCGTATCCTGCTTGGTATCACCAAGGCCTCTCTTGCCACCGACAGCTTCCTCTCCGCCGCTTCCTTCCAGGAAACCACCCGCGTGCTCACCGAAGCCGCCATCAAGGGTAAGATTGACCCGCTGATGGGCCTGAAGGAAAACGTGATCATCGGTAAGCTGATTCCTGCCGGTACCGGCCTGAAGCGCTATAAGAACATCGAACTTCAGGAAACCTATTAATTAATCAGAAGGCTTCTCCGCAAGGGGAAGCCTTTTTTTATTGGCTGAGTTCCTTATTCACAGGCGCGGCTTGAGGAGACGTTTCGGGGGCTGCGCGCCCCCGTACCCCGCGGCAGGGGCATCGCCCCTGCACCCAGTACGCGATATTGCATGATTTATCAAAAGAGCTAGTGTCCGCGCGCTGCTTACAGAACCACGAAGCAGGGGCCTGCGCGGCCCCCGTACCCCCTCGGCAGGGCGATCCGCCCTGCACCCTTCCTGCGACAAAACAGGATTTTATCAGAAATGGTTGCTTCCGCATGATGCTTGAGAAAACGAAGCGGTTTCAGCCACGGGCGCAATGAAAACATTGAAAAAAGTCGGCTGGGAAAGCAAACTTTCCCACCGACCTTTTTTCATGTTTTCCC
>JAZNOW010000045.1:0-12395 GCA_045589355.1 Clostridia bacterium
CCACCCCGGAACCCACCGCCGCTCCCACCCAGGACCCCGGCGAAATGACGGTGGAGGAAGAATAACGTGCGAGAATTATTCAAAGGGCTGAAGTAAGTCGGATCGTAGCCATGTCGTTCTGTGAGCCAAGGAGTTGAACCAAATCCTTGTCTTCCTAAGACCGCTTGGCCTCCGACTTGCCCACGGCCACCCCGGAACCCACCGCCGCTCCCACCCAGGACCCCGGCGAAATGACGGTGGAGGAAGAATAACGTGCGAGAATTATTCAAAGGGCTGAAGTTTCTTTTCCTGACGCTGTTTGCCTATCTGTTCCAGGCCTGCGCCATGCAGTACCTGGCCATTGACGGCGTAACGGCCAGCCTGCCGTTTTGCACCCTGGCGGTGTTCACCGTATCCCTGGGCAAGAAGTACACATTCTGCGCCAGCTGCATCATCGGCATCCTGATGGAATGCATGCTGGGCAATGTGCCCGCCATGTACGCCATTGCCTTCCCGGTGATCGGCATGCTGGGGGCCCAGGCCTTTGCCGACCGCAGCGAACGCCAGCGGGAAAAGCGCCTGGAAAGAAGCATGAACGTGAAAAAGAAGGGCCTGCCCGCCCTGATCGCCCGGCTGCAGGCAGTGGAAATACCGCCCCTTGTGCGTATTCCCCTCTGCGCCATGCTGATGGACCTGATCTGGCACGCGGTGATGTGCATCTATATGTACCTGATCGGCGTAGAGATCAGCTGGCTGCATTTCACCCGGCTCTTTTCTGCCGTGTGCTATACCGGCGCGTTGACCGCCGTGGTGATGCTTCCCATGCGCTGGATGTTCGGCCTGAACCGGCGCAAAAAGAAAAAGAAGCAGCAAGAGGACGACGAGGAAGAATATACGCCCCGTACCGCCCGGTATGAAGAAACCGAAGAAGATACACAAGAGGAAGAAGAACCTTCCCAATCCACCGAAGCCGAATATGATGACGAATATCTTTATCCGGAAGAAGGTGACTGGTAATCAACATGGATGAAAACAAACGCACCTCCCCTGTGCAGCAGGACAACCGTCAGCTCAACACCCGCTTTCTCATTTTTGCAGCGCTGGTGATGATCCTGTTCGGTGTTTTGGTGTACGGTATTTATAACCTGCAAATCGTGGAAGGCGCGGAACATGCCCAGACCACCGGCGCCAGCGCCATCAAGCGCATTCCCATCAAGGGCAGCCGCGGCATGATCACCGACGTCAATTCCGTGGTGCTGGCCAAGAGCGAAAAGATCTACAACGTGACCTTTTACCGCGAAAACGACGACTGGGATTACCCCACCAAGATGCTGCTGGACACCGTGGACATCCTGAAAACCTACGGCTCCGATATTTCCGTGTCCTGCCCCATCCGCCGTAATGCGGACAGCGGGCAATGGGAATTTGCCTTCGGCGAAGGCATTTCCGAAACGGCCTGGAACAGCCGCAAGGAAACCTTTTACCGCAACAACTATTTCACCGTGTCCCGGGCCTATTCCGCCGAAGAATGCTTCACCCGCCTGCGCAAGCGCTATGGCTTTACCGACCTGGGCGGCGGCAAATATGCCCTGCAGCTGGATAAAAACGGCGTATCCATCGTGCCCGATGCCGATTCGCCCAACCAGAACCCTTGCGTGGAATACTACGAAATTGACGAAGAAACGCTGATGAAGGTGCTGGCCATCAACGTGACCATGCAGGATAACGCGTTCAATTCCGTGCCCATCTCCATTGCCGAAGACGTGCCCTACGAAGCGGTCAGCGAAATTGAAGGCCGCAGCATGAGTATGGACTGGGTGGGCGTATCCATCGGCGAAAAGCGGGTGTATCCCCACGGCTCCCTGGGCTCCAACATCATCGGCTATACCGGCAAAATTCAGAACGCCAACCGCTACTACAACGAACTGCAGCCCGCCGGCTATGCCCTCAACGACCATATCGGCCTGGACGGCATTGAAGCCAGCATGGAAAACTGGCTCACCGCCAACATCACCGAACGTCAGGGCGAACGGCTGGTGCAGAAGGACTCCACCGGCCACATCACCGGCGAAATCAGCTACACGCCCCCCACCGACGGCAACACCGTGAAGCTGACCATCAACTACGCCTACCAGCAGAAGGCGGAAGAATGCATCCGGGAGAACGTGGAAGCCTGCCGTGCCGAACAGGAAAAGAAAATGGCGGACTCCAAATGGCTGGAAACCAACAAGGATAAGATCGCCTTCCGCAACTGGGACGAATACCCCCTGCAGCTGGCGGACACCGGCGTGCTGCTGGTGATGAAAATCGACGACGGCAGCATGCTGGCCATGGCCCAGTACCCCACCTATGACCTGAACGCCATGATCGAAAGCGGCGACGCAGCCCGTGAGATCGTTATGGACGAGCGCAGCCTGCTGATGAACTACGCCGTGCAGACCCGCGCTGAACCCGGCTCCATTTTCAAAATGTGCACCGGCCTGGCTGCCCTGACCAACGGTGAACTGACCCCCACCGAAACCATCTCCGACGGCGGCCGCTTCATCAAATACACCTCCAACCGCGAAGAAGCGCCCCGCTGCTGGACCACCAACTACGCCTCCCATAAGGACCAGACCATCGTGGAAGGCCTGACCAACTCCTGCAACTATTTCTTCTACACCCTGGCCAGCCGCCTTTACGGCGAAACCGGCACCGAACGGCTGTACAAATACGCCGCCGAAATGGGCCTGACCAGCAAAACCGGCATTGAACTGCCCGGTGAACTGCGAAGCGTGGTGGGCAACCAGGTGAACCTGTACGACACCACCGTTCCCCTGCGGGAACAGATGACGGATACCCCCATCATCGTGGCCAATGCCATCAAAAAGCATCTGATCAACTTCGGCGCCAGCAACGGCATCGAATACGACGAAGCCCGCCTGGACAACTGCATCAAGCGGCTGATGGAAATGGCCATCAACACCGGTTCCGACGACTGGGTGCAGAACGCACGCCCCATCTTCATGACGGAACTGAACATGACAAGGTCCATGGTGATGCAGGCCGCCCTGATGAGCGACCTGTGGAACTACCTGAACACCATCAAATGGGGCGGCAGCCAGGAGATCCAGATGGGGATCGGCCAGTCCATTACGCTGCTGACGCCCATCGCCGTGGTGCGCTATGTGGGCGCCCTGTCCGACTCGGGCACCGTGTGGAACCCCAACATCATCTCCTCCATCATCTCCCCCGAAGGCGAAATCCTCTCCCAGCGCAAGGCCACCGTGCACAACACGCTGGATTCCGCCAAGCCCTACATGCCCTACATTCTCAAGGGGATGGAAGGCGTGGTGGACGAGGGCGGTACCGCAAAAACGTATTTCAAGGACTGGAAATATACCGCAGCCGAAGTGATGGCCGGAAAGACGGGAACCTCGCAGGTGACCATCGGCGGTATTAAGCTGGACCTGGAAAACAACGCATGGTTCGTCGCCCTCACCCCCAAGGAGAACCCCGAAATCGCCATCGTATCCTTTATCCCCAACGGCTATGCCGGCGCACAGGCCACCCGTGCCGCCCGAGATTTTATCGGCTTCTATCTGGACGAAAAAGCCAAGGAAGAAGAAGTGATCGAGCTGCCCGGCGGCAACATGCTGGCCCCGTAAACCCACACATTTTCCCCACCGAAAACGGGAGGTAATTATGGCTCGAATTTTTTGCATCATGTCCGGCAAGGGCGGCGTGGGCAAAAGCACCCTTTCCGCATCCCTGGCCCGCTATTTTGCCGGCCGGGGCATGCGCACGCTGCTCATTGACGGCGATATCGGCCTGCGCTGCGCCGACCTGATGCTGGACGTGCAGGACCGGGTGGTGTTTGACCTGGGCGACGTGAAGGAGCAGCTGTGCCCCACGGAGCAGGCCCTCATCCGCCCCACCGGCACCGAAAACCTGTGCCTGCTGGCCGCCCCGCAAATGATGAAAGCCTCCGATATCAAGGCAAAAGAAATCAACAAGCTTCTTGCATCACTGCACGAAAGCCAGGACATTATCCTGCTGGACGCACCGGCCGGCATCGGCCGGGGGCTGAAAAACCTGCTGGGCGCGGAAAGCACCCCGGTGATCGTGGCCACCCCGGACGACGTGTGCCTGAGGGATGCGGAACGGCTTGGCATGCTGCTGCAGGAAAAGGGGGAAATGCACCCCCTGCTGGTCATGAACCGGGTGAACAGAAAGCTGATCAAAAAAGGCGAAATGCTGCCCCCTGACGTGATCGCCATGAGCCTGGATATGCCCCTGACCGGCGTGATCGAAGACAGCCCCGCCGTGTACCGGGCCCTGCTGAAACACAAAACCGCCCTGGAATGCGACGACCCTGCTGTGCGGCAGGCCATTGAAAACATTGCCTCCCGTCTGCTGGGCGCCGATACCCCGCTGCCTGTCTATAAGCGCCGCAAACGGCTGTTTGGCCGGGGAGGTGTGCAGGCATGACACTGATCAACGATACCAGCAAGCGCAGCCAGGCAAGGTTTGACTGGATTTTGCTTGTGTGTGTATACGGCCTGGCTGTTCTTGGCATTCTGTGCATCAGCATGGCCACCTACGATATTGACGTAAGCGCCGACCAGCCCCTGCTGAACAAGATCCTCAACTCCCGCTCCAGCATGTGGCAATCCATCTTCTTTCTGGTGTCCTTTCTGGTGGTGGGCGTGGTGATGGCCATCCCCACGGAGTTTATCCGTGCCCGTGTGAACCTGGCATACTACATCGTGCTGGGGCTGTTGGTGGTCACGCTGGTGGCCGGCGAAGCCAGCAGTAACCTGAAGGGCTGGCTGAACACCGGCCTTGGCCGCTCCATTCAGCCCTGTGAATTCGCCAAGCTGTCGGTTTTGCTGGTGCTGGCAAAGCAGCTGTCCCTGAAAGACCAGCCCATCAAAAACTTCAAGGATTTCATGAAGATCGGCTTCATTGTGGGCCTGCCCGCCCTGGTGGTGCTGGCACAGGGCGAAACGGGCACGGTTATCGTGATCGCCTTCATGTTCTTCGCCATGCTGTTTTTTGGCGGCGTGAACTGGAAACTGATCGTGGCGATGCTTACGTTTGTGGTGCTGGCCATTGGCCTGGTGGTGGCGTATGCGCTGATGTCCGAAACGTCGGACTACCGCATCCTGCGCCTGCTGGCCTTTATGGACCCTGAAAAATACGCCGATTCCGGCGGATACCAGATCATCAAATCCCAGGACGCCATCGGCAGCGGCCAGCTGACCGGCATCGGCACCTTCCTGCCCGCTTCCTGGACCACACTGGGCTATGTGCCCGAAGCCTCCACCGACTCCGTCTTTTCCGTGGTGGGTGAAAGCTTCGGCTTTGTGGGCTGCATGGCGGTGCTGGCGGTGTACTTTTTCATCGTGATGCGCATGCTGTACCTGGCCCGGTTTACCAACGACAAATTCGGCCGGCTGGTGATCGTGGGCGTGATGAGCATGCTGTTCTTCCACGTGTTCCAGAACATCGCCATGGGCATCGGCTTCATGCCCATCACCGGCATTCCCCTGCCCTTCCTCAGCTACGGCGGCTCCAACTTCATTACCAACATCGCCGCTGTGGCACTGGTATTGAACGTGACGCGCGGCCGCAGCGCTTCCTCCGTCATTACCATCCAATTGCCCAAGATCAATACCAAAAAGGACAGTTAACGCTTGACAATCCCGCCGGCAACATGCTATAATCGGTCAATCAGCGGTGATGGAGAACAACCCCTCGGAACACCTGCATTCTCAAGAGAAAAACGGCCATGGGCTGGAAGCCGTTTGAAGAGCAGGGAGGGCATTCGCTCCGGAGCTGCGGTGCCGAATAAATTGTAAGCGCCGCCGGATGGCCTCCGTTACAGGGTAGAAATGAGCGTTTGCCAAGGCAAACGGAATTTGGGTGGTACCGCGTAATCGTAATTGATCACGCCCCAAGGCAGAATATGCCTTAGGGCGTTTTTATTTGGAGGGAAAAACCATGGATATCCGTGAAAACCTGGATCTGATCAGCCGGGAGCTGCATGAAGCGCTGGAAAGCGTTGCCTCCCTGCAGGAACTGGAAGGGCTGAAGGTAAAAGTGCTGGGTAAGAAGGGCAGCCTGACCGCCCTGCTGCGCAACATGGGCCAGCTGAGCCCTGAAGAAAGGCCCAAGGCCGGGCAGATGATCAACGTGGCCCGGGAAGAAATGACCGCCGCCCTGGAAGAAAAACAGGCGGCCCTGGCTTCTGCCGAAAAGGAAATGCGGCTGAAGAAGGAAACGATCGACGTGACCGAACCCCGGGATCTGCCCCTGGTGGGCACCGTGCACCCCACCCAGCTGGTGCTCAACGAAGTGCTTTCCTGCTTCGAGGGCCTGGGCTATGAAGTGGTGGAAGGCCCTGAAGTGGAACTGGACCACTATAATTTCGAACTGCTGAACCTGCCCAAGAACCACCCTGCCCGGGATGCCCAGGATACTTTCTATATTGATGACAACATCGTGCTGCGCACCCACACCTCTCCCGTGCAGGCCCGCACCATGCTTTCCAAAAAGCCCCCCATCCGCATCGTCTGCCCCGGCCGTGTGTTCCGTGCCGACGAAGTGGACGCCACCCACAGCCCTGTGTTCCACCAGATCGAAGGCCTGGTGATCGACAAGGACGTGAGCATGGGCGATCTGAAGGGCACCCTGGACGCTTTCGCCAAGCGCCTCTACGGCGATGATATCGAAGTGCGTTTCCGCCCCTCCTTCTTCCCCTTCACCGAGCCTTCTGCCGAAGTGGACCTGACCTGCTTCAACTGCCACGGCAAGGGCTGCAAAATGTGCAAGGGCACCGGCTGGATTGAAGTGCTGGGCTGCGGTATGGTAAACCCCAAAGTGCTGGAAATGTGCGGTATTGATTCCTCCGTTTATTCCGGTTTTGCCTTCGGCATCGGCTTGGAGCGCATCACCATGCTGCGCTACGGTATCAAGGACATGCGCCTGCTCTACGAAGGCGACCTGCGCTTCCTGCGCCAGTTCAGATAAGGAAGAAAAGACGGGGATTTTTCAGGGGAAACCGCTTTTGAAGCCAAAAGCAGTTTCCCCAGACCCCTTCCGAAAAGCTATACCGGATGTTTGGAAAATATCTTTCCCGACAATGTGCCGGTGAAGCAATCCATTGATTGATTTGTTCGTTACACGGGGACACAAGCGTCAGAAGAAGCATCCTGTTTTTTCCCGAATCGCTTTTCGGGAAAGGGGTGCAGGGGGAAACCCACTTTTGGCGTCAAAAGTGGGTTTCCCCCTGCAAAATAATGGAGGAACATAAACATGAAAGTTTCGATGAAATGGCTGAAGGAATATGCGGATATTCCCATGACAGCGGAAGAATACGAAAGCCGGATGATCATGACCGGCACGGGCGTGGAAGGCACGGAATTCTTAGGCGAAGAGCTGGAAAACGTAGTGGTGGGCCGGGTGCTGACCTGCCGTGACCATGAAAACAGCGACCATCTGCACGTATGCACGGTGGACGTGGGCGAAGAAGAAGCACTGCAGATCGTTTGCGGCGCGCCCAACGTAAAGGAAGGGCTGCTGGTGCCCGTGGCCAAGATCGGCGCCAAGCTGCCCGGCGGCCATGTGATCAAGAAGGGCAAGCTGCGTGGCGTGGAAAGCCAGGGCATGCTGTGCTCCGGCCCCGAAATCGGCGTACCGGTGGAACTGTACCCCTCCGTGGGCGATGCAGGCCTGCTGGTGTTCAATGAAGAATACCCCCTGGGTACCGACGTGCGGACCATCTTCGGCCTGGACGACACGGTGATCGATTTTGAAATTCTGGCCAACCGGCCCGACTGCCTGTGCGTGTGGGGCGTGGCCCGTGAAACGGCTGCCGCCATGGGCACGGAACTGAAGCTGCCCGAAATCAAGGTGCAGGAAGTGGGCGAAGACATCAGCGACTACGCCAAGGTGGACGTAATGGAAAGCGAACTGTGCCCCCGTTATGCCGCCAAGGTGGTCAAGAACGTGCGCATTGCCCCCTCCCCTGCCTGGCTGCGCCAGTACCTGCATGCCTGCGGTATGCGCTCCATCAACAACATTGTGGACATCACCAATTTCGTGATGCTGGAAACCGGCCACCCCATGCACGCCTTTGACCTGGATAAGGTGGACGGCCGCCATATCGTGGTTCGCAAGGCCAAGGCCGGCGAAACCCTCACCACCCTGGACAGCAAGGAATACACCCTGCCCGAAACGGCGCTGATGATCTGCGACGAAAACAAGCCCACCGGTTTTGCCGGCATCATGGGCGGTGAAGAAAGCGAAATCACGGAAAATACCAAAACCATCCTGTTCGAATGCGCCGCTTTCGACCGCACCTCCATCCGCCTCACCAGCCGCGCCCTGGGCATCCGCACCGAATCCAGCGGCCGTTTTGAACGCGGCGTGAACCCCAAGACCTGCATGGACGCCCTGCTGCGTGCCTGCCAGATGGTGAATGAACTGGATGCCGGCGACGTGGTATCCGGCGTGATCGATCTGTATCCCAATCCTGCCAAGCCCGTGGTGCTGGACGTAAACTGCAAGCGCATCTGCACCCGCGCCGGCGTGGAAGTAAAGCCCGAAGAAATGAAGGCCATTTTGGAAAAATTGCTGTTCCAGGTGGAAGTGAACGGCGAAAACATGAAAGTGACCGCCCCTGCCTTCCGCCAGGACATCGAACAGGAAGCGGACATTTGCGAGGAAGTGCTGCGCTATGCCGGGTATGACCGCATTCCCATCACCCACCTCAAGGGCGAAAACCCCATGGGCGGCCTGAACGAAAAGACGGCCAACCAGAAGATGCTGCGCACCCTGCTCAGCGGCATGGGCTTCTATGAAACCATGACCTTCTCCTTCGTATCCAAAAAGGCCATCGACATGCTGGGCATGCCCAAGGATGACCGCCGCAGCCAGCCCCTGATGGTGCGCAATCCCCTGGGCGAAGACACCGCCTGCATGCGGACGACCATGCTGTGCGGCCTTTTGAAGACCCTGTCCACCAACATGAAAAACGGCAATGTGGACGGCCGCATTTACGAGCTGGGCGCCACCTTTGACGCCATCAACCGCACCGCCGAAAACCTGCTCACCGAAACGCCCGCCCTGGCCATCGGCATGTATGGCAATGTGGATTTCTACGCCATCCGCGGCGTGGTGGAAGCGCTGTGCAAGGAAAACGGCATTCAGTATCAGATTGAAAAAGCCGATGAAAAGTACCTGCATCCCGGCCGTCAGGCCAAGCTGATGCTGGGGGACGAAACCCTGTGCGTGCTGGGCGAAGTGCACCCCGACACCGCCGAAAAGTTCGACCTGCCCGGCCGCGCCTATGTGGCCGAAGTGAACCTGAGCGTGTTCTTCCGGGCCATCCGCCCCATGGACACCGTCAAGTCCATCGCCCGTTTCCCTGCCGTGCAGCGCGACCTGGCGCTGGTAATGAAGGAAGACGTGCTGGTAGGCCCCATGATGAACGCGCTGAAGAACGGCTGCGGCAGCCTGCTGGAAGACATTCGCATGTTCGACGTGTTCCGGGGTGTGCAGATCGGCGAAGGCAACAAGAGCGTGGCCTTCTCCTTCACCTTCCGCTCTCCCGACCATACCCTGACCGAAGAAGAAATCAACAAGCTGACGGGCAAGGCGCTGAAGATTGCCGCAGAGCAGTTTGACGCTCACATCCGTGCCTGATCGAACAAACAAGGGGATTGCCGCCAAAAGCGCTTTCCCCTTTTTGATGAGAAAAAGGAGGCTTCTCCATGGAAACTGTGCTGGGCGTGATAAAAACGGCGCTGCCGGTGTTTCTGGCGCTGGCGCTGGGCGTACTTTGCCGCAGGAAACAGTTGCTTTCCCGGGAAGGCATTGATACGCTGAAGAAAGTGGCGGTGGATATTGCGCTGCCCGCCGTGGTCATTGGTGCATTTGCCACCGCGGAATACAACGAAAAAAGCCTGATCTTGCCGCTGGTCATCTTTGTAGCCGGCTGCCTGGGGCTATTGCTTGGCAAGGTGCTGTGCAAGGCGGTCAAGCTGCCCGGCACGCTGACGCCCTTCCTGATGTGCGGCTTTGAAGGCGGCATGCTGGGGTATGCGCTGTTTGGGCTGCTCTACCCCGGCGAAAGCATGAGCGCCTTTGCCCTGATCGACCTGGGCCAGGCCTTCTTCTGCTTCACCATTTACAAGGCCATGCTGGCCGGCGCCAACCGCAGCATGAAAGCCATGGTGAAGGACTGTTTTTCCACGCCGGTGGTGTGGGGCGTGATCGCCGGGCTTTTGCTGGGCGCTACCGGGCTTTACGGCTGGCTGACGAAGGTGGGCGTGGAGCAGATCATCGACGCCTGTACGGACTTCATTTCCGCCCCCACCAGCATGCTGATCCTGCTGTCCGTGGGGTACGACCTGGACGTGAAGGGCCTTTTGCAGAAGAACACGCTGAAAACCGTAGGCCTGCGGCTGGTGATCATGGGCGGCATGCTGGGGCTGATCCTGGCTGCCAACCATTTCCTGCCTTTTGTGCACACCGGCGCCATGATCCTGGCCTTCATGCTGCCGGCGCCCTATGTGGTGCCCATCTTTGCGGATAAGCCGGAAGAAAGGGAACAGGTATCTTCCTCCCTTTCTGCCATGACTGCCGTAACGCTTGCAGTGTTTGCGGTAATGTGCATATTCGTGTAAAAAACAAACAAAAAAAAGCGTTGGAGCACATCCACTCCAACGCTTTATCTTTTGTCGTCAATAGGCAAACTTGGCCCGCACCGCTTCAATCAGCTGCGCTTCCGTTTCTTCCGGGCGCACCCGGCGGGCAGCCAGGATGCGGCGTTCGTTTTCGTTATCCACACAGGTAATGAGCAGCAGCAGCTGGTCATCCGCCTGCACTTCCACAGGCGCCGTGAGCACAGCGTTGTCCAGCAGACGCTGGATTTCCTTTTCTCGCACCGACACTGTTTTGGAATCCAGCCGGCTCAGGTTCAGGAAATTCTTATCCTGGGCGCTGAGGCTGTACGTGCCCACTGCAAACACCACATACCGGCCGTCCTCATAGGCGGTATCGAAGGTGATGATGGCATGGTTCTGGAAATAATCGTGCTTTTCATAGCTGCGCAGTTTGCCGAACATGGCGCCGGATTTCATGTTGTGGCCATAGACCATCAGGGTATAGGGCCGGGTTTGCCATTTGGTATCCTGATCCAGGAAGAGGGCGCCGTTGCTGTTGTTGTTTCCCATCCAGTCCCGGCGAAGGTAGTAGGTGTTATCCCGCTGCACCACCGCTTCATCCAGCTGGGAACCGATCTTCAGCCAGGCCATCACGTCCGGGTTATTCAGCCGCAGGGCCACAAACTTATCCTGCACCTTGGCCCCGGCATTGCTGGGATAGTGCTTGCTTTCCAGAATGAGCGGCTTTTTGGTGGGCACCGGCGTCTCCCGGGGCACAGGCGTTTCCGCAGCCGGCGCAGGCGTCTGCACCGCCGGTGCCTGGGCCAGGGATACCTCCGGCGTGGCAGTGTAATACAGATCCCGCATGGTCTGGGTGGCATTTTTGCTTTCGGCATAGTCGCCCACATAACCGATCACCTTGCTAAGCCCCACAATCACAACCACCAGGCACACCGCCGCAGCACAAAGAAGCAGCAAACGCTGCTTGTTTATTTTCAAACCGGACGTATTGACATAAATCCGTTTCTTTTTCCTGCGGCCGGAATTCATCTTCATGGCGATGCTGTATCCTTTACAATTGCATACTGCCCATTCACTATACCGTTTCAGGCGAAATTTGTCAATCTTTCCTTCCATTTCCCGGAAGGAAAAACAGAATTTTACAAACACAAAGGCTTCCTGCCCTGCTGCCAACAAAAAAACGACCTGCCAAAGCAAGTCGTTTTTCATGGTCTGGGTGAGAGGATTCGAACCTCCGGCCTCTTGAACCCCATTCACGGATAATGCGTTGAAAATCAAGAGGCACAAGGATGTATGTACATAAAATGTACATAATACAGAATTGGTCAAAAATGAAAGCCAGTGAGGTATTCCGCAGGGATTATACCACGCAGCGCAGGTGCTCCGTCTGCACCCGGTTCGTGGCTACTTTTGCATAGATCAACGTTGTATTCAGCGACGAATGTCCCAACAGCTTCGACACGTCCTCGATGGGCATTCCGGCGTTTACAGCCGTTGTCGCCGTTGTGTGACGCAACACATGCGGCGTCACATGTTTGGTCACCTTCGACCGCTCTGCCAGCAGTCGCACGACCTTCTCCACCGCACACTTGGTCAGTTTGCGATACGGCTTGCGCTGCGTTACAAACAGATATTCACAATCATCATCCCGCGTTTTCAGGTACTCTTTCAGAGCCACTTCGCACTTCGCATTCACGAACGACGTGCGATGTTTTTTTCCCTTGCCGAACAGATGCACTGTGC
>JAZNOW010000046.1:0-2693 GCA_045589355.1 Clostridia bacterium
GTGGCACATGCATGGGGAAAAACGGCCCATGTATGGGTATTTTGACGGCGATAAGATGGTAGGCTACTATTCGCTGATGCTGCAGGAAAACAATCAGTGTGAGCTGAGCAACCTGTGCGTGCTTCCGTCATACAGGCACAAAGGCATTGGCGAAGCGCTGATGCAGCATGCCTTTGATGCGGCAAAGTCCCTTGGGTGTACTCAGGTGAATATCGGGATCGTGGAGGAAAACAAGGTGCTGCGGGCATGGTATGAAAGCCACGGCTTTGTGCATCTTGGCACCAAGAAGTTTGATCGGTTTCCCTTCACCTGCGGTTTTCTGAAAAAGAACATATAAAAAAAGACCCTCTGCATGGAAATTGCGGAGGGTTTTTGATTGCATGGCTTCGTCAGGATTTTCTGCCGATATACAGGGCATGGCCGCAGGTTTCGATGATCGAAGGATCTTCGCTGGTTTCTTCTGCCAAAGCAAGGATTTCGCTGCGCACAGCTTCATCCTGAAGGCTGAAAATTGCTTCTTCTTTTTCGTAGGCAAAGCCGCGGATGGAGGACAGATGCGTTTTTTCAAAGCCGTTTGTGCCGAACAGGGATACGATTTCATCGGATGTGGGGTAGTACCCTTCCTGAAAGCCGGTGGAAGCATTGTTGATGAACTGGCCTGTCCGGAACACATGGCGCAAATTTTCCCTGTTCACCTGATGCGGTGCAAAGCAGGCCCTGTCCACAATGGCAATGGCGCCGGAAAGCTTGGGAATAAAGGCGGCAAACACCTGTCCGCCTGCCCGCAGCACCCGATGTACCTCCCGGACACATTGCTGTCTTTCCTCTTCGTCCAGCAAGTGATACAGAGGGCCAAAGAGCAATACGGCATCGAACATGCCATCCGGATAGCGGCTCAGATCCAATGCATTGACCACATCGCATGAGCGGATGCCGGGTGTGGGATTGGCTGCCAGTTTATCCTTTGCCTGCTGAATCAGGGCGGGGGAAAGGTCTGCCAGATACAGGGTGTGGCCCTCCCTGACCAGAGGGAAAGTGTAGGCACCGGACGCACCGCCAAGATCCAGAAGGATGGATGATGGCTGTAAAAATCGGCGCAGCTTTTTCATGGTCATCATGAATTCCAGTTGCCCGCTGGGGTCAGCAAAAAGGCGGCCGTTTTCATTGAACATGCTGTAATAGCTGCGGATTTTATCAAAATTGGTCATAAGAACCTTCTTTCTGTTACAGAAAAACCCACAGGAATTGCCTGTGGGCTTGATGCGTTTAGGCCTGGCAGAATTTCTTTGCGGCTTCTTCGCGCATTTTGTATTTGAGGATCTTGCCGGCGGCGTTCATGGGGAAGGAATCCACAAAGTCCACATACTTGGGCACCTTGTGCTTGGCCATGTGGGAAAGCACAAAGGCCTTCATTTCTTCCACCGTCATGGTTTCGCCGTCCTTGAGGATGATGCAGGCGCAGATTTCTTCGCCGTACTGCTTATCCGGCACGCCGATCACCTGCACGTCCTGTACCTTGGGATTGGTGTAGATGAATTCTTCGATTTCCTTGGGGTAGATGTTTTCACCGCCGCGGATGATCATATCCTTCAGGCGGCCGGTGATGCGGTAATTGCCGTTTTCGTCCCGGCAGGCCAGGTCGCCGGAGTGGAGCCAGCCGTCTTTGTCGATGGTGGCGGCGGTGGCATCGGGCATTTTGTAATAGCCCTTCATCACGTTGTAGCCACGAGCCACAAATTCGCCGTTCACGTTATCGGGGCAGTCCAGCCCGGTTTCGGGGTCGATGATCTTGCATTCCACATGGGGGAAGGCGTAGCCCACGGTATCGCAGCGTTCGTCGATGGTCTGGCTCACTTCGCCCATGGTACAGCCGGGGGAGGCTTCCGTCTGGCCGTAAACGGAGAGGATCTGGCGCATGTTCATTTCATCGGGCTGGGCGGCGCGGCGCATCAGTTCGGGCGGGCAGCCGGCGCCGGCCATGATGCCGGTGCGCATGTGGGAGAAATCCGTCTTGCGGTAATCGGGATGGTTGAACATGGCGATGAACATGGTGGGCACACCGTTGAAGCAGGTGATGCGCTCCTGATTGATGCAGGCCAGGCTGTTCTTGGCGGAGAAGTAAGGCATGGGGCAGATGGTGGCGCCATGGGTCATGGAGGCGGTCATGGAAAGCACCATGCCGAAGCAGTGGAACATGGGCACCTGGATCATCATACGGTCGGCAGTGGAAAGATCCAGCCGGTCGCCGATGCACTTGCCGTTATTGACCACGGAATGGTGGGTGAGCATAACGCCCTTGGGGAAGCCGGTGGTGCCGGAGGTGTACTGCATGTTGCACACGTCGTGGATATCCACCTTGGCGGCCATGCGGGTCACCGTTTCCATGGGCACGGAGGAAGCACGGTCCATCATCTGTTCCCAGGTGAGGCAGCCGGGCATTTTGAAGCCCACGGTGATGGCGTTGCGCAGGGAATCGGCGGCACTCTGCAGCAGATCGTCCAGATCCTTGCCGCCCAGGGTGAGGATCACATCATCCTTCCTAACCACAGTGCCTTCCGGAGCCAGGATGGAAACCACGGTGCCGCTTGCTGCGGCAGTCGGATACCCATACCCTGGTGATGGTCGAATCGGCGCAGGACTCCAATTATAAAAATATCATCAATGAGATCTGCCCCGAGATCGCAAAGAATAAG
>JAZNOW010000047.1:0-24925 GCA_045589355.1 Clostridia bacterium
GGATTCGAACCCCTGACCCACGGCTTAGAAGGCCGTTGCTCTATCCAACTGAGCTACAGGCGCATTTGCCGCTGTGACAGTCATGAGTTACAGCCTGGCTACAAGCTAATCCCTGCTGACAATCACAGATTTTAGCACAAAACCCTTTCTCTGTCAAGCGGTTTTTTCAGGAAAATTTGAGAAAAATTTATTTCCCGCCTTTCAGGAAGGAAAGGGCTGTTTCCATCAGGTCGCCCACGGTTTTTGCCCGGCCGACGGCCAGCTTGACCGCTTCCTTTTCCAGAAAGTTCAGCTTATGGTCTTTGTTCTGTTCAAACCATTTTACCAGCATTTCAATGTCCTTTTGTTCCATGTTCTGGGCCTCCTTTGGCTATTCTCTCCCTTTCATTATACACATATTCTTTTTTTTCGCAACGGATGGCTGCCGGCAGGGCCTTCCATTTCTTTGCCGCGGGCTCTTCCATTTTCCCGGCATTTCCAGTATAATGGGCATGTTGTTCCAAGAAAAATGGGAGGTGCTTTTGCTTTGCTGAAAAACAAGGACCGGCTGCTGCCGCTGTTTCTCACCTTTCTCAAGATCGGTGCGTTCACCTTTGGCGGCGGCTATGCCATGATTCCCCTGATCCAGAAAGAAGTAACGGAAAACCACAAGTGGCTCAGCGATGAAGATATTCTAAACATTGTGGCCATTGCCGAATCCACCCCCGGCCCCATTGCCATCAATTCCGCCACTTTTGTGGGCTATATGACCTGCGGTGTGCCGGGTTCTGTACTGGCCACGCTGGGCGTGGTGCTGCCGGCGTTTCTGGTAATTTCCCTGATTTCTCTTCTGCTGCGCAACATCATGGATATTCAGGCGGTGCAGTATGCCTTCATGGGCATCCGCGCCGGCGTACTGGCGCTGGTGATCAAGGCGCTGATCAGCATGTACAAGCAGTGTCCAAAGAACCTGGTGGCCTACATTATCGCCGGCCTTGCCTTTGCCGTGACACTTCTGACGGATATCAGCATCCTGTATGTGATCATTGCCTGCGCGGTCATCGGCCTTGTGACCAGCATGGTGATGAGGAAGAAGGAGGCGGAAGCGAAATGACGGAAGTATCTTTGCTTACCTTGTTTTTCACCTTCTTTAAAATCGGCCTGTTCACCTTCGGCGGCGGCTATGCCATGCTGCCCTTCATCCAACAGGAAGTGCTGCACAATAGCTGGATTGATGAAGCCACGTTTGTGAACTTTGTGGGCATCAGCGAATCCAGCCCCGGGCCCTTTGCCATCAACATTGCCACCTTCATCGGCATGGAAAAAGCCGGCTGGCTGGGGGCGGCTCTGTCCACCCTTGGGGTGGTGCTGCCTTCGTTCCTGGTGATCCTGATCGTGGCCCAGTTCTACCTGAAATTCAAAAACAGCCGCATTGTTTCCGGCTTGATGAGCGGGCTGAAGCCTGCCGCCGTGGGCCTGATCGCCGCTGCCGTGATCACCATGGTGAAGGAAGTGCTGTTCCCCGCTGCTTTCAGCTGGGATATGTTCCTGGGAGCGCAGATTTACGTGTCCCTGGCCATTTTTGCGCTGGGGCTGTTCCTTTTGCTGAAGCTGAAGAAGCACCCCATCTTCATCATCTGCGTTTCGGCGGTGCTGGGCATTGCCGCCGGGTATATTTTCGGGCTGTAAAAAAAGACGGCCGGAATGCCGCAAATGATTTTCAAAAAAAGACGGCTGGGAGAAGGTTTTCTCCCGCCGTTTTTTCATGCTGTCATCAGGTGTTTTTCCGGCTGGCTTCCAGTGCTTTGTTCAGCTCCTGCAGCCGTTTTTGCAGGGCATAGCGTTCCAGGCAGTTGTGCACCATTTCCGAATCGTAGGGGAAAAGAAAATCCTGTTCCAGGCACTGGGGCAGAACGAAAATTTTCTCGGTGCCGTTTGCTTCGAAATACAGGTAATCCCCCTCTTTACGCAGGATGGTCACATCGCCGAAGGCTTTGGTAAGGCAGGTGCGGCCCACCCATGTTTCTTCGGGCAATTGCTGAAGCTCCAGCTGGGCATCCTGGATGGCATAGAGCAGTTTTTCCTGCTCCTGTTGGCGCAAAAGGGCGGCGTCCTCCTTTTCCGTTTCCAGAAGGCGCAGGTATTCTTCTCCGCCCAGTTCTTTTCTCACTTCCATCAGGATGCGCCCCAGGTGGTTTTCCCCCTTGCCCGTTCGCAGGTCCACCCCCCAGTAGGTATCGTGCCAGGTATTTCCTTCTTTCAGTTCCATGCTGCCGGTGGCTGTCAGCTTTTGCAGCAAAGCAGGATTCTGGGCAAACTTGGCCGTTACGATTTCTTTCATCACGCCTTGTTTGACGTCTTCCCAATCTTTCCGCAGCAGCACCTTTTTGCCTTCCCTTCTGGCCACCACCCCGGCCATAGAGGAAAACCGTTCCCGTTCAAAAGGGTCCAGGCATTTGGCGGACTGGAACGCCGCTTCGCTGCACCGGTATACCCTCCCGTCCCACTCAAAGGAAGCAGGATGCATGTTGCTCAGAAAACCATATTCACCCCGGAACACATTCACTTCTTTTTTCATCTTTCTTCCTCCGTTTGTTTTTGTTCAGTATAGCGGCTGCAGGAAAAGAATGCAAGGAACTGCCGGTTCCATGCAGGAAAACCAAAACTTTGTAAATATGTGAAAATTTGCCTTGCATTTTGTGCTGATTATGCTATAATGGGCATCCGCTGTTTTTTCGGACGAAGGTGAAGGAGGGATGCCCATGCATGATTTGCTCTTTCCGGTGATCGATCCGGTGGCTACGGGCCGGAACATTGAACGGCTTCGAAAGCTGAAAGGCCTCCGGGTGAAGGATCTGCAGCGCTTTTTCAATTTTGAGGAGCCCCGGGCCATCTACAAATGGCAGCGGGGGCAGACACTCCCGTCCCTGGACAATCTGTTCGCCCTCAGCGCCATTCTGGGCGTGCCCATGGATGCGATCATCGTGGGCAGGGAAGAAATGTGTACCGGAAAGCCGCAGGCAAGTGCCTGCGGCTGTTGTTATGTTTGGGGATCCGTCCATGTATCGCGGCGCAGAATAAACAGGAAAATAAGGGAAAGAAGGGTGCCGGCAATGCCCAGTACCAGAAAAAAGAGGGCAGCCCCGGCGCCTTTTCCCGTGCCAAGGAAGCGGGCAAACAGGCTTTGCGCGGGAACGCCGGCCATGAAGGGCTCAAACACCCGGTCCACCAGTGCTCCGCCCAGCAGGAAGCCCACCGGGATGGTGAAAAACTGCAGCGTGTTCCGGCAGGCATACACCCGGCCCTGCATGGAAGGCGGGATGGAGTTGCGGAAAATGACGTCCATGCTGGCGTTCATCAGCGGTATGCCGATCCACCCCAGTATGCTGCCCACGCACCACACAAAAGGCGTGCGGCCTATGGCCAGCAGGAAGTTTTCTGTGCCCAGGGAAAAAAGGATGGCCAAGCAGATGATGCGCACCCTGTTCTTTGGCGGCGGCAGCAGGGAAACCAGCACGCTGCCCGCCAGGGTGGCAATGCCGGCAAAGGTGTTCACCAGCCCCAGCGCCTCTTCGCTGCCGCCTTTTCGGGAAAGCACCATGGCGGGCAGGGCGGCGTCAAAGCAGGAGGCGATCAGATTGACAAAGGCAAGAAACAGAATCAGTTTCAGGATCAGTGCATGCTCTTTCAGCCATTTCAGGCCGGAAGCTGCCTGCTGAAGCAGCGTTTCCTTCTCTTTTTCTGCCTGGTGCACCGGGGGGATGCGGATGCAGAATTTCAGCACCAGAAGGGCCATCAGGCAAGTGCCAAGGTCCACCGCGATCACCACGTCCATGCCGGCAAAGGCGTACAGGGCACTGGCGAAAATGGGGGTGAGGATGGTGTTGAGGGAATTGGAAAAAGAGCGCAGGGCGCTGGTTTTCTGGTAATGCTCCTTTGGGATCAGCAAAGTGGATACCACTTCGGAGGCAGGCTGCTGCACGGTGTTCATCAGCCCGTTCAGGGCGTTCAGCACGTACAGATGCAGGGGCATAAGCCGGCCGGTTTTCAAAAGCACCATGACGCACACCGTACACAGGGCGGCCAGCATGTCGCACAACAGCAAGGTGCGTTTTTTGTTCCACCGGTCGCTGAGAGCGCCGGCAAAAATGCTCATCACCACATAGGGCGCATAGCTGCACACCGAAAGCAGCGCCGTTTCCAGGGCGGAGCCGTTTTTCTGGTACAGCCACAAAATCAGGGCAAAATTGGTCATGCCGCTGCCCAGCCCGGAAAGGCTTTGGGTGCTCCACAAAAGCAGATAATCCCGCAGGGGACGGATGGATTGTTTGATGTTCATGTTACTTTGCTCCTTTGATGTATTTTTCAATCAAATACGGCAAAGCATGAGGGAAAAAGCAGCGGTTTCTCCATGCAGGCATCCCTCATCCCTTGCACGGAGCGGCGGCAATGGCCAGAATCATGGGGATCACTTCCTTTTTTTCTTTCCTTTATTATACACGCTCTTTTCTGTTTTCGCAAACGGTGCACAGCATGTCTATCATTTGTTCATATCTGTCCTTGTGTTTCCGGGGGGAATGCTCTACAATGAAAATAGATTTCCATGCAAAATATTGAAAGCGCAGGAGAGAAAACATGACGGAAAACAAAGGCTTTTTCCTGAACAAAGAAACGGGCTATTTTGAAAATCACGGCGTCACCGTGATGGCGTTCAATGATATTTATGCCGCCGGGCATCAGAGCGGCGTGTGCCTCATCATGCACGGCAACCGGGTGGCCACCAACGGCGATCTGCGTCTGGAACAAACCCCCGGCCAGTGGCAGCCCCTGCCCCGGGATCTGGACCGGGTGGTGGATGCGGAAAACCATAGGATCACCACCACCCTGCAATACCCGGACGAGCGCTGGCACATGAAGGGCTTTAACCCCATGATCTACCCGGATGTGCATCTGACTTACCATGTGCATGTGCAGGCGGAAGGGGATTCCCTCCGGGTGTGGGTGGACCTGGATACCCCCATTCCGGATTTTCTGGTGGGCAAGTGCTGCTTCAATATGGAACTGTTCCCCGGCGCGCTCTTTGGCAAGCCCTGGGTGATGGACGATAAGCAGGGCATTTTCCCCCGCCAGCCCATGGGCCCCACCCTTGCCATGCCCGGCAATTACGCGCATGCCATGGCCGCCCCCACCGATACGGAGGTGGTGGCGGATAAAGAGCATCTTTCCGGTTATCATCAGGGGTACAACCCCATCATTGCAGACGAATTGATCGCTGCGCCCTATGCCGTGGGCAAGCGCTTCACCAGCCGGCCGGATGATCCCTACAACCGGTTTACTGTGGAAGCGGTGCGTGGTGAAATCAAGTTTTATGACGGGCGCATGAACCACAACAACGGCTGGTTTGTACTCAGCAGCGAAGTGCCTGCCGGGGCCACCGAAAAGGCCGTGGAATGGGTGATCACCCCTTCCGTGGTGGAAGATTGGCTGTATTCCCCGGTGGTGCAAACGTCCCAGGTGGGGTACCTGCCCGGCCAGGACAAGCAGGCTGTGATTGAACTGGACAAGCGGGATCACAGCCGGGGCGACGTGGTGCTGCAGAAGATCACGGCGGAAGGCACCTTCCCCGTGTGCACCCTGGAAAAGAAGGAATGGGGCTGTTTCCTGCGCTACCAGTACCTGACGGCGGATTTTTCCCACATCACGGAAGAGGGCCTGTATCAGGTGGTTTACGGCGGCAGCGCGTCCAGCGTGTTCCGCATTGCCAGGGATATTTACGACCGCGGTGTGTGGCAGCCTGTGCTGGAATATTTCCTGCCGGTGCAGATGTGTCACATGCGCGTCAGCGAAAAATACCGGGTGTGGCATGGCCTGTGCCACAAGGACGACGCGCTCATGGCCCGGGTGAACTTCAATCATTTTGACGGCTACGCCCAGGGCCCCGATACCCTGACCAAATATCAGCCCGGGGAACATGTGCCGGGCCTGAACAAGGGCGGCTGGCATGACGCCGGGGACTTTGACCTGCGTGTGGAAAGCCAGGCGGGGGAAAGCTACATTCTCTCCCTCATTTACGAAACCTTCGGTGTGGAATGGGATTCCACCACCATCGATCAGGAAAAGCAGATCACCGAAATCCACCAGCCCGACGGCAAGAACGATATCCTGCAGCAGATCGAGCATGGCGCTCTGACCGTGGTGGGCGGCTGGAAGGCACTGGGCCGGCTGTACCGCGGCATCATCTGCAATGATCTGCGCCAGTATGTGCTGCTGGGGGATGCCGCTGCCATGACCGACGGCGAAGCGGGCAATGAGGACGACCGCTGGGTGTTCACCGAGGACAACCCCTTCCGGGAACTGACCACTGCGGCCCAGCTGGCCGGCGTTTCCCGGGCGCTGAAGGGCTTCAATGATGATCTTTCCCGTGATGCGCTGGATGCCGCCAAAGCCCTCTGGCAGGTGACCGATTGGAACCGCAACGAGTTTGCCCGTATGGCCAGGGTGCATGCGGCGGCGGAACTTCTGATCACCACCGGCGACGATGAATACCGGCAGCACCTGCTTTCCGAAATGGGCTTTATTGCGGAAAAAATCCAGCGGCTGGGCTGGATGGCCTGCCGTGCCATGAAGGCGGTCAATGATCCGGCTTTTGAAAAGGCGCTGCGGGATGCGCTGCTGCCCCTGAAGGAGGAGCTGGCCGCCCAGAGCACCGAAACCCCCTACGGCATTCCTTACCGCCCCCACATCTGGGGCGCCGGCTGGTTGATCCAGAGCCTGGGCTTCCAGTACTATTTCCTGCAGGATGCGTTCCCCGATCTTTTCCCCAAGCATCTGGTGGGCCATGCCCTTAACTTTATCCTGGGCTGTCATCCCGGCAGCAATACCGCTTCCTTCGCTTCCGGTGTGGGCGCCGTATCGGCCACCATGGCCTATGGCATGAACCGGGCTGATTTCTCCTACATCCCCGGCGGCGTGGTGTCCGGCACCGCCCTGATCCGCCCCGATTTCCCCGAACTGCTGCCCTGGCCCTTCCTTTGGCAGCAAACGGAATATGTGCTGGGCGGCGGCAGCAGCAATTATATGTTCCTGGTGCTGGCAGTGAAGAAACTGTTTGGCGAGGCTTGAGGAGACGTTTCGGGGGCTGCACGGCAGGGATAAAAGGCCCTGCACCCAATGCGCGAAATTTCCGGCGCGGATGAACCGTGTTGTTTCCGCGTGCAGCTTGAGGAGACGTTTCGGGGGCTGCGCGCCCCCGCGCCCCACGGCAGGGGCATTGCCCCTGCACCCAGTAAGCGATAAAACGAGGGTTGCTGAAACTTGTTGTTTCCGCATGAGGCTTGAGGAAACCAAGCAATTTCAGCCACGGGCGCAATGAAAACGATAAAAATAGCGGCCGAGAGAATATATTCTCTCGCCGCTTATTTTTTCGTTTTCCCCGGATGCCAGGGCATCCGGTTGGCGGTGGAACACCGCCGGCCCGTGGCGGCAGTGCCGCAGCCAATTCGCAAAGAAACAATCTTATTTTTCCAAAGGGTTTCTGTGTGTTTCTTGGGGGAAGACGACAATCCCTCAGGCCCTGCGGGCCAGCTCCCTTTACACAAGGGAGCCTTTTTTTCTTGTTTCAGTGGGAAATTGTTTGCTAGATAAGATGAGTAAGTTCCGCCACTGGGTCCAGGTGTGAAATCCCTTAGGGTTCCTCGTGCCACAGCGGGAAACAGTTGGTTAGATAAGCCAAGCAATTTCCGCTTCTGGGTGCAGGGCCGATGGCCCTGCTGGGTTCAGGTATGAAATCCCTGGTCAGCCCAAGGGGATTTTGCCGTTGACAATCTCAGAAATGACATCCACCAGAAATGTATGTTCTTTTTCCAATACCCGTGCAGCAAGGGTTTCGGGGGAGTCGGATTCAAAAACCGGAACGGTTGTCTGGGCAACAATTTCGCCGCTGTCATATTCAGCGTTGACCCTGTGAATGGTAACGCCGGTTTCTTTTTCCCTTGCATTGATTACGGCAGTATGCACATGGATGCCGTACATTCCCTTGCCGCCGAACTTTGGCAGCAAGGCAGGATGAATATTGAATATCCTGTTATGATACTTTTCCAGAACAGATGCATGCAGCAGCCGCATGTATCCTGCCAGAAAGATGATATCAATATGATATTCGGCCAGGGCCTCCAGAATTTTTTCGGCCAGCTGATTTTCGTTTTCAAACTGTTTGATGCTCAGATGAAAAGCGGGAATATGTTCGTTCTGCGCCCTTTGCAAGGCCATGGAATCGCCGTTGTTGCTGATAACAACCGCCACGCGGGCATTGATTTTGTTGCTTTTGCATCCGTCTACAATGGCTTGTAAATCGCTTCCGCCGTGAGAGGCAAAGACTGCAATATTCATACGTTCTCCTTCTGTAAAAAAGTAAGAACAAGGGCCGTGAAAGCCCTTGTTCGTTTTTTGAAAATGTCAGATGACGAAATTGCCGTGATCGAAGACGGTAACGGTGGAGCCGTCCTGACGGATGCCTTCGATATGCATTTCCCGGGAGCCGAACATGAAATCCACATGGGCCATGGAGTAATTGGCGCCGGCTTCGTTCAGCTGTTCCTGGCTCATTTCGGTGCCGCCCTGAACGTTCATGGGGTAAGCGCGGCCCAGGGCCAGATGGCAGGAAGCGTTTTCGTCAAAGAGGGTGTTGTAGAAAAGAATGCCGGTTTCCCGGATGGGGGAATCGTAGCTGATGAGGGCCACTTCGCCAAGGCGGCTGCTGCCTTCGTCAAATTCCACCAGGTTTTTCAGGGTATCCTGTTCCTTTTCGGCGCCGAAGGAAACCACTTTGCCGTCCTTGAATTCCAGCCAGAAGTTTTCGATCAGCTTGCCCTGGTAATTGAGGGGCATGGAGGCCACCACTTTACCGTTCACGCCGTTTTTGTGGGGCATGCAGAAGTTTTCTTCGGTGGGCATGTTGGGGTTAAAGAGGATGCCCTTGGTGGAGTATTCGCAGCCGCCGGCCCACACATGGTTGGGCACCAGTTCCACGGTAAGGTCGGTGCCCAGTTCGTTGGTGAAGTGCAGGGCCTTGAAGTTGTAATCGTTCAGCAGTTTGGAATGGCCGGTAATGCGTTCGTTGTGTGCTTTCCATTCGGCCACGGGGTCGTTGTCTTCACTGACGCGGACGCTCATGAGGATGGCGTCCATCAGCTTTGCCACGGCTTCGTCTTCGGGAAGAGCGGGGAACACTTTTTTGGCCCAGCCGGCGCTGGGGAGGGCCACGATGGTCCACTGGCCGTCGTTGTTCATGGTGTACTTCATCAGGGGCGCAAATTTCTTGCTGCCGGCGATCTGTACAGCCTGCATCTTTTCGGGATCCACGTCCTTCATCAGGCCGGGGGTACCGCTCATGATGTTCAGGAAGCAGCAGCCCTTTTCCTGGGCCCAGGCACGCTTGTCATAGGCCCACTGGGGGATATCGGCAAGGGTTTCCAGGGTGCAGCTTTTGTAGGTCATGAGGGAAATTTGTTCGTCGCTCCAGTTCACCTGCACTTCGCCGGCGCCGGCTTCATAGGCTTCCTTGACGCACATGCGCACAAAGGCGTAATCGGTGACGGAGGCGCTGATGACCAGCAGCTGTCCGGGCTGTACGTTGGCGCCGATGCGGACGGCCAGTTTTGCATACTTTTGCATTACGTTTTCGCTTGCCATAAATAATTCCTTCCTTTCTTTCATGGAAAAACTTCCTGCATCGGTGCAGGAAGCTTTTTGCAGCGAAAAAAGGCGCTGCACCTTTTTATTACATGACACGTTCCCGGCCCATGAAGCAGACGGCCAGGGTGCCGGGTCCGCAGTGGGCGCCGATGACGGGGCCGATCATCTGCAGGCGGATTTCCTTGATTTCGGGGATGCGGGCCTTTACGATCTCGGCCAGCTTTGCGGCTTCTTCTTCAGCGTCGGCATGGAGCAGGATCAGCGTCTGTTCGCCGGCGTTTTCGATGTTTTCAGCCACCCGTTCGGCAATGGTTTTCATGGCTTTTTTGCTGCCCTGCACCTTGTCCACGGCGTCAATTTTGCCGCCCTTGCCCAAGGTGAGGATGGGCTTGATGCTGAGCATGCTGCCGAAAACGGCGCTGGTGGCGGAAATGCGGCCGCCGCGGCGCAGGTATTTGAGGTCGTCCACCGTCATCCACACCTGGGCGCGGAAGCGGTTTTCCAGAAGCCAGGCTTCAATTTCTTCCATGGTGGCGCCGGCCAGGTACATATCGTGGGCCTTGAGCACCAGCAGCGTCATGGGGGCAGAGATGGACATGGTATCCACCACGATCATCTTGCGTTCGGGATACTTTTTCAGCAGTTCTTCCCGGGCTTCAAAGATGTTGAGGATGGTGTTGGACATTTTGGAGGAGAAGGCCACGAACAGGATGTCCTTGCCTTCCTTCAGGATGGGCTCAAAATAGTCCACATACACGGGGGTGGAGAGCAGGGAAGTGCTGGGGGCGGCACCGGCGCGCATTTTGGCGAAGAATTCCTTTTCCACGCCGGCGCGGCCGTTATCGTCAAAATACTCCTGGCCGTCCAGGATGTAGGGCATTTTCACAACGGGAATATTGCGTTCGTCAGCGATGGAATAGAGAAGATCGCTGTCGCTATCGGTCATAAAAACGTAGGTTTGTTCCATACTTTTTTCCCCTCTCATAAAAGATTGCCACATTATTATACACGAAGCTTTATGAAATTGCAACATTTACAGCTCTCCTGACGAAACAGGGAATTTTTGTGCATTTTACTTGCGGGTGTGCAGGGGGTATGCTAAAATAAGGGAGATATTGAATGGGGAGAGATAGAGCGTGGAACATACGGGACACCGCGAGCGGCTTCGTATGCGGTTTGAGCAAAATCAGCTGAACGGCTTTTCGGACCATGAGGTGCTGGAGCTAATGTTGACCTATGCCATTCCCAGGGTGGACGTAAACCCTCTGGCCCATCGGCTGATGGACAGGTTCGGCTCCCTTTCCGGGGTGATGGAAGCCACCGCCGGGGAATTGATGCAGGTGAAGGGCATGGGGGAAAGAAGCGCTGCCTTTATCACCATGCTTTTGCCTGTGCTGCGCCGTTACCGGAAAGACCGGCTGACGGTGCGCACCAAGATCAAAACCTATGCCCAGCTGGCAGAATACTGCGCTTCCCTTTTCATCGGCTGCCATGAAGAAAGGTTTTACCTCTTGTGCTTTGACGCCAAACTGCAGCTGACCAAGGAAATGCTGATCGGCACCGGCTCCATGCAGGCGGTGCAGGTGCTGCCGCGCCAGGTGGTGCGGGAAGCCATGCGGGCCAACGCCGTTTCCGTGGTGGTGACCCATAACCATCCCTCCGGCATGCCGGAGCCTTCCCAGGCCGATGCGGACCTGACCTGCGGCATCCGCGATGCCTTGCAGATGGTGGAAATCAAGCTGGTGGACCATGTGGTGGTGGGCGCGCAGGCGGTGTACAGCTTCCAGCGAGACCATGTGCTGCCCCTGCAGACGGAGGAAGATACGGTCTATATGGCGGCGGAAGATAACCGCCTGCTGAAAAGAATGGGAACGGAGAAAAATATATGCAGGGAAGACGAAGAATTATTATGGGATTGATTTGCGCGGCCGCCTTTTTTCTTTTGTGCTTTCTGGCCGGGCTGGGCGCGCTGGTGTGGGCGGAAACCCATCCGGCCCCTGTTTCGGACGACAGCAGCGCCATTGTGGTATTGGGCGCCCAGGTGTATGCAGACGGCAGCCTCAGCCCCCAACTGGAACTGCGGATGGAAGCGGCCCTTGCGGAATATCAGCGGCGGCCCCGGCCCATCATCTGCTGCGGCGGCCAGGGGGAAAAGGAGCCGGCCCCGGAAGGGGATGTGATGCGGGAATGGCTGATCCGCAAGGGTGTGCCGCCCATGCTGGTGGTGAGCGAATCCGCGTCCACCAACACGGTGCAGAATTTGCTCAATGCCCGTCAGTTCCTGATGGAAGATGAAAACCGCATCACCGTCATCACCAGCGATTATCACCTGCCCCGTGCTTTGCAGATGGCCCGGGATGCGGGCTATGAAGCCGATGGCATCGGCAGCCCCTGCAAGCCGGAATACTGGCTGAAAAACCATCTGCGGGAAACCTTTGCCTGGGGCAAATATCTGCTCTACAAAATAGGCCTTACAGACTATCAATAATTTACGGCAAGCAAAGAAGGACAATGTATGCGGAACAAGAAAGTGCTGAAGGATTTTATCACCATTACGGTGGGGGATATCATTGTGGCGGCGGCGGTGTTTTTCTTCATGCTGCCCAGCCAGGTATCCGTGGGCAGCGGCACGGCCCTTGCCATGGTGCTGAGCAATTTCATCCCCCTGCCGGTGTCCACCATGACGCTGATCCTGAACGTTTTTCTATTGATTATCGGCTATTTGCTCATCGGTCCGGAGTTTGGCATCAAAACGGTGTATGCTTCCCTGCTGATGCCGCTGGTGATGGGCCTGTTTGAAATCATCTGGCCCAATTTCCAGTCCATCACCCAGGACCCGGTGCTGGACGTGGTGTGCTACATTCTGGTGGTGGGCGTGGGCCTTTCCATGCTGTTTACCTGCAATGCTTCTTCCGGCGGGCTGGATATTGTGGCCAAGCTGATGAACAAGTATCTGCGGATGGAGCTGGGCAAGGCCATGAGTTTGTCCGGCATGCTGGTGGCGCTTTCATCCGCGGTGTGCTACGAGCCCAAAATTGTGGTGATCAGTTTGCTGGGCACCTACTTTGGCGGTATGGTGGTGGACCAGTTCATTTTCGGCCGGAACATCAAGCGAAGGGTGTGCATCCTTTCCGAAAAAACGGAGCAGATCACCCATTTCATCCTGCACGAACTGCATTCCGGCGCCACCCTCTACGACGCCATCGGCGCCTATAACGGCCAGGTGCGCAAGGAGATTGTGGTGATCGTGGACAAGCAGGAATACCGCTCTCTGATGGACTATATGCGAAAGACTGACCCCAAAGCATTCATCACTGTCATTTCCGTCAACGAAATCAATTATCAGCCCAAGACGTAAACAAAAACCTGAAAAACACCCCGCTGCGCACTTGACGGCAGCGGGGTGTT
Organism: Clostridia bacterium; assembly: GCA_045589355.1. Taxonomy (GTDB): domain Bacteria; phylum Bacillota; class Clostridia; order Christensenellales; family Aristaeellaceae; genus RUG563. Next base: position 13,081 of record JAZNOW010000047.1, read on the forward strand.
TCTATGGGCAGGTTCATTTGGTGGTTTTTGTTTTGACCGGGGTGAGCAGGAAAAAATCCACAGCAGCCACCAGGGCATAGGGCAGCAGGAACATCCCGATGGCGTAGGACAGGTGGTTTGCCGTTCTGATATAGCCGGAAATGATCTGCGTGAGGAAGTACATAAAGCTGGAAAGGAGAAGGGAAAGGGGAAGATGCAGGGCCGGGCTCAGCAGGGCGGCGCAGAACTTTTTGCCTCCTTGTCCTTTGGGGAAACAGAAGACCAGCGCCACATTGACCAGATACAGCCCGCAAACAATAGCCACGATCATTACTTCTTCCCGGGGCAGCAGGGGAAGCGCGGCACAGCCTGCCACAAAGCCCGCCAGATGCCCGATCACGGGCAGGCCGGGCAAACCGGCCAGCAGCGTGATGTGCTTGAAAGTGAGCATGACAAGCCCCATGATGACCACATACATGGGAAACTGGTCCATCCAGATGCCGAACAGGTGCATGTACTGCTCCAGAGCCAATATGCCGTCGGATGCCCGGAAACGGGAAAACCATTCGGAGGAACCTCTGAAACTGGAAAAGAAGTTCTGGCATACCCGGGACAGCTGTATATGATTTTCCAGCTGCTGCAAAACAAAGCAAACAAGGGGTAAAAGGAGCAGGAGGATGAACAGCTGGCCGATGTCCTTGAAGGTGTTTTTTATTTTATCGGAAAAACGCATAACATTCCCTCTTTTTTGTTTCTCTTTTTTCAATTTTACCATAACTTCATCCGGAGAACAAGCATAAGAAAACCCCTTCGCATATTTTGCGGAGGGGCTGCTTTGTATTGTGTTTGCGGATCGGCCGGGTATCTTCTGCTTTTGTTACAGGATCAGATCCTCCACCACGTCGTCCAGCACGGCCATCACGACGGGCTTGCCCTTATCGGCAAGGTTCTGGCAGGGAAGCATATCGCTTACCATGGGGGTGAGCAGGCCGCCGGTTTGCAGCACGGTGAAGGCGCGGGAGGTGGTGATGCGGCTGAGGGCGGCCACATAGGTGCCCGTGGAGCCGGATTTGTTGAAGGAGACGCACTTGACGCCCTTGCCGGCCCGGCCCTGCACGTCGAACATGGCGCCCATCAGCCGTTTGCCGTAGCCACGCTCGGTGAAAAGGAGCACCTGGTCGGTATTGGTGATGGGGGTGGCCAGCACCACTTCGTCGTTTTCTTCCAGCTTGATGCCCTTGACGCCGGCGCTGACGCGGCCCATCTGGGGCACGGTGGAGGCGGCAAAGCGGATGCACATGCCCTGCCGTGTCATCAGCAGCAGGTCGGCCCCGTCTTCCTCAACGGAAACGGACAGGAGCTGATCGTCGCCCTTGAGGTTGATGGCGGCAAACTTGCTGCGGCGGATATCGTATTCCGAAGCGGCGGTGCGCTTGACCTGGCCGCCTTTGGTGAAGAAGTACACATCCCCCATACCGTTCAGGCTGCCGGGGGTGATGAGCATAAGGGACACGCACTTTTCCCCGGTTTCCAGCCCGGCCAGTACGCCGGACAGCAGGCCGCCCCGCTCCTTGGGCTTGTTGGTTTCGGGCAGGGCGCCCACGCTCAGGGGGAAGCAGTTGCCCTTATCGGTGAAGAAGAGCAGGGTATGGTCGGTCTGGGTATGGAACAGGTACCGGGGCATATCGCTTTCCTTTTCCGGTAGTTCCATCTTTTCGTAGAACCGGGGGGCCATACGCCGCAGCTGACCGCCACGGGTGAGGAACACCACCGCTTCTTCCGGCGGGGGCGCTTCTTCGGTGACGGAAACGGTGCTTTCGGCATCTTCGGTGACGATCTTCGTGCGCCGGTCGTCCCCGTGCTCGTCGGCGATCTCGTTCAGTTCCTTCTTGATAACGGCAAGCAGTTTCTTTTCGCTTTTCAGGATGCCTTCCAGGGTGTTGATCAGTTTCAGGATATCGGCATATTCCTTGCGCAGCGCTTCAATTTCCAGGCTGGTGAGCCGCTGCAGCCGCAAGTCCAGAATGGCCTGGGCCTGGATGTCGGTAAAGCCGAAGCGCTCCATCAGCCGCTGCTTTGCTTCCTTGCCGTTTTTGCTGGCGCGGATGAGGGCGATCACTTCGTCCAGGTTATCCACCGCTACGATCAGGCCTTCCAAGATGTGTGCCCGGGCCTTGGCCTGCTCCAGCTCGTACTGGGTGCGCCGGGTGACCACTTCCTTCTGGTGGCGGATGAAATGGCCGATGACGGTTTTCAGGCCCATCTGCACGGGCTTGCCTTCGGCTACGGCCACCAGGTTCACGCCGAAGGTGACCTGCAGGTCGCTGTATTTATAGAGGTAGGCCAGCACCTTCTTGGGATCGGCGTCCTTCTTCAGTTCGATCACGGCGCGCAGGCCGGTGCGGTCGCTTTCGTCCCGGATGTCATGGATGCAGCCAAGGGCGGCTTTCTTTTCTTCGCTCAGCTTCAGGATTTTTTCCAGCATGGCCGCCTTGGGCACACCGTAGGGCACTTCGGTGATCACAAGCAGGGTGCGCCCGGCGTTGCCCGGTTCTATGTCCACCTTGGCCCGCAGGGTCAGTTTGCCCCTGCCCGTTTCGTAGGCGGAGCGGATTTCCGGGGTGTTCAGCAGCACGCCGCCGGTGGGGAAGTCCGGTGCGGGCACGGCCTGCATCAGCTTATCCAAAGATACGTCGGGGTCGTCAATCTGCAGGCATACCGCCTGTGCCACTTCCCGCAGGTTGTGGGGCGGAATGTTGGTGGCCAGGCCCACGGCGATGCCGCTGGCGCCGTTCACCAGCAAATTTGGGTAGCGGGCGGGCAGCAGGTCCGGCTCCTTCAGGGTGTCGTCAAAGTTCAGCCGGAAGGGCACGGTGTCTTTTTCAATGTCCCGCAGCATTTCCATGGCCAGGGGCGCCATGCGGGCTTCGGTATAACGCATGGCGGCGGCGCTGTCGCCGTCGATGGAGCCGAAGTTGCCGTGGCCGTCCACCAGGATGCCCCGCATGGTGTAGGGCTGGGCCAGACGGGTGAGGGCGTCGTACACGCTGGAGTCGCCGTGGGGGTGGAATTTACCCAGGCAGTCGCCCACGATGCGGGCGCACTTGCGGTGGGGTTTGTCCGGGGTCAGCCCCAGTTCGTTCATGGTATACAAAATACGCCGCTGTACCGGCTTTAAGCCATCCTCTACCCGGGGAATGGCGCGCTCCAGAATAACGTATTCGGCATAAGGCATCATGCTCTGATGCATCACTTCTTCCAGCGGCGTCTGGATAATATCGGGTGTCAATACTTCCGGCGGCTTCTTGGCCATGGCAATACCTCCAACAAAGGGAAATCTGCGGGGGAACCGCTTTTGAGGGCAAAAGCGGTTCCCCCGCTCCCCCTCCGAAAACCAACTGGGAATATCGTTGTCCGTTTCTCAGGAACAATCATCCCCATGAAACAGTGGAAAAATGAACAGTGATCAAATTCTGAATTCTGAATTCTTAATTCTGAATTTCCTTCTCAATCGTCACGTGCTGATCAAAATGATCGGCCTTATTGAACTCCGCATGCTCGATGATGTATTCACGCCGGGGTTCCACCTTGTCGCCCATGAGCACGGTGATGATGGAATCGGCCTGGGCGGCGTCTTCCACGGTGACCTGCATCAGTTTGCGGTGAGCCGGATCCATGGTGGTTTCCCACAATTGTTCCGGGTTCATTTCGCCAAGGCCTTTGTAGCGCTGCAGGGTGTAGCCCCGCAGGCCCTGGGTGAGCTTTTTCAGTTCCCGGTCGTCATAGGCATAGCGGATATCGCCGCCTTTTTTGATGGCGTACAGGGGCGGCATGCCGATATACACATGGCCGTCCGCCACCAGATCCCGCATGTAGCGGTAGAAGAATGTGAGCAGGATGGCCCGGATATGGGCGCCGTCCTGGTCGGCATCGGCCAGGATGATCACCTTGTGGTATTTCAGGGAAGAAACGTCAAAATCTTCGTCAATGCCGGTGCCCAGCGCCGTGATGATGGAGCGGAATTCTTCGTTGGCCAGTACCTGATCCAGCCGCTTCTTTTCGGCATTGAGGGGCTTTCCGCGAAGGGGCAAAATGGCCTGGAAGCGCCGGTCGCGGCCCTGCTTGGCGGAACCGCCGGCGGAGTCGCCTTCCACGATGAACAATTCGTTATCCACGGCCTTTCTGCCGGTGCAGGCGCTGAGCTTGCCCACCAGCGGCGCCGCTTCCAATTGGTTCTTGGCACGGGCTACGTCCCGGGCTTTCCTTGTGGCTTCCCGCACCTTGGCGCTCTTTACGGCCTTTTCCAGGATCTTCTGGGCCAGCTCCTGGTTTTTCAAATCTTCCAGGAAATCGAACAGCTTTTCGGTGACCACGGCTTCCACAGCAGGACGCACTTCGGTATTGCCCAGCCTTCCCTTGGTCTGCCCTTCGAACTGGGGGTTTTTCACCATGGTGGTCAAAACCACGGTGATGCCTTCCCGGAAGTCTTCACCGGAAAGGTTGTTGTCCTTTTCCTTCAGCACGCCGATCTTCCGGGCGTAATCGTTCATGGCCTTGGTCAGCGCTGCCTTGAAGCCGGTTTCATGGGTGCCGCCTTCGCCGGTGGGGATGTTGTTCACATAGCTGAACACGGATTCGGTGAAGCTGTCGGTATACTGGATGGCGGCGCAGCAGATCACGTCGTCCTTCTTGCCTTCAAAATAAATGGGGGTTTCGTGCATGGGGGTCTTGTCCTTGTTGAGGAACTTCACATAGTCCATGATGCCCCCGGCAAAGCAAAACTCGCAGCTGGCCTTTTCGGGATCCTTGCTGCGCTCGTCGGTGAAGGAAATTTTCAGGCCCCGGTTGAGATAGGCCAATTCCCGCAGACGGCGGCGCACGGTGTCCCCGTTGAACACCGTTTCTTCAAACACCGTATCATCGGGCAGGAAGCGGATCAGCGTGCCCCGCTTGCGGGTATTGCCCAGCTTTTCCAAAGGCTGCACCGGATGGCCGGCAATGTATTTCTTTTCCTTGGCGTCGTAATAGTTTTCAAAGCGCATGGCATAGTGGCTCCAGTTGATGAAAATATCCACCGTCAGCCATTTGGCCAGTGCGTTCACAACGGAGGCGCCCACGCCGTGGAGGCCGCCGGAATAAGCATAATTCTGGTTGTCAAATTTACCGCCGGCATGCAGGCGGGTGAAAATTACTTCTACGCCCGGGATCTTCAGCACCGGATGCATGTCCACCGGCATGCCGCGGCCGTTATCCCACACCGAAGCGGAACCGTCCTTATGCAGGGTGACCGCCACTTCCGTGGCGTGGCCGCCCATGGCTTCGTCGATGGCGTTGTCCACAATTTCCCATAACAGATGATGCAGACCCCTGGAGCCCGTGGAACCGATGTACATGCCCGGCCGCATCCGGACCGCGTCCAGCCCCTCCAGAACCTTGATACTGCCTGCGTCATAATTTTGTGCCATGCTGCACCTCACAATATTTAGTGTGTTCCTTCCTATAATAGCACATTTTGTGCCCATATGTAAAGTACTGCCCTTGTTTTCGCGTTGTTGGAGGGGGGCGTGGTGAAGCAGGGGCTTGTGCAGCCCCCGTACCCCCGGCACCAGGGCCATTGGCCCTGGACCCTTTCTGCGAAAAAAGTAGACTGTTTTTTCAAACAGTTTTCCGCATGTTACTTGTGGAAACGGAAAGAGAGCCCACGGGCGTTATGAAAACAAAGAAAAAGCCGGGAGAGAAAGCAAGCTTTCTCCTCCGGATTTTTCTATTGTTTTCTCCGGATGCTTTGCATCCGGTTGGCGGTGTTCCACCGCCCAGCCCGTGGCCCGCAGTGCGGGCATCCATCTCGCAAAGAAACAATCTACCTCTGCAAAGGGGTTTCTGCGTGTAGCAGTGTCGCAGCCAACTCGCAAAGTTTCAATCGTTCATTTGCGAAAATTTGTGTGCGTGATGCTCCATTTCACCGGAAAACTGTATGAAAGATACAGTTTGTTGCATCCGGAATTGGGTCCAGGGCACTGCCCTGGTGCCCCTGCTGGGGTGGGGGGCAAAGCTCCCCCAATATCTCCCAAACGGAAGACAAAACAAAAGGGAGGGCAAGCCCTCCCGTGATTTTCATATACCGTATAAAATTCTGAATTCTTCATTCTGAATTCTTAATTCTCCGCCGGCCGTTCTGTTTCCTCCGGCAGGGAAGAATAGTAAAAGCTGACCGAGCCGGGGGTGGCCGTCTGGCCTTCCAGCGTGATGGCGGCGCTGTTCTCGCTTACCAGCCGATAGCCTTCCGGCACATGGTTGGAATTGGCGTAGATGGTGGTGGAGCCGTAGCAGGTGATGTTCATGGCAAAAAGCTGGTTGCCGGTATCCTTGTCCATGTAGTAGACAGGCACCATCACCGCAGGGATCACCGTGGGGCCGGGGGTGGGGGTGGAAAGGGGGCCTTCGGAGAAGAGGAGGGTCTGGGTTTCGCTGCCGGCGATACCGTCCACCTGCAGGCCGTACATTTTCTGGAATGCGGAAACGGCGGCTTTGGTCTGGCTGCCGTAGCGGCCGTCTGCCTTGCTTTGGAGGAAGCCCAGCTCAATCAGCTTTTCCTGCAGCTTTTTCACCTTTTCCCCTTCACTGCCGGGACGCAGGGTTTCATACACGATGGGCTCCGGGGACGGGGTGGGGGTGGCCGGTGCTTGGGTCACGATGGGGGTGGGGGTCACAGGGGGCGGCGTCAGATCGGGCGCCTGGCCGGCTGCGCCGGTGATCATCATGGCCATATATACCAGCAGGATCTTGAAAATATCCATGGCTTTCCTCCTATTTATAATCAGATGTTCATAAATTCCCGGAATTTGGGCATAATGCCGATGCCGTCGGGGTAATGGGCGGCAAACTGGGGCACAGCATGGCTGGGGAAGGAGTTGCCTTCAATGAACCGGGGGCCGTCGTTTGTGATGGCCACGTCCCAGGCCACGAACCGCACCTGGGGCACCACCTTCATGGCTTCCAGGCACATCGTGCATGCTTCCTTGAAATAGGGCACTTCAAAGCCGATGATATCGGTGCCGGTGATGGGATGTTTTTCGAAGGTGTTGCCCTGCTTGTCGGCGCCGACGGTCAGCAGCTTGCCGCTGTCCAGGTCCACCCGTGCGGCCATGCCGCCGCAGTCCACGTTGTCCATCACCTTGCCGTTGCCGATGCGCAGGAAGGCGTACACAATGCCCTCCTTCTTTTCGCCGATGAGGGTGGCAATGCGCACGGTGTTGACGGAGGTGGGGCACAGGGCGGCCATGCGGTCATGCTGCTCCACCACTTCTTCCAGGATGGCCGGGCCCTTCTCATTGATCAAACGGAAGAAGGCGTCCATATCTTCCCATGCATCGGGGGTATATTTTTCAATGCCCTGGCCGGAGGAGCCTTCCAGGGGCTTGAAGATCACGCAGGGCTTGCTTTCCAGAAAAGCGGCAAGCTGTTCTCTGGTCAGGTTTTCGTCGCAGCGCAGCCAATCCCTGCCCACCCATTTGGCAAACGTCTGGTTGAACTGGGTTTTGTCGTCGAAGAAATGCCAGTAGGCCTTGTCGTTCATCCGGCGGACGATCTCGTTGGAAAGGCCCCGGGTGATGACGGTGCGCTTCTGGGCGTCGTTCAGCTTGTACATTTCGGCGATTTTGTAGTCCATGTAGCCGGCGTTGTATTTTGCGGCGCATTTGGCCATATCCACAAACAGCCAGATTTTGCTTTTGCCGGTTTTCTTGTGGAGCATGTTGGCGGTTTCGTTCATTTTTTTATAGTCCATCTTGCCGATGCGCTTGAGAACATATCCGATGCGGCTCATTTTCTGCTGCCTCCGTCGATTAAAACTTCCCTTTCAGTTTGGAAAAGAACAAATTTTATTATACGCCACCTTCCATATGATTGCAAGCAAAATACACCTTCCGGAATGTAAAACTGTACAAAATGGTCAAGCTTTTTCCCGATTGGATAAATTGCAAAAAAGCAAGGCAATACAAGGGTTTTTCCTCTTTCTTTTTTCTGAAAAACTGTTGACAATGAAAATAAAGAATGTTATTATGATACAGTTGTCGGCTTTATGCGGCAACGGTGTTCCTGTGCCTCGGAAAAGGAGGAAACATGCACAAGCAGCTTGGAAGAAATAAACGGCGTGTAGCCGGTTTACGCCAGGTGATGCGGGGGATTGAGGAGGAGAGCCTCCGGATGGTCTTCCTGGCCCTGGATGCTTCGCCCATGCTGCAGGCGCAAATCCGAAGCGCTGCCAATGAAAGACAGCTGCCGGTGGAAACGGTTTCTTCCATGGAAGAGCTGGGCCAGATGTGCGGGATTGACGTTCCCTGCGCCGTCGCCGCCCTGAAAAAGCAGGACACATAAACTATGACTATATATTCCCGAGGGTTGCGGGAATGTTATAGGAGGAGGACCGGGATGCCCGGCTCCGAACAAATAACAGGAGGTGCTTCCATGCCTACGATCAATCAGCTGATCCGCAAGGGAAGAGAAAGGGTTGCCAACAAGTCAACCGCGCCCATCCTGCAGGGTTGCCCGCAAAAGCGCGGCGTTTGCCTGAGCGTGAAAACCACCACGCCCAAAAAGCCGAACTCCGCTCTGCGTAAAATTGCGAGAATCCGCCTGACCAATTCCATCGAAGGTACTTGCTACATTCCCGGTATTGGCCACAATCTGCAGGAACACTCCGTCGTACTGATCCGCGGCGGCCGTGTGCGCGATTTGCCCGGCGTGCGTTACCACATCATCCGTGGCGCGCTGGATACGGCCGGTGTTGCCAAGCGCAACCAGAGCCGCTCGCTCTACGGCGCCAAGCGCCCCAAGAAGTAAGATCGCTTTTTTTCATCACATGGGCCGCTGCCTGTGCATCCTGAAAGAAGAGGGAACCGCAGTATTCGGGGAGGAACACCCGCTGCAGGCCTTTGCCCTTTGGGTGCAGCGCACCAAGCAATCGGAACGGCATGATGCTGACATGCTGTGGACGGCCTGATGAAGAGAAACGAAGAACCGAATTGAGGAGGGAACATCATGCCCCGTCGTGGATTTATTCCCAAGCGCGAAGTGCTCCCCGATCCCGTACATGGGACCGTTGTGGTCACCAAGCTCATCAACCAGATCATGCTCGACGGCAAGCGCGGCGTTGCGCAGCAGGTTTGCTACAATGCCTTCGAAATGATCAAAAATAAAACCGGCAAGGAAGGCAACGACGTTTTCCAGCAGGCCCTCACCAACGTGATGCCCCAGCTGGAAGTCAAGGCCCGCCGCGTCGGTGGCGCCACCTACCAGGTGCCCGTGGAAATCCGGCCCGAACGTCGCCAGACCCTGGCGCTGCGCTGGATTGTTGATTTCTCCCGCAAGCGCGGCGAAAAGACCATGGCTGAACGCCTGGCCGCCGAACTGATGGAAGCTGCCGAAAACACCGGCAACGCCGTCAAGCGCAAGGAAGAAATGCACCGTATGGCCGAATCCAACAAGGCATTCGCCCATTACCGCTGGTAAGCAAGCGGAGGGCGGTGCTTTTGTGCGCCTGCCCAGTAAACTTGCTACCGTGAATCTATTAAACCAAATACAAGGAGAACCAACCGCATGCCGAGAAGTCATCCGCTTGATAAAGTTCGCAACATTGGTATCATGGCTCACATCGATGCCGGCAAGACCACTACCAGCGAGCGCATCCTCTTCTACACCGGCCGCGTCCATAAACTGGGCGAAACCCATGAAGGCGCCGCCACCATGGACTGGATGGAAGAAGAACAGGAGCGTGGTATTACCATCACCTCCGCCGCTACCACCTGCCAGTGGAAGGGTCATCGTCTCAACCTGATCGACACTCCCGGCCACGTGGACTTCACCGTTGAAGTCGAACGTTCTCTGCGTGTTCTGGACGGCGCTGTGGCCGTTTTCTGCGCCAAGGGCGGCGTAGAACCCCAGAGCGAAACCGTCTGGCGTCAGGCTAACAAGTACCATGTTCCCCGCATCGCCTATGTGAACAAGATGGACATCACCGGCGCTGATTTCCACCGCGTTGTGGACATGATGCGCACCCGTCTTGGCACCAAGGCTGTGCCCATCCAGCTGCCCATCGGCAAAGAAAATACCTTCCGCGGCATCGTTGACCTGGTCAAGATGAAGGCTGAAGTGTATTACGATGACGAAGGCAAGGACGTGCGTGAAGAAGAAATTCCCGCCGACCTGCTGGAAGAAGCCCAGCTGATGCGCGAAGAAATGGTGGAAGCCGCTGCCGAACAGGACGATGAACTGATGGAAAAATTCCTGATGGGCGAAGAGCTCACGGAAGAAGAAATCGTCACCTCCCTGCGCGTCGGCTGCCTTGCCTGCACGCTGACCCCCGTTCTGTGCGGTACTTCCTACCGCAATAAGGGCGTACAGCCCCTGCTGGACGCTGTTATCGCATACCTGCCCTCTCCCATTGATGTGCCTGCCGTGAAGGGCACCAAGCCCAAGGATCCCGATGTGGAAGAAGTTCGTGAAGCCAGCGACAGTGAACCCTTCTCTGCTCTGGCCTTCAAGATCGCTGCCGACCCCTTCGTGGGCAAGCTGGCTTTCTTCCGGGTCTACTCCGGCTCCATCAACAATGGCAGCTATGTGTACAACTCCACCAAGCAAAAGCGTGAGCGCTTCAGCCGCATCGTGATGATGCACGCCAACCACCGTGAAGACGTGGAAACCGTGTATGCCGGCGAAATCGCCGCTGCTGTTGGTTTGAAAGAAACCACCACCGGCGACACCCTGTGCGACGAAAAGGCACAGATCGTGCTGGAATCCATGGAATTCCCGGATCCTGTTATCCAGGTGGCCATTGAGCCCAAAACCAAGGCCGGCCAGGATAAGATGAGTCTGGCGCTGCAGCGTCTGTCGGAAGAAGACCCCACCTTTAAGACCTATACCGATCAGGAAACGGGTCAGACCATTATCGCCGGTATGGGCGAACTTCACCTGGAAATCATCGTGGACCGCATGATGCGTGAATTCAAGGTGGAAGCCATCGTAGGCAAGCCCCAGGTGGCCTACCGCGAAACCATCACCAAGGCTGTCCGTGCCGAAGGCCGCTTCGTTCGTCAGACCGGCGGTCACGGCCAGTACGGTCACTGCGTCATCGAAATGGCTCCCCAGGAGCCCGGCGCCGGTTATCTGTTTGAAAACAAGATCATCGGCGGCGTGATTCCCAAGGAATTCATTGCTCCCATCGATGCCGGTATCCAGGAAGCTGCCGGTGCAGGCCTTCTGGGCGGTTTCGAAGTGGTTGACTTCAAAGTGGCCGTTGTGGACGGTTCCTACCACGATGTTGACTCTTCCGAAATGGCCTTCAAGATCGCCGGTTCCATGGCCTTCAAGGAAGCTCTTGCCAAGGCGGACGAACGCCTGCTGGAGCCCATGATGAAGGTGGAAACCATCGTGCCCGACCAGTACCTGGGCGACGTGGTGGGCGATATCAACTCCCGCCGCGGCCGTATCGATAATATCGAAACCCGCATGGGTGAACAATCCGTTCACTCCTTCGTTCCCCTGAGCGAAATGTTCGGCTATGCCACCGACCTTCGCAGCCGCACCCAGGGCCGTGGTATGTACACCATGCAGTTCGACCACTATGAAGAAGTGCCCAAGAGCGTTGCTGAAAAGGTTGTCGGCAAGCGCGGATAAAAAACTGTTGCTATACTGACTGATTTTTCATTGACAGAAACAGGAGGGAAACCCCAATGGCAAAGGAAAAATTTGTACGCAATAAGCCTCACGTAAACATTGGTACCATCGGTCACGTTGACCACGGCAAGACCACCCTGACTGCTGCCATCACCATGGTGCTGGCTGCCGGCGGCGGTGCTCAGGCCATGAA
>JAZNOW010000048.1:0-14114 GCA_045589355.1 Clostridia bacterium
GTGGGTACCGGGGAGGGGGTTGGGATGGGGGAAGGGGAGGGGGCGATATCGGTGCCGATGCAGTTGCCGGAAAAAATCAGTTCCTGCAATTCGGGGGTGGCAATGCCCGTTTCCTCCAGGCCGTTGTTCTTCTGCAGCTGCATGACACGTTCCGACGTGACCCGGTTATAGCTGTCTGATACGTTATCGGAGGTGAAATAGCCCAGCCAGTACATGGCCTTTTTCAGCCGGGTGACGTCCTTGCCTTCGCTGCCGATCTTCAGTGTCCGGTACTCCTCCTGCGCAAGAGCGCCGGTGCAAAGAAGCACCAGCGCCATGGCAGCAGCGAGCAGTACGATGCATCGCTTAGTTTGCATTTTTCACCTTTTCCCAAAGAGAGTTGTAGACGGTGAGGTAATTATCGGGGATGTCGTTGAAGAATTCGCAGTTGTCGATGATTTCCTGGGGGGGATTGATGGCTTCGTTGGTGATGTAGTCTTCACCCATCAGTTCGATGGCACCGGTGTTGGGGGAAGAGTACCAGATGTATTCGCAGTTGCGCTGGGCAATGTCGGGACGGCAGAGGAAGTTGATCAGCAGTTCCGCGTTCTTCTTGTTCTTGGCGGTGGAGGGAATGACCATGGCGTCCACCCACACGTTGCTGCCTTCCTTGGGCACAGCGTAGGCCAGGTCTTCGTTCAGGTCCATGGCGTAGAGGGCGTCGCCGCTCCACACAACGGCCAGGGCAGCTTCATTGGCCACCATCTTGTCCTTGGTTTCGTCTACATAATAGGCCTTCACCAGGGGCTTTTGTTCCACCAGCTTATCGGTGGCAGCTTTCAGTTCCACCAGGTCGCGGGTGTTCATGGAATAGCCCAGGTATTTCAGGGTGATGCCCATGGCGTCACGGATGGAGTTGAGCATGAAGATATTGTCGGCATACTTTTCGTTCCACAGGATTTCCCAGGAATCCACGGGTTCATCCACCATGGTGGTGTTGTAGAGGATGCCCACGGTGCCCCACATGAAGGGAACGGAATATTTGTTTTCGGGGTCATAGCTGGGGTTATTCATCCATTCCAGGGTGTACTGGGCGTTGGGGATGTTTTCAAAATCCAGTTCGGCGATCATGCCTTCGGCAATCATGCGTTCCACGCAGTAATCGGAGGGGAAGACCAGGTCATAGGCGCCGGGGCTGACGCGCAGCTGCACCATCATGTCTTCGTTGGTGGTGAAGTACATTTTGTTTACCTTGATGCCGGTTTCGGCGGTGAAATCTTCCAGCACGGAATCGTCCATATAGTCGTACCAGTTGTAGATGTTCACCACGTCTTCCGCCAGGGCGCCGGAAAGGCACAGGGAAGACAGGCACAGGACAAGGGCCAGAACAAAAGCAGTTTTTTTCATCAAAAGTATCCTCCTGTTTATTTGAGTTGATCGGCCTTGCTGGAACGGCGGTTGACCGCCAGCAAGAGGATCAAAAGCACCACGAACATCAGCGTGGACAGGGCGTACATGGTGGGCTTGATGCCCTTGCGCGCCTGAGAGTAGATCAGCGTGGACAGATTCTGCACCAGGGGGGAGGTGGTAAAGTAGCTGATGGTGAAATCGTCCAGGGACAGGGTGAAGGCCAGCATGGCGCCGGTGATCACGCCGGGCATGATTTCGGGCAGGATCACATGGAAAAGGGCATAGGTGGGGGTGGCGCCCAGGTCCAGCGCTGCCTCATAGCTGTGCTTGTTCATCTGTTTCAGCTTGGGCAGCACCGACAGGATCACATACGGCACGTCGAAGGTGATGTGGGCCAGCAGCATGGTCCAGTACCCTCTTTCCACCTGGGTGAAGATGAACAGCAGCATCAGCGAGATACCGGTGACGATATCGGGCATGGTCATGGGGATATTGTTGAGGGCCAGCATGATGCCCTGGGGCCGCTTTTTCATGGCGTGGATGCCGATGGCGGCCAGGGTGCCGATGATGGTGGAGATGAGCGCGGCCAGAAGGGCGATGGTGATGGTGATGGTGAGCGCCTTGACGATGGTGGGATCGGTGAACATTTCCTGATACCAGCGGAAGGAGAAGCCTTCCCATTTGGCACGGCTTTCACCGGCGTTGAAGGATTGCACGATCAGCGCCACGATGGGTACGTACAGGAAAAGGAAGATCAGGGAAATGTAGAAGCGTTTGATGAACTTGATCATACGATACCGCCTCCTTCTCCGTCCGGGTCCACCTTCTGCAAAAGCCCAAGGCTCAGCAGGATCAGGATCATCATCACCAGCGACAGCGCGGAACCTACGTTCCATTCGTTCAGGCTGGTGGAGAGGAACTTGGCTTCGATCAGGTCGCCGAACAGTTGCACCTTGCCGCCGCCCAGCAGGCGGGAGATATAGAAGGTGGTCACAGCGGGCATGAACACCATGGTGATGCCGCTTACCACGCCGGGCAGGGACAGGGGCAGGGTGACCTTGTAGAAAGTTTTCCATTTGTTGCAGCCTAGGTCCATGGCGGCTTCGGAAAGCTTATAGTCCATTTTGTTGAGCACGTTGTAGATGGGGAACACCATGAAGGGCAGGAAATTGTACACCATGCCCACCAGCACCGCCGTGGAATTGTTGAGCAGTTTTTGTTTGCCCACGCCGATCCATTCCAGCACGGTGTTGATCAGGCCGTTATCTTCCATCAGGCTCATCAGGGCGATGGTGCGCAGCAGGAAGTTCATCCACATGGGCACGATGAAGAGGATCACCAGCGTAGCGCCCAGCTTGAATTCCCGGTCCGCCATAATGTGGGCGGCGGGGTAGCCCAGCAGCAGGCAGATGATGGTGCAAAGGAAGGCCATCCACAGGGAAAAGCCCAGCGTGTCGATGTTGATGGAATTGCGCTCCAGGCCCAGGTCTTCCAGCGTCAGGCCCATGGTGAGGTACATTTCCAGTTCTTCCTCACCCAGGTTTTTGCGGGCGTTGTAATTGCCGTCCCAGAAATTTTTGAAATTATCCAGGGTGAAATTGCCGGCAGGGTCGGTGAAGGAAAAGTAGGCCACCAGCAGGCAGGGGATCACCGTGAACACAACGATCCACAGGATGTAGGGGGAAGCGAAAACGGGGCGTTTCATGCCTCTGTTCTGCACCAGATACTTGATCAGCAGAGCAATGAACACAACAAGACCCGTCAGCATAATGGCATAACCCCAGGACGGAACCTGAAAATTTGTCATTGATCCTGCGCCTCCTGTACATTTGCTTCGCCAGGCATACGGTTCATGATGTGGATATTGAAGGGAACAACGGAAAGGCCCACCCGGCTGCCCACGGGCTGCATGGAGGTGGAGTGCACCTTCCAGGTGGAATGGCCGGCGTCGATCATCATTTCATAATGCACGCCCTTGAACAAGACGCTCTTGATGGTGCCGGTCACCTGGCCCACGTCTTCGCCCACCAGCAGAATATCTTCGGGGCGTACCACTACGTCCACCGGGGCGTCGTCGCCAAAGCCGGCGTCCACGCAGGGGAAATCGGCGCCGCAGAAATGCACCAGTTCGTCCCGCACCATGGTGCCGGGGAAGATGTTGCTTTCGCCGATGAAGTTGGCAACGAAGGCGTTCTTGGGTTCATCGTAGATGGACTTGGGGGTGCCGATCTGCAGGATGTGCCCGCCCCGCATGACCACGATGGTGTCGGACATGGTGAGGGCTTCTTCCTGGTCGTGGGTGACGTAGAGGAAGGTGATGCCAAGGCGCTGCTGCATGTCCTTGATTTCCAGCTGCATTTCCTTACGCAGCTTCAGGTCCAGCGCGCCCAGGGGTTCGTCCAGGAGCAGCACTTCCGGCTCGTTCACAAGAGCCCTGGCGATGGCAATGCGCTGCTGCTGGCCGCCGGAGAGGCTGTCCACGCTGCGCTTTCCGTAGCCGGAAAGGTTGACCAGGTCCAGCATTTTATCCACTTTCCGGTCAATTTCGTCCTTGGGGGTCTTTTTCAGCTTCAGGCCGAAAGCGATGTTGTCTTTCACATTCAGGTGGGGGAACAGGGCGTATTTCTGGAACACGGTGTTCACCCGGCGCTTGTAGGGGGGCAGGGCGGAAATATCTTTCCCGTCAAACATGACCCGGCCGGAATCTGCTGTTTCAAAACCGCCGATGATGCGCAGCGTGGTGGTTTTGCCGCAGCCGGAAGGGCCAAGCAGGGTTACAAACTCCTTCTTGCGGATGTAGAGATTGATGTTGGAAAGGACGGTCACCCCGTCGTAGGCTTTACTGATGTTTTCCAGGGTAATGAGGCGTTGTTCTTCCATAACTTATTCCTCCGAAAAATCAGAAATTGGGCGGGGTGGATACCCACAGGAATTTTGCGGTGCGTTTGCCGCTGTTTACGATGCGGTGGGGGGCGCTGGGATGCAGGCAGAAGCTTTCGCCGGTGTGCACTTTGTAGTGCTTGGTGCCCACCACCAGCGTGACCGTGCCGGCCAGCACATAGCCGAACTCTTCCCCTTCATGGGGCGGCATATCCTGAGTCTGGCCCATTTCGCCAAGCTCCACCAGAATGGGCTCCATGTCGTTTTTCTGGGCACTGGGTACAAGCCAGGTGATGCTGCCGTTCAGGGTGTCCGCGTCTTCCTTGATGAACATATCGTCCTGGGAAAAGACGCATTTTTCGTTGGCCGGTTCGGAGAAGAACTCCTTCAGGTTGCTGCCCAGGCATTCCAGCATATCGGTGAGGGTGGCGATGGAGGGGGAAGCCAGGTCTCTCTCCACCTGGGAGATGAAGCCTTTGCTCAGCTCACACCGGTCCGCCATCTCTTCCTGGGTCAGGTTCCGCTGCAGTCTCAGCTGCCTGAGCTTGGCGCCTATACTCAATCCAATCGCTCCTTTCCCTCAGAAGGTTTACTTTTACTAAACCGAAAATCACAACCGGAAGTTTAGAAAAACTAAACTTGAAAACAGAAAACATTAAACCATACAATGCCCCCGTTGTCAATATATTTTACCAAAAAATTTGGCGAATGCAGGAGAAATACAATGCCCCCTTTTCCGGCAAAACGGCGAATTGTAAAAATGCGGAAAAAAGATTGCAAAAGGGGGAAAAGTGTGTTACAATTCTCTCAAGGTCAAAGAAAGACAGAAAGGACGGAAGTGCCATGCGGCTCAGCGATACCATCGAAGCTTTTATCAAGGAGATGCTGCGGGAAGATCAGCAGGAGGTGGAAATCAAGCGCAACGAACTGGCGGAATATTTCCACTGTGCTCCCAGCCAGATCAACTATGTGCTCTCCACCCGCTTTACGCCGGACCATGGCTACGTCACCTCCAGCCAGCGGGGCGGCGGCGGGTACATCCGCATTGTGCAGGTGCGCCGCAGCGCGGAGGACCATCTGTCCTATCTGCTGAACGAACGCATCGGCGACAGCATTGACGCCCCTGCTGCCCAGATTCTGTGCCGGCAGCTGGCGGAAAGCGGAACCGTGCCGGTGCAGGATGCATACCTGATGGCGGCGGCGGTATCCCCGGCGGCTTTTTCCGTGCCGGTACCGGAAGCGGTGAAAAATGTGCTGCGGGCCAAGGTGATGCGCTCCATGCTGCTTTCCATTGCCCAAAGAAGGGATGGCTGAGAGCGCATAGGCGGGCAAATGGTTTGCGTATACTATTGATTGATTTGTGATAAACAGGAGGCAATCCATGGCGATTTTTGGTAGATTCAATGAACGTGCCCAGCTGGTGATCGCATCGGCCCAGCGGGCGGCGGTGGAAATGGGCCATCATTATGTGGGCAGCGAACACATTCTCATCGGCCTTTTGCGGCAGGCCAGAAGCGACGCCCCGGCCCTGCCCGATCAGGTGATCGCAGAGACGGTGACGGAAGCGGTGAAGCAGATCTGCGGCACCGGCGAAGGCGCCCCCTCCCGGCTGGAGCTTTCCCCCAGTGTGAAAAAGCTGCTGGAAAACAGCATCCGGGAAGCCCAGCGGCTGGGCATGCCCTATGTGACGGCGGCCCATTTCTGGCTGGGGCTATTGATGGACGAAGACAGCGTGGCCATGCGGGTGCTGACCGGTATGGGCACGGACATTGATAAAGTGAAAAAGAGCATTCTGGAAGGCATGGCCAAGGAGCCGGCCGGTATGCACAGCCAAAGGGAAGGGGATTCCTGCCTGCAAAAGTACGGCCGGGACCTGACCGAAGCGGCCCGGCAGGGGAACCTGGACCCGGTGATCGGCAGGCAGACGGAAATCGAGCGTATCATCCAGATCCTCTCCCGGCGCACCAAGAACAACCCTGTCCTGATCGGCGAGCCCGGGGTGGGCAAATCCGCCGTGGCGGAAGGACTGGCCCAGAAGATCGTGCAGGGCAATATTCCTGAAAACCTGGCCGGCAAGCGGATCATTTCTTTGGATATGGGGGCCATGGTGGCCGGCAGCAAGTACCGGGGAGAGTTTGAAGAAAGGCTGAAAAACACCCTGGATGAAGTGCGGAAAAAAGGGGATGTGATCCTCTTCATTGACGAACTGCAAAACATTGTGGGCGCCGGCAAAACCGAGGGCAGCATGGATGCCGCCAATATCTTAAAGCCCGCCCTGGCCCGGGGGGAAATGCAGTGCATCGGCGCCACCACCCTGGACGAATACCGCAAGCACATCGAAAAGGATGCCGCCCTGGCCCGGCGTTTCCAGCCGGTCACCGTCAGCGAGCCCACCGATGAAGAAACCCTGGCCATCATGAAGGGCCTGCGGGACCGTTACGAAGCCCACCACAAGGTGCGCATCACCGATGAGGCGCTGGAGGCGGCAGTGAAATTATCCGGCCGCTACATCAGCGACCGTTTCCAGCCCGACAAGGCCATCGACCTGATGGACGAAGCGGCCTCCCGGGTGCGCATTCAGGCCTTTACCGCGCCTACCGACGTAAAGGAAGCGGAAAAGGCACTGGAAGCGGTGCTGCTGGAAAAAAGCGAAGCCATCGACAAGCAGGATTATGAAAAAGCGGCCAGCCTGCGGGATCAGGAAAACAGCCTGCGCAGTGAACTGGAAGAAAAGCGGGCCGCCTGGGACCGCAGAAAATCCTCCGCCCGGGACGTGGTGGGGGAAGAGGATATTGCCCAGGTGGTGGCCGGCTGGACGGGCATTCCGGTGAAAAAAATGACGGAAGAAGAAAGCAAGCGGCTTTTGAACCTGGAAAGCATTCTGCACAAGCGGGTGATCGGCCAGGCGGAAGCGGTGAACGCCGTCAGCCGGGCCATCCGCCGGGCACGGGCAGGCCTGAAGGACCCCAAGCGCCCCATCGGCAGCTTCATTTTCCTGGGGCCCACCGGCGTTGGCAAAACGGAATTGTGCCGGGCCCTTGGCGAAGCCATGTTCGGCGACGAAAACGCGCTGATCCGGCTGGACATGAGCGAGTATATGGAAAAGCACACCGTCTCCCGCATGGTGGGCTCGCCTCCCGGTTATGTGGGCTTTGAGGAAGGGGGCCAGTTGACGGAAAAGGTGCGCAGAAAGCCCTATGCCGTGGTGCTGTTTGACGAAATTGAAAAAGCCCATCCCGACGTGTTCAACATGCTGCTGCAAATTCTGGAAGACGGACGGCTGACGGATAATGTGGGCCGCACCGTGTCCTTCCGGAATTGCATCATTGTCATGACCTCCAACGCCGGTGCCCAGTCGGCCCAGAAGGGCGGCATGGGCTTTGGTGCCGGAAAAATGGACGCCATGGATTACGAACGGATGAAGGAAAAAATCCTGATGGATATCCGCCATGTGTTCCGGCCGGAATTTTTGAACCGGGTGGATGAAACCATTGTGTTCCACAAGCTGGACCGGGAGGATATTGAACAGATTGCCGCCCTTATGCTCCGTCAGGTGGCCGACCGGCTGCAGGAAAGGGAAATGAACCTTACCTTCGGCTCCGACGTGGTGGCCCATCTGGCGCAGGCAGGCTATGACGAGCAGTACGGCGCCCGGCCCTTGCGCCGCATGATCCAGCGGACGGTGGAAGACGCCCTGAGCGAAAGACTGATCGCCGGGGATATTCACCTGGGCGATACCGTGCACATGGCGGTGCAGGATGGCGAAATCACCTTTGAACGCGTGCAGGAATGAGCGGGCAAGGGGGCTTCTTACCCCCTGTGACCCCCGCGGCAGGCCAGGGCCGTGCCCTGGACCCAATCCGCGAAGTGGTTGTGCGAATAAACAAGCAATTTCCGCATGATACTTGGGGAACGAAAAAAGCCCACGGGCTCTATGATAATGCGAAAAAGCCGGGAGAGAAAGCAAGCTTCCTCCTCCGGCTTTTTCGTATTTTCCCCGGATGCCAGGGCATCCGGCTGGCGGGGCCACACCCAATGCGCAATATGACAATCGTCCTTTGTGATGGGGTATCTGTGTGCCGCTGGTATATTCCATGCTGCAGCGGGAAATTGCTTGTGCTATATGCCAACCACTTCCGCAGTTGGGTCCAGGGTACTACCCTGGCCGCAGTTGGGTCCGGGGTCAATGACCCTGGTGGAGTGCAGGGGTGAAACCCCGCATGGTTTCTCGCGTTACAGCGGGAAATTGTTTGGTCTGTGCGCCAACCACTTCCGCAGTTGGGTCCAGGGTACTACCCTGGCCGCAGTTGGGTTCGGGGTCAATGACCCTGGTGGGGTGCAGGGGTGAAACCCCGCATGGTTTCTCGCGTTACAGCGGGAAATTGTTTGGTCTGTGCGCCAACCACTTCCGCAGTTGGGTCCAGGGGCGATGCCCCTGGTCACCTGCGCTTCAGCACCAGCACATCGTATCCGGAAAGGGTATATTCGCCCTGCATGGTTTCATCGGTACGCAGGTTCAGGCAAGGGGGCAGGGACACGGTGCGCTTTTCCGGCTGAGTGTTCATGAGGAACAGGTAGCGGCCCTTGTCGCCCACGCGCTCGGTGCACAGAACGCCGTCCGGCAAATGGGCAATCAGCGGTTCCAGCCCGGCTTCCTTTGCAAGATCGCCGTAGAAATGGCAAAGGAAATCCACATCGGTCCTGGCGGCGATGTAATAAGCGCAGCCCTTTCCGTGGATGTTTTTCGTCAGGGCCGGCATGCTCTTATAGAAATTCTCTTCATATTCGGAAAGAACGCGGGCGCTTTCCGCATGCACCAGGGCGCACACATCCTTGCAGGTATAGCGGTTGCCGCCGTAGGTGAAAGTGTTGTGTTGGGTATCGTCCAGGGCGTCGGTTTCTTCGTCCCAGATGCCTAAGGTTTTCCGCAGGGGACCCGGATAGCCGCCAAGGAAGGCCAGGTTTTCTTCATTCACCCAGCCGGTGATGTAGGTGGCCACGTAGATGCCGCCTGCTTTTACGAACGCGTCCACCTTTTCGGCATAGCCATCGTGCAGCAGATACTGCATGGGGCCGCAGACGATGCGGTAAGGGGACAGGGGGCAGGACTGGTCGATCATATCCACGTTATAGCCCAGGGCTTTCCAGGCAGCGTAGTGCTCCTTCACCGTTTCAATGTACTTTTTGTTGTCGTTGTGGCCGAATTGGGCTTCGTTCAGAATCCAGAAATTATCCCAGTCGTAAAGAAGGGCCACTTTGCTTTCGGGGGCAGAGCCGGCCACTTCGGAAACCTTGGCCAGCGTTTCGCCCACTTCACTGACTTCCCGGAAAATGCGGGTCTTGTCGGAATTATCATGGCCGATGATGGCGCCGTGGTACTGTTCGCTGCTGCCCCGGCCCTTGCGGAACTGGAAATACTGCACGGTATCGCTGCCGTGGGCGATGGCCTGCAGGCTTTGCAGCATCAGAACCCCGGGCTGGCGCAGACGGTTGATGGGATGCCAGTTGACGGCGGAGGGGGAGGATTCCATCATCATGAAGGGCTTCTGGCCGCCCACGCCCCGGATAAGGTCGTGCATGCAGGCGGCGTGCAGGGCGGCTGCCTTGTCCCGTTCATCACCGGCCCACGGGGGATAATTGTCCCAGCTGGCCCGGTCCAGAAGCTTGCCCAGCTTGAAATAATCAATGCCGGGGAAGAAGTCCATCAGGTTGGCCGTGCAGGGAATGTGGGGGGTGATGCGCTTGAGGGGCTCAATTTCCCAGCTGTAAAAATCGCAGAACTGGTCGGAGGTGAAGCGGCGCCAGGCCAGAGAAAGGCCTAAATTGCAGCTTTCGCCGATGGGGGACGGGCTGTCCACCTGATCAAACGAGGAATAGCGGTGGCTCCAGAAGGTGTTCCAGAAGCTGTCGTTCATTTTTTCTACGGTGCCGTAGCGCTTTTCCAGCCATTTGTGGAATGCATCCTGGCACAAGGGGCAATGGCACTCGCCGCCGTATTCGTTGGAAATATGCCACATGCCAAGGGCGGGGTGATCCTTATACCGCTGGGCCAGGAGGGTGTTGATCTTGCGCACCTTTTCCCGGTAGACGGGGGAGGTGAGGCAGTGGTTATGCCGGGTGCCGAAAAGCTGGCGGTGGCGCATGGCATCCACCCGCAGCACTTCCGGGTATTTTTCCGCCATCCAGGCGGGCCGGGCGCCGGAGGGGGTGGCCAGAATGGCCTTGATGCCGTTTGCAGCCAGCATATCCATCACTTCATCCAGCCATTCGAAGCGGTACACGCCTTCTTCCGGTTCCAGCATGCTCCAGGAAAAAATGCCCACGGACAGGGTGTTCACCCCGGCCTTTTTGGCAAGCGCCATATCGATGGGCCAGATTTCCTCTTTCATGTGGATCCATTGCTCCGGGTTATAATCGCCGCCGTGGAGCAGGACGGGCTTGTCGGGCATAATGGGCGGGAACTGTGCCATCTTGGTCATCCTTTCGTTGTTTGATGGTGCATTTGCTTTTCTGCGGCCTGATGCACATACTGGGCCAGCAGGGTAATGAATTCTGCGTTGGTGGGCTTGCCTTTGTCTGCGTCCACCGTGTTGCCGAACAAATCGGCAATGGCGGTCAGGTTGCCCCGGAGCCAGGTATGCTCAATGGCGGTGCGGATGCAGCGCTCCGCGGCAGAGGGGGCGACGGAAAAGTGACCGGCCAGGCAAGCGTACAGCCGGCCCATGGGCACATGCCCGGGCACCAGTGAAAGCCAGCCGGCCAGATGGGCCAGATAGCCGCTGCCCTTCAGGCTTTCAGGCATGCCAAGGGAAGCTAAAAGAGCCTGGGCCATGGCAATGCGGCCGGATGCATGGGCTGCACCAAGGGCGGGAAGAAGGGACGCTGCGGCAGATCGCAGGGCGGGCAGAAAGGCGGCGTCTTCAAAATCCGGGGGCAGCTGGGCATCGGCCGGGGTATCTGACCGGGGCGTGATGAAAAGCACATGAGGCGGGGCGGCACATTCCCTTTGCAGCCGGCGGAGCAGGTTGTGCATATCCACGCCGGGAAAGCGGTGGTCCAGCACTGCCAGGTCTGCCGGGCAGGAAAGCAGCCGGCCCAACACATCGGTTTCGCCGGTGTGGCTTTCCAGCACATGAAAGGCAGGGCTTTGCTGTACAAGCCGCTCCAGGCGCAGGGCATGGGGCGAAAAAATCAATACACGGACGGGCGTCAAGGGGCGCTCCTTTCTTTTTTACGCAGATTGGCAAAAAGGATGGAGGAAATGGTAACCCCCAGCGCAATGGCGCAGATGCCCATCAGCGTTTCGGCACCGCAGGATGCGGCGGTGGAGTATTCCCCTTCCACCAGGTAGCGCATGGTGCGGTAAAGCCCCAGGCCGGGCACCAGAGGAATGAGGGCGCTGGTGATGAAGAGGGTGGATATTTTTTTCGTCAGCCTGGCGCATACTTCGCAGGCAAGGCCGATGAACAGCGTGGCAAAGAAATAGCCCAGGGCGCTTTTATCCAGCAGCAGAAAAACACCATAGCCCAGCCCTGCAATGAGGGAGGAAAGGGGCATGGTTTTCTTGGGCTGGTTCAGCAGCAGGGCGCAGAAAAAAGCGGCCAGGGCGCAGCTGATGATTTGAACGGACCAATGCATATCAGATACTCCCTCCCCACATGCTCAGAGCGATGCAGATGCCTGCCGCCAGAAAAACCGCCGTCAGCACCGCTTCGGAAATGCGGGCGCTGCCGGATACCAGGTCGCCCTTGATGGTGTCCCGGATGGCGTTGGTGGTGGCAAGGCCGGAAAGCAGAGGCAATATGGCGCCGCTGATGGCAGGCTCCAGATGGATGGGGTAGACGGAGTTGCAGATCAGGGCCAGCTGGGCCGTCAAAAAACCGGCGAACAGGCCGCCCAGCATGCCCGGCACATGCCGCCGGCCCAGCAGGGGCATCACCATATGGATCAAAAGCCCGCACAGCAGGGCCACGATAAAATCTTCCACCATGCCGCCCAGCATGATGCAGAAAAAGGCGGCGCTCAGGGCGCCGAACAATACCTGCCACAAAAACCGGGGCAGGGGCGTGTGCTGGATCTCCCGCAGCTTTTCCAGGGCGTCTTCCGGGCCCATTTCCCCGCTGGCCACCTGCCGGGAAACGGCATTGCAGGCATCCATCCGGGCCAGGTTGGTATTGCGGCTGCGCACCCGGATGAGCCGGGTATGGGCAGCGGATGAATCCTTTTCCGTAAGCGTGAGAATCAGGCCGGTGGGCAATGCCAGCACATCGGCCGATTGAAGGTTGAACCCTTTGCACATATGTTCCACGGTTTCTTCTGCCCGGTAGGTTTCGCTGCCGCTTTCCAGCATCAGCCTGGCCGCCAGGCACACCGCGTCCAGCATCACGTTGATATCCGCCATGCTATTTTGTGCCTCCGTTACTTCTGTTTTTGTCCCGTACATCATACCATACCGGCCGGCCAAAGTCAAAGAAAAAACCGGGCTGCAGGATGGGCAGCCCGGTGAAAAAACGAGGAATTATTTGAGGTAAGAGGTGATGATATAGCCTGTTTTGCCATTGTAGGATACCTTGGTGTAGGTGTCGCCCCAGCTGATCACGCTGACCACCGTGCCGCTGGGCACTTTGGCGATCACGTTTTTGTTATCCATGGAGCCGATGGAAGAACGCAGGTTCACATAGGAGCCGTTCTTCTGGTACACCGTGGCGGTGTTGGGCCGGGGCGTGGCCGTGGGCACAGGCGTGGCCGTGGGTGCCATGGTGGGGGTGGGAGAAGGCGTGGTGCCGGGCAGGGGGGAGGCGGTGGGGGTGGGGGATGCAGTGGGCGCAGATGTGGGTGCCGCCGTTGCGCTGGTGTAGAGGTAGCGCAGCATCATCCAGCCGTATTCCTTGCCCACCTTCACCTGGGCCCAGGCACCGGAGCGGTTGATCACGGTGACTTTGGTGCCCACGGGGTACAGCCCCTTGGAAGCGGAAGAACGGCTGGGTTCTTCCCGCAGGTGCAGCTTGTTGCCGTCATCGGTTTTTACGGTCATCTGGGTGTTTTCGGATGCGGCGGGGGTGGCGGTGGGCGTGGGGGCAACGGTGGGGGCCGGGGTGGTGCCGGGCACGGTGGCGGTGAGGAATTTGAGCATCATCCAGCCCGTTTTATTGTCCACGCTGACATAAGCCCAGGCGCCCGAACGATGGGTGACGGTCACCTTGGTGTCGTTGGGGTACAGGCCCTTGGAAGCGGAGGAGGTATTGTCCTTTTCACGCAGATGCAGCTTGCCGGAATTGCCCGTTTT
The DNA here is from genome assembly GCA_045589355.1 of Clostridia bacterium. Classification (GTDB taxonomy): domain Bacteria; phylum Bacillota; class Clostridia; order Christensenellales; family Aristaeellaceae; genus RUG563. The sequence continues at coordinate 13,556 of JAZNOW010000048.1, forward strand.
GATATACATGACGGTGCTTTCGGTGGAGGGCATGGGCGTGGGGGAAGGCGTGGGCACGGGGGTTTGCCCCGGAGCCGTGGAGGAAAGGAATTTGAGCATCATCCAGCCCGTTTTTCCGTCCACTTTCACATAAGCCCAGCTGCCGGAACGATGGGTGACGGTCACTTTGGTGCCGTTGGGATACAGGCCCATGGAATCGGAGGAGGAAGAGGCCTGGGCGCGCAGGTGCAATTTGCCGGAATTGCCGGTTTTGATCAGCATTTCGGTGTTTTCCGTGGAGGGTACAGGGGTGGGGGTGGCACCGGGCACGGGAGTGGCATCAGGGGAGACGGTGGTGAGGAATTTGAGCATCATATAGCCCGTCTGGCCGTCCGGGGTTTTGCCGAAGGCCCAGCTGCCCACCCGGGCACTGACCAGGAATTTTGTTCCCACCGGGTACAGCCCCCGGGAAGAATAGCTGGTGCCGGCGCCCATGCGCAGGTGCAGCTTGTTGCCGTTATCCGTCTTGACGTACATGGTGGTATCTTAAGTCGGAGGCCAAGCGGTCTTAGGAAGACAA
>JAZNOW010000049.1:0-15732 GCA_045589355.1 Clostridia bacterium
GATGACGGCACGGTGCATCGCATTGGCAACTTCCTGGATGAAGACGGCAAGATGAACGTGCTGGTGCTGACCCAGGCTGTGCAGGCGGACGGCTTTGATTCCGCCGACAGTGCCCTGACCCAGGCCTTCCCCTATGGCGAAAACAATGTCAATGTTCAAAAGTGGTTCATCGGCTGGACCGAAGACGATATCGGTTCCCCCGGCGATAAGAACGACACCAACAATCCTCCGGAATTTGCTCCGGCTGTCGGTGACGATGATGAAGTCACCTTCGATGTTCCTGCTGATGCCTACCGCGTGACCAATGCGAATGAGCTGAAGGAAGCTGTTGCTGCCGGTAAAACTGTTCTCTTGCTGGCTGCCGGTGAATATGACATTGCCGGCTGCAAGAACAAAGAATTGACCTTGATTGGTGAAAGCAGGGAAGATACTGTCATTACTGTTGTTGGCGGCGGCCAAGGTGAAGCGAACGGACAGTTGGACTATGATTTTGATGGCTCTAACGTAACCTTCCAGAATCTGACCATTAAAACCAACAATGCAACCTATGCCGGTTATGCACGTTTGAATGGCACATACAAGGATGTCATTTTTGACAATTGCTATTGTCTGAATGGTGATTCCGTGTTTGAATACTGCACATTCAATGTTGCCGGCGATCAGTACAATGTTTGGACCTGGGGGGCACCCAATGCCACTTTCACCAATTGTACTTTCAACAGCGATGGTAAGGCTGTACTGCTGTACGGCACCGCTAATACCGTTCTGACGCTGAATAACTGCTTGTTCAACGATAACGGCGGTCTCACTGCTAAGAAGGCGGCTGTTGAAATCGGCAACGATTACAATAAGAATTACGAACTGATCGTGAACAACACGGTTGTGAACGGCTACGAAGTAAACGATAACGGAATTCTTACCGGCAGCACCCTGTGGGCCAACAAGAACAGCATGGGCTCCGATAAGCTGAATGTTGTTATTGACGGCGTTGACATTTACTAATTCTCTTTTGTTGTCCCGCCCCTTCGGGGGCGGGCGGCAATCAAAGGGCATGGGTAAAAGAATCGATGCCTTTTGATTGCCGGAAGGGCAGAAAGAATTCCTGAAAAGCCAAGGAGGGGCCTGTGAAAAAAAGGGGAATTTTGCTGATTGTGTGCCTGCTGGTGGTGGGCATGATGGCTGTGAACCCTACACTGGCTTCGGAAATCGGGAAGATTTTTCAGGATGTGACCCATTCCATCGGTGGGCTCTTTGGCAGGCCTGAGGCGGATACCCAGGGGCTGCTGGACGTGCAGCTTTGCTATTTCAAGGCGGATCAGGACAAGGGCACGCTGACGGAAGTTGCGCCCAACGACCGCAGCCAGCTGATGATCCCGGCGCATTACAGCCAGGGGTATGGCTGGGAAACGGTGAACGTGACGCTGAACGGACAAAGCTATCCGCTGTTTGACCGGACGAAGGTAAACGGCGTGGTGGACAAGTTTGTGTCGGTAAAGAATGTGGGCGAGGAAACGGCCTATTGTCGCATCGCTTTTGCCATTGAGAAAAACGACGTGGTGCAGCGGCTGATGCATTTCACCTTTTCCGGGGATAGGAACGCCTTTGTCATTCATCCCTGGCGGGATATCCGCATAAACGGCCGGGATTACCAGATGATCGTGTACACGTACACACATCCGCTGGAAGCAGGGCAGGTATCGCCGCCCATGCTTTTGCAGGCTGTATTGCAGCAGGAAGCTACCAGCGCGGATCTGGCAGGGCTGAAAAGCGATTTTTTGCAGATCAAGGTAATGACCATCCAGGCGGATGTGTTCAAGGAAGAGAGAACGGTGAATGGGGAAAAGGTGCAGGTGCAGCTTAGCGCAGTGGAAGCGCTGGATATGGCAGTGCCTGTGAAGGACGATTTTAACCCGTTTTTGTAAGAATGAATTGTGGGAGGGAAAGCGATATGAAATTCCGCCGCCCCTGGGCGAAGATGGCGCTGCTGCTGAGCATTGTGGCAGTGGTGGCTGCTGCGGTGCCGTTGACGCTTTCTTTTGTTTTTGATAATACCGACCAGGTGGTGAACACCTTTGTGCCGCCGCCCGGGCTGAACAATGAAACGGCGCTGAAAGTGGATATTGTCAAGACGGTGATCAACACGGTGCCTGAAGGTCAGGAAGGCATTGGGCCGGATGGGTTCACGTTTATTGTGGAAGAAGTGGCAACGGGCAAGAAGATGCAGGTTGTCAGCGATTTCCAGGGCAAGGCCAGCCTTTCCATTCCCTATACCGGGGCGGATGCCGGCATGCATTTTTGCTACAATGTGTATGAACTGAACCAGAGCGCCGAAAACGTAACGTACAGCGAGATCGTTTATGAAATTCAGGTGAACATTGACATGAACGATCAGGATAAGCCGGTGGCCAAGGTGCTGCTGGATGGGAAAGAAACCACCAGCTGCACCCTGAAATTCGAAAACCTGTACACGGTGGCTGAACCGCCGGATACCGGCGATGCGGGCCATGTGGCTGTGTATATGGCTGTGATGGTGCTGTGTGCGGCAGGGCTGATGCTGGTGCTGAGCAAGCGGAAAACAGCTGAATAATTAAAGGATATTGACGCATGAAAAGCAGGCGGCTGAACAGAAAACCCAGAGCCAGAAATTATTTCAAGCAGCGGAAGATGTGGCTTGTATGGCTTGTGGTGTTTCTGTTGGCCGCCGTTTTCATTTTCTGTGCGTTCAAGGTGGGCGAATATGCGGGAGGGTACCTGGCCAGCAGGGACGTGTCCGGCAAGCTGCAGGCGGTGAACCGGGAAGCCATGGCCACGCCCCGGCCTACTGTGGAAACGACTGTGGAAGCTGCGCCGTCGAATGCGCCCCAGGAAACCACGCCCATGCCCTTTGGCACCGTGGCGCCTCAGTATGGCGGCAAGGCCATGCTGCCGGTGGTGCAGTATCCCATGAACAAATACGCCCATGTGACCGAAAGGTTCCGCAAGCTGCAGGTGCAGAACAAGGATATTATCGGTTGGCTGACCATTCCCCAGGTGGTGGACGAAGCAGTGGTGCAGCGGGATAATGAATACTACCTGACGCGGGATTACCTGGGAAAGAAGAACCAGAACGGCGCCATTTTCCTGGATGAAAACTGCAGCCTGAAAACCAGGCCCTATGCCCTTGTATTGTACGGCCACAACATGAAAAGCGGCACCATGTTCGGTTTCATGCGCCACTATGATGCGTTGAGCTTTTATCATGCCCATCCGTTTGTCACTTTTGATACAGCCTATGAAAGCGGCCGGTATGTGATTTTTGCGGTGGGCAGGGTGAGCACCAAGGCCTATGACCGGGATTACCTGGACCTGGCCAAGCTGTCTTCCTCCACCATTCTGTGGCGGGAAGAGGCCGTTGAAACCTTGCGCACCCATTCCGTTTACACAACCACCATTGACGTTGAGCCCACCGATCAGGTGCTGGTGATGATGACCTGTGTGGCCGACGATACCGAGCGGCAGGTGATCGCGGCCCGGCGCATGCGGGACGGCGAAACGGAAGAAATGCTGAACGAACGGATCATGCGCACCCGAAAGAAAGCATACTGAAAACCGGCCGCATCGGAAGAGACGGCTGGTTTTTGTGATAAAAGGAAAGAAGGAGAGAATATGAACCGGGCTATTTTGACCATTGATGATATTGCATCCGGAAATACGCCGGCCTTGGTGGATTACCTGAAAGAGAAGGGCATCCCGGCCATTTTGTTTGCTACCGGCCAAAACGTGGAAAAGCATTACGAGGAAGCCAAATATGCCGTAAACCAGGGGATGATCCTGGGCAACCACAGCTATTCCCATCCGGCGTTTTCCGCCCTCAGCATGGAGGAAGCGGTTGACGAAATTGAAAAATGCGAAACGGTGCTGAACCGGCTTTATCAGGAATGCGGAAAACAGCGCGTCTGGCGGCCTTTCCGCTTCCCTTACGGAGATAAAGGCGGCGAGAAAAAAACGGCGCTGCAGGCTTATTTCAGGGTGCAGGGCTTTCACAAAGTGGATGATGGGCATATTCCTTACCGTTGGTGGAAAGAAAACGGGCTGAACGAGGACATTGACACCTTCTGGACCTTCGATTTTGCGGAATACCGCATGCACAGCGAGCCGGATTTCCGAAAGGAAAGCGTGTGGAAGCGGATGCATGACCAAAGCCCATCGTCCGGGGCGGTACTGTTTGGGGAAGGGCAGCGGCACATTCTGCTGCTGCATGACCACGATGAATCGGAAAAAATCCTGCCGGGGTATTACCGGCTGTTTCTGGATCATTTGCTGGAAAATGGCGTGGTGTTTGACGAACCGAAATTTTTGTGATGGAAATGAAGCCGGGGTGCAAAGAAAGCATCCCGGCTATTTTGATGGAAAAATGGTATAAAAAAGGGAAGGGGCGTGTAAACTGAAAAGGAAAACAAAACAGGAGGCGCATGATGAATCCATTCTTAGAAAAGCCAAGGCGCGTGGATGACCACCTGATGAACTGGACCGATATGTGGCCCTGCTCTTATGACAAGCATTGTGTGGATCCCTATACCCGCACCCGGGTGATCCTGATGAACGGGACAGAGTTTGAAAACGTATGGTTCACCCATCAGTTTCACCGCAATTGCGGGGATGGGGACGTGCGGCGGGCACTGGCACTGATCCGCAGAAGCGAACAACAGCAGCAGAAATTGATTGCCGCCCTGAAGCCGGATGATGAAAACATGCTGGAGCACACCATTGGCTATGAGCAACTGGCGGTGGACCTGACGGCCCATCTGGCCAAACGGGAGCCTGATGAATATGTGCGCAATGCGCTGAATTTTGCCCTGCTGGAGGATTTTGACCACCTGTACCGCTATGCGGACCTGATGGAAATGGAAGACGGCCAGCATGCGGAAAAGCTGGTAGGCGGCTATACGGAAATTATGCCCGGCCGGCCCACCATTGCCCATCACCGTTATCCCTTCGACAGCGTCAAGCGGCCCATCTGCAACCGGAACGCCGATTTGCAGACAAAATTGTGCGTGGGCATCATCACCGCAGCCGAACAGCAGACCATGAACTATTACATGAACGTGTGCGCCGCGTATCCCAACAGCCCCGGCCGTGCGCTTTACCGGGAAATTGGCATGATCGAGGAGCAGCATGTGTCCCATTACGGCAGTTTGCTGGATGTAAACGCCACCTGGCTGGAAAACTTGCTGATGCATCAGTACACGGAATGCTATTTGTACTGGAGCATGTGCGAAACGGAAACGGATGCACGCATCCGGGGCATCTGGGCCCAGATGCTGGAAATGGAAATCAGCCACCTGCATGAGGCGCTGAAACTTTTGCGCCATGTGGAAAAGAAGGATTATCAGCAGGTGGTGGGGGAAGGTACGTTCCCCATGCCGCTGAAACTGGAAAGCAATATTGAGCATGTGCGGGCGGTGCTTTCGGGCACAGTGCAGATCACGGCCTGCAGGGAAAGCTATACGCCGGTGGAAAGCCTGGAAAAGGATGCGGATTTCTTCCGTTATCAGAAAATGGTGAACCAGGATCTCAAAAGCGTGATGAGCCATCAGGTGATTGAAAAGCATATCTGCAATTTCGGCCAGGATTATCGTTTCCAGAAGGCGGAGCATCCGCTGCCGGTACTGCGGAACCGGAAGGAAGACAATACCGACGTGGGGCGCACTCCCTGTGCGTTGGAAAAATAAAAGAAAAGCGCTGCCGTTTGGCGGGAGATTTCTTAAGGAACAATTTATCCGGCAATGAACAAACGAGCATCTGGCGAATATGCCGGATGCTCGTTTGCTTATGTGGCCCAACAAACGCAATGCACAGGAACGGTGCGTATAATTGCGCCCTCCTCAAATGGTGGGAGAATGAGTTTTTCGTCTGCTCGACAAATTGGAATTTGTCAGCACTCATACTGAAGATACTTTGATAAAATTCCGTCTTCTTCAAATTCTTCCATAACTACAAAACCGTTCTTTTCCAAAACTCTTATGGAAGCATTATTGTGGGCAAAGGTAAATGCACCAATGGTTTTAACATCGTATCGCTCACAAATATTCTTCATAAACATTTTTACAGCCGTTGTAGCAATACCCTTAGACCAATATTCAAACTCAAAAATACAGAAACTAAGCATACAATTGGGTTCGTCATTCATATCAATGCAATAGCACCAAACATCACCGACATATTTTCCATCGACATACACCGTCTGGCCAAAGCTTGTTGCATTCGGCAACAAAGTTTTTTCGTAGTCAGCCAATGCTTCTTCAACTGTTTTCGCCTTTTGAGGTAATACCTGCTTGATTTCGGGTCTATTTGCCTTTTCAAAATAGGTTCGAACCGAATCAGCAGTTCTTGTTTCCAATGTAATAATCATAATTTGCACCTCGTCAAATTCAAGTTTATCGCTCTTATTCTATCACAGCAGTGCATAGCACCGCAAGCCAGCAAAGGCTTGCGGTGCCATTGTTTGTATGATGGAACGTGAGGGATAACTCCTTCCTTTACACTCTCCCCGCTGGCGGCGCTATTTTTGTCTTGCAAAAAGAGAGGACGGACGGGTTTCCTTTGAAAGGGAAATGTGATAGAATAGGCAAAAAGGAAAGGCGGAGGAAGGGAATGAACATACGCCTGGCGGCACAAGGCGACGCGGTGATGCTGATGCATCTGAACCGTGCCTTCAATGAAGTGGACGAAGTGCCGGAAGAGACGGTGGTGAACCGGCTGATCAACGGCAGCGAAATTGTTGCCGTTGCCCAGGACGAAGGGCGGCTGACCGGCTTTTGCTGCGCCCAGGTGCATCATTCCTTTTGCTATGCCGCCCCCTGCGCCGAGATTACCGAAATGTTTGTGGAGCAGGGAGCGCGCAGAAAGGGCGTCGGGCGGGCACTGCTTGCCTTTATGACGGCGCATCTGAAGGATGTGCACGGTGTGCAGGAAATACATTTGCTGACAGGCTGTGAAAATAAAGCGGCCAAAGCGTTGTATGCCGCGTTGGGCTTTGAAGAGAAAAACGAAACGTACATGCGAAAGAAACTGGAGAGGAATATGTGAACATGAAAAAGTGGATGCTGTTTCTGCTGGCTGCCGCCCTGTGCGTGACAGGGGCAATGGCGGAGGAAATGGAATATCGCTCCGATTTTTCTGCAGGCACCGACGGCTGGTATGCCAGAAGCGGCGGGGGTGCGGTGATCGAAGTGACGGATGAAGGACTACTGATCACCGGGCGCAATGCCACCTGGAATTCCCCGGGCCGGGCCTTTGACCTGGTTCCGGAAGAAGCCTACCGCATCAGTGTGGACGTGAAACAATCGTCCATTGCCAGCGGCCGGTTCATTCTTTCTGCGGAGCACAGCCGGGACGGCCAGGTGACGTACGAAAACATTGTGGCGGAAAATGTGGAAAAAGATGCGTGGGTCACTTTATCTGCCGTGTGGGTGGCCGGAGATTATGATACCTATGTTCTGTATGTGGAGGGCGGCGAAGCGGATACGCCCTTTACCATCCGGAATTTTACCCTGCAGGGTGCAGCAAAACAAAAGGAAATGGCACAGGAAGGGGAGCCTTTCAGGATGCCGGAAGGAGAAACGGAATTGAAAAAGCTGTTTGACGAAATGGTATGGAACAAAAGCCACAAAAAGAACGGGGACCATAACCCCCTGTACACCCAGCGCTTTGGCGCGGACCCCGGCTTCCTTGTGTGGAAAGACCGGCTGTATGTGTACACCACCAATGACGTGATCGAATACAATGCCGACGGTACGGTGAAAGAAAACGGGTACGGCCTGGTGAACAAGATCAACTGCATTTCCTCTTCCGACCTTGTCAACTGGACGGACCATGGCGCCATTCCCGTGGCCGGCAGCAATGGCATTCTGACCTGGGCCCGCAATTCCTGGGCCCCCTGTGCCGCCCACAAGGTGATCGACGGCAAGGACCAGTTTTTCCTTTATTCCTGCAACAACGGCAACGGTGTGACGGTGCTGGTGGCTGATGACCCGGCCGGCCCCTTCCGGGATCCTTTGGGCCACGGGCTGATCACCCGCTCCACCCCCAATTGCGCCAACGTGACATGGCTGTTTGACCCTGCTGTGTTTGTGGATGAAGATGGTACCGGCTACCTTTACTTTGGCGGCGGCGTGCCCGCCGGCAAGGACGCCAACCCCGGTACGGCGCGGTGCGTGCAGCTGGGGGATGATATGATCTCCATCGTGGGCGAACCCAGGGTGATTGAAAACGTGCCCTATCTGTTTGAGGATTCCGGCATGAACCGCATCGGCGATACGTATTATTACAGCTATTGCTCCAACTGGAATACCACCGGCAATGCCTACGGCCTGGAAAGCGGCGCCATTCAGTACATGACCAGCAAGAACCCGCTGGGCCCCTTCACCTACGGCGGCCAACTGTTTGCCAACCAGGGCAAGTTCTTCGGCCTGTACGGCAACAACCACCACAGCATTGTGGAATTCAAGGGTGTGCATTACCTGCTGTACCACAACCGGCCGGTGGAAAAGAGCATGGGCATTACCGGCAATTACCGCTCGCCCCAGATGGACGTGCTGGAAGTGAAGGAAGACGGCGCCATTCTGGTGCAAAAGGGCACCATGGCCGGCCCCCAAAAACTGCATGACTTTACCCCCTATGAGCAGGTACCTGCCCAGACCATGTACCGGGAAGCGGGCATTGAAGTGAATGGCTACGGTCCCGATGCCGTTACCGTGGCCGGCAGCGGCGACTGGATGCAGGTGAAGAATGTGGCGTTTGACAAAGGCTGCAGCACATTTACCATGGAGGCCGGCTCCAACGGCGGCGGTGCCGTGCGGGTGATGGCCGATGGCTTTGACGGCCGGGTGCTGTGCGAATTTACGGTGGAGGACGGCGAAAGGAAAGCCTACACCGTGGACTGCGAAAACGTGGACGGCGTGACCGACCTGTACCTCCTCTTTGCCGGGGATGTGCAGGCCAAGTGGTGGCAGATGGCACCGGCAAAATAAATAAGGAAAAATGCGTCGCATGGAAACGTGCGGCGCTTTTTTGTTTGGGTGAGCAGGGAATGGGTATATTCAGAAAGAAAGGGATTTGCGCAGAGAATTATCCTGTGCTATACTGATGAAAACACAACCGGAAAGGAAAAAACGTATGGAAATGGTGTGGTTAACAGCCCTTGGTGTGGGCGGCGCAACCGTAGCCGGTGCAGGCCTGGGCTTTGTGTTCAAGAAAATTTCCCATCGGTTCAGCGATATTGTTTTATCGTTTGCAGCCGGCGTGATGCTGGCGGCGGCGGTGATCGGGCTGATCCTTCCATCGCTGGAATACGGCGGCGATCAGGGCTTGTGGATCACGGTGGCCGGGGTATTTTGCGGCGCGCTGTTTCTGAACGTGCTGGATAAATTGGTGCCGCATTTGCACAAATTGTCCGGCCTGGATCAGGAAGCCCATCCGGGGCAGACGGAAAAACTGAACAAAGTGCTTTTGTTTGTGATGGCCATCGCCATTCACAACCTGCCGGAAGGCATTGCGGCAGGCGTGGGCTTTGGCACGGGAAACGACGGCGAAGCCCTTACCATTGCCGCAGGCATTGCGCTGCAGAACATTCCCGAGGGCATGGTGATCATCGGGCCCATGCTGGCAGCCGGCATGAGCCGCAGCCGCACCTTTATTGCCGCCCTGATGACCGGACTTGTGGAAGTGGCAGGTACGCTGTTCGGGTATCTGGCCGTCAGCGTTTCGGCGGTCATCCTGCCCTTTGCGCTGGCCTTTGCCGGCGGCACCATGCTGTATGTGATCAGTGACGAAATGATTCCCGAAACCCATGCCCACGGCAGCGAACGGGGCGCCACCTATGCGCTGCTGGCCGGGTTTTGCCTGATGGTGGCCATGACCCATTACCTGGGATAGGAGGAGGATGCGTTGATGCGGAATGTAAAAATCGGGGCCCCCGGGTTTATCCTGATGGACGAAATGCGAAAGGATATGCCTGCCACGCTGAAAAAAGTGAAAATGCTGGGGTATGACGGCATTGAATTGCTGGGCTTTTTCGGCCATGATGCCAAAGAGATCAGCGCATGGTGCAAAGAAGCCGGTGTGGAGCCTTTCAGCGCGTTCGTACGGCTGAAGGAGCTGACCGGGGAAGAAACAAAGGAAGACGTGGCGGCGCTCAACGATTTTGACCGGGCCCTGGTGATGCAGGGGGAAACGGCAGAAGAGAAGCTGCGGTATGTGAAAGTGATCGGCTGTGAATACATCGGGCTTTTGCTGCCGGACGATGACATGAACGACGAAGTGATGGACAAAATCAACCGTGTGGTGGAAATGGCCATGGGGCTGGGCATCAAAGTGCATTACCACAACCATGCCCAGGAATACCTGAACCGCTGGCAGGACGGTTGGCGGATGGACTACATCATGGAAAAAGCACACCCCGGCATGCTGTTTGAGCCGGACCTGGGCTGGATGGAAATTGGCGGCTGCCGGTGCGAAGGGCAGATTGAAAAGTATGCGCACCGGATGGAAATTGTGCACCTGAAGGATTACTGGCGGGAAAGCTTTGATACGGGAAAAGAGCATTTGTTCCGGCCGGTGGGCTATGGCGTGATGGACTGGGCACGGGTGCTGCCGCTGTGCGAAAAGAAGGTGCAGCCCATCTGGTATACCCTGGACCACGATAAGGCCTACGACGGGGATATCTGGGGCGAATTGAAAATGCAACTGGATTATGTGAAAAACATGATGAAGTTTTGCTGAATGAAAAATGCCGGGGAAGAAAACCTTCTCCGGCGCTTTTTTATTCAGTTAATGGCTTGCCAAAGTCGGGGATGTAACCGGCATCCGCCAGGGCGATGACGCAAAGCAGGGCGCCCCAGTGGTAAAACTTATCGCTGTTGCCGGAATCGCAGCCCTCCCCGGTGACGGCGGAATAGTTTTCGTGCACATGGCGGTGTTCCGTCCATTCTTTCATGAACAGGCAGGCGGATTTTTCGGCCAGGTCATGGCGCACGTTCTCAAGGCCTGTGTTTGTCAGGGCCAGATACACCAGGAAGTTCAGCGGCGCCCATACCCGGCCGCGCCAGTAATTCTGTTCGGGGTAGGCAGGATCGTTCCTGGCAATGGAGGGCAGCATCCACTGGCCGTAAAATTCATCGGGGTTATAGTAGTGCTCGTTCGCCATGCGCTGCTGACGCTCCGGCGATACATCGGGGGAGAAGAGGGCATAGAAATTGGTGGGGGAAATGCGGCGGGAGAAGGCACCGGTGTCGGTGCGGCGGTTATAGTAAAACCCGTTTTCTTCATCCCAAAGCTGTTCCAGGCCGACACGGGCGGCGTTCATGCGCTGCTCCAGGACGGGCAGATCCTGATCCCGTCCGATCAGCTTTGCAAGCTGCATCAGCGAACGGCAATCCAGAATGTACAATCCGGTGAGCCCCACGTCTTCCATCTCCAGCCGGTTGGTTTGGGGATTGAAGGGGACATCGTCGTACATGGGGGAATTATCCAGCCCGCTTTCCAGCGCTGCGCCGTATGTGGCGTGTACGCCCTCCGTTTCCCAGCGGTTGCCGTACTGCACGGGGATGGTTTCGCTGCCCCAGCAAAGCGCACCGGAAGGGGCTGTGCGGTGAGAAGCAAACCATTCGTTCCAGCGAAGCAGGCCGTCGTACATTTCTTCCACGATCCATTTTTCCCGGAAGATGCGGTAGGTTTCCAGCAGCATGGTGCTGCCCACCGGGGGCTGGGAACGATCGGCGCTCACCTGGCCGGTGGCATAGGAAAAGTTGGGCACAAAGCCATCTGCCGTCTGCTGGTTCAGGATTTCTTTCAGGTTGCTGTACGCCAGGTCCCTGCAGCCAAGGCCGGCCATAAAGCCGGCAAAGAAATTATCCCAGCAAAACAGCACGTACCCGCCGCTGCCGATGCTCCACAGCCGGCTGACCGGCGAAACAACGCGCTGGTTTTTTGCATCGTAAATGGTATCCCATCCCAGGGCGGATTCCATGGCAAAATACATAGGGGACAGTTTGCCGAAACGGGCGCAGGAGAGGAGATGGGCTTCACGCTTTCCGGCAATCAATGCCTGGGCTTGTGCTACGGTGCAGGGCCGGCCGGTGGATACGGAAACGGGGCCGTCCAGCAGGACGCACAGGCAGGGGGACTGCACGGGGATGTTGTTGTCATGGGCCGGGGTGCCGGTGATGTATACGGTGTGCAGGGTTTCGGGCGAGTGGGCCAGAAGCATTTGGCCTTTCTCTTCCACATAGCCGGGCTTTCGCCACAAAAAACCGCTTTCCAATACCAGCATGGCAGGCCGCACCTGTTTTTTTATCGGTGTGATGAGCAGGGTGAGCCGATCCTCTTCCGCGGTGGACTCCACCCGGATTTCCATATCGCACCAGGTGATACGCATTTCGGTGTAGGAGTCGTCAAAGGCATGGGCGCCGGGAAAGGCAGTTTCTGCCGGCTCCCGGCCGTATTCGTTGGAAAAACGGCCCACCAGCGTTTCTTTCAGATAATGGCCTTCCCGGTATTCCTTGAAGGCCACGTTCAGTGCAAAGCCGTCCGGCATATGTACATGGGAAAGCACGCTGCGCACATTCCATGTGTGCCAGCCGCGGATGTATTGCTTTTTCAATGCGTCATAATTCATTGCAGACACTCCTTTGAACGAAGCATGATTGACATAATATCAATTTAACATTAAAATGAGGTGGAATAATATCAAAAATGAGGGATAAAATATCCTTTTAAAAGGAAAATTGTCATGAATCTGCATATGAAAGAAAACCGGCTGCACGGCAGCAGTGCATACCCCATTGTGCTGTATGAAATGCCCCATGGCGATACGCCCCTGTCCGCAGCCATGCACTGGCAGGATGATGTGGAAGTGTTGTCTGTCTGCCGGGGACAGGTGACGCTGACACTGGACGGCACACAGTGGATATTGGATGCGGGGGACGCGGTGTGGATCAATCCCGGGCAGATCCACGGGTTTGATGCCGTGGGGGAGGATGCACGGTGCGAGGTATTTATTTTTCCGGTGCAGCATTTGCTGTTTGCCTGGGAGGACCATGACCAGCAGCGTTTTCTGCGGCCGCTGGCGGAAGGCAAGCTGGGCTTTCCCATGCGGCTGCCAAAGAACAGCGCGGCATGGCAATGGCAAAACCAGATTATTTTTCTGCAGAAGGAGCGGCCTGCGGCCTATGAAATGACGACCAAGGCGCTGCTGGTACAGCTGATCGGGTGGCTGGTGCAGCAGGAAGCCCTGATCCCTTTGCAGCCGGACAGGCATGACGATGTGTGCAAGCAGATTTTGCTCTATATCCGCCAGCACTACATGGAAAAGATCACCGTGCCCATGATTGCCCAGGCGGCGGCCATTGCGCCCACGTATTTCAGTGCTTTTTTTGCAAAGCATTTTTGCCGGTCCTTTTCGGAATACCTGTGCAGCTACCGCATTGAGCAGGCCTGCGTGATGCTGCGCAATACCGACAGGACGGTCACGGAAATCGGCCTGGCAACAGGCTTTGGCTCCGGCAGCAGCTTTATTCAGAAATTCAGGAAAGAGAAGGGAACCACGCCCCTTGCTTATCGCAAAAGCGGACAGGTGGAGCAGGTTCGGGAAAGGAAGAAATACAATGAATAAAACCAGCAATCGGGTAACGAAAATCCTGTTCATCTGCCATGGCAACATCTGCCGCAGCCCCATGGCGGAAATGATCATGAAGCACCTGGTCCGGGAAAGAAAATTGGAAAAGGAGTTCCACATCGCTTCCGCGGCGACCAGCACCGAAGAAATTGGCAATCCCGTGTATCCGCCGGCCCGGACAGAACTGCAAAGGCATGGTATTTTTGTGGAAAAAAGGGGCGCCAGGCAGGTGACGCGGAAGGATTATCAGGAATATGATCTGCTCATTGCCATGGACCATTTCAATGTGCGCAACCTGCACCGGATGCTGAATGGTGATCCGGACGGGAAGGTGCGGATGCTGATGGATTTCACCAATCGCCCCGGCGAAGTATCCGATCCCTGGTATTCGGATCGGTTTGATATTGCATATTGTGATATTATGGAAGGATGTCAGGGCATTTTGGCAGAATTTGCTTGACATGGTAGCTTCTACATATTAAAATGATTACATGTGCATCAAATGTACAGAAGATGGAGGGAGAATTGTGGAAAAGTCTTGCAAGAAATTGATTAAATTATTTTTTGCCATGACGATGCTGGTCATGGTTTGTTGTTTTGCTGCAGGTGCTTGTGCCGAATGCAACCATGCCAACAGCAAAACGGTGTTGGCTAAGGCGCCTACCTGCTGCGAACGCGGCTACTACGCGCTGGAATGCCCTGATTGCAATACCACCCTCAATGAAAAGTATTGCTATGTTTCGGCCACCGGCGATCATCAGGATACCAGTGTGTCGGTCACGAATCCTCTCTGCACGAAGGATGGCGTTGCCAAGACCTACTGCAACGTGTCCGGTAAATTGGTGAAGAGCGAAACCATTGACGCCCTGGGCCACAATATGAAATCCATTGGCGTTGATGATGCCACCTGCACCGAGCCCGGCCAGATCCACCTTCGCTGCATCCGCTGCCGTAAGGAAAGCACCGCCACCGGTGCGCCGGCTCTGGGCCATCAGATGAAGAAGATCGGCATGGTGCCTGCCGGCTGTGCCACCGAAGGCAACGAAACGCTGGCCTGTCAGCGTCCCGATTGCGACTATACTGAAATCAACATCATCCCCGCACACGGCCACAAGATGAAGAATGTATCTGTGAGCGAGCCCACCTGCACGACCGGCGGATGCGTGAAAATGGCATGCGTGTACTGCGGTTTTGAAACGGAAACCCTGGGTGCCAAGCCTCTGGGCCATTCCTACAACATGATGTCCAATACCGCTGCTACCTGCGAAACGGCCGGCAAATCCGTAAAGACCTGCGGCGTGTGCGGCTATGAGGATATCACGGAGATTGCTCCTTTGGGCCATGACATGAAGCTGGTGGCTGAAGTGCTGGGCGATTGTGAAGCCGATGGCCTGAAAACCTATGAATGCCAGCGCTATGGCTGCGACCACAGCGAAAACAAAAAGGTTCCTGCCAAGGGCCACAAGATGAAGAATGTGTCCGTGAGCGAGCCCACCTGCACGGCCGGCGGATGCGTGAAAATGGCATGCGTATACTGCGGTCTGGAAACGGAAACCCTGGGTGCCAAGCCTCTGGGCCATTCCTACAACATGATGTCCAATACTGCTGCAACATGCGAGGAAGCCGGTGAATCCGTAAAGACCTGCGGCCGCTGCGGCTATGAGGATATCAAAGTTATTGATCCTTTGGGCCATGACATGAAGAAAGTGGCTGCCGTGCTGGGTGATTGCGTTAACGCTGGTTATGAAACCTATGAATGCCAGCGCTACGGCTGCGATCACAGTGAAACGGTGACCGTTCCGGCGCCCGGTCATTCCTTCAACATGATGTCCAATACCGCCGCCACCTGCGAGGAAGCCGGTGAATCCGTAAAGACCTGCGGTGTGTGCGGCTATAAGGATATCAAAGTTATTGATCCTTTGGGCCATGACATGAAGAAAGTGGCTGCCGTGCTGGGTGATTGCGTGAACGCTGGTTATGAAACCTTTGAATGCCAGCGCTACGGCTGCGATCACAGCGAGAACGTGGCCGTTCCGGCGCCCGGTCATTCCTTCAACATGATGTCCAATACCGCCGCC
>JAZNOW010000050.1:0-28473 GCA_045589355.1 Clostridia bacterium
TACGGATCCTATGGCGGCTACCAAGGGTGCGGATGTGATCTACACCGATGTCTGGGTCTCCATGGGCGAGGCTGACAGCGTGTGGGCAGAGCGGATCGAAGCACTGAAGCCCTATCAGGTGACCATGGATATGCTGCGTAACGCAGGAGAGCAGTGCCGTTTCATGCATTGCCTGCCCGCATTCCATGACCTAAATACCGTTATCGGCAAACAGATCAACGAGAAGTTTGGTCTGACGGCTATGGAGGTCACCGATGAGGTGTTCGAAAGTGCCCAGTCCATCGTTTTTGACGAAGCGGAAAACCGCATGCATACCATCAAGGCGGTCATGGCGGCCACCCTGTAAAAAAAGAGGCGAAATAAATCATGGCATATCTGGTGCTGGAAAACGGCATGGCCTTTGAAGGAAAGCGTATTGGCGCAAAGAAGGATGCTGCCGGGGAAATGGTGTTTTTTACCGGGGTAGTGGGTTATCTGGAAACCCTCACCGACCCTGCCAACGCAGGGCTGATTGTGATGCAGACGTTCCCCGTTATCGGCAATTACGGCGTGGCGCAGGAGGATGAAGAAAGCGGCTATACCCCTGCCGGGTATGTGGTGCGCTCCCTTTGCGATACGCCCTCCAATTTCCGCAGCACCGGCAGCCTGAACGATTATCTGGTGAAAAAAGGCATCCCCGGCATCAGCGGTGTGGATACCCGCTACCTGACCGCCGTTTTGCGCCAGGAAGGCGCCATGGGGGCCATGATCTGCGATGCGCTGCCGGAAATGTTCCGAAAGGACGATGCCGTTTCCATGCTGCCCTGTGAAAAAGAGGTGTACCCGGCGCAGGCGGAAAAAAAGCATCTGGTGCTGTGGAACCATGGCGCAAAAAACAGCCTGATCCGCGCCCTGAATGAAAAGGGCTGGCGGGTGACCTGTGTGCCTTTTGATGCTGCGGCGGAAGATATTCTTTCCCTGAACCCCGACGGTGTGGTGCTTTCCGGCGGCCCGGAAAACGCCCCCGAAGACACGGCGGAAGTGAAAAAGCTGCTGGGCAAGGCGCCTGTACTGGCAGTGGGCCTTGGGCACCGGATGGTGGCTGAAGCCCTGGGCGGCCGGGTGGAAAAAATGCACATCGGCCACCGGGGCCAGAACCAACCGGTGCTGTGCACGCTGGACGGCCGCACCTACATCACAAAACAGAACCACGGGTATGAAGTGAAAGCGGAAAACCTGCCCGGGGAACTGATTTACCGCAATTTGAACGACGGGGGCTGCGAAGGCCTTATGTATGAAAGCCTGCGCTGCCTTTCCGTGCAGTTTGACCCGGACGACAAAGTGCTTGCCCTGTTTGAAACGTTGATGGGAGGTGAGCGGTAATGCCCAAGGATCCCAATATCCGCAAAGTGCTGGTGATCGGCTCCGGCCCCATCGTGATCGGCCAGGCGGCGGAATTTGACTATGCCGGGGCCCAGGCCTGCCGGGTGCTGCGGGAAGAAGGCATCAATGTGGTGCTGGTCAATTCCAACCCCGCCACCATCATGACCGACCATCACCTGGCTGACGAAATTTACCTGGAGCCTTTGAACAGGGAAACCATCCGGCGCATCATCGAAAAAGAGCGGCCGGATGCTTTGCTTGCCGGTCTTGGCGGCCAGACGGGCCTGACGCTGGCCATGCAGCTGTCCAGGGACGGCACCCTGGCGGAATTTGGCGTGAAGCTGCTTGGTACCGACCGGGAAGCCATCGACAAGGCGGAAGACCGGGAACTGTTCAGAGATACCATGCAACAGATCGGCCAGCCCTGCGTGCCCTCCGGCATTGCAAATGACGTAGATACTTCCCTGCAGATCGCTGAAGAGATCGGCTATCCGGTGATCGTGCGGCCGGCGTTTACTTTGGGTGGCTCAGGTGGCGGCATTGCGGAGGATGAAGCGGAACTTTCCGTGACCGCCAAGGCCGGGCTGGACGCCTCCCCCATCCATCAGATCCTGGTGGAAAAATGCATTTCCGGCTGGAAGGAAATTGAATTTGAAACCATGCGGGACAGCCTGGGCAACGCCATTGCCATCTGCTCCATGGAAAATGTGGACCCTGTGGGCATCCACACCGGCGATTCCATCGTGGTGGCGCCGGCGCTGACGCTGTCCCCAAAAGAATACGGCATGCTGCACGATGCGGCGCTGGAAATGGTGAATGCCCTTGGCATCATCGGCGGCTGCAACTGCCAGTTTGCCCTGAACCCGAATTCCTTCGAATATGCGGTGATCGAGGTGAACCCGAGGGTCAGCCGCTCTTCCGCCCTGGCCAGCAAGGCCACCGGCTATCCCATTGCAAAAATGACCACCCGGCTGGCCCTTGGCTATACCCTGGACGAAGTGATGAACGACATCACGAAGAAAACCAGCGCCTGCTTTGAACCGGCGGTGGACTACATTGTGGTGAAGTTCCCCAAATGGCCCTTTGAAAAGTTTGCCAACGCAAGCCGGAAGCTGGGCACCCAGATGAAGGCTACCGGCGAAGTGATGGCCATCGGGCAGACCTTTGAAGAAGTGCTGATGAAGGCGGTGCGGGGGGCGGAAATCGGGCTGGACAGCCTGAATGCCCCGGCCATGGATGCTGCGCCCATTGAGGAGCGGCTGGCACGGCAGGATGACAAGCGGCTGTTTACCGTGTTCGAGGCGCTGAAAAAAGGCGTGTCCGTACAGCAGATTTTTGACATCACCAGGATCGACCCCTGGTTCCTGAACCGGATGCTGCACCTGGCGCAGTTTGAAAAAGCCCTGCAAACGGCCCCCCTGACCGAAGAAATGTATCGGGAAGCAAAAACCCTGGGCTACCCGGACAAGGTGATCACCCGGCTGACCGGCGTGGAAAAGCTGCCGGAAAGCCACTTTTCCTACCAGATGGTGGATACCTGCGCCGGGGAATATGCGGCCCAGACCCCCTATTTCTATTCCGCCTTTGGCACCTTCTGCGAAAGCCGGGCTTTCCACAGAAGCGGCAAGCCCGTCATTATGGTGCTGGGCAGCGGCCCCATCCGCATCGGCCAGGGCATTGAGTTTGACTACAGCTCCGTCCATTCGGTGTGGACGCTGCAGCAAATGGGCTATGACGTGGTGATCGTCAACAACAACCCCGAAACCGTCTCCACCGACTATGACACCGCCGACCGGCTGTATTTCGAGCCCCTGACTCCCGAAGACGTGATGAACATCATCCGGGTGGAAAACCCGGTGGGGGTGGTGGTGGCTTTCGGCGGACAGACCGCCATCAAGCTGACCGGCTATCTGGACAAGATGGGCATCCGGATCCTTGGCACCTCTGCCGAGGGCATTGATACCGCGGAAGACCGGGCCAAGTTTGACGCGCTGCTGGAGAAATTCTCCATCCGCCGGCCCCAGGGTATGGGCGTGAACACGGTGGAAGAAGCGCTGGATGCCGCGGAAAAGCTAGGCTACCCCGTGCTGCTGCGCCCCTCTTACGTGATCGGCGGCCAGAACATGACCATCTCCCGCAATGCTGAAACCACCCGGTGCTACATGGAAAACATCCTGGCCGGGGGCATTGAAAACCCGGTGCTGGTGGACCAGTACATGCCCGGCACCGAGCTGGAAGTGGACGCCATTTCCGACGGGGAAAGCGTATTGATCCCCGGCATTATGGAGCATATCGAGCGTGCCGGCGTCCACAGCGGCGACAGCATTTCCGTCTATCCCCCCTATACGCTGAACGACCATCACCTGGAAAAGGTGGTGGATTGCTCCGAAAAGCTGGCGCTGGCGCTGAAAACCAAGGGCCTGATCAACATCCAGTACCTGATCTGGCACGATGAACTGTACGTGATCGAGGTGAACCCTAGGGCTTCCCGCACCGTGCCCTACATCAGCAAAGTGACGGGTGTGCCCATGGTGGACCTGGCCAGCCGGGTGATGCTGGGCGAGCGCCTTGCCGACATGGGCTACGGCACCGGGCTGTACCGTACGCCGCCCTACTGCGCGGTGAAGGTGCCGGTGTTCTCGTTTGAAAAGCTGAACGACGCCAACTCCATCCTGGGCCCGGAAATGAAATCCACCGGCGAAGTGCTGGGCATTGGCAAAACGGTGGAAGAAGCGCTGTTCAAGGGCCTCACCGCCGCCGGCTTCACCGTGCCCTCCCTCCACGGCAAGGAAAAGCCCGGCATGCTTATCAGCGTGGAAGAAAACGATTATCCCGAAATTATCTCCCTGGCCCGCAGGTTCTCCGACCTGGGCCTTGCCCTCTATGCCACCAGCGGCACCGCTGCCGCCATTGAAAAAATGGGCGTGCGGGTGCAGGCGGTGAAAAACGCCACCGAAGACGCCCAGCTGATGCAGCTGTTGGAAAAGGGCAACATTGCCTACATCCTCTACACCGGTGCGGTGAAGGACGCTACGGTGGGGGATTATATCCTGCTGCACAAGCGGGCCATGCAGCTGGGCATTCCCTGCATCACCTCCGTGGATACGGCGGATGCCCTGGCGAAAATGCTGGAAAGCCGGTTCAACGCCGGCAATACGGAGCTGGTGGATATCAACCGCATGCGCGCCTGGCGGCAGAAGATCGCCTTTGCCAAGATGCAGTCCTGCGGCAATGACTATATCTTCATCGAAAACTTTGACGGCCGCATCACCTGTCCCGAATCGCTGTGCGTAAGCCTGTGCACTCCCCACTTTGGCATTGGCGGCGACGGCATTGTGCTGATGGAAAACAGCCGCATGGCCGATGCGAAAATGCGCACCTTCAACCGGGACGGCAGCGAAGGCCGCATGGCCGGCAACAACATCCGCTGCATGGCCAAGTACCTGTACGACAAGGGCTACATCCGCAGCGACCGCATGACCATCGAAGTGGCCGGCAAGGCGTACAGCCTGAAGTTGTACCTGCGCAACGGCCGGGTGTCCTCGGTATCGGTGGATATGGGGAAGGCGGATTTGCTTTCCGCTCACCTGCCGGCGAATGTGGACTGTGAAAGGATGATCGGCTATCCGCTTTCGGTGGGCGGCGAAACCTACCCCGTCACCTGCGTATCGGTGGGCAACCCCCATTGCGTTTTGTTCCCCGAAGCGCCGGACGGCATGGACCTGAAAAAAATCGGCCCCCTGTTTGAGTACGCAAAGGAATTCCCCGAACGCATCAACACCGAGTTTGTGCGGGTGGTGAACAAAACCACGCTGCGGGTGCGGGTGTGGGAGAGGGGCAGCGGCGAAACCTTTGCCTGCGGCACCGGCGCCTGTGCGGCGGTGGTGGCGGCGGTGGAAATGGGTTACTGCGAAAAGGACACCCAGATCACTGTGCACCTCAAGGGCGGCCCCCTGTATGTGACTTACTCTGACCGGGGCGTGACCCTTACCGGCCACACCACCCTGGTGTACGAAGGCACTTTTGAATACTGATACAAAAAAGGCGGCAGAGCATCTCTTCCGCCTTTTTTCAAACAATGCATGAAGGGAAAATGACCGATGAACATTCTGGGAAAGGCGTACGCCCTGTGCATTTTCGATTTTGACGGGGTGATCCTGGACACGGAAAAATACCATTACATGGCCTGGCGGGACGTGTTTGCAGGGCAGGGCGTTATGCTGACCGCGGAAGATTACCTGCCCCTGAAAAGCACCGGCAGGGAATGCATCATTGAAGCGGTGTGCCGCCGGTTTTCCCTTTCCCTTTCCCGGGAGCAAAAGAAAATGCTGGCCGAAGCAAAAGGAAAGCGGTATGCGGTGCATGCCGCTGCCATCTCCCGGAAGGACCTGATCGGCGGGGTGGAACAATATCTTCAGCTTTTGCGCCGGATGGGCTGCAAAACGGTGATCGCCACATCCAGCCTGGCGGCAAAGCAGTATCTTGAGGCCTTCGGGCTGGAGGGGTATTTCGACGGGGTGTACGACGGCAGCCTGCCCCTGAAAAAGAAGCCGGCGCCGGATGTGTTTTTGCACATCGCAAGGGAGCAGCAGGTGGCGCCGGAGCAATGCATGGTGTTTGAAGATTCTTTGGCAGGCATTGAAGGAGCCTTGCATGCCGGGATGGACGTGGTGGCCGTCGGCGGCATCCGGGCGGAGAAGGCCCGAAAATGCGTGGAGGATTTTCTTCCGCTGATCCCGGAAACCTGCTGAAATGCAGTACCAATTTGCACCTTCGCGGCGTCAAATGGCAGCAGCTTTTGTTGACAAAGATGCGGCAAAATGGCATAATGAACGGGATGCAAAAGGAGGTGTTTTTGCCGATGCATATTCTGATCATCGACGGCCAGAGCGGCCGGATGGGCGCCCAGCTGATCGAGGGGCTGAAGAAAGCCAACCTGAAACAGCAGCATGTTCTCACCGCAGTGGGGACCAATGCGCTGGCCACCAGCGCCATGCTGAAAGCGGGGGCGGATCAGGCAGCCACCGGGGAAAACGCCGTGCTGGTGCAGTGCAAAAAGGCGGATGTGATTGCAGGGCCTTTGGGCATTGTGCTGGCGGATGCACTCTTGGGGGAAATTACCCCTTCCATGGCAGTGGCGGTGGGGCAAAGCGATGCCCGGCGGGTGCTGCTGCCGGTAACACAATGCAAAAGCACGGTGGTGGGCACGGGGAACATGACCCGGGCCCAGCTGATCGATGAGGCCGTAGCCCAGATCATGCAGCTGTGCGGCGAAAATGGATAAACGGCGCAGCGAATGCGCTTCTCCCGTCTGAGACAGGAAATAACAAAAGGGAGAACATCCATGAACAAAAACTCGGTTCGAATCCAACAGCTTACCCTTGCCGCCGTTTGCCTGGCCCTGTGTATGGTATTGCCTTTCCTGACGGCCAACATTCCGGAAATCGGCAATGCCCTGTGCCCCATGCACATTCCGGTGTTCCTGTGCGCGTTTGTGTGCGGGCCCTGGTGGGCCGTGGGCGTGGGGGCGGCAGCGCCGCTTTTGCGGTTTTTGCTGGTGGGCATGCCCCCCATTTTCCCCACCGGCCTGGCCATGTGCTTTGAACTGGCAGCCTATGGCCTGATCGCCGGGCTATTGTACAAAACACTGCCGAAAAAACCGCAGTATGTGTATGCGGCCCTTTTGTGCGCCATGCTGGGCGGCCGCGTGGTGTGGGGCATTGCTAGGGTGATCATGAGCGGCGTTTCCGGCGCTTCCTTCACCTGGGCGGCTTTCATGGCCGGCGCGTTCACCAATGCCATCCCCGGCATGATCGTGCACATTGTGCTGATCCCCGTGGTGGTGATGGCGCTGCAGCATGCCCTGCCCTGGATGAAGAACAAATGAAAAAAGCCTCCGCAAGGTCAACCTGCGGAGGTTTTTTCTTTGCGAAGGAAAGCGGTTACCTGCTCCACTTCGGAAACCGATACAAAACAGCCCTGCACCCGAAGGGGCGGCTGGGAGCCGTAGGGCATATACAGCATGTCGCCCTGGCCCAGCAGCTTTTCGGCGTCCTGTTGGTTCAGGATAAGGCGGCTGTGCTGCCCGGCGGCGCAGCGGAATGCAATGCGCGCAGGGATGGAGGAAAGGATCATGCCCGTCAGCACATCCGGCGAAGGGTGCCGGGTGGCAAGCAAAAGATGGATGCCTGCCCCGCGGCCCAGCGCACTGAGCCGGCTGACGGCGGTTTCCACCCGTTCCCGGGAAAATTGCATCAGGTGGGCCAGCTCATCCGCAACGAACAGGATGCGGGGCAGCCTTTCTTCCGAAGGGGAAAGGGCGGCGTTGTAGCCGTCTATGTTGCGAACGGCCCGCTGCCTGAAAAGGGCATAACGGCGCAGCATTTCGTCGGTCAGGCTTTCCAGGTGTTCAATGGCTATAAGGGCATCGCTTTCCACCGGATGGCGCAGGTAAGGAAGGGATGCATAAGCGGAAAATTCCGTCTGGGTGGGGTCCGACAGGAGGAGATGCACTTCTTCCGGGGGCAGCCTGTGCATCAGCGACAGGAGCATGCTGTGCAGGCACACGGATTTGCCGGAGCCGGGGCTGCCGGCCAGCAGCAGATGGGGCATTCCGGAAAGATCGCAAACAACATTCCGGCCGGCAAGATCCACGCCCAGTGCCGTGGGCAGCGCTTTTTTTGCCTGCTGCATTTCTTCGCTTCCCAGCACCTGGCGCAAAGGAACCGTCCGCCGCAGGGCCTTTGGCACTTCAATGCCTGCACAGGCGGTGCCCGGAAGGGGAAACTGCAGGCGGATGCAGGGGGTATCCAGCGCTTTGACAAGAGCCGCTTCCATTTCCTTCAGGGAGGAAGGCGGAAGGGGGCAAGATGTATCCAGCAGATATTTTGTGACGCAGGGGCCTGAAAGGATCTTCCGCAGGCTGGCGGAAAGGTGAAACCGGTTCATAAGGTGCAGGATGGCATCGGCTGCGGTTTTTTCCGGTGCTTCGTCCGGGACGGTCAGGGGCGCTGCCTGCCGCAAAAGGGCAAGGGGAAAGCGGCCTTCCGGCGCTGTGGGGATGGAGAACATGTCTTCCGCCATGGAATTCTCTCCTTTTTGTCAGGCCTTAAGCCGTTTCAGCCACACCGTGAGCACGGCGATATCCGCCGGGGAAACGCCGGGGATGCGGCTGGCCTGGCCCAGGGACAGGGGACGGGCGGCGTTCAGCTTCTGACGGGCTTCCAGCCGCAGGGAGGAAAGGGATTCGTAATCCATATCCGGGGGCAGCAGTGCTTCTTCCATGGCCCGGGCGGACTTGATCTGGGCCATTTCCCGCTGCAGGTACCCTTCGTATTTGATCTGGATGCGGGCCTGCTCCATGGCGGAGGCGTCATAGCCCCATTCGGCAGGGATCTCCACCTGGGCTTCGGGGCGCTTCATTTCCCTGGCCATGCCGTTATCCTGCAGGCGGCGGATCAATTCCTGGGTATCGTTGTGTTTCTTTTCGGTGCGGCGCATGCGCTCGTCCGTGGCCAGGCCGATTTTGTGGGCCCGCTCGGTGAGGCGAAGGTCTGCGTTGTCCTGGCGCAGGTACAGCCGGTGTTCGGCACGGCTGGTCATCATGCGGTAGGGTTCGTCGGTGCCCTTGGTGGTGAGATCGTCCACCATGACGCCGATGTAGGCCTGATCCCGGGTCAGCAGGAAGGGCTCTTTTTCCTTGCAGTACAGCGCTGCGTTGATGCCGGCATAAATGCCCTGGGCCGCCGCTTCCTCATAGCCGGAGGTGCCGTTCACCTGGCCGGCCATGTACAGCCCGGGGACGTGTTTGGCCCCCAGGTGGGGCGTCAGGGTGAGAGGATCGATGCAGTCGTATTCGATGGCATAGGCAAGCCGCGTGATCTTGCACTTTTCCAGGCCGGGGATGGTGCGGTACATATCCCACTGCACGTCTTCCGGCATGGAGGTGGACATGCCCTGCACATACCATTCGGGGTAGCCGTCCCCTTCCGGTTCCAGGAAGATCTGGTGCCGGTCCTTATCGGCAAAGCGGACGATTTTGGTTTCAATGGAGGGGCAGTAACGGGCGCCCACGCCGGTGATGGAGCCAGTGAACATGGGGGCACGGTGCAGGTTCTGCCGGATGATCTCGTGGGTTTTTTCGTTGGTCCAGGTGAGGTAGCAGTTTACTTTATTTTCCACGCCCCCGTCGGTCATGAAGGAGAAGGGCACCGGGGGCTCATCCCCGGGCTGGGGCGTCATTTTTTCAAAATCGATGGAATTGGCGGCCACACGGGCGGGGGTGCCCGTTTTGAACCGGCGGATCTCAAAGCCCAGGTCCGCAAGGGATGCGGTGAGCCGGCCGGCAGGCATCAGCCCCTGGGGGCCGGCCTCCCATTCCGCTTCGCCGATGATGATGCGGCTTTTCAGGTACACACCGGTGCACACCACCGCTGCCCGGCAGGAAATGACGTCCCCGGACAGGGTTTTCACGCCGCAGACGGCGCCGCCTTTCGTCACGATCTCCGCCGCTTCCCCCTGGCGGAGGGTCAGGTTTTCCTGATCGAAAAGGGTGTTCAGCATGTTCAGGTGGTAGCGGCGTTTATCCGCCTGGGCACGCAGGGAATGCACGGCCGGGCCTTTGCCCATGTTCAGCATGCGGCTTTGCAGGGTCACCTTATCCGCTGCCAGGCCCATTTCGCCCCCCAGTGCGTCCACTTCACGCACCAGATGGCCCTTGCCGGTGCCGCCGATGGACGGGTTGCAGGGCATCAGCGCCACGGACTCCAGGTTCATGGTCAAAAGCACGGTATCCAGCCCCATCCTTGCACAGCAAAGGGCTGCTTCACAGCCGGCATGACCGGCACCGATGACGACCACTGTGGCCACAGTTCATTCCTCCCCGAATTACATAACATATACGCAGTGCATTATACCACAAAAACAGAAAATGACCAAGAAAAATCCTTTTTTGCCTTGCCAAGGGACAAAATAGGCGGTACAATGGGACATAACAGGAGGAGGAGCGAATATGAAAATTGGCGCGCAGCTGTACACCGTGCGGATGTTTGCCCAGAACGAAAGGGATCTGGGCCGTACGCTGGAAAAAATCGCCGGCATGGGGTATGAGTACATCCAGGTGTCCGGCATTGGCAGCATTCCCCCGGAGCGGGTGAAGGCCCTGTGTGATGCAAACGGGCTGAAGATCGTGCTCACCCACTGCCCGGAGCACCGGTTTCTGAACGATATCGGCGGGCTGATCAAAGAGCATCAGCTGTACGGGTGCAGGTATGTGGGCCTTGGCATGATGAGCGACCGCTACCGCACCATGGACATGTTTGACGAATTCTTTTTCGATTTTGAAAAGCCCCTGCAGAAGCTGCATGAAAACGGGCTGCATTTTATGTACCACAACCATGCGCTGGAGTTTTCAAAGCTGCCCGACGGCCGGGTGATGATGGACGTGATGCTGGAAAGGTTCCCCAGGGAACTGATGGGCATCACCGCCGATACCTACTGGATGCAGTTTGCCGGGCTGGACGTGAACGAATGGCTGAAAAGCCATGCCGGCCGGCTGCCCTGCGTGCACCTGAAGGACATGATCCCCGACGGGTTTACGGCGAAAATGGCAGCGGTGGGCAGCGGCAACATGAATTTCCCTGCCATCCTGGACACGCTGAAAAACAACGGCGTGACGGAATACGCGCTGGTGGAGCAGGACGATTGCTACGGCGAAAGCCCCTTTGGCTGTTTGAAAAAAAGTCTGGATTATGTGAACGGACTGCTTGGAGGAAAATAAATGTTCAGGGTATGCTTGATTGGATGCGGTGGCATTGCCCAGGTGCACGGGGCGGCGCTGAGCGCCATGGAAAACGTGCAGCTGGTGGGCTGCTGCGATATTGTACAAGAAAAGGCGCAGGCCTATGGAGAAAAATTCCACTGCACCCCGTATACCGATTATGAAACCATGCTGGAAACGGAGCGGCCCGATGCCGTGCACATCTGCACGCCCCATTACCTGCACACAAAGATGGCCTGCCGCGCGGCGGAAATGGGCATCCATGTGTTCACGGAAAAGCCGCCGGTGATCAGCTGGGAGGAATGGGCCGCCCTTCAGGAAGCAGCGAAAAAGGTGCGCATGGGTATCTGTGTGCAGAACCGCTATAACCCCAACAATCAGAAGGCCATGGCGCTTCTTCATTCCGGGGAAATGGGCAAAGTGAAGGGGGGGCGCGCCACGGTGTTCTGGGACCGGGGAAAGGATTACTATGCCTCCGGCGACTGGCGGGGCAAGTGGGAAACGGAGGGCGGCGGTGCGCTGATCAACCAGTCCGTGCACACGCTGGATCTGCTGATCCTGTTCCTGGGAAGGCCGGACGTTGTTTCCTGCCACATGGCCAACCGCCGCATGCAGGGCGTGATCGAAGTGGAAGACACGGTGGAAGCGTACCTGCAAAGCGGAGAGAAGCGCGGCATTTTCTTTGCCACCAACGCCTATGCCGGCAATGCCCCGGTGATGGTGGAGATCGTGACGGAAAAGGGCTGCCTGCGGCTGGAGGACGATTGGCTGGAAATCAAAAAAGACGGAAAAACGGAGCATATCCGTTTTGATATGCCCACTCCCATGGGCAAAAACTACTGGGGCAGCGGGCATTTTGCCTGCATTGAGGACTATTACCGGTGCATGGAACAAAATACGCCTTTCCGCAACGATGTGGACGGCGTGCGGGATACCGTTGAAACCATGCTGAAAATGTACGATCAGGGAAGGAAGGAAATGCAATGAGCAAGGTAAAACTGGGCGTTATCGGTATCGGCGGCATGGGCAGCGGCCATGTGAACAATATTCTGCAGGGCAAGTGCCCGGAAATTGAAGTGGTGGCCGTGGCGGACAGGCGTGCTTCCCGCCGTGAATGGGCGGAAAAAACCCTGCCCGGGGTGCAGATCTTTTCGGAAGGTAAGGACCTGATCGCAGCCAAAGTTTGCGACGCCGTGCTCATCGCCACCCCCCATTACCAGCACCCGGTGCTGGCCAAAGACGCCATGGCCCACGGCCTGCATGTCATGTGCGAAAAGCCGGCCGGCGTATACACCCTGCAGGTAAGGGAAATGATGGAAGAAGCGGATAAGCATCCGGAGCTTACCTTCGGCATGATGTTCAACCAGCGCACCAACTGCGTTTACCGCAAGATGAAGGAAATGATCGATGCCGGCGAAATCGGCGAAATGAAGCGGATGAGCTGGCTGATCACCGATTGGTACCGCACCCAGTTCTACTACGATTCCGGTGCCTGGCGGGCCACCTGGGCCGGGGAAGGCGGCGGCGTGCTTCTGAACCAGTGCCCCCACCAGCTGGACCTTTTGCAGTGGCTGTGCGGCCTGCCCGTCAAGGTGCATGCCAAATTGCACGAAGGCAAGTGGCACAACATTGAAGTGGAAGACGACGTGACCGCTTATCTGGAATTTGAAAACGGCGCTACCGGCGTGTTCGTCACCACCACCGGCGATGCCCCCGGCACCAACCGGCTGGAAATCAGCGGTACCAAGGGCAAATTGGTGTGCGATTACAGCGGCCTCACCTTCACCAAGCTTTCCGTGGACGAGAGGGAATGGTGCGTCACCTGCCAGGAAGGCTTCAAGGCGCCCCCCAGCGAAACCATCAAGGTGGAAACCGACGGCCGGAACGAGCAGCATCCCGAAGTGCTGAACAAGTTTGCCGCCAACATCCTGCGGGGCGAAGCGCTGGTGGCCGACGGCCGGGAGGGCATCCGCGGCCTGATGCTGTCCAACGCCATGCACCTGTCCGCCTGGGAAAACAGGGAAGTATCCCTGCCCATCGACGAACAGCGCTTCTATGAACTGCTGATGGAAAAGTGTAAAACCAGCCGGCATAAGGAAGAAAAAGACGTGACCATGAGCACCGAAGGCACCTACTAAATTATTTTTCCCGGCAGGGAAAAAGGAATTTGTGCCGAAATAGATTCTTTGGTTTATATATGGAAAGGAAGCGAAAACATTGAGCGAATGCACCCACGATTGCTCTACCTGCACGGCCAATTGTTCCAGCCGTGAAAAGCAGAGCATGATTGAAAAACCCCATCGCCTGTCCAACATCAAAAAGGTGGTTGCCGTTATGAGCGGCAAGGGCGGCGTGGGTAAATCCCTGGTGACCAGTTTGCTTGCAGTGCTGGCCAGCCGTGCCGGCTACAAAACCGCCATTCTGGACGCCGATATTACCGGCCCCTCCATTCCCAAGGCCTTTGGCATCAAGGAAAAGGCCATGGGCAATGACGAAGGCATCCTGCCTGTGGAAAGCCGCACCGGCATCAAGATGATGAGCGTGAATCTTCTGCTGGAAGAAGACAATACCCCCGTTGTGTGGCGCGGCCCGGTGATCGCCGGCACCGTGAAGCAGTTCTGGACGGATGTGCTGTGGGGCGATATTGACATTATGTTCATCGACATGCCTCCCGGAACGGGCGACGTGCCCCTGACGGTGTACCAGTCCGTACCCGTGGACGAAGTGATCGTGGTCACCTCTCCCCAGGCGCTGGTTGGCATGATCGTGGAAAAGGCCATCAACATGGCCAACATGATGGACATCAAGGTGTTGGGCCTGGTGGAAAACATGAGCTACGCCGTCTGCCCCGATTGCGGCAAGCATGTGGAAGTGTTCGGCGAAAGCCATGTGCAGGAAACAGCGGAACGCTTTGACACCGAAGTGCTGGCCAAGCTGCCCATCAACCTGAAGCTGGCGGCCGCATGCGACGCCGGCCTGATCGAACTGTTCGAAGGCAACTGGCTGGACGAAGCCCTGCGGAAAGTGCTCAAGGGCCTGGAAGATTAAACCGATATTTAAGGGATTGCGTTTGCAATCCCTTTTCAATTATGAATTCAGAATGAAGAATTCAGAATTTTATATTCTTCTGAAAAATGAATACCATTCAGCCAAACAGACGCATTATCTTAAGATGCGCAACAGGACACTCTTTCCCCTTTTATCGCAACAAACCATAATTCTTCATTCTGAATTCTGAATTCTTAATTATTTGGAGGAACAAGTGATGAGCATCCCTGCAGATCCCAAGCCCATTCAGGTGATCCCCTATCTCTCCTTTCAGGGAAATTGCGAAGAAGCCCTTCGTACTTATATGGCTGCCTTTGGCGGCGAGATTTATTATCTGTCCCGATGGAGTGAAGAAACGGCGGAAAAGGGTTCGCAGCAGGCGGGAAAAGTGATGCATGCAGAATTTTGCCTGGGCACTACCCGCATGGCAGCCGGGGATGTTTTCGAAGGGCAGTGTGCAAACGGCGCTGTGAAGCTGATGATCCATATGGAAAATATGGAGCAGGCAAAGCGTGCAATTGCCTTTTTGCTGGAGGGCGGCGAAGCCGTTTCGCCCCTCCGTCCCCACCCCGCTCCGGATGATGGCGGCTGCGGTTCCGTCACGAAGGATCGCTTTGGCTATACCTGGATCATCACCTGCCCCAATCCGGATAAAGAGTTGTAATTAAAAGACCAATAAAGAAGTTTTTTAACGGATCATTTATTAACAAACCATAATTCTTCATTCTGAATTCTGAATTCTTAATTATGTGGAGGAACAGCTGATGAACGAAGTAACAAAAAAGGTTTACCGCTATCTGTGCGATGTGTTTGGCAAAAAGATCCTCATGGCCCAGCAGGAAACCCCCATGCGCTTTGACCAGGAAGACGAAATGACCTGGGTGATGGAGCACACGGGCCGGCTGCCCGCCCTGCGGTGCATGGACTATATTGGCCGGGATTTTGAAGGCGTGAACCGCCGGGCTGTCCGCTGGTGGCGGATGGGCGGGCTGGTGAGCATCTGCTGGCATGTGGGCATTTTTGACGGCGGCTATCCCCAGAGTAAGGATGACGTGCCGGATTTTGAAAAGCTGCTCACCCCCGGCACGCAGGAACATATCCGCATGCTGAACAACTGGGATGTGGCGGCCTTTTACCTGCGGCAATTGCGGGATGCCGGCGTGCCGGTCATCTGGCGGCCCTTCCACGAGTTTGACGGCCAGTGGTTCTGGTGGGGCAAGGGGGGCGGCGAATGTTTCATCCGCCTGTGGCGCATGATGTACGAACGGTTCACCCATTATTTCAAGCTGGACAATTTGATCTGGCTCCTTGGCTATGCCGATGACGTGAAGGACGGCTGGTACCCCGGGGATGAATATGTGGACCTGATCGGCTCCGATACCTATCGCCCCGGCCCTGCGGAAAACGTGGGCACCACCCACAAAACCGCCTGGCAGCGGCTGAAAAATATGGATGCGAAAAAAATGCCGCTGGTGTTCCACGAATGCGGCAAGGTGCCGGATATTGAAAGCCTGTGGCAGGAAAAATGCCCCTGGCTGTGGTTCATGCCCTGGCATTCCAGATGGATCAAGGAAAACGACCCCGAACTGGTGAAGAAGGCGTACCTGCACGAAAACAGCGTGACGCTGGAGAAGCTGCCTTCCTTCCGATAAAAAAACGCCGGAGAATTTTCTCCGGCGTTTTTCTGTTTGTTGGCGTTATTTGCCGCTTTTCCGTCTGGCAGGGCGTTTGGCGCACTGCATGAGGGTACGCAGGCCGGGCAGGAAGGAAAGCAGCACCGCTATCAGCGCAAAGCCGATGTAGCACAGCGTTTTCCATATTTCCGCAGCCCCTGCGTCCAGCAAAAGGGGCACCAGCACCCCGGACAGCACGTCATACTGCCGCCAGGCAAGCAAAGCACAAAGCAAAGGCAGAAGGATCATCAACGCCCAGCCGATCACCTTGCCCACCCCCTGCATATACCGGGGCGGCAGCCCCTGAGGCCGGCGGGATTGAGGGGGATTGGGGTTATTGATGTATTGATGCAGCGGCTGGCCTGCGTTGGGATGGGGCGCGGGGGCGGCCTGGGGCCTGGCGGTGAGCACGGTGGGCGCCGAGCCGAAACGGCCGGCAGAGCGATTGGCGCCGCAGTTTTCGCAGGAGGAATAGCCGTCCTTATTTTCTGCATGGCAGTGATTGCAGATCCACATGTTCTATCGCATCCTTTGCAATGTTCTTCTGTTCAAATAACGATGCGGCGTACGCTTTTGTTTCCGGTGGGGGAAAATTTCTCAGTCGCCGAAGGAGATGCCCATATCCCGGGCTACGTCGATCATCTGGAAATCCTGGGGCACGGGCTTGGGCACGCCGGCAATTTCGCTGAGCTTGTTGTGGATGATGTTGTTGCCGCTCAGGGCCACCGTCACGCCGTATTCGCCCTTTTCGATCAGCTGGGCGGCGTGCACGCCGAACTGGGTGGCCAGCACACGGTCGTAGGCGGAGGGAGAACCGCCCCGCTGGATGTGGCCGGGGATCACGGCGCGGGCTTCCACGCCCACCAGCTCGGCCAGCTCCTTGGCCACCCGGTTGGCAATGCCGTTGAAGCCGGTTTCCTGACGGAAGGCTTCCCGCTCCTTCTTTTTCATTTTGGCTTCTTTTTTGCTCATGGCGCCTTCGGCCACCGCCAGGATGGAGAAGGCCTTCTTGCTCTTGGCACGGGCTTCCACCACTTTGGCCACTTCCTTGATATCGTAGGGAATTTCCGGCAGCAGCACCACGTCGGCGCCGCCGGCCAGGCCGGAATAGAGGGTGAGCCAGCCGGCCTTGTTGCCCATCACTTCGATCACCATGCACCGGCCGTGGGAGGCGGCGGTGGTGTGGATACGGTCGATCACTTCGGTGGCAATGTCCACGGCGGTGTGGAAGCCGAAGGTGAAATCGGTGCCGAAAATATCGTTGTCGATGGTCTTGGGCAGGCCGATCACGTTCAGGCCTTCCTGGGACAAAAGGTTTGCGGTTTTGTGGGTGCCGTTGCCGCCCAGGGTGACCAGGCAGTCCAGCTTCATTTTTTCATAGTTGTCCTTCATGGCCTTGACTTTGTCCACATTGTCTTCGCCAATGACGCGCATGTTGCGGAAGGGAGTGCGGGCGGTGCCCAGGATGGTGCCGCCAAGGGTCAAAATGCCGGAAAACTGGCTGCGCTTCATTTCCTGCCATTCGCCCTCGATCAGGCCCCGGTAGCCGTCGGAGATGCCGATGATTTCGGCGTCAAACATTTCGTATGCCGCACGGGCTACGCCGCGGATGGCCGCGTTCAGGCCGGGGCAGTCGCCGCCGCTGGTCAAAATACCAATTCTGCGTTTCATGGATTGATCTCCTTTCTTATTGCAGGGAGACCGCTTTTGAACGTTAAAAACGGTTTCCCCGCACCCCATCCGAAAACCGGCAGGGGATGTATTTGATTGTTTTTCTCAAACAATATGCCTATGTAGATGTATTATACAAAATCTTTCGGTGCAGTGCAAGAAAAATCAGTTACAAGATATTTTCATGTCTTTAAAGCAAGATACCCATGTCGATTGCTGCAGGGGGGAAAATGTTTGAAATATTCCGATCTGTTCTTCCCCAGCCGGTTTTCGGAGGGGGTGCGGGGGAGGTACTTTTGACGCAAAAGTGCCTCCCCCGCATTTTTTATTTCTTTTTCAATCCCAGTATGCCAAGCAGTGTGCGGCTGAGGTTGCGGCCCACTTCCCTTCCGGCGGAAGAGGAAACGGACTTGGCGAAGGAATCCAGCAGCTGTTCGCCCACCGACATTTCGCTGCGCTTCTTGGCCGGCTTTTTCGTTTTTTTCTTTTCTTCTTTGGCAGGAAGCACCACGGCGTCCTGCACCGCGGGATAACTGTAGCGGTATGCATCGGAACGGGTGACGGTGTTTTGCGGCAGGGTGCTTGTCTGCAGGGTGGGCACCTGCATGTTTTCCATCACGGTTTCTTCATAGCGGCCGGTCTGGGGGTTATAGACGCGGAAAGACATGGGCTGGTACGCAGGCTGGGGCGCGGGCTGGGTTTCCACGGCATCGGGCACCGGGGAAAGCACCTGGGTCTCCTGCACGCCGGCTGCGCCAAAGGCAGCGGAAAGCAATTCGTAAGCGCTTTGCCTGTCCATGGCGGCGTCGTATTTTGCGCCCACGCAATCGGTATCCATATAGGTCTGGCGCAGGGAAGCGGAAATGGCGCCGATGGAGGACTGGGGCGGCAGAATGATGGCCCGCTGCACCACGGAGGGGCTGCCGTCTTCCTGCAGGAAGGAAAGCAGCGCTTCGCCGGTTTTCAGCTCCGTCAGGCATTGTTCGGTATCAAAATTGGGGTTTTCCCGGAAGGTCTGGGCCACGGAGCGCACCACTTTCAACTCCGCCGGGGTGAAAGCGCGCAGGGCATGCTGCACCCGGCCGGCCAACTGGCTGAGCACGGAAGAGGGCACGTCCAGCGGGTTCTGGGTGACGAAAAACACGCCCACGCCCTTGGAGCGGATGAGGCGGATGACCTGCTCGATGTGCTCCAGCAGGGTTTTGCTGCAATCGTCAAAAAGCAGGTGGGCTTCATCAAAGAAGAACACCATCCGGGGCAGTTCCTTATCCCCCTGTTCGGGCAGCACTTCGTAAAGTTCGCCCAGCAGCCACAGAAGGAAGGTGGAATACATGGCGGGCTTGCGGAACAATTTTTCCGCGGCCAGGATATTCACCATGCCCTTGCCTTCGTCGTCTTTTGCGAACCAGTCGGTGATATCCAGGGCCGGCTCGCCAAAGAAGCGGTCGCCCCCCTGGTCTTCCAGAATGGCAATGGCGCGCTGGATGGCGCCCACGGTGGACTTGGCCACGTTGCCGTAATCCAGGGTGTAGCGGGCGGCATTTTCGCCCACATAGGCCAGCATGGCCTTTACGTCCTTCAAATCCAGCAGCAGCATGTTTTCATCGTCCGCAATGCGGAAAATGATGTGGAGCACGCCGGTCTGGGTATCGTTCAGGCCCAGCATGCGGGAAAGCAGCAGGGGGCCCATTTCGCTGACGGTGGTGCGGACGGGGTGGCCCATTTCGCCGTACACATCCCAGAAGGTGACGGGGAAGGAACGGAAGGGAAAATCGGAGATGCCGCAGGTTTGCAGCCGCTCTTCAATTTTTTTGTTCATTTCCCCGGGCTTGCAAAGGCCGGCCAGGTCGCCCTTCACGTCGGCCATGAAAACGGGTACGCCAAGGGAAGAAAAGCCTTCCGCCAGCACCTGCAGCGTGACGGTTTTGCCGGTGCCGGTGGCGCCGGAAATGAGGCCGTGGCGGTTGGCCATGGCAGGCAGAAGGGATACGGCGCCTTCGTTTGAGGTGCCCACCCAGATGTTGTTGTTGAGAAGCATGGTGCCTTCCTCCTTCAGCGTTTTTCAAACAAAAGGCATACGGCGTGGGCGCTGATGCCAAGGCCTTCCCCCTCGAAGCCCAAATGCTCGGTGGTGGTGGCTTTGTAATGGATTTTATCGGCGGCCACGCCCATGGCCCGTGCAGTGTTTGCCTGCATGCCGGCCAGGTGGGGGGCCATTTTCGGGGCCTGGGCGATGATGGTCACGTCGGCGTTGCCCACTTCGTATCCCGCTTCCCGGATGCGCTCCATGGCTCTTTCCAGCAGGAGCAGGGACGAAATGCCTTTGTAGGCGGGATCGTTATCGGGGAAAAGGCGGCCGATATCCGGCAGGCCGGCGGCGCCAAGCAGGGCATCCGTCAGGGCGTGGAGCGCCACGTCGGCATCGCTGTGGCCCAGCAGGCCCATTTTGCAGGGGATTTCCACGCCGCCGATGATCAGGGCACGGCCTTCGCAGAGCCGGTGCACATCATAGCCGTGGCCGATACGGGGAAGGAAGTTTTGCATGTTCATATCCTCCGGGGAGGTAAGCTTGATGTTGTCATAATGCCCCTGCACCAGATGCACGGGGTGGCCCGCCGCTTCCATCAGCGCCGCGTCGTCGGTGTAGCGGGCAGAAGCGTTTTTGTGGGCCCGGAGCATATCCTGCACATAAAAGCCCTGGGGCGTTTGCATGTGGTAGAGCACATCCCGGTCCAGGGTGCGGAGCACTTTGCCGTTTTCGTCCGCTTCCTTGATGGTATCCCGGGCTTTCACGGCCATGACGCCGCTGCCTTTTTCCTTTACGCTTTCAATGACGGCACGGATATCCTTCCGGCGGATGAAGGGCCGGGCGCCGTCGTGGATGAGGGCGATATTGCAGCTTTGGGGCAATGCCTGCAAGCCGCAAAGGGCGGATGCCTGGCGGTCCGCCCCGCCGGGCACAATGGCGTGCACCGAAAGGGCTGCTTCCGAAAGGGCCGCTTCAAAGGCGGGCTGTTCCCCCTCCTTCACCACCAGCACACAGCCGTCCGTTTCCGGCAGGAAAGCCCGCAGGCATTTCACCACGGCCCTTTCGCCGTCCACAGGCAGCAGGGTTTTGTTGATGGGGGCGCCCATGCGGGTGCCGCTGCCGCCGCAGAGGATAACGGCGTAAACGCTCATTGATCTTCCTCCTGTGCCAGGGTGAAAATGGCGCTGCCGTAGAACTTGCCGGCGTGCCGGGGCCAGAAATCCACCATGTCCTGGGCCATGCGGGCGGTGGGGACGGAGATGGTGATCTGCATCACCGGCTGATCCTTTTCCTGGATGCCCAGGCTGACCACATAATCCCCTTCGGCGGTTTTGCGGATCTGCCGGGGGTAATGCTCGTCCAGCAGCATTTTTTCCCGGAAGGAGGCGCTGTTTTCTTCCACGAACTGGCGCAGGCTCTGGGGCAGGCGGTTGCCGAAGAGGGAAAGGGCTTCTTCTCCGGCGGGGGTGACGGTGTAGTGGTGGTCTTCCCCCGCTTTTTCCCGGATGGCCTGGCCATTGGCGCACAGGTCGTTGAGGGCGAACATCATATCGAAATAGTTCATTTCGTTGTATTCAAAGAGAAACTGCTGCAGCTGCGTGGCGTTGCAGGGGGGCAGTTTGGCCATGGTATAAAGCACGATGAGCCGCGTCTCGTCCTGAGGAGAGCGGCGTGGAGGATGCAGGCTCATGATGACCTCCGATGAAAAATTCTATATCCTTATATAAGTTCGCAAAAAAGGGCAAAATTCCTGCAAATGAAGGGTATTTTGTGCAGAAACGGAAAGCGAAAAATGCAGGTGGATTTCCCGGTGGGGCTGTGGTATACTGTATGCATATTTCGGCGATATAAAAAACGGGCGGGGGCCGGCTGCGGCGCTGAAGGGTCTTTTGCGGCTGTTGTGCTTCCCGGTTGAAACACAATAAGGAGCGGATAGGATGAAACCCATTGCCACCCCCAGCAACAAAAACGCCCTGCCCTGTGTGCACCGGATGATGGAATACCTGGCGGAGCTTTCCGGCCATGGCATCCTCACCGGTCAGCATACCAAAACCCGGGGCATGGAGGAAATGCACCACATTGAAAAAATCACCGGCAGGCAGCCGGCCCTGTTGGGCTTTGAGCTGCTTTCCTACTCTCCCAACATCAATTACCTGGATACCGATGAAGCGTGTATGGAAGAAGTGGCCGGCAATTACGGCACGCTGCGCCAGGCATGGGAATGGGCGGCGCAAAAGGGAGTGCTCACCTTCACCTGGCACTGGTTTTCTCCCCTGGGCGGCCGCGGAAAATCCTTCTTTTCCGAAAACACAGATTTTGACGCGGCCAAAGCGCTGGAGGAAGGTACCCCGGAAAACAAGGCGCTGCTTTCCGATATGGACATGATGGCCGGGCTTTTGCGCCCCTTCTGTGATGCCGGCGTGCCCATCCTGTGGCGGCCCTTCCATGAGGGCGACGGCAACTGGTTCTGGTGGGGCAGGCAGGGGGCGGAAACGGTAAAGGGCCTGTGGCGGCTGATGTATCACCGCTATACCGGCCTGCACGGCCTGAACAACCTGATCTGGGTGTGGAATTCGCCGGTTCCTGCCTGCTACCCCGGGGACGACACGGTGGACATCATTTCCAGGGATATGTATCCCCCGGCCCATCAGCACACTGCCCAGACGGAAAAGCTGGAGGAACTGAAAAAAATCACATGCCAGCCCAAGATCACCCTCATCGGTGAAATCGGCACCATTCCTTCGGTGGAAGCCCTGGCGAAGGAACAGGCACAGTGGGTCAGCTACATGACGTGGTGCGGCGACTTTGTACTGACGCAAGACCATACTGCCAATGAAGAACTGTGCGCCATGTACCATCACCCATGGGCTGTCACCAAGGACCGGCTGCCGCAGCTTTACTGAGAAAGCAGCTTTTCCCCTTTCCGTGTTTTTGTAAACAGGAGAGCGTTTCGGCGCTCTCTTTTTGCTATGAAAAAAGGAACGGCCGGAGCCGTTCCCTGAAAGGATATCTTATTTTTTCAGCCGGATGTCTTCGCCCAGGAAGGGAAGGGCCAGGGAAGAGCGTACGTCCAGCAGCCGGGAGGTGACCCGCTCGGTATAGCGCTTTTGCAGTTCGGTGCGGGAAAGGTTGGTGGAAAAGGCGGTGTACAGCCCCCGGGACAGGCGGTGGCTGAGCAGGTGGTAGATCTGCTCCACCGTGATGTTTTCCATCAGCGGTTCCATGCCCAGGTCGTCCACCAGCAGAAAATCCACCGCCATGCAGGCGTCGGCGGCGTCCGAATCCCGGCCGAAATAGCGCTGGCGCAGGGCGTCCAGAAGGTCATAGGCGGTGATGAAGAGGGTGGAGGTGCCCATGGCTGCTGCTTCCCGCTCCATGCAGTGGAGGAGGTAGGTTTTGCCCAGGCCGCTGCCGCCGTGCAGCAGCACCGTTTTCACCGGGCCGCCCTGCAGCTGGCGGGTGAAGGAAAGGCATTTTTCCTTCATCAGCTGCATGTATTCCCGCTGGGATACGTCGGTGCCGGGCAGCAGGGTTTCGGGGAAACGCAGGGGATCAAAGGCGGTGAAGGAAACGCCGGAGCCCGCCCGGTCCGCCTCCCGCACGGCGTTTTCGTAAGCCTGGGTCAGGCAGGAGCAGTATTTTTTCACGCTGCCTTCGTATACATAGCCTTTGTCTTCGCACAGGGCGCACCGGTGGACGGGGGCAAGATAATCGGCGGGGTAGCCGTTTTGCTGCAGAGCCTGACGGATTTTTTCGTTGTATTGTTCCATCCGGGCCACAGGGTCTTCCCCGGTGCCGGAAAATACGCGCTGCACCGATTGCATCACCATCCGGTGGCGCATTTCCACCAGCTGCTGCACGGCAGGGCAATGCAGGCGGATTTCCTCCGCCCGTTTTTCTTCTTCCAGCCGGTTCTGCTGCTGTTTTTGTTCGTAGGCGGCCAGCACGTCCGCAAGGATCAGTTTATCCACGGCTTCGTCTCACCTCTTCAATCAGGTCTTCCGACACAAGGGCCAGTTGTTCTTCGGTATATTGCCGCTGGGTGTAGTTCTGGGCCGATACCTGCTTTTTTCCGGCCGGGGCTTTTTTCTGGGGCCGGGCCTGGGACACGTCCGTCACGCCGGCTTCGTGCCAGGCCTGAAGCACTTTGTCCAGGTACGCCAGCTTGCTGCCCTCGGCATTCTGGGATTGATGGGCTGCCTGCAAAAGCAGGTCGTCGTTCA
Organism: Clostridia bacterium; assembly: GCA_045589355.1. Taxonomy (GTDB): domain Bacteria; phylum Bacillota; class Clostridia; order Christensenellales; family Aristaeellaceae; genus RUG563. The sequence continues at coordinate 23,785 of JAZNOW010000050.1, forward strand.
TGCCCATGGCACGCCATTTTTGCAGAAGCTGCCGGTCCTTTTCGGCGGGCCGGCCCGGATAGCCGCAGGCGGTGAACATTTCCCGCAGCAGGGTGTTTTCCTCCCGCACCCGGGTCAGGTAGGCCATGGCGGCGTCCTTTGTGAGCAGGCCCTTTGCCTGCCAGCTTTCCGCCAGCGCCTGGAAATCCTCCAGGTTGCCGCCGGAGCGGCTGAAGGCCCGGGCCGCCAGCACCAGCACCTCATGGGGCAGCAGCTGCTGCCACTGGGCATAAAAGCGGCGGGCTGCGGCGGGGGCGGTTTTGAAACGGAAATTTTCAAACACCTGCACGTACTGTTCCTTCAGCGTGTTTTCCTTTTCCAGCTGCAGTTTCACTTCGTCGCCCACCCGGGCGTCGGACCGGGAGCGGATGCCGTTGAGGATGCCGTCCAGGTATTTGAAGGAAGGGTCGCCCTTGGTGGTTTCGGCGCAGGCGTCCAGAATGGCTTTTTGATCAAAGCCCCATTCCTTCACCCATTTGTGGTACAGGGCAAGCTCGTCCTCGCTGGCCAGGCGGCGCTTGCTCATACGGGAGAGCACCTTGCGGGCACCGTCGTGCACCATTTGCTCATGCCGGAGGAAAAGGTCCGCGTCGTCGCAGGTGATCACGTTTTCTTCCTTCATGCGGATGGCCAGGGGCTCCGCCTTTTTCAGGGAAAACTGCACCCCGCGCTGGTTCATGCAATGGGAAAGCAGCATCAATACCACTTCCTGGGACAGGCCGATATCCTCCACCCATTCCCAGGCCAGCGCAATTTCGGCCGGGGTGATCTTCCGCCTTTCTTCAAACAGGGCGTACACGTTTTCGGAAAACGCCACAAAGCCGTCGTCTGCCTGCAGGGGCGTGCCCTGCCGGAGGGACTGCTGCATGGGGGAATAAAAGCGGTAGAGGGGCGGGTTATCCTGCAGGCGGATCACCAGTGCCCTTCTTTCCCAGTAGCGCAGGGCTGCTTCCACTTCTGCCTGGGACAGGAACAATTCCTTGGCCATATCGTTCAGGCTGGTTTCTTCCCCCCGCATGGCCTGCATCAGCCCCCACAGGTACACTTTCACAAAGTCCCCCTTGGCGGCGGGCAGGTAATCCGTGAGGAAGCAGTTTTCCACCGGCGTTACGCCGAAGCGGAAAGCGTCCCGATCCATTTCAAACATGTTCTTTCGCCTTTCTTTCGGAAAGTAAGGTGCCGCCCTGGGCCAGTACCACGGCACACAGCATCATGCCGCAGCCGATGATTCCCCAGGTGGTCATTTGTTCGTTGAGCAGCAGTGCGCCGGAAATGACGCAGAAAACGCTTTCCAGGCACAAAATCAGCGCGGCCAGGGCGGGATGACATTCCTTCTGGCCGATGGTTTGCAGCGTGTAGCCCACGCCGGTGGACAAAATGCCGCAATAGGCCACCGCCCACAGGCCGCCCAGGATGTCCTGCCGGCTCATATCCTCGGTGAGGAAGGCAAAAAGCCAGTTCAGCAGGGCGCCCACGGCAAACTGGATCAGGCAGAGCCGGAGGGGCTGCACCGTTTCCACAAAATGATCCGTTACCAGAATGTGCAGTGCCCAGAACACCGCCCCCACCAGCAGCGCCGCATCGGAGGGCACCAGGGTAAAGGCGGCGCCTTCCGTCATGCATAGCAGGTACAGGGCAGGGATGGCGATCAGCAGGGAAAGCCAGGTGAAAACGCCGGTTTTTTTCTTGACAAACACGCCCAGCACCGGAACCAATACCACATACAGGGCGGTGATGAAGCCGGCCTTGCCGGCGTCCGTGCCGTCGGGGCCGCTGACGCCCATCTGCTGGAGCAGGGCGGCAATGAACAAGACAGCACCGGTGGCGCAGCCGGCAAAAACGTCCTTTTTGCCAAAGGGGGCAGGATGCTTTTTTTCCTGATGCATTACCAGCGGCAAAAACACCAGGAAGGCCATGGTGGTGCGCAGGGCGTTGAAGGTGAGGGGGGAAAGGTGCTGGCTGCCCACCCGCTGGGCGGCCATGGCAAAGCCCCAGATGGCGGCGGTGAGCAAAAGCAGAAGGGAGGCGCGAAGCTGTTTATTCATGGGTGGTTCTTATTCCTCGTTTGTTTTCTTGGAAAGGCTGGTGCGGCGGTACCACAGGATGAGCCCGGCGCTGATCAGAAGCGTGATGGCGTAGGTGATGATGGCGGCGGTGTAGTTTTCGCTCTGGGCCAGGCTGCCGGTCACCGTGGAAGAGAAAAGAGAAGGGATGCGGGCCAGACTGGTGAGCCACAGAAAGGTGGGCAGCTTCATGGGCGTCAGGGGCACGATGTAGGTGAGCATATCCTTGGGGGTGCCGGGGATGAGGAACAGGATGAACACCAGCACGTTCAGCCGCTTTTCGTTTTGCAAAAAGGCATATTGCTTGATCTTGTCTTCCCGGAAGAATAGCTCGGCCACCTTTTTGCCGAAGATGCTCACCAGCAAAAAGACCAGGGAAGAAGCAATGATGCAGCCGATCATGCACAGGATGCCCCCTTCCAGCCACCCGAACACAAACCCGGCCGCCAGTTCAAATGGTTCGCCGGGCAGCAGGGCAATGACCACCTGCAGGATGGTGATGCCGATCATCAGCAATTTGCCCAGAAAGCCGTGGCTTTCCACATAGCTGCGGAAGGTTTCGGGGGATTCGCGGAAGGCGTTCACCAGCGGCAGGCCTACATAAAAGCCGATCAGCGTGAACACGATCAGGATAAAAACAATGGACAGGATCAGCACCGTGCGGCGGGTGCGTTCCTTGGCGGATGGGTTCATCTTTTGCGTCCTTTCAATACAGAAAAAATGTGCATAAAACCACAGAATAAGTATAGCATCCTTTCCCCTGCATTTCAACCGCTGCACACAACAAAAACAGGGTGCAAAAAAGGAAGGGGAAAGCCCCTTCCGTTGGTTGCGGAGGATTATTTTTTGCCGGCAATGTAGCGCGCCACATGCACGCCGCTGGCGGAAGCGTGGGACAGGGAGTGGGTGATGCCGCTGCAGTCGCCGATGACGAACAGGCCTTCATGGCAGGTTTGCAGGTTTTCGTCCAGCTGCACTTCCATGTTGTAGAATTTCACTTCCACGCCGTAGAGCAGGGTGTCGATATTGGCGGTGCCGGGTGCCACCTTATCCAGGGCATAGATCATTTCGATGATGCCGTCCAGGATGCGCTTGGGGATCACCAGGGAAAGATCGCCGGGGGTGGCGTTGAGGGTGGGGGTGGTGAAGGACTGGAGGATGCGGTCGTGGGTGGAGCGGCGGCCCTGGATGAGGTCGCCGAAGCGCTGCACCATCACGCCGCCGCCCAGCATGTTGCTCAGCCTTGCAATGCTTTCGCCGTAACCGTTGGAATCCTTGAAGGGCTCGGAAAAATGCTTGGAAACCAGCAGGGCGAAGTTGGTGTTTTCGGTTTGCATGGCAGGGTCTTCGTAGCTGTGGCCGTTGACGGTGACGATGCCGTTGGTGTTTTCGTTCACCACGGCGCCCTTGGGGTTCATGCAGAAGGTGCGCACCAGGTCGCCGTACTTTTCGGTGCGGTAGATGATTTTGCTTTCGTACAGTTCGTCCGTCAGGTGGGAGAACACTTCTGCCGGCAGTTCCACGCGCACGCCGATATCCACCCGGTTGGACTGGGTTTGGATGTTCAGGTCACTGCAGACGGTTTCCATCCATTTGCTGCCGCTGCGGCCGGCGGAAATGATGCACTTTCTGGCTTCGATCGTTTCTTCCCCTGCCGTCACTTTATAGCCGTTTTCCGTTTTTTCCACCTTCTGAGCGGCGCAGTGGAAGCGGAACTCCACTTTGTCCTTCAGGTGGTTGTACAAATTTTCCAGCACCACATAGTTGATATCGGTGCCCAGATGGCGCACGGATGCATCCAGCAGGTGCAGCCCGTTCTGCAGGCACTGCTTTTTGATGGCGGAATTGGCGGTGGTGTACAGCTTGGTGCCTTCGCCGCCGTAGGCCAGGTTGATTTCGTCCACGTAGCGCATCAGTTCCAGCGCTTCCGTTTTGCCGATGTATTCGTACAGCGTGCCGCCAAACTGGTTGGTGATGTTGTATTTGCCGTCGGAAAAGGCACCGGCGCCGCCAAAGCCGTTCATGATGGAACAGGGCTTGCAGCCGATGCAGCTTTTGATCTTCTTGCCGTCAATGGGGCATTTGCGCTTTTGCAGCGGATGCCCGCTTTCCAATACCAGGATGCGCAGGGATGGATCCAGTTTTACCAGTTCGTATGCGGAAAAAATTCCGCCGGGGCCGGCGCCGATAATGAGAACGTCATAATTGCACATGAAAAAAACTCCTTCCGGGTTTCCGTTATGCAAATGCTTTTTGCCTTTGCATACCAGTTTAGCACGAAAACGGCATCTTGGCAAGAGGATGATAATGGAGAACCGCGGGGCTTTGCCCCTGCACCCCACCAGGGGCATCGCCCCTGGACCCGGTAGCGGAAGTGGTTGAACTGATCTTCAAACAATTTCCCGCCGGGGCTTGAGGAAACCATGCGGGGTTTCACCCCACACCTCAGCAGGGATATCATCCCTGCACCCGGTAGCGGATGTAATTGGCTTGGCTATCAAGCAATTTCCCGCTGCAGCTTATAAGAAAATCGAAACATTGCGAATCGAACGTGCCCCGCCGTACACGCACAGACACGTTTGAGAGA
>JAZNOW010000051.1:0-2195 GCA_045589355.1 Clostridia bacterium
GGGTGGAATCGGGCACGGGGGTGGCCGTGGGGGCAGGGGTGGAGCCGGGGGGGAGGGTGGTGAGGTATCGGAGCATCATAAAGCCCTCTTTGCCGTCCACGCTCACCTTGGCCCACTGGTAATCCCATTCGGTGATCAGGGTGACCTTTGTGCCTTCTTTATAGGAGCCCAGGTGATCGGTTTTCTTGCTGGGGCCTTCCCGCAGGTACAGCGGGCCGTTGTTGTCGGTATCCACATAAAGGGTGGTGCCGTCGGCCCAGGCATGGGCGGTATTTGCGCCCCAAAACGCCTGCGCCGCAGACAGCAAAATGGCCAGCGCACACACCAGCGCCAGCATGCGGCTGCTCTTTTTCAACATAAAAAAACCTCCGTTCCGTCAGGCAGAATGTGCATACGAATTGATGTTACATATTATACCAACGGCAAAATGAAGGTGTCAATTGAAAACGGAGCATTTGAGGGAAATTTTACATATGTAATAGAAATGGGTCAGGCAAGAAAAGAAAACGTCACGAATATGCTAAAGAGCGGAAATCATTTGGTAAAAAATGATGAAGGAGGCGCTTATGAAGCAGGAAAAGACGGACGTTTCCCCCTTTGCTTCGCTCAGCTTTTCCCGGCAGCAGGATAAGTGGCGGGAATGGCGGTCGCAGCAGCTGGAATACAAAAAAGCAGCGGATGAAACACCGCTGCCGGAGGAAAAACAAGAGGAACATTTGCCGGAGAAGCCGTTGTTTCCATCCCACCCTGCTCCCACCCGTCACCGGGAACTGGACCAGGTGCTTTCCCGCCATCAGGCGGCATTGCGTCGGGCAGGTGTGTTTCAGGTTACAAAAGGAAGTGATCCACCAGGTAAATAAGGCACAAATGGCCGGGATATGCCGCATACCCTACCCATTTGGGCAGCCGGAAGGATCGGCGAAGGGTGGGCAGCAGCATGAAAGGCAGGGCGATGATGGCCCAGGGCTGGATTTTGTTCACATAATACTTTGCCATGTGGATGGAGGATTTCAGGCTGCCCGTCTGGATGCGCAGCCAGTAAAGGAAAGCTTCACCCTGCCACCACCACAGGCACATGGCGGCCATGACAAGGGCAATGCTCCATTTGTGCTTGCGGCCCAGGTACAGCCCCATGATCAGCAGCACGCCTTCCGTGCCGTAATCCATCTTCACAAAATGGGCGACGGCCAGGGCTGCTACGGGCGCCCAGATGTGGGAAAAGTATTTCTTTTCCCGGATGCCGATCAGGGCGCATAAGCCGCAAAAGAGGGTGGCGTAAACGTTCATCTCCAGCCAGTCGTGGGAAAGGGCCAGCACATAAAAAGGCTGGGAAAGGATGCCCACCGCCAGCACCCGCAGGGCGTATTTCCAATGGTTGCGGGTTTTGCAGATGCCTACCGCCATGCACCAGCAAAACAGCGGCATGGCCAGCCGGCCGATGGTACGCAGGGGAATGTAGGCTTTGTCGCCGTATTCAAAAAAAACAACGCCCACATGGTCGACGATCATGGTAAGAATGGCCAGCAGTTTCAACAGGCCTGTGCTCTCATTGCCGGCCGTGTGCCGGGGGGAAAGGGTGTTTTCCATACGCGTTATCCTCTGGCTGAACATAAAATTGCCATGATTTTTTACGGAGCTGAACACATTGTTCCGCTATGATGTAACCATGGAACAAGGGCAAAAAGTGATCCCTGTCCCGCCGGAAAGCTGCTGAAAAGGTGCAGCCGGATGGCGGGACAGACGATTTTTGGCCCATTACAGAAATTTATTTGACGGGCAGGGCAAAAAATCCTTTATTTCCAACGAAAAAAAAGAAAGGGAATCTGTTGACAATGACTGAAAATTTGGTTACAATAAGAATTGCGTGCGGATGTAGTTCAATGGCAGAACTTCAGCTTCCCAAGCTGACCACGTGGGTTCGATTCCCATCATCCGCTCCACTTGCATGCCTGATGGTTCGGGCGTGAAAGGCCACCGGCAAGGGTGCCGGTTTTCTAAGCTCAGCCCGGCGGAAAGCCCGGCATCATTACTTGTATTGCAAAACAGGAGGGAATCCCAATGGCAAAGGAAAAATTTGTACGCAATAAGCCTCACGTAAACATTGGTACCATCGGTCACGTTGACCACGGCAAGACCACCCTGACTGCTGCCATCACCATGGTGCTGGCTGCCGGCGGCGGTGCTCAGGCCATGAA
>JAZNOW010000052.1:0-32768 GCA_045589355.1 Clostridia bacterium
CCTGCTCCGGTCAGGCCGCGCAGGCCTCTTTCCGTTCTCCAAGCAGCACGCGGACACAACTTCTTTTGATAAATCATGCAATATCGCGCACTGGGTCCAGGGGCGATGCCCCTGGTGGGTGCAGGGCGGATCGCCCTGCCGAGGGGTACAGGGGGCGAGGAGCCCCCTTCTTCCGTCAACGGAACTGCAAAACCGCAAGCTGGGGCTGCTGGGCCAAATCCCCCTTCGTAATGCGGATGAGGGGCATGGGCTGCACGTCGGGCTGGCCCATCAGCTGCAGGAAGGGCTTTTCGTCGGTAATGGGCCAATCGGCATTCACTTTGGTTTTGTAATGCATGGGGATCACCACCCTGGGCTGCAGTTTCTCCACAAGGGTTTTCGCTTTCTGCGCATCGATGGTGTAAAAACCGCCCACCGGGATCATCAGGATATCCACCTTACCCAGCTGCTTTCGCTGCTGCTCGGTCAGGTCATCCCCCTGATCCCCAAGGTGCACCAGCGTCAGCCCTTCGGCCTGCAGGCGCATGATCAGGTTCTTGTCACGTTTTGCGCCGCCCTCTTCATCGTGCACGGAAGGAAGGGCGTCCACCCGCACATCTTCCCCAAGGTGCCAGGCCCCTTCCTTATCCACCCGGGCAAAGGTGCCGGTAAGTTTGTGGGTATAGTTATGATCCCCATGCCCGTGGGACACCAGCACCGCGTCGCAGGCGTGTTCTTTCATTTCATAGCCCACATGGGCATCGTAAGGATCGGTGATGATGCGGAAGCCGTCCTGAAGCTCGATCATAAATTCCGCATGGCCGTGATAGGTGATCAGCATGTGCATCCTCCTTCTTGTTCCGAAATGTAGGCAAGCAGCGCTTTCCCCGCCAAGGGCGACAGGGGCTTTTTTTTTCTTTTTCTTTGGGCAATCATCCCGTGCAGGCGCTCCAGCCCTTTTTCATCCTTCAGCGCGCAGCAGCGCAGCACATGCCGGATCAGGAAAAGGGGCCTGTCTTCCCCGCTTTCTTCCTCCTGCAAAAGCAGCCGGGCCGCATGCATCAGACGCATATTCTTTTCCGTCATGGGAGGCAACGGGGGCAGGGGCACACTTTCTTCCGCCGCCCTGTACCTTTGTTCGCTTCCGTCCAGGTAAGCCATGCCCTTTTCCACCGTTACGCAAAAGCCGGCTTCCGTCAGCGTTTCATGCACGGAAAAAGGGTTCTCCACACGCTTGGGATAATCGCTGACGAACAAAAAAGCCCCATCCCTGCTGATTTTCACAAACCCGCAGGGAACCAGGGCCTTGATTTCGTTTTTCCACGCTTCGCAGACGTTCATGCTTTCTGAGAGGGGCAAAAGCGGATGCGCAGTTCATGGGTGGCAGCAAACTGCCCCTGCAGATCCAGCTGGTATTTCAGGTTCACTTCCCCCGTCTGCTGTTCATCCACGGTGTATTTCACCTGTGTGGCAAAAATGCCCATGTCCAGGGCACCGTAGGGGGTGTGGTAGCTGCCCTCAAAGCGGCGGCCTTTTTCAAACACCATGCTGGTGGCATACTCCCCGTCCCGTTCCATGGTCACCACGCCCTTATGCATCTTCACCACCACCTGATGGGAAGCGCTGCTGTCGGGCTGGGTTTCGGTATAGTCGATCTGCCAGGCGTCCTCCCGGCCCTGAAGGGTGCCCGTGGTGAGCAGCCGCACAGGATCGGCTTCTTCGTCATACTGACTCTGGCTCCATCCGCTGACGGACAAAAGCACAGGTGTTTTTTCCACGTTCATTCCCTCCATTCCCTGAATTTGCTATGAGTATAGCACACTTTTTGTACAGCCGCAAGGGCATTTCCCCATTTACACAAAGGGCGGATTGGAGTATAATTATTGTAGGAAAATTTTTGTTGTTTGGAGGACAAAAATATGGATCGTCTTTCTTCTCAATGGGCAAAAAATGTAAGCCGTCCCCAAAAAATCCGGGTGCTCCAGTTTGGCGAAGGCAATTTTCTGCGTGCCTTCGTGGATGAAATGATCGATAACCTGAATAACTTGGAAAACGCCGACGTGGGCGTGTGCATTGCCCAGCCGCTGGAAAGGGGCATGGTGGATATGCTCCGGGAGCAGGACCACCTCTACACCGTCATGCTCCGGGGCCGGGAAGAAACAGGCGACGTGAAAAAGACCCGCATCGTGGGCAGCGTCATCGACTCCGTAAAAATCTATCAGGAGTTTGACAAATACCTGGCCCTGGCGGAAAACGACGATCTGCGCTTCATTGTCTCCAACACCACCGAAGCCGGCATCGTCTACACCGGAAAGGATCAGTACGACGACACCCCCCAGGCTTCCTTCCCCGGCAAGCTGACAAGGCTGATGCACCAGCGTTTCCTGCTGGGCAAAAAGGGCTTTATTCTCCTCCCCTGCGAACTGATCGACGATAACGGCTATTTCCTGAAGGAAGCCGTTTTGAAAACCGCAGCCCAGTGGAACCTGGGGGATGCGTTCATCCGCTGGATCGAAAAAGAAAATATCTTCTGTTCCACCTTGGTGGACCGCATCGTCACCGGCTTCCCCCGCAGCGAAGTGCCCGGCATTTTTGACGAGATCGGCTATGAAGACCAGCAGCTGGTTACCGCCGAGCCCTTTGGCCTGTGGGTCATTGAAGGGCCTGCATGCGTGAAGGAAGAGCTGCCGCTTGATAAAATGAACCCCGTCATTTTCACCGATAACGTAAAGCCCTACAAGCTGCGTAAAGTCCGCATGCTCAACGGCGCCCACACCACCATGGTGCTGGCCGCCTACATGGCCGGGCTGGATACGGTGGGCGAATGCATGGCGGATGAAGACGTGCGCGCTTTCCTGGGCCATGCGCTGCTGGACGAAATCATGCCCAACGTGCCCCTGCCCAGGGAAGAAGTGGAAAGCTTCGCCATGGCCGTATGCCGCCGCTTTGAAAACCCCTTCAACCGGCATGAGCTGCTCTCCATCGCCCTCAACTCCGTTTCCAAGTGGATGGCCCGTGTGCTGCCCACGCTGAAAGATTACATTGCCAAGGAAGGGAAAGTGCCTCCCTGCCTGTGCTTTGGCCTGTCCGCCCTGATCATGTTCTACGCCGGTGCCCACCGCAATGCCGACGGCACCTACGAAGCTTTGCGGGACGGCAAGCCCTACCCCGTACGGGATGACGAATATGTGCTTTCCGCCTTCTCGAAGCTTTCCTGCGATATGCCCGCCGAAAGCCTCAGCTATGCCGCCCTGTCCGATCAGGAAATGTGGGGCCAGGATCTGCGGGCCATTGAGGGCCTGGAAGAAATGGTCACCAATCAGCTGCGGGATATGCAGCTTCTGGGCCTGCGTGCCGCCATGAAAAAAACCTGGGAGAAATAAAAACATGATGCAGGATTATTTGCAGCTTCATCCTTTGGATAACGTGGGCGTGCTCTATCAGGCCCGGGAAGAAATCCCGGCCGGGCACAAGATTGCCCTGACGGACATCAAAGCCGGTGAAAAAATCATCAAATACGGCAACCCCATCGGCCGGGCCACCTGCGATATCCGGGCCGGCCAGTGGGTGCACAGCCATAACCTGAAAACGGCGCTGGGCGGCGAAATGGAATACGAATACACCCCCGCCGCCCCCTATACCGCCAAGCCCTTTGAAGGCAGCTTTATGGGCTATCTTCGCAAAGACGGCAAGGCCGGCATCCGCAACGAAATCTGGGTATTGCCCCTGGTTGGCTGTGTGAACCGCACCGCCACCCGCATTGCGGAAAGCGCCAACAAAGAAGGCGGCACCCCCGTCTATGCCTTCACCCACCCTTATGGCTGCAGCCAGCTGGGGGAAGACCATGACCGCACCAAACAGCTGCTGCTTTCCCTGTGCCGGCATCCCAACTCAGGCGGCGTGCTGGTATTGGGCCTGGGCTGTGAAAACAACACCATGCAGGCCTTCCGGGAAGCTTTAGGCGAAGTGGATGAAGAACGCATCCGCTTCCTGGTGTGCCAGGACGTGGAAGACGAAGAAGCGGAAGCGGAAAAGATCATAAAGGAGCTGAAAGCCGTCACCGCAAAGGACGAGCGGGTGCAGCTGCCGGTCAGCAAGCTGGTCATCGGCCTCAAGTGCGGCGGAAGCGACGGCTTTTCCGGCATCACCGCCAATCCCCTGCTGGGCGTCATTTCCGACAGGCTGTGCGCGGCCGGCGGTACGGCGCTGCTCACCGAAGTGCCGGAAATGTTCGGCGCCGAACATCTGCTGATGGCCCGCTGCCGCGATGAACAGGTATTTAAAATGACCTGCGACCTGGTGAACGGCTTCAAAGCCTATTACGAAAAGAACGGCATGCCCGTGTACGAAAACCCCTCCCCCGGCAATAAGGCCGGCGGCATCACCACCCTGGAAGAAAAGAGCCTGGGCTGCACCCAGAAGGGGGGCCTGGCCACGGTGGAGCATGTGCTGCCTTACGCCACCCCCGAAGCAAAGCCCGGCCTGAACCTGGTATGGGGCCCCGGCAACGACATCTGCGCCGTTACCGCCCTCACCGCCGCCGGCGCCCAGCTGATCCTGTTCACCACCGGCCGGGGCACTCCCCTTGGCGGCCCTGCCCCCACCATGAAGGTGGCCACCAACACCGCCCTTTCCGAAAAGAAGAAGGACTGGATCGATTTCAACGCAGGTGTGCTGCTTGCCGGCACCGATATGCAAACGGCGGGAGAAATGCTGTTTTCCCGCATCCTTTCCATCGCAAACGGTGAAGAAACCACCGCCGAAAAGAGGGGCTACCGGGAAATTGCCATTTTCAAAAGCGGCGTGACCCTGTAACAGAAGGAAGATTTTTCGCATGTACATCGTTCTATATCAGCCGGAGATCCCCCAGAACACGGGCAATATCGCCCGCACCTGCGCGGCTACCGGCGCCCATCTCATCCTCATTGAGCCCTTGGGGTTTGAAATTTCCGACAAGTACTTAAAGCGCGCCGGGCTGGATTATTTCCACCTGGTGGATATGCAGGTATTGCCCAGCTTTGAAGCGCTGATGGAAAAATACCCCGATGCCCGCTTCCATTTCGCCAGCACCAAAGCCCCCCGTGCCTACCACGAAGCCGCCTATCAGGAAGAGGATTTTGTTGTGTTCGGCTGCGAAACCAAAGGGCTGCCCGAAAGCCTGCTTTCCCGGGTGTATGACCGGTGCATCCGCATCCCCATGCGGAAGGAAGCCCGTTCCTTAAACCTTTCCAACTCCGTGGCCATCGTGCTGTACGAAGCGTTGCGCCAGCAGGGTTTTCCCGGGCTGCAGGCAGAAGGGGCGCTGACCGGCCGGCAGGATGAGGTATCCCCCTGGATGGACTATGTGTAAGGAGAATTCTTCATGTATAACGACCAGACCCCCTACCATCTGCGCAAGCAATGGGAGAAAGAAGACAAACAGGACCGCTATAAGGTAGCCGCCGGCGTGATGGAGTTTTTGGGCGTGGTGGCCGGGGTGGTGTGCATTCTTTTGCTGATCGCCCTTCTGATGAGCCTCATCTCCTGGCTGGGCAAGGATATTTCCTCCACCTTCGCCACGCTGCGCACCCATTTCCAGTAAACCATACGAGGTTTTCCCATGAACGAAGCACAAATGACGCCTGTTTTTTCCGGCCGCTGCCTGTACGCCCGCCAGGCACTGGCACAAGCCAATTGCGCCGCTGCCCGGGGGGCTGTCTGGCTCATCCGGCCGCTTGCAGGCCTTGTCCTGCTGGCCGGCGGGCTGATGCTGGTGGGGCCAGGCACCACCCTTTCCGTTCTCGCGGCCATCCTTTTGTTCCTTGGCGCCGCCTTTTTCCTGCTGTACAATCCGGTGTATCTGCTGCTTGGCATCCGCAGGCAAACAAGCCGGCTTGTTCTGTCCGGCCAGGAAAACATGGACGTCACCCTGCAGTTTTTCCCCCGGCATTTCACCCTGGAAACCAGCCTCCAGCCGGAAAACTGCATCCATTTCGGCTATGATCATGTCACTAATGTCACCAAAACGCGCCGCTACCTGATTCTCTGGATGCCGATGGATATGTACTGGCTGCTGGATAAAACAAGGGTGGAGGGCGGCACGGCGGACGAATTGATCGCTTTCCTGAAAGAAAAGAACCCGAACATCCGTATGCGCTGATTTTCAGCGCATTTTTGCAAAGGAGGCATCCCGGTGGAAATTTCCTGGAATCTGATGCATGAACAGATTGCTGCCTGCGAAAAATGTGAATTGTGCCGCCATATTCACAACAAAGTACCGGGGCAGGGAAAAGCGGATGCTTCCATCATGTTCATCGGCGAAGGCCCCGGCGCGGATGAAGATCTGCAGGGGCTGGCTTTTGTGGGAAGGGCCGGGCAATTGCTCACCAAAATGCTTGCCGCCATCGGCCTGACAAGGGAAGATGTGTTCATCTGCAACATCGTCAAATGCCGCCCACCCCAGAACCGGGCTCCCTTCCCGGAGGAAGCCGCTGCCTGCATGCCGTTCCTTCGGTATCAGGTGGCCATGGTGAAGCCAAAGATCATTGTGCTGCTGGGGGCCACGGCGGCCAGATACATCCTGGGAGACCATGTCCGCATCACCAGGGACCGGGGCATCTGGGTGGAAAAGAAGGGCGTATTCTTTATGCCCACCTACCATCCGGCGGCGCTCTTGCGGGATGAAAGCAAAAAGCGGGACGCCTGGCATGACCTGCAGGCCGTTCAGGCCAAAATGAAGGAACTGGGCTTAAAGGAGTAATGAAACCATGACACAGTTACAGGCGCTTTATGCAGAACTGCAAAAGTTTTTCCAGCCTCTGTGGCCGGGGGAAGACAAGCCCCTGGTATTGGGGGAAGGCAACGAAAAGAGCCCGAAGCTGATGCTGATCGGGGAAGCACCCGGGGAAACGGAAGTGATCAAGCGGCGGCCCTTTGTGGGCAAGGCGGGCAAAAACCTGGACGAGTTTCTGTCCCTGATGGAAATGAAGCGGGAAGAGATTTTCATCTCCAACGTGGTCAAAATCCGCCCCACGGAGGTGGGCCCCACCGGCCGCACCCGCAACCGCGCCCCCAATAAGGAAGAGTTGGCCCTGTTCACCCCCTGGCTGATGAAGGAGATTTCCATCGTGCAGCCAAAGGTGCTGGTGACCCTTGGCAATGTGCCCCTCAAAGCGTTGGTGAACCCCAAGATCACCATCGGCGATTGCCACGGTACCTTCATGGAAAGCAAAGCTTCCATCCCCCTGTACGCCCTGTACCATCCCGCTTCCATCATCTACCGCCGGGCCCTGCTGCCCGTCTATCAGGGGGACGTGCTGGGCCTGAAGGAAGCGCTGCTGGAAACATAATGACAATTGAGGCTGCCAAATGATGTTTTGGAGCAAAACCTATTTTCATCTTTCTTTTTCTGTGTTATGCTGACAGCGTCAACTAACCCGGAAAGGAGAAAAACATGCAAGACGTATTGGCCTTTATTCTCACCAATCTGCCGCTGATTATCTGCCTTGTGGCAGGCGTGGCACTGCTGGTGGTGGAAGTGTTCGTTCCGGGCTTTGGTCTTCCCGGCCTCTCCGGCATTCTGCTGCTGGTGGTGGGCGTGGTGATCACCTGGAACAACTACGGTATGGCTGCCGGCCTGTCGGTGGCGCTGATCGCCCTGGCCTTGGCGGGCATCGCGGTCTCCATCTCCATCAAGTCCGCATCCCACGGCCGCATCAGCCGCTCTGCCCTCATCCTCAAGGATGAAACCCCCGCCGCCGAAAACGAAGAATTGTCCGCCCTGCTGGGCCAGGAAGGCGTTACCACCTCCGTGCTCAGCCCCGTGGGTATGGCTGAATTTGACGGCGTGCGCCTGGAAGTGCTTTCCGAATGTGCTTACCTGGGCAAGGACGTACCCGTGAAAGTGCACCGCATTGAAGGCAACCGCATCATCGTTCGTGAACTGAAAGCATAAGCTTTTTACAAAAAGAGGGAGGAACTACAAATGGAATTTGTCGCTGTCATTCTCATCGCCGTGGCCATCCTGATGATCGCCATCTTCTTCCGCTATGTGCCCCTGGGCCTGTGGATCAACGCCCGTGCTTCCGGCGCACATGTAAAAATCATCAGCCTCATCGGTATGCGCTTCCGCCGCATCTCTCCCCAGAAGGTGGTCAATGCCTACATCAAGGCCCGCAAAGCCGGCCTGGATATCACCACCGATATGCTGGAAACCCACCTGCTGGCCGGCGGTAACATCGAAAAGGTGATCAACGCGCTCATCTCCGCCAAGCAAGCCCAGATCAGCCTGTCCTTCACCACCGCCTGCGCCATCGACCTGGCCGGCCGTGACGTGTTCAACGCCGTGCAGATGAGCGTTCTGCCCAAGGTGATCGAAACGCCCCCTGTGGCCGCCATCGCCCAGAACGGTATCGAACTGCGCGCCAAGGCCCGCATCACCGTGCGTACCAACATCGAACGCCTGGTTGGCGGTGCCGGTGAAGAAACCATCATGGCCCGCGTTGGCGAAGGCATCGTAACCACCATCGGTTCTTCCACCACCCATAAGGCCGTGCTGGAAAACCCCGACCTCATCAGCCAGACCGTTCTCAACAAGGGCCTGGACAAGGGCACTGCTTACGAAATTCTCTCCATTGATATCGCCGACGTGGACGTTGGCCGCAACATCGGCGCTCAGCTGCAGATGGACCAGGCCGAAGCCGACCGCCGCATTGCCCAGGCCAAGGCCGAAGAACGCCGCGCCATGGCTGTTGCCCACGAACAGGAAATGAAGGCTGCCGTGCAGGAAATGCGCGCCAAGGTTGTGGAAGCCGAGGCTCAGGTACCCCTGGCCATGGCCGCCGCCCTCAAGGAAGGCAAGCTGGGCGTGATGGACTACTACCAGATGCAGAACACCGTGGCCGATACCGAAATGCGCAATGGCATTGCCAAGGCTGCTGCCCCTGCCGCTGAAACCCAGAAGCCCCTGGACCAGAAAAAGTAATTCCGTATCCCCGGGGCGGCGGCCCGTCTGCCGCCCCTCATTTCACCCAGACAAGAAAGGAGAAAAAGCATGGAAGAATTTCCGGTAGTATTGATCGCCATCATTCTGTCCATCGTCTCCGCTGTCATCAAAAACAACAAGAAAAAGCAAACCACAGCCGCCCGGAAGCAGCTGGCCCAGGAGCGCAGCGCCGCCCAGAACACCCAGCCTGCCGTAACCACCTATTCGGAAGAAAAGACGGCTGTGCCGGCTATGTCCGCCTGGTTTGACGAGGAAAAACCTGCCCGGCCCTTCATGGGCCAGGAGGGCAAGGATCCCTGCCACGATTATATGCTGCCCAAGGAGCCTGCCGCGAAGGGAATAAAAACGCTGGAAAACCATCAGCCTGCCAAAGCGGTGATCGGTGTCGAAGGGGTGGATCCCTGTCACGAATTCATGCTGGATGAAGAAACCCTTCAGGTGGAAGAAACTGAACCCTCCGGCATGACCAGAGAACAGGCCCAGGAAATGATGCGCGGCATCATCTTCAGCGAAATCATGGCCCGTCCCGCTCAGCGCTTTGCCGGGAGGAACAGATGACAGAGAACAATTTTACCGTGCTGATCTGCGATGATGAGCCGGGCATGCGCCTGATCCTGCGCAAAAAAATTGAAAAAACAGATGGCTTCACCCTCATCGGTGAAGCCGTTAACGGCGAAGAAGCCATTGCCCGCTTCCAGGAACTGCACCCTCAGGTGGTGTTCATGGATGTGGATATGCCCCACCGCAACGGCATCGACTGCGCCCGGGCCATTCAGGATATGAACCCCGCTGCCATCATCATCTTCGCCACCGCCCATGAGGAATACCGCCAGGAAGCCTTTGAGGTGTACGCCTTTGACTACCTGGTGAAGCCCTTTAACCTGGAACGGCTGGAGCAAACGCTGGACCGCATCCGCAGCACCCGCCAGCCTTCCGCCCCCAAGGCAGTGCCAAGGCCGGCGGAGATCCGCCAGGTGCAGGGACGGCTGATGCTCAAGCATAAGGACGGCGTGGCCTTCATTGACCAGCAGAACATCCTTCTGGTGCAGCGGGAAGAGCGCTCCACCGTTATCTACACCGATGACGGCCAGCGTTACGTTCTCTCCGAAAGCCTCAGCGAAACGGAGGCCCGGCTGGACCCCGATACCTTCTTCCGCTGCCACAAGAGCTACATTATCAACCTGCGCCGTATCCGCAACATCACCCCTTACGGCCGGTGGACCTATGTGGTGCAGCTGGAAAATACCGACCGTGACGCCCTCATCACCTATCAGAAATACGAAGAGCTGGAACAGCGCTTCAGCTAAACGAACGCCTGAACACATCCGTTCAGGCGTTTACACTTTGGAGGATACCATGCAGCTGAACCTACTGGATTTTGATCTCACCGTCTGCCAGGTGGAAAATGTGCAACAGTTGAACCTGCAGCAGGATTTTTTCTTCATCGGCAGAACGGAAAAGGAAATCTCGCTGGTGTGCAAAACAGCGGACGTGCCGGAACGCACCCTTCGCCGGGAAGACGGCTGGCGGGGGTTTTACATTGCCGGCGCGCTGGATTTTTCCCTGGTAGGCATTCTTGCCGGAATCACCGGCCTGCTGGCAGAGAAGGGCATCAGCATCTTTGCCCTTTCCACCTATGATACCGATTACGTGCTGGTGAAAAAAGAGCGTTTTCAGGATGCCCTTTCCGTGCTCCGGCAAAACGGTTACACCATTGCCGGCTGATTTTCCTTCACCGTCAAACAATTTCATCTTGACAAGTGACCAGTTGGTCACTACAATTAAGGTGATCGCTTGGTCACCTTCTTTCATTTATTTGGAGGACAACATGGAAATATCAACAAAAGACCGCATCCTCAACGAAGCGCTGGTGATGTTTGCCGAGCATGGCTACAAGGGCGCCAACCTCCGCGATCTGGCAGCCCGGCTGAACCTGAGCAAATCGGCCCTGTACAAGCACTACGAAAGCAAGGAAGCGATCTGGCATGCCCTGTTGGACAAGATGGAAGCCTATTATGCCCAGCGTTTCGGCTCCATGGACAACCTGCCCAAAGTGCCGGATAGCTGGGAAGAATTTGTGCAGACCGTCATGGGCATGATCCGCTTTACGGTATATGACCCCCAGATCATTCTCACCCGAAAGCTGCTCCTCACCGGGCAGTTCCACGACGAGCGGGTGCGCAAGCTGGCCACCAAGCATTTTCTGGAGGGCACAGCCAGCATTTATACCAAAGTATTTGAAGGCATGATGGAAAAGGGACTGCTGAAAAAGGGGGACCCGGCCATGCTGGCTTTCAGCTTCACCGCGCCCATTTCCGCCCTGGTTCACCTGTGCGATCGCGAGCCGGATAGGCAGAAGGAGGTCTTTGCGCGCATGGAAGCCTTTGTGCGGCATTTTATCGCCATGCATGCGGCGCAGTAATCCAATTGGAAGAAAGGTATACTATGTTTCAGCCTGATCAATATATTTCGTCACTGCTTGTACGCTTGAAGCCAATACTCGGCGACCGACTGCTCTATGTTGGCCTCCAGGGCAGCTACCTGCGAAACGAAGCCACCGAAAACAGCGACATCGATATCATGGTGGTTATTGACGCCATGACCGTTGCGGATATGGATGCATACCGCCGGGCAATCGCCGCCCTGCCGGATGCTCATAAATCCTGCGGCTTCATCTGCGGCAAGGAGGAATTGCTGCACTGGAATCCGCTGGAGATTTGTCATCTGCTGCATAGTACAAAGGATTATTACGGTACGCTGGCCAATCTTGTTCCGGCATATACCAGGCAGGATGTGGTCGCTTTTGTGAAGCTGAGCCTTGGCAATCTGTACCACGAAATATGCCATCGTTCCATCCATGCCGATCCGGAAATGAATACGGAGGCTCTGCCCGGAACATACAGGCAGGTTTTCTTCATCCTGCAGGATCTGTACTTCCTTGAAACCGGCAGTTTCGTTGGTACCAAAAAGGAATTGCTGGCAGCTCTTTCCGGGAAGGACAGGCAAGTTCTGGAGGTTTCCATTTCACTTGGTTCCGGTATGTCTTTTGACTTTGAGGAAGCCTTTGCCCT
Organism: Clostridia bacterium; assembly: GCA_045589355.1. Taxonomy (GTDB): domain Bacteria; phylum Bacillota; class Clostridia; order Christensenellales; family Aristaeellaceae; genus RUG563. Next base: position 12,034 of record JAZNOW010000052.1, read on the forward strand.
GCTGTATTCCTGGTGCCGGGAAGCGCTCGTCCGCACATCGTCCATTGCAGGAATATCCCTGTGAATATAAACGTTCAGGAGGTTTTTCCATGAAAAGCGAAGTCTATCTCCACGGCCAGGTGCTGGGCACCCATTCCTTCCTGCTTCGGGGGGATTTCCCCAAGCCGGACTCCTACAGCGAGATCAACGAGCGCTACTTCCTGCCCGGCGGCGAAACCGGCACCGCCGCCACGGTGCTTTCCTCCCTGGGCGTACAGGTGAAAATGGACGGCACCCACATCGGCACAGAACCGGCAGCGCTGATCCGCTCCTTCTACGCAGACAAGAGCGTGGATCTTTCTTCCCTGTACTTTGATCCCGAGTGGGAGGGACTGGTGGACCATGTGCTGATCGCCGGCGCGTACCGCACGCCCCTGGGCCGCTTCCAGCATCTGTACGAAACCGGCATCAAACGGTGGAACGCACCCAAGGAGCAGGATATCATGGATTGCAAAGTGGTGGGCATCGATCCCTACTTTGGCGAGGAAACCCGGCAGGTGGCGGAGCTTTGCGTGAAGCACCAGAAGCCCTATGTGACCATCGACTGCCGCCACGACAGCTACCTGCATCAGCATTCCGCCATCAATGTGCTGTCCCACGAATGCACCGACGGCGACTACAAGGGCCACACACTGAAAGAAGTGTATGCTCTGCTCACCGAAAACACCGAAGGCCTGGTGATCATCACCGCCGGTGAACACGGCATGTACTACGGGCGCAAGGGGCAAAAGATGCAGCACATGCCCGCCTTCCAGGTGGATGTGCGCAGCACCCTGGGCGCCGGCGATACCTACAAAGCCGGCTGCATCTATGCCCTGCTCCACGGCATGACAGACGAGGAAACCGTACGCTTTGCCGCGGCCTGCTCCGGCGTGGCTATCAGCCGCTTCCCCCTGCCCCTGAACCCGCCCACACTGGCGGAAGTACAGGCGCTGCTGAAAAAATAAACCGCCATCAATCAGCTGCTTCGGCAGCTGTTTTATTGTTCAGCATAAAGGAAAGAACGCAGCCCACAAGCGTTACCACATGGCCGATCATGTTGGCATAGCCGGCCCCCCAGATGCCCATTCCCTCCGTCCACAGCCAGGTAAGCAGCAATGTCACCGCCGCCCCCACCAGGGAGGCAAAAAAGCTGTTCTTCTGCAAGCCCAGGCCGGCCATAATGCCGCTCAATACCTGCTGCACCGGCAAAAGAACCGCAAGGGGGGTCATGAACCGCAAAAGCGGCCCCACTTCCGGCAGCGCATACACCTTTTCCCCGATCAGCGGCGCCATTGCATACAAAAGCGCTGCACACCCGCAGCCCACCAGCGCCGACAACGCCAGCAGCCGTCCAGCCAGCCGGTTCCTTCTGCGGCTGCAGCGGCACCCGGCCACCGCCGGCGTGCTCACCGTGCCCAGCGCCCCGGAAAACATACCGGGCAGGAAAATCAGGGGCATCACCATGCCGCTGAGCATCCCCATCCGGCTGATGGCCTCCGAATGGGAAAGCCCGCCGGCGCACAGCCGCATCGGCACCAGCACACTGCATAACGTGCGCAGCAGGGTGTGGCTCAGCCGGTTCAGGGTGATGGGCAGCGCCTGCCGGAACAGGGAAATGCGCAAAGGCTGCACAGGCTCTCGTTTCCATTTTCCCCACCATTTCAGCATCACCCACAGCCCTACCCCCTCGCCCAGCACCGTAGCAAAAGCCGGCACCGCCGCACGCCAGGCCACCGTCAGCCGGGGAATGAGAAAGGCAAGCCCTGCCACACAAGCAATCCGCACCAGCTGCTCCGCCAGTTCGCACAAGGCAGGCGGCCAGGCATTGCCCCGGCCCAGGCTGTACCCCCGGTACACCCCGGAGAGGCCGATCAGCAGCACACAAGGCCCATACAGAAGCAGGGAAGGCAGCATTCTTTCCTCCCCCATCGCCTTGGCAATCCATGGCGCCAGCAAAAGCAGCCCGCCGCCCATCAATATGCCCAGCCGCACCGCCATCCGCCGTGCCGCCTGCAGCACCCCTTCCGGGTTTTTGTGGCTGGCCACCAGCCGGCTCACCACCGTGGGCAGCCCTGCCGCAGCCGGCGTAAGCGCCAGCATGTGGGCCTGGCCGGCCAGCTCCATCACCCCCAGTGCCTCCGTCCCCAGCAACCGGGACGTGATCAGCCGCAGCACAAACCCCAGCCCCCGGATCAGCACATTGCACGCCGTCATCACGGCCGTTTGTTTTTTCAGGCTCTGTTCCTTCACGCCCATCCCTCCCGGCACATCCTATGCCGGGCGATGCTTCACCATGCAATGCCGCAAAAAAACAAAGAAGAAACGGACCTTTTACAGGTTTTTCAAAAAAACAGCGAAACCATTGGAAAAATCCCATCCATTCATCGTCGATTCAAGTGAAGGAGGCGATCAGAACATGAGCATGCAAAGCCATCCGGATGCGCAAAAGGAAATGCATCTGGAACAGCTGATGAATCAATACGGCGACAGCCTGCTGCGCATCTGCTACCTGTATTTGAAAGATGCTGCCCTGGCGCAGGACGCCGTACAATGCAGCATACAAAAAACCGGAGGAGAATTTTTTCTCCCCCGGTTCTTTATTGCGTTTTTTGTATTAAATCACGCTTTCTGCGTAACGCACGCCTTCCATGGCGTCTAGGCAGTAATGATCCGCGCCGATCCTGTCCGCATATTCCTGGGTCAGCACGGCGCCGCCCACCATGATTTTGCAAAAAGGCGCTTCTTTCTTCAGAAGGCCAATGGTTTCCTCCATGGCCGGTACGGTGGTGGTCATCAGGGCGGAAAGCCCCACAATGGGCGCTTTCTGCTGCAATACCGTTTCCAGCACGGTCCGGGGTTTTACGTCCTTGCCCAGGTCCAGCACCCGGAAACCATAGTTTTCCATTAGCAGCCGCACAATGTTCTTGCCAATATCGTGAATATCTCCTGCCACCGTGGCCAGCACCACCGGGCCCTTTTCCGCAGCCCCATCCCCGGTCAGGCTTTCCTTGATCACTTCAAAGGCTGCCTTGGCCGCTTCGGCGCTCATGAGCAGCTGGGGCAGGTACACCGTTTTCTTTTCAAACCCTTCCCCCACCTTGTTCAGGGCAGGGATGATTTCTCCGTTCACAATTTCCAGCCCGGGTACGGAGGCAAGCAATGCCCGGGTACAGGCCGCTGCCTGCTCCTGCATGCCCTTCATTACCGCCCGCTGCAGTTCGCTGCCGCCAGCCTCCTGCTGCTGCAAAGCAGGAGCGGCCTGCTGGAGCGTGCCAAAGCCAGCGGCTGCCTGAATGTACCCGGCGCAGTTTTCGTCCAGCCCCTTCAGGGCCAGATAGGCATGGTACGTTTTCATCATTTCGGCGGAATGAGGGTTCATGATGGCGGCAGAGAGCCCGTTCTCCAACGCCATGGCAAAGAACACGCCGTTCAGCGCATCCCGGCAGGGCAGGCCAAAGGACACGTTGGAAACCCCAAGGGAGGTATGGCAGCCCAGCCTCTCCCGGATTTCTTTCAGCGCCCCCAGGGTGGCCAGACCGGCGGTATGATCGGCACTGACGGTCATGGCCAGGGTGTCAAACAGGATGTCCTTTTTATCAATGCCATAGCTTTGAGCCGTTTGCAGTATTTTTTCCGCAATGGCCACCCGGCCTGCCTTCGTTTCAGGAATACCGTTTTCGTCCAGCGTCAGGGCTACTACCACGCCGCCGTATTTCTTCACCAGCGGGAACACCGCCGCCATGCTTTCCGCTTTGCCGTTGACGGAATTGATCATGGCCTTGCCGTTGTAGCAGCGCAGCGCCGCTTCCATGGCCTCGGCATTGGCAGAATCGATCTGCAATGGCAAATCCAACACCGCCTGCAATTCCTGCACAGCGCTTTGCAGCATGCTCTTTTCGTCAATATCCGGCAGGCCCACATTCACGTCCAGAATGTGCACGCCCTTTTCCTGCTGCTGCACCCCCTCGTTCAGAAGGTACGCCATATCCCCTTCCCGCAGGGCCTGCTGAAAACGCTTTTTGCCGGTGGGGTTGATCCTTTCGCCGATCAGCACCGGGGCTTTGCCAAAGGTGACCGCATGGCTGTAGGAGGACACCACCGTCGCCTGCTTCTTTACAAGGGGCGCCGGGGCCATGGATAACGTATAGGCATTCAGCGCACGGATGTATTCCGGCGTGGTGCCGCAGCAGCCGCCCATCACCCGCACACCCTTTTCCGCCAGGGAAGCCACTTCCCCGGCAAATTCCTCCACCGTCACGTCGAACAGGGTTTTCCCGTTTTCCACCTTGGGCAGGCCGGCGTTGGGCTTGAGCAGCACCGGCACAGAGGCGTTTGCCAGCAATTCTTCCATCACGCCCCGCAATTGCCGGGGGCCCAGGGAGCAATTGGCGCCCAGGGCATCCACCCCCAGCCCCTCCAGCATGGCCACCATAGCCGCCGGCGAAGCCCCGGTCATCAGCTTTCCGTCGGCGCCATAGGCGTTGGAAACGAACACCGGCAGGGTGCTGTTTTCCTTGGCAGCCAGCACCGCCGCCTTGGTTTCCAGGCTGTCGTTCATGGTTTCGATGAAGATCAGGTCCACACCGGCCTGCACGCCCAGCCGTACCGTTTGGGCAAATACATCCACGGCCTCTTCAAAGGCAAGTTCCCCAAAGGGGCGCAGCATTTTGCCCGTGGGGCCGATATCCAGCGCCACAAAACGTTCTTTGCCATTTTCTTCCCCATCCCGGGCGGCCTTGGCAATGTTCACTGCCGCCGTCACGATCTTTTCCAGTTCCGCATCGTCAAACTTCAGGCAGTTGGCGCCAAAGGTGTTGGTGGATACCACATGGCTGCCGGCAGCATAATATGCCCGATGAATGCTTTCGATCACATCGGGGTGGGACAGATTCCACCTTTCCGGCATTTCCCCGGGCTTCAGCCCCTTGGCCTGCAAAAGGGTGCCCATGCCGCCGTCCAGAAGCAGCAGATGCTCCTTCATATATTCCAGAATATTCATTGGTTCCACCTCATTCCATCCGCCCCACAAACGCCGTTACCGATTTGGACGGGCTCATCAGAAGGCTTTCGTTCAGGTAAATGCCCAGATGCTTTTCACATTGCAAAAGGGCAAAAAAATCTCTCTGCACCGCAAGGCTCACATCGCCGTACCCCGGGCTGAAGCGGGGCCGCCATTGTCTTCCGCTTTCCTCAAGCCCATCGCAGAAGGCATCGCACAGGCTTTCCACCCGCTCCGCCCCGACGGCCTGCAGCATCATGGCTTTGGCCGGGGACAGCCTCTGATATTTCCGGATCAGCCGGTCCACCCCCATGCCCACCGTAGCCGCAAAAAGCACCGCTTCCCGGCAGCCCTGCAAATTTCTTGCCAGATCCCGGGACGCAACGTCAAGAGCCCCCAGACGGCACACCTTTCCCTCCACATGGCAGGGCACCGTTTCCCAGCACACCCGGAAAACAAGCTCTCCTTCCGCTTCCGCAAGGCACTGCCGCATCAGGGAAAGGGTGGCTTCGTCCGCCCGGGAGCACCGGGCATAGCGCAAAATTTCCTTTTCGTTCACGGGCGGCGGCCCAAATTCCTTCACCTGCACCATGCTCATTTCCCCAGCATATCCGACAGATTGCTCTGGATTTTTTCCGCCACATCCGGCTTGTTCATGGAATACACATGCACATTGGTAATGCCGTTGGCAAACAGGTCAATGATCTGGTCGGTGGCGTAGGCAATGCCCGCCTGCTTCATGGCCGCCGGATCGCTGCCGAATTTATCCACCAGGCTTTTGAACCGCTGGGGCATGAAAGAACCGGACAGCTTCATGGCCCTTTCCACCTGGTTGGCATTGGTAATGGGCATCACCCCGGGGATCACCGGCACGGTAATGCCTGCTTCCCGGATCTTGTAGAGAAAATTATACAGAAGGTTGTTGTCAAAAAACATCTGGGTGGTCAAAAATTCGCACCCGGCATCCACCTTTTCCTTCAAATTGCGGATATCTTCCTTCTGGTTGCTGCTTTCGGGATGGATTTCCGGGTAGCAGGCACCACCGATGCAAAAGTCGGGGTCGGCCTCTTTCAATTCCCGGATCAGGTCGATAGCATAGCGGTAGTGCCAGTTGCTGCGGTCCTCATTTTCCCGGCCGGCAGGAATATCCCCCCGCAGCGCCATCACGTTTTCAATGCCCGCCTCCCGGATGGCGCCTATTTTTTCCTTCACCGTTTCCCGGGTAGAGGAAACACAGGTCAGGTGGGCCAGGGTGGGCACATTATAGCGTTCCTTGATGTTCCTGGCAATATCCAGCGTGAAACGGCTGGTGCCGCCGCCGGCGCCATAGGTGACGCTCATGAAGGCAGGGCGCAGCCGGGCAATTTCCTCCGTAGCCCCTTTCACACTGTCAAAACCCATCTCCGTCTTGGGCGGGAATACCTCGAAAGACAAAGAGAGCTTATCGTTTTTCAGCAGTTCCGCAATCTTCATAAACGCACTTCCTTTTGTTTCCTGTCGTTTTCATCATAAAACGAAGGGGCCGCTTTGTCAATCAACCCCTTGTGTAAAAACTGTATCTTTCCCGCAAAAAAACGGTACGTCCCCTTCTGAGGACGTACCGCCTTTTCTTTTTTTAGCCCAGAACCTTCCGCTTCTTCAGCAGCACGATCATAGCGCCTGCCGCAGCCATGGTGACGGCCAGCCACAAGCCGATGTGGCTGTTATCACCGGTCTGAGGAATCTTCCGGTTCACGATGGTATCGCCGTTTTCGGCACGGTTCACTTCTTCGCCGCTGGAGAGGTAGCTGGTGGCAAAGCCTTCCAGTTCTTCTTCCAGTACGTAGTACACCGCTGCTTCACCGTCCACGGTGGCGGGCAGGTTGTAGTAGTGATACCAGCCGTTCTTGTCCGGCGTGGGCGTGGGTTTATCCACCTTCTTGCCGTTGCAGTAGAGGGTCAGGGTGATGGCCGGCTTTTCTTCGCCTTCGCCCAGGCCTTCCCACACCTTCTGCACGGAGAAGCCGGTCACGCTGCGGTTGATGATCTTGCCGCCGTTCATTACCTGATCGGTCACGCCGGCGTGATCACCGGTATTTTCGTAGATGGTCATGTAGCCGTCCATGAAGGCTTCCTTGGCAGAATAGACGATGGGCTTGTCGTTTTCGTCATTGAGCTGCAAGTCTTCATACACGTACAGGTTGCCCACCTTCTTGTATGCGGGCTGCGGTTCCACCTTCTGGCCGTTGGCATACAAGGTCAGCGTAATGGCGGGGCCTTCCGCACCCTGCCATACCTTGGTGAAGGACACCGTGGTCAGGGCGCTGTAGTAGTTGGTGAAGGTCATGCCATCAGCCGGGATGCCTTCCGCTTCCACCTTCAGCGTGCCGTCGCCGTTGTCCAGCACGGTCAGCTTCACGGTGTATTCGGTGGCGTCGTAGCTGTAACCCTTTTCATTGCCGATGCGTTCGGAAATGAGGTAGGTGAAGGTGCTGCCCACATCCTTCTGGGTGAAGTTCATGGCGCGGAAGGAGATCAGGCCGTTTGCATCGTTGGTGGCGGTCTCCAGTTCCTTGCCGGCTTCGTTCTTGAGCACGAAGGTGAACTTGCCGTTTTCCAGTTCCTTGCCTTCCAGGATCTTCGTGGCAGTCAGCTGGTAGGTGCCGGCAGCGTTGTAGTTGTTGGTAAAGGTCACCCGGTTGCCCTTTTCGTAAGTGGGCGTTACGGTGAGGGTGCCGTCGCCGTTATCGGTAATTTCCACGCTCACCGTGTAGGCGGTGGTATCGCAGGTGATGCCGGCAATATCCGTTGCCTTTTCCTTCACGGTGTACTGGTAAGTGTTACCGATGTCATCCTGAGAATAGGTGATCTTGCCGAAGTCCACAATGGCCGTGGTACCGGAAGTGGGTTCAATGGTCACTTCGGCGGTTTCGGGCATGGGCACGTTTTCAGCAGCTTCCACGGTGAAGGTGAAGCTGTCGCCGGCCTGGAATGCACGGCCCTTGATCACCTTTTCCACATCCAGCCGCAGTTCGTTTTCGGCGGTGTACACGTTGGTCAGGATGGTCTTTTCACCATCGGAATAGGTGGGCACGGCAATGATGTTTTCATTGGCCGCATCCGCAGTGATGGTCACCTGCACGGTGTGGAACTTGGTATCGTAGGTCACACCCTGGATGTTGCCGGCCGTTTCCTTGATGGTGTATTCGTAGGTCTTTCCGTCATCGTCATAGGTGTATTCGATCTTGCCGAAGTCCACCTTGGCGGTATTGCCGGAAGAGGGATTGATGGTTACCATGGTCTGTTCGGGCATGGGCACGCCGGAAACAGCACTGATGGTGAAGGTGAAGGTATCACCGGCCTGGAATGCGCGGCCCGTCATCACCTTTTCCACATCCAGCGTCAGTTCGCCTTCCATGGGATAGTCCTGCACGGGTACAAACACAGGCTTGGTCACGTCTTCACCGTTGGGCACCTGCACTTCGTACGCGTTGGGATCCACCTTGTAGCCGGCGGGTGCCTTGGTTTCCTTCACCCAGTACGTGCCGGCAGGCACATCCCGCAGGAAACCAACGCCGCCCACACCGGTGGTGATATCGGCATACTTATCGGTGCATTCCTTATCCCTGTACAGGGTATACACGGCGCCGGGCAGCTTGTTGGCAGAATTGAGAATATCGCTCTTTTCCAGCTCAATCTTCCACAGGCGGGTGTTTTCGAAGGTGATGGCCGTCTTTCCGTCATCGGTCTTCCAGGAAATGGTCAGCTGGCCGTCCGCATCTTCCACCTTCACGATCACGGTGAACACCGTGGGATCGCATACATAGGAGAAGGTATCGCTGGCCGTACCGCTGAAGCCCAGTTCCTTCACGGTGTAGGTGAATTCCTTACCGGCGTCCTCTTCGGTGTAGATCACCTTGGGGAAGGTGATGGTGCCGGCCTGGTTCTTCACCACTTCGCCCACCAGAATGCCGTTTTCGTACAGGCCGAAATCGAACACCTGGTCTTCCGTCGCGGTCTGGCCGTCCACCGTCTTGCCGGCGGTCAGGGTCCATTCGCCCTTGGCGCCGTAGACGTTGGTGATCTTCAGGCCTTCGCCGTCGGAATAGGTGGCGGTGGCTTTCATGGTGCCGTCGCCGTTGTCCGTCACGTTCACGGTCACGGTGTGTTCATCCGCATCGTAGGTGATGCCGGCAATGTTTCCGGCGGTTTCCTTCACGGTGTACACATATTCCTTGCCGGCGTCTGCTTCGGTATAGGCGATGCTGCCAAAGTCAATCGCCACGCTGTCGCCGCTTGCGGGCGTCACAGTCACCGTAGTGTTTTCAGGCATGGGCACGCCCGCTGCCGCTTCCACGGTGAAGGTGAAGGTATCGCCGGTCTTGAACTGACGGCCCTTGATCACCTTTTCACCCACCAGCTGGAAGCTGCCTTCTGCCGCGTAAGTGTTGGTGAAGGTCACCTGAGCGCCGGTCTTGTCTGCCGTGGCGGTGATGGTACCGTCGCCGTTGTCCGTCAGGGTCACGGTGACAGTTTCTACGTTGGTAGCATAGGTGATGCTTTCGTCATCCCCGGCCTTTTCACGGATCTTGTAGAGGAAGGGGCTGCTTTCCAGATCATCAAGATCGTAGGAAATGGCTTCGAAGGTGATGCTGCCATCCGCGCCATTGGTGGCCGTCTGCAGCAGTTCGTCGTTGGCATCCGTAAGTTCGAAGGTGAACATGCCTTCTTCCAGCTGCTTGCCGGTCAGCACCTTCTTGGCGCTCAGCACCACGCTGCCTTCCGCCGCGTAGGTGTTGGTGAAGGTTACAGAATTGCCGGTGGGATAATCGGCCAGAGCAATCAGCTGTTCCCCTTCTTCGGTCACTTCAACACTCAGCGTGTATACCGTGCTATCATACTGCACACCGGCAATATTACCGCCGTTTTCGGTGATGGTGTAGCGATAGGTATTGCCCACATCTTCTTCAGTATAGCGGATGAAGCCAAAGTCTACCTGGGCAACCATGCTGCCCACTTCGGGGGTCACGGTCACGTTGGTACGTTCCGGCATGGGCGCTTCGCCTTCACCAACGATCACGAAAGTAAAGGTATCGCCCTCCTGGAAGGGACGGCCGGCCATGCGCTTTTCTACGCTGGGATCCAGATCGCAATACTTTTCATAGTCATTGGTAAACTTAACTGCCGCACCTGCCTTATCAGGCGTGGCGGTGATGGTGCCGTCGCCGTTGTCCGTCAGGGTCACCTGCACTTCTTCCACATGCGTATCATAGACGATATCGCTGTCTGTGCCGGCCACTTCCTGAATCTTATAGGTAATGGGGCTGAAGGCCAGGTCGTTCTGGGTATAGTTGATGGCATCGAAGGTAATCGTACCGTCAGCAGCATTCTGCTTGGTCTGCAGTTCGTTGCCGGCAGCATCCATCAGCTTGAAGCTGAACATGCCTTCTTCCAGCTGCTTATCCAGCAGTTCCTTCTGCGCCGTCAGCTGGACGGAGCCGGAAGCAGTGTATTCATTTGTAAAGGTAATGGGCTGAGAGTTCTGCGTCAGCGTTGCGCTCAAACTGCCGCCATTGTCCACTACCTGCACTTCCACGTTGATCACAGCATTGCTGTAGGTCACGCCGGGCAGGCTGCCGCTTACTTCCTTCACGGTGTAGGTGAAGGGGCTGCTTTCCACATCAGACAGCGAATATTCAATGGGAGCAAAGGCAAATGCGCCGTTGGCATCGTTGGATACCGTCTGCAGCTTATTGCCGTCAGCATCGTACAGTTCGAAGCTGAATTCACCGGCGGCCAGCGCACGGCCCGTCAGGCTCTTGGTACCGGCCAGCACAATTTCGCCTTCCGCAGAGTAGGTATTGGTGAACAGAATTTCTGCAGAATCCGCGGTCTTCACCACGTTCAGTTCGCCATTGCCAGCGTCGGTTACGGCAACCTTCACCGTGACAGGCGCCGCATCATACGTTACGCCGGGCAGGTTGCCGCTTACTTCGCTGACAGTGTAGGTGAAGGGGCTGCTTTCCACGTCAGACAGCGTGTAGGTGATGGGTGCGAAGGTGATGTTGCCATTCGCATCGTTGGTCACCGTCTGCAGCTTATTGCCATCAGCATCGTACAGTTCGAAGCTGAATTCACCGGCGGCCAGCGCACGGCCCGTCATGCTCTTGGTACCGACCAGCACAATTTCGCCTTCTGCCTTGTATTCGTTCTCGAAGGCCAGGGCGTTATAGTTGGCAGTGGGTACCACAACCAGCGCGCCGCTGCCGTTGTCGCTTACGGTCACCTCTACCGTGTAGACGGTATCGTCATAGTCCACGCCGGCCAGGTTGCCGCTTACTTCGCTGACGGTGTAGGTGAAGGGGCTGTTGGCCACGTCAGACAGCGTGTAGGTGATGGGCGCGAAGGTGATGTTGCCATCCGCATCGTTGGTCACCGTCTGCAGCCTATTGCCGTCAGCATCGCACAGTTCGAAGCTGAACTGGCCGGCTTCCAGCGTCTTGCCCGTCAGGGTCTTGGTGCCTGCAAAGGTCACAGAGCCTTGTGCGGTGTAGGTGTTCTGGAACACGGGGGCATTGCCGTCCGGAGTATTATAGGAAACAGAAGCTTCCAGCGCCGTACCCTGGGCATTCAGCGCCACGTTAACCGTAGCGGTGTAGGTGTTTTCATCATAGGTATAGCCAGCGGGGATGGGATTGGGCTTTTGTTCCGTGATCTGGTAAACATAGGTGCCGGCAGCAGTGAAAGTGAGTTCATCAAACACAACGAGGCCGTTGGCATCGTTTTGCTTGGTATCGTTCACCCCATTGCCGGTAAGCGTGAAGCTGAACTGGCCGGCAGCGGGCACAGCGCCGTTGAGCGTCTTGCCAGCCTGCAGCCGGGCCTTGGCATCGGCAATCTTGTTGTTCACAATAACGCCGTTGTTGCCAACCGGCTTGTCATTCACATTGGCTTCGATGGTCACGGAATACACCGTCGCATCCAGCACATAGCCAGTGGGAGCGGTGATTTCCTTGATATAGTAGGTTTTGCCCGCTTCCAGATCCGCAAGGGCTACAACGCCGCTTGCATCGGAAGTGAGCTCATGCAGCTGGGTGGTGCAGGCTTCTTCTTCGTACACACCGAACACGGCGCCGGGCAGGGCAGTGCCTTCCGTCGTCTGCTTGGTGAACTTGAAGCCGCCGGTCTGGCTCACCTGCTTGTTATTGACCAGGAAACCGCCTTCAATGCTGTAGTTGTGATTCAGCAGGTTGCCGAAGCAATAGCCGATATTCTGCGCATTGGAAGAGGTACCGCTGGCGTGGAAGGAATAGGTGCCGTCGGGAATGGGGTCATACCCCACCGGCTGCACGGTTTCCCGGATGTAGGCGATTCCGTTATAATCCACCGGCACATAGAAGGTGACCCTACCGTTGGCATCGGACGTAGCCTTGGTAATCACCTGCGTGCAGGCGGCATCGGAATAGAGGGTGAATTCTGCACCTTCCAACGCCTTGAAGGCATTGTTTTCCACGGTGCCCTTGAAGAAGTAGTATTCAGCGCCCCGCTTCACTTCGTTGGTGATGGGGTTGCCGTTGTTGACGGAGGTGGTGGTATCCTTCACAACGGTGACGGAATACTTTTCGGGATTCAGCTGATAGTTGGAGGGGGCCTGGATTTCCTTCACCCAGTAGGTATTGCCGGCAATCAGGTTTTCCAGCTTGGCTTCACCGTTCTGGCCGGTGGTCATGCGGCCCACTTCCTGGCTGCAGTTTTCGTCGGAATACACGCCGAACACAGCACCCTGCAGCTTGGTGTTCGCATCTTCGGCGGACACCTTGGTCAGGCTGATGGCGCCCTTATCCTGCTTTTTGTTGTTGGTGATGGGATTGTTGTTATTCACCCAGTTATCGTCATTGTTGGCATTGACATACACATTGTATACCTGGGTGTTCAGTTCGTAGCCTTCGGGAGCGGAATATTCCTTCACCCAATACTGACGGTTGGCTTCCAGGCCGGTAAGGGAAGCGATACCGTTGGCATCGGTAGTCATTTCGCCCACCTTGTTCTGGCAGTTCTGGTCGGAATAGACATAGAACACAGCGCCAGATAGCTTTTCGTTCTGGTCCTGGGCGGACACCTTGGTCAGCTTGATGCCGCCGGTGGCCACCTGCTTGTTCTGGAACCAGCCGGATTCGCCGTTGTAGGTGTAATTGCCCCACACCTGAACGCTTTGGCCCACGTTCTGGATGTTGTGCCACTTGCCGCCATTGTCCTCAATGCGGTAGCCGGTGGGTGCTTTGGTTTCCTTGATCTGGTAGTTGCCCACGGGCAGCTCGATTTCGGCATAGCCCTGTGCATCGGTCACCATGACACCCTTTACGTTGTCCTGGCCGTCATACACGGTGAACTCGGCACCGGCCAGCGGCTGGGGATTGTTGCCGTTGGAATCGGTACCCACCTTCTTCACAAACAGCTTGCCCTTGCCGGCGGTGTTGGTGAAAGCGCCGTCCGCCGCATCGCCCATGGCGGTGACGGTCTGGTCCTTCACAACGGTGACGGAAACGGCGTCGGTCTTATTGATGGTATAGCCGGCGGGGGCCTGGTCTTCCTTCACCCAGTAGGTGCCGGGGGCCAGCTCGATGGACTTGGCGTTACCGTTGTTATCGGTGGTCATTTCGGTCACTTTGTTCTGGCAGGCCTGATCGGAATACACGCCAAACACAGCGTCCTGCAATCCGGTGGAGGGATTATCCGCATCCACCTTCTTCAGGGTGATGAAACCGCCGATGGCACTGTTGGTAATGGTATAGTTGTTGTTCTGGTTGCCTTCACCGGAAACGCGGAAGCCTTCCACTTCGGGCTCTTCCTTCACGGTGTAGTTGATATCGTTGTTGTACTGGTCCTTCTTGGGCAGGTTTTCAAAGGTGCCCTGCCAGTTGTCTGCCGCCGTCAGGGTAAGGGTTTTGCCCTCCACCTTCTGGCCGCCGGCATACAGCTGTACCGTTACGGAAGCGGGCAGCACGGTGTTTTCGTTGATGCCGCTCCAGGCTTTGGTCACGTTGATGTACACCGAGCTGTAGGTGTTGGTAATGTTATAGCCGTTGTTGGCGTCGCCCTGCACATTGGCAACATAGCCGTCCGGCACATTTTCTTCCTGCACGGTGTAGTAGGGGCCCTTGGGCAAGCCGTTGAATTCCCATTCCCAGGTATTGCCGTCGGTGGTCTTCCAGGTAATTTCAGGCTGGGGCTCCACCTTGGTGGCGGTGCCGCCCTGGTTTTCCGCCTGATAGAGAACGATGTTCACCTGATCGGGCATGGGACGCTTGTTGGCGGCATTGTTGTTGTCTTCCCAGGTTTTCCGGCCCCAAATGCGGACGAAAGCCTGGTTGGTGAAGGTGATTTCGTATCTGTCGTTGCCCTTGTCCACAAGGCCGGAATTTTCCGTCTGCACGTACTGGCCGGAAGCCTGTTCCTTCACCACGTACTTGATGGGTTCTTCGCCGGTGGCAGCATACAGGGGCAGGTTTTCAAAACGGGCGGTCCAGTTGTCGTTCTTGGTACCAATGGCGGTGACAGGGTTGCCGGTGGCATCCACCATCTGCACTTCCTGGTTGCCGGGGTTTTTGATGTAGTACAGTTCGTACACAATCTGGTCCGGCTTGGCGGAATCCCACTGGCTGTCGTTATCCGTCCACTGCTTCTTCACGTCAATGTTCACCTTGCGGATACTGTTGGTGAACACCACCTTCACCGTGCCGTTGGGCTCGGTCTTGGTTTCGGTGAAAACGAAATAGTTCTGGGCCAGATTGCCGTTGTCCCATTCCTTCACGGTATAGACGATCAGCTCGTTGTTGGCGTCATATTTGGGCAGGTCGGTAAATTCGTGTTTCCATTCGTTGGCGTTGCTGAGCTGCTGGGTCATGAAAGGAGCCGATTCAGCGCCGCGGAACAGGCCCACCTTGATGCTGCCGGGCCGCTGGTTTTGGTAGTTCTTGTCCTGCCAATTCTTTTCCACCTTGATGGTGACGCCTTCTTCATTTTCGATGATGTTGCCTTCCACAACGTCCACCGTCTGGTCAGGCAGCACCTTCACGGTGTACACCGTGCCGTCTGCACGGTAGCCGCCGGGGGCCTTGGTTTCCTTTACATAGTAGGTGCCGGGCAGCAGGCCCTGCTTGCCGTCCTGCTCAATGGCGGTGGAATCGGCATAGCCCTGGGGATTGGTCTTCATCACACCCACTTCGGTGGTGCAGGAGGCATCGGAATAAATGGTGAATTCCGCGCCGCCCAGCTTCACGCTGTTATCCGCAGCCGACACCTTGGTCAGCTTCATGTTACCGCGGATGATTTCATTTTCAAAGGCATTGCCGTCCTTGTCGCCGTTACCGTCCACAGTAACCATCTGGTCGGCAATCAGCGTAACGGCCACATAATCCCCATTGGAAATTTCATAGCCTTCGGGGGCGGAAATTTCCTTCACAAAATAGGCATGGGGATACAACTGGCCAAACATTTCCCATTCCAGCGGCAGATCATAATACACCGCCACACCGTTGCGGTTGGTGGTCATGGTGCCCACCAGCTCATAGGTATAAGGCTGACCATAGCCGCCCTGACGGGTGTAAACACCGAAGGTCACGCCCTGCAGGGGCTTGCCGTTATCGGAAATGATCTTTTCAACGCGCAGGTCACCGTAATGGATTTCCTGGCTCTTCATGTTCACGAATTTGCCGTCACCAATGGTAGTATACCCCCACTGATAACCGGGGCCGTCCACCGTAACCGTCTGGCCGGCAGTAACGGTCACCTGCACCACCTGGGTAACACCCATATTATTGGAAATGGAATAGCCGTTGGGCGCCTTGATTTCCTTCACCCAATAGGTACCTGCAGCCAACAGGCCGGAGGTGGCCACGCCATTCTTGTCCGTGGTGATTTCTTCCAGCAGCTGGGTGCAATCCTGATCGGCATACACGCCAAACACAGCACCGGCCAGCGGATCGCCTTCCGCCGGTGCCATCATGCCATTGCTAAAATCCCATTCACCGGAAATCTTGTTCAGCTTCAGGTAGCCACCGTTCATCTTGACCCAGGTGCTGCGGTGGGAATGGATAAAAGTACGCTGGTGAATTTCCTGCGTTGTGCGGATGGTATCCACGATCATGGAGCCCTGATGGGAGTTTTCGTTCATCACCACGCGGGCAGCGGGGGCAAGGATGGTGCCGCCGATGGCCTGACCGGGAAGAATGGTGCCTTCAAAGGGCTGCAGAATGCCGTTTTCATCCGCATAAACCACGTTGAAGATCACGCGCTGGGAGGTGGTGCCGTCCGTCGCACCGGCGCCAAAGCTGGCGCCGTCCTGCTTCAGCTGGCCGTCTTTGTAGAAAGAATATTTGGTATTGTCGGCATTGGCGCCCAGCCTGAGGGTGCCGTCTTTGCTGCCGGCAATCACGTTCACGACCACATATTCGTTATCCGCCACGGGCAGATAGCCATAGCCCATGTCCCTGAAGTCAAAGTCGTTGTCCGCGGACACGTCCACGTCGTACAAAGAAACCACGCGGCCGTATTCGTCCACCGGGCCGGTCACCGTGGAAGAACCGGTATCAATGGGCACAATGCCATTGGTTTCCGGGTTGATCTGGCCGCCGCCCATGTTGGCCAGCTGCTTGGAATATTCCTTGGCCTGGGCAATCTTGTCCGCCATCCGGCCGTTTTCAGAGGCAAACTTGATATCGATCACATGGCGCTTGCCGTCGCTTTCACGGAAAATAAGGCCGTCTTCATAGGTCAGGCCGTCCAGCTTGGCATAGCTCATGGCCAGGGGCAGGGTACCGTTATAGAGCTGTTCCAGTTTTTCGGTGTCGGTGGGGCTCAGCTCCGAATTATCCGCCGGGTAGAAATAGCTTACATAAACGGGGGACCTTCTGGTGGGGTCGCTGAAATCCAGTTCATGCAGCTCGTTGTTTTCCATGTAGTACAGCTTCATATCGGGGCCGAAGGTAATGGAGGGCTGATTATCGTAGCGGTTGAAAATTTTGATTTCGTCGGAGGTATTGATCTGGGATTTGAAAACAATTTTGCCCACATAAATATCGTTCTGGGCATACGCAGTAATGCTGGGGCCATAGGTCACCAGCATGTTGTCGCTGTTCGTGGTGTTATCCATAACGGGGGTGCCGTCAGCTTTCAACTGCATGACATACAGGCGGTTGTTGGCGTCCGCTTTGCTCACTTCCCAGGTAACAGACACTTCGTTGGAAGCTTCCGTCACGGTCTTATCCGTGTCGGCCACCTTGGTGTACGTGCCGTTGCTTTCGGTGAACAAAGCAAACTTCGTCCCTGCAAGGCTGGTACCGGAAGGCGCAGTAATATCCGCTTTCAGTTCATAACCGAAAGCGTGGGCATAAGTGTTGTCAGAGTTGGCGAAGCAGTCCTTGTCGAAATACAACAGGTAATCGACAGCGGCACTGGATTCGGCATGGGCGCTTTTTTCCCACACAACGGCTACTGCGCCGTAATTGAGGGTGTCGCCCAATTCGCCGTAGATGTCATCAACCGTCAGGTTGTTGAGGATGACATCCCCTTCTGCCATGGCCGGGGACACCATGCCCACCAGCATCAGCAGTGCCATCATCAGAGTGATCAACCGCAAGCCCTGTTTTTTCATATCCAAAACCCTCCTAAAAAAGGATAGAATTCCACCTAGTAAACCATTTGTAAGTATACATCATTTTTTGTCAAAAATCCACACTTTTTCACAACTTGACATAAAGTGGCATCATTTTGTGAAATAAACTGCATTTTGTGGCATTTTAGCCATTTTTTTGTCATTAAAAACAAGATGTGATTACATCATTGTTGCATTCTTTGGAATCTTCCACAACTTTTTCGCAAAAAATTGAGTTTTCAACAAGGGAATATTCAAGATGTTTTGTCCAAAATTATTAAATTTCAAAAGAAAAAAACCGCTGGTTTCAGCGGCGAAAAATTTCAATTTATTACCAGAGTTTTACCCGTTTGCGTTCATACATCAGGGCGGTTTTGAAACTGCTGCGGATGGTGTATTCGTAGGCGTTGTCCACCACACCGTTGGGCCGCATCACCCGATACCGGCGGAAACGATACCTGGCAGAGGAGGCCAGCACCGGCATTTCTTCCGCCATCAGCTGGGCCAGGGCCAGGGTTTTCTGCTCATTCATGGGCACATACCCCATCCGGGAAGGCACAAATTCCCCCATTTTTCCGGGAGGACATACACTGAAAAAGGACACATGATCCCGTTCAATGCGGATGGAATCAATATCATGCCGGCGAGCAAAATCGATCAGCGGGAAAAGGCTGTCATACATTTCGCTGTGCCGCATCCGCTCCACACGGAGGGCCTCGTACTGGCGGGTGCGCCGATCAATGATCAGCAAAATGCTTGCGCCAATCAGCAATGCAGCGCAAGCAAATAACACCCATCCGTTCATGGCGCATACCCCTTTCACACAACATATGGTACATTGTAACAAATGGTTTCTACAAATTCAAGTATTTTTCCATAATGTCAACAAATTGTAACATTTGTCCGTTATGCGCCCATATTTGACTGTTTTTACACTCTTCCGGCAAGCCTTTTGAGCACTTCGCCGGCCATGATCATGCCCATCACCGGCGGCACAAAAGAAAGGCTGCCCGGCAGATGACGTCCATTTTCTTCCAGCATTTCCATGGTTGCCAGGGGTTCTTCTTCGGAATAGACGCACAGATGCTGCCCGATGCCCATTTTCTTCAGCCTGCTTCGCAAAGCCCGGGCCAGCGGGCACACTTTGGTGTCATAGATATCCGCCACCCGGAACAGGGTGGGGTTTTCCTTGTTTCCCGCCCCCAGTGCGCTGATGATGGGCACGCCCTGCCGGTGGGCCGTTTGGATCAAAAGCAGCTTGGATGCCACCGTGTCAATGCAGTCCACCACAAAATCATACCCGTCCAAAGGGTACTCCGCGGCATTTTTCGCGCTGTAAAACACAGGATGCACCTGCACCTGCGCCCGGGGATTGATATCCAGCGCCCGCTGCCTCATCACCTCCGCCTTGTTCTGGCCGATGGTGGAATGCAGAGCCACCAGCTGACGGTTCAGGTTGGTTTCCGATACCGCATCGGGGTCAAAAAACGTCAGCTTGCCCACGCCGCCCCGGCACAGCGCTTCACAACAGGCCGCTCCAACGCCGCCCACGCCAAACACCGCCACATGGGCGTTCTGCAGTTTTTCCATCGCCTCCCGGCCCCATAAAAGCTCTGCCCGGGCAAATGCTTCCATTGTTATCCCTCCGGTATCCGTTATTGGCCGTTCAGGTGCTGAACCGCCGCTTCATACGCGTCTTTTGCCTCCGTCTGCACATCCGGCACCACCATTCTTTCCTCCGTTTCGCCGCTGGGCCGCAAAAAGCGCTTGTGGGAAACAGAAGCAGACAAATGGGAATTTTCCAGTGCAACAAAGGTGATATCGCCATAGCTATTGGGCATATTGGAGGACGCTTCGCCAATCAGCGTGCCCAGGCCGCCGTCCCGTACAAATACGCACAGCATGGTGGCGGAGGAATAGGTGTTCCGGTCGCACAGCACCGCCAGTTTCACCTTTTCATTCTGCCTTGCGTTGCTGTTGGGCTTCATGGTGAAGATACCGCTGGAACGCAGATACCCCAGCTGCTCCTTTGCCGCCGGTGAATATCGCACCAGCATGCCGTAGGTGGGGGCTTTCATGCCCATGGCTTCCAGCAGCCTTTCACAGGCATTGGAGCTGCCGCCCCCGTTGCCCCGGGCGTCGATGATCACCTTGGTGCAGCCGCCGTCCACCGCCTGCTTCAGCTCCCGGGCAATGGATTTCAGGTTGTCATCGTCGGTGCATTCCACAAACCGCACCACGAAAATATCCCCGTCCATATACCAGTGGTTTTCTTCCGGCAGGGAGTATCCTTCATCTACCGGCACATACCAGGTGCATTCCCGGGTGCTGCCGTCGGACAGGGTCACGGTAAACACGTCCTTTTCCACATCCACCCCGGCCATTTTCAGCAGGTTGGAGGATGTGAAATAATTGTTGTAATTCTTGGCTACGGCCATCTCGTTTTCCGCCGGGAACAGGCTGTCCATGGTAGCATAAATCTGCTCCATGGGCACATCATCCACGGCGGTGATGGTCAATTCCGTCACGCCGTCTTCATCCGCAAAATACATCTGCCCGTCCCGATAGCTGTGGTAGATGGCCACTTCATCGCCGTACTGCCAATTCAGCCTGGTATGTCCATCCCCGAAAACGGTCAGGTACCGGGCACTGGCGCCCATAAAAGCGTCCACCGTCATGGCATCCTTCGTTTCGGAAAGATAAACTTCTTTTGCCGCCTGATAAGCCGTCCGGTCGCTGCCATCCACAAAGAAGGGATGCACGCTTTCCACATAATCCATCAGCTGCTGCCGGTCGGCCTGCACCTGTTCCCGGGTCAGAAGGGTATCGCCCGGCAGTGCATCGGGCCTTTTCACTCCGGTACCGCCAAAGCTGATGGGAAAAGAATACAGCACGACCGCTGCTGCCAACACCAGCACCGCCAGCACTGCAGCCAGAATAATCAGCACTTTTTTCTTCATTATCTCTGCTTCCTCCAAAACATTGTATACAATCGGGTATTATAGCACAGAGGGGTGTCCCTGTCAAAACACATGCAGCTGCTGCTGCATACACTGACAACAGAAAGGTTTTTCCCTTTCTCCA
>JAZNOW010000053.1:0-8159 GCA_045589355.1 Clostridia bacterium
TTTGTGCTAAAATCTGTGATTGTCAGCAGGGATTAGCTTGTAGCCAGGCTGTAACTCATGACTGTCACAGCGGCAAATGCGCCTGTAGCTCAGTTGGATAGAGCAACGGCCTTCTAAGCCGTGGGTCAGGGGTTCGAATCCCTTCAGGCGCGCCAATCCGCTCATGGTGGGTGTAGTTCAGTTGGTTAGAGCGCCAGATTGTGGCTCTGGAGGTCGTGGGTTCGAATCCCACCACCCACCCCACTTTTAGCGCCAGATGCGCATCACGTTGGGGTGTAGCCAAGCGGTAAGGCAAGGGACTTTGACTCCCTCATTCGTAGGTTCGATCCCTGCCACCCCAGCCACTTTGACCCATTAGCTCAGGTGGTAGAGCACTTGACTTTTAATCAAGGTGTCCGGGGTTCGAGTCCCCGATGGGTCACCACCCTTTGTGGGGTATTCCGCGGGCGTGGCGGAATGGCAGACGCGCCAGACTTAGGATCTGGTGCCGAGAGGCGTAAGAGTTCAAGTCTCTTCGTCCGCACCAGTATCACCCTTCAATCCCCTTTTTCTGCGGTAGTAGCTCAGTTGGTAGAGCGCCACCTTGCCAAGGTGGAGGTCGCGAGTCCGAGCCTCGTCTACCGCTCCAATTGCGGGTGTAGCTCAATGGCAGAGCTCCAGCCTTCCAAGCTGGCTACGTGGGTTCGATTCCCATCACCCGCTCCAGCAAATGGAGCGGAGCTTGCCAGAATCAGCTCCCCCCTATGCACCATTAGCTCAGTTGGTAGAGCACCTGACTCTTAATCAGGGTGTCCCGGGTTCGAGTCCCTGATGGTGCACCAGAAAAGCACTTGCAAAAGCAAGTGCTTTTTTTGTTGCTTCATTTTACCCCTGTGTTCCGAAAGCATAAAAAACACCCTGTCGATTGCTGCATTCCTCCGCAGGATGTCTTTTTCCTTATTGTTCTTTGTATGTAATCCCGTTGCAAGTCAGATTAACTGCATGAATGTCCCCGGCACATTCAATACAATCCGCCTGCAGCCGGTAGCAATCCTGAATACCGTTGCAAACAACACGTCCCATGGCATTCAATTCGCTTACCTTTATATTCCCGTCCGCACGGGCATCCCCGTTGATCTGGGAACATTCAATGGACTGATGACAAACCACATCCCCGTTGATGGAACCATCAGCAATGACGGAGCCATACACTTCCACCTTGAAATACTGGGTACGGTCATTGCAGTTGCGCGGAAATGCGATTTCGATGGCCGGTGCATCCGGTGAAACTTTGGGGGTGACAGCGATCACTCTTCTTCCCTGCATCTGGATGATGCGTATCACATCATCATCTTCCCAGGAAAGCGCCCCTTCCTGAACCGGCAGCGTATCAAGAGAAAACAATGTGTCAATCGATACATCAAACAACACTGCCATCTTGGGCAAAAGAGCAATATCCGGCGTGTTGGCGCCTGTTTCCCACTTGGATACCGCTTGGTACGACACCCCCAAATAAGCCGACACCTGTTCCTGGGTCAACCCCTTTCGCTGACGCAGCGTGCGAATATTGCTTCCGATTCTCATGCGACCGCCTCCTTCTGCCTTCATTATGGCATAGCTTTCCGGGAATGGCAAACGAGTATTTCTCTTATCCCTCAACCATCACACGAGAACCGTACAAAAAAGCAGCGGATGACTTGCCGAAAACGCGAATTGCCCGCCATCCAAGGGATGGAATCGCGATGCAATCCGATGTATAATAAAGCCACAAAGCAGCAAAGGAGAAGAAAAAATGACGATCATCGGCGAAACCATTGCCCGTCTTCGCAAAGAACGCAGCATGACCCAGGAACAGCTGGCGGAGTGCATGGGGGTAACCGCGCAAACCATTTCCAAGTGGGAAAACGGCACCACCTGCCCGGATGTGATGCTGCTGCCCGTGCTGGCGGATTTTTTCGGCGTGACGGTGGATGATCTCTATGGCAGAATAACGGAGGAAAAACGGATTTACCAGGACGAAGCCGCAGAAGCCGCCATGGAACAGATGCGCCGCATCATTGTGCGCTGCTTTTACGGCGGCAACAGCAAAGCGGATGTGGATGAACTGGCGGAAGAACTGCGCCATTCGCTGAAGGACGGCGTTTCCCGCAGCGTTATTGAAAGCAGCAACGGCAGCGTTCTCTACATGCGTCAGCCCATCGGCACCATGGCCATCAAGCGTCCGGAACAGGGCTGGAACAGCCTGTTTGTCAATGAAAGCAACCGGAAAATGCTGCAAATCCTGGCGGATGAAGATTTTCGCAAAGCCATGGCTGTGATCCTGAAAAAACGGATGCTCACCTTCACCCTGCCGGCGCTGTGCAAAATGGCCGGGGTGGAGGATGGCCTTCATCTGGAACAGATGGTAAAGGAAAGCGGCCTGTTTGCCTGCAAAACCCTGGCCATCGACGAAAGCGACCTGACCTATTACGAACTGACCCAGGCGGAACAGAAAATGTATTTGCTGTTTGCCGCCCTGCTCTTTGCCCAGGAATATGCCGAATACAAACCCCAGCACCACTATTTCAGCGGGAATACGAATTACTTCACGCCATAAAGATTCCTGCAGCACAAAGGAGCACCCGGCTTTCGTCGGATGCTCCTTTCCTGTATACGGATTATTCCCTTGTAATCTCCCGGGCGCTCAGCTCCACCCAGGCCGGGCGGAAGCCGCATCGGACAGCGTTCCGGGCGGACGCCACATTGCACCAGGCAGCGGAATAGAAAGGCACTTTGCCGCACTTGATGATTTCCAAAGCCAGGCGGCTGGTGAGGGCGGATGCGATCCCCTGCCTGCGGTATCCGGGCAGCACATCCACGCCAATCTGCCACATCTCTTCCCCATCGGCGCTGCAGGCAGCCAGGCCCACCAGCATATCCCCATCATAGGCGCCCATCCCCAGCACGTCCAGGTGCCTGCGGTCCGCGCAGAGGGCATTGCTCCACTGGGGCAGATACAAGCCTGCAAAATCCGCCTGCTGCAATCGCCGCATTTCATAGGTACAGGGCAGGGCCCGCACCTTTTCCACATCCGGCAGGAAATACTCCGCCATGAAGCCGGTTTGCAAGCCGAAGGGCTCAAGCAGCCTGTCCAGCACATGAATGCCCGGCGTTTCAAACCCATGGGCCGCGCTGCACCCCTGCAGGTACTTCTCCACCGCAGGCTTTATATCCTTTCGCACCGCCGCCACAATGTTGGTGCCATAGCTCACCAGATGACATGCCTGGGGCAGGCGCAGATATTTCCGGGCGCCGCTGTTTGCTGCCGATAAAACCACCCGGTTCTCCCCCGCCAGCAAATCTTCCACATCACAATTCAGGTCTGCTGCCGATTGCCGCAGCGCCACCTGCCATATATACCGGTTCTCCATCGCCGATTCACCTCCGCTCCATCATATCCCATTTTCGTCCCCGGCGCAACAGAAAGCTGTGCTGTGCAACGGAACAGGCCAGGGATGTTATGACCCAATCCGCGAAGTGGTTGAGCCAATAAACAAGCAGTTTCCGCGTGAAAGTTGAGGAAAGGAAAGGGGCCTGCGCGGCCTGAACGGAGCAGGGGGCTCCTCGCCCCCTGTACCCCCCCGGCAGGAGCATTGCCCCTGCACCCATCCTGCGATGGAGGAGTATTGGAAAACAAACTTGTGTCCGCAAGATACTTGAAGGACGAAGAGACAGACCCCACGGGCACATTGAAAACGATAAAAATAGCGGAAGGGAAAATAAATTTCCCTCCGCTTATTTTTTCGTTTTCCCCGGATGTCTTTGGCATCCGGCCGGCGGCTTTCAGCCGCCCAGCCCGTGGGGTGGCGGGGCCACACCCAACTCGCAATGACACAATCGGCATTTGCAAACGTGTTTCTGCGTGTTGCCGGTATTTCTCACTCTCCAGCGGGAAATTGCGTGTTCTATAAACCAACTACTTCCGCAATTGGGTCCAGGGTACTACCCTGGCCGCAGCCGGGTCAAGGGGCGATGCCCCTTGTGGGGTGCAGGGGCGAAGCCCCGCAGAGTCCCCCTGGAATCTCACTTTTCAATCATCATGGCAAAGCCGCCGTTGACGCTCATGGGCACGGTGAGGGCATCGCCCTTTTTCACCCGGAAAGTGGTGATCTTCATCCGGTGCATATCATGCTGATGATGGGCCGGCCGCTGGCTCATCGCTTCCAGAGAGGCAACCATGGCCGCATCGGGCCGGGGCAATGCGCCTTCTGCCACGTCAAAGGGCCGCTCGTCGGACAGGTCATCGGCGTAGAGGGTGGCGGTGTAGGTTGCGCCTTCATCCAGAAAATCAAAAACGATTTCGCTGTTGCGGGCGCGGCGGGCACAGATGCCGGCCACGTACCAGCTTTCGTCCTTCTTGCGGGCCATGGTAACGAAATTGGCCGGGTACGCCTCCAGCACCCGGCTTTCGTCCCAGGCGGCGGGCACTTTGGACAGGAAGGGCCGCGCGGGATGCCGGAGCACCTTTTCCGCGCCCTCGCCGATGTGCAGGATGTAGCTGGTAAAGATGACGGTCAACGCCGTCTGGTGGGCATCGGTGGTGCCGGTAAGGTAGGTGTCATAACAGACAGGGGTGTAATCCATGGGGCCCATGGCATTGCGGGTAAAGGGCAGGGTGCAGTTGTGGGCCGCATCGGGGCCGCCGGGCAGGAACGTGGAGAAATTCTGCAAGTATTCGCCGCCCATCACCGCCTCCCGGGTCATCACATGGGGCCAGGTGCGGCTCTCCCCTGCCGGCTTCATGCAGCCGTGGAAGTTCACCATCAGCTTATATTTAGCCGCAATTTCCGCCAGGTAATCGTACTGCTTCACCCGGTGCGCGCCGTCGCTTTCGAAAAAGTCAATCTTCACGCCCACCACGCCCCAGGACGCCCATAGCTTCAGCTTTTCTTCGGCAATTTCGGGAGAACGAATGGCCGCGCTGTTCTCCCAAATCCAGATTTTTACGCCCCGCTCTTCGGCGTACTTCACCAGTTCCGGAATATCCACCGTGCCCGGCCAGCCGCCGTCGGCCAGGTAATAATCAAAGCCCATCGCCGCGGCGTAATCCACATATTCCCGACAGCGAACAGGGTCCTTGGTGGAATCATTTTCCGTCATCCAGCTCCAGGCAGAAGTGCCGGGGCGAATGAAGGAAGGATCCTCCACAATGGAGGGCGGGTTCAGGTTTTCCAGCGTGTTGGACATGGCAATATCGTTCAGGTCCCCGCACAGCACCACGCGCCAGGGGGTGCTAAGGGGCAGCCTGGTTTCGGTGGGGCCCAACTGATCCGGCGCCTGACGCACAAGCAGTGTCATAAGCGCTGCTTTTTCGGCGCAGAGGGTGCTGCTGCCGTAATCGCCAAAGACGGCGGCTTCTGCATACAATGCCCATACACCTTTGCCGCACTCCACCAGCACCGGGAAGGCCAGGTTGTTCTGGGCCATATCGCACCGGGGAATGGGGTGGTAATGGTCTTCATAGGAGAAGACATACTTCATGCCGTACACCTGCCCGGCCGTTTCGGGAATGGCAAAGCCGGTCTTTTCCCCCAGCACCCGGCAGTCGCCCTGGCCGTCCGTTTTCATGCGCAGGGCCACGCCGTCGTCGTAAGCACGGGCTTCCACGGTCAGCTGCCCTTCCCCGTTTTTCAGGGTCAGGGTCAGGGTGTTGGCCCGGTCGCGGCAAACCTTCTTTTTGAACGCCGCAATGGAATAGCTTTCGTCGATCGACCCGCGCACTTCATCCAATACGGTGAAACCATCTTTCAGGCTGCAGCCTTCCAGTTCCATGCCCAGCGGCGATTTTTCGGCAAGAAAAACGTCCTCTTTCTTTGCCAGCCAAAACAGCTTTCCGCCTTCTTCCATCACCTGCAGCTGCACCCGCTGATCGGGAGAATATACAGTAAAACAAGCCATGCTCTGTTTCCTCCTATGAAAATTTCTCTACATAAAGCTTAACACAAAAATGGCGCAAATACAACTGTTTTCGTCCCTTTACGAAAGGATGATTATCCCGTATAATAAAGACAGCGAACAATTGAAAATTATCTTTTCAGGAGGAACATGCCATGATTTATTATGTGGATCAGTCCGCCCGGATGGAAGGCAGCGGCACCAAAGAACGCCCCTTCCGCCATATCAACGATGCTGCCCGTGTGGCCAGGCCCGGGGATGAAGTGCTGGTATACCCCGGCATTTACCGGGAATATGTGAATCCCCTCAACGGCGGCACCGAAGAAAACCGCATTGTGTACCGCTCCGTGGAGCCTTTGGGCGCCGTCATCACCGGCGCAGAAATCGTCACCGGCTGGGAGCAGGTGGAAGGCACCGTGTGGAAAAAGCGCATCAACAACCAGATTTTCGGTTCCTTCAACCCCTATGTGGAAGAAGTGTACGGGGACTGGTACTTTGCCCCCACCGTGCGCCACACCGGCTGCGTTTACCTGAACGACCGGGCCATGTACGAAGCCCTCACCATGGAAGAGGTCAAAGCCGGCGAAGTGTATAAGCCCTCCTGGGAGCCGGAATACTCCATCTACAAGTGGTTCCCCATGCAGGACGGCAAGGATACTGTGCTCTACTGCAACTTCCAGGACAAGAACCCCAACGAAGAAAAAATTGAAATCAATGTGCGCCGCCGCTGCTTCTTCCCCGAAGAAACGGGCAAGGGCTACATCACCTTCTCCGGCTTCAAAGTGGAAAAAGCCGCCACCACCTGGGCGCCTCCCGCTGCTTTCCAGGACGGCATGGTGGGCCCCCACTGGTCTAAAGGCTGGATCATTGAAGACTGCGATATTTCCAACAGCAAGTGCTGCGGCATTTCCCTGGGCAAATACTACGACCCCGAGAACGACCATTATTTCACCGTGAAGCACCTGAAGAGCCCCACCCAGATGGAACGGGATGCCCTTTGCCGGGGGCAGTACCACGGCTGGCTGAAGGAAAAGGTGGGCAGCCACATCGTGCGCCGCTGCCACATCCACCACTGCGAGCAGACCGGCATCGTAGGCCGCATGGGCGCCGTGTTCTCCCTCATTGAAGATAACCACATTCACAACATCAACAACATGCAGGAACTGGGCGGCGCCGAAATTTCCGGCATCAAGCTGCATGCCGCCATCGACGTCACCATGCGCCGCAACCATATCCACCACTGCACCATGGGCATCTGGTGCGACTGGCAGGCCCAGGGCACCCGCATTTCCCAGAACTTCCTGCACCATAATGAGAGGCCTTCCTTCTGCGAATGGGCGGAAGGCGGCATGGAAAGCCAGGATATTTTCGTGGAAGTGAGCCACGGCCCCACCCTGATCGACAACAACATCCTTCTCTCCCAGGTGTCCCTGCGCATTGCCACCCAGGGCGTGGCCATGGTGCACAACCTGATGATGGGCACCTTCACCTTCGTGGGCGGCGGCACCGGCGACCGCTATACCCCCTACCATATCCGCCACCGCACCGAAGTGGCGGGGTTCAACACCTTCGTCCACGGCGATGACCGGTTCTATAACAACATCTTCGTCCAGGGCTTTGATCCCGCCTCCGAGATCCGCCGGGGCGAGCCGGGCGAAAACGAACGGGTATGCGGCACCTGGCAGTTTGACGAATACCCCACCTATGACGAATGGATCTCCTGGTTCGACCTGGACGTGAAGCGCCCCAACATGATGAAGCTGGATAAGCCCCAGCGCGCTCACCTGCCCGTGTGGAGCGACGGCAATGTGTACCTCAACGGCGCCAGGCCCTGGAAGCACGAACAGCATCACCTCGTTGCCGACGGCGCCAAGGTGGAGCTGGTCGAAAAAGATGGCAAATACACCTTGAAAACCAATGTGTATGGGCTCCTTTCCGGTTTTGAAACCAACACCATCCACAGCGACGTGCTGGGCTGCGCCTTCCAGCCCGAACAGCGCTTCGAAAACAACGACGGCTCCCCCATTGTCTTCGACCGGGACTTCTTCGGCTCCCACCGGGGCATTGCCCCCCTGCCCGGCCCCTTCGCTGCCGGCATCGAAGAGGAACTGTTCATCTGGGAAGACTGACAAATATCCAATACGAAAAAACTTATACTAACACAAAAAGCCGCGAGGGACCATAGTCTCTCTCCGCTGGTTTTTTCCCCTTTTCCGGGGAAAATTTTTCTTTCCTTTATGTCTGTC
>JAZNOW010000054.1:0-4847 GCA_045589355.1 Clostridia bacterium
CCCAGATATATGTACTGATACCCGTGTTCATAAATTGGTCGGTGGAAAGCTGAATGATGGCGTCAAGCCAGTCATTTTCCAGTATGTAACGGCGGATTTCGGATGGTCCCGAACCTGCATCGCCTGAGAACAGGGGCGAACCGTTCTGAACGATAGCCATTTTGCCGTCGTCTGCAAGCTTTGCAAGACCGTTGAGGACAAAGAGCTGCTGACCGTCGGAAATCTTGGGAAGTCCGGGTGCAAAACGTCCGCCTTCGCCCAGCTTTGCTTCTGCTTCAACTGCCTTCTGCTCTCTTTTCCAGTCGATGCCGAAGGGCGGGTTGGAGATAATGCGGTCGAACCGATATCCCTTGAATTTGTCCTCGGACAAAGTATCACCGAATCGCATATTGTTGGGGTCGCCGCCGCGAATCATCATGTCCGCCTTGGCAATGGCGAAGGTGGACGGGTTGAACTCCTGCCCGAAGCAGGTGACGGTGGCATCCTCATCCAACGCATGGATGCGCTCTTCCATGCAGGAAAGCATCTGGGAAGTGCCCATCGCCATATCATACACCGTAATGTTCTGGCCGTCGAAGCGGGTATCCGCCAGCAGGATATCGGTCATCAGATAGATGATGTCACGGGAGGTGAAGTGGGCTCCAGCTTCTTCGCCGTAGGACTCATTGAAACGGCGAACAAGGTCTTCGAACACATAGCCGCAGTCCACAGCGGAAATCTTGTCCGGGCCCAGATAGCCCTTGGGGGAGTTGAATTCCTTGATGACCAGATAGAGCGTGTTGCTCTCCACCATACGCTTGATGATGTTATCGAACTCAAACTTGGCCAGCACGTCCTGCACGTTGGCAGAGAAGCCGGAGAGATAGTCGCGGAAGTTGGCCTCGATGTTTTCCGGGTCTGCCAGCAGCGTCTCAAAAGCATACTTGGACGTGTTGTAAAACTGGTAGCCGGATGCACGGGTCAAAAAGCCGTCCACCACTTCCATGTGCTTCACCTTTTCGTACATGGAAAGCACCGCTTCATGGGTGGGCAGCAGACAGTCATGGAACCGCTTGACCACCGTCATGGGCAGAATAACCAGGCCGTATTCGTGGGGCTTGAAAGGGCCACGCAGCATATCCGCCACGTTCCAGATCAGGGTTGCTTTTTCGGCGATGTTTACGCCAACATTCGATACAGTCATTGGTGATTCTCCTTGGTTGATTACTGTCTGCTGATCTCTTTCAAATCCTCAATAGCGACTTCCGGTGCCATTGTATGGAACATCAGATAGTTTCGTTTCATGGTTTCTACTGGTGCTTGCTTATAGATCTTTGCACTATCTTCGTCAGCATAGTAATGCCAATAACGGTAGATATAACCGATCCAATATAGCACATCCTTAGGGAATGTTTCTCCGTTTGCGGTGAGTATATCGCCTGCATCGGAAATGATCTCTTCCAGTAAGTATTCTTCGCCAGCCCACTGCATGCGGTTATATTTTGAGTCAAGTTCCTTTGCTGTTTGAGATAACATGAAGGTTTTCACAAATGCAGCACTATCCAATTTCTTATCTGCTGACAACTCGAAAAGTCTTCCCTGTATGTCACACAGTTTCAGTTCAAGTTCGTTCATGCGTTACCTCCTGCCTTGGCCTGATCCAGGATTTCATCAAAGAACAAACCTTCACGGCGATAGTTCTTGCAAATATCATTTGCAAGGGAAACACCTTTCACACGATTCTCTTGAGCAACTTCTTTCATAAACTGTCTTTCAAGATAGGAGAGAGGCACTTCGGCTTCAATACGGACGGCATCGCAGCCTTTTTGTGTTACGGCAACATATTGTTTTCCAAGCTGCAGAGCAGAAAGGCTGTTGATGAGTGCAGCATCTGTTACGTTGCCGATAAAGAAGTTGTCAATTACATAGAACATCCGGTCATTTGCGATGCTGCCGATAATCAGGTCTTTGTCGCTTACCATATCGCGATACTTGTTGTAAAAAGAAGTTCCCTTGATCTTTTCCATGCGACCTCTGTGATAAGCAACCAGCATAGCCCAATCAATATCGGCAGGCACTTCCAAGTGTGCCAATATATCTGCGCCAATGGAAATGATGTAGAACTTGGACTTCTCATAATCGCAAATCAAGGTCAAAGCTTGGCTGGGTTCAGTACCCATATAGAAACCAGTACCGAAGTCACACTGCGCTCTGCTCTTGGGTTCGATTCTTCCCTCGATACCTGCTTTGGAACCGTGGTATAAAAGAATGCGACCGGGTTCAAGAGAAATAGATGCAGCTGCTTCGGCGATCTTCTGGAGTGTCATTTCATAAACAGGAACAGACTTCTCCTTGCAGAAGTCAAAAAGCATAGATTGTGCCAACCGATTAGGGACAGCGCGACCGTTTTCCCAACGATTTACCGTTGCAAAAGAAACGTTCAGCTGATTAGCCAGTTCTGCCTGACTTAAGTTCAGATAAGTGCGGATTTGCTTGATAAGTGTTTTCATTTTGCTCCCTCGCAATATAACATTGGCTCTGTCTTGGATTATACACTATGTTATGTTGTCGTGTCAACAAAACAACTCGGATACTTAAACCATAAACGTACATATTCAAGCGATGTTCCATCGCGTAGCCGCACATTCAATGTGCGTTCTTGGGGGCTTGGGGGAGGTATTCCCCAACAAGCGAAGGTGCATTGTGCGCAGGCAAAAAGGACCGAAAAAGCAGGATGGGTACCCATATGCCTTGCTTGCCAGTTAGACTGGCAAAGGGAAGGCAACCCATCTGCTTTGAGGGCTTTGCAGCATTATGGGGCACCACATGCCTTGCTTGCGACGTTAGTTGCAGCGAGCATGAGGGTGACCAATATTGCTGCCCTTTTTGATTAAGCGTACGCTAATGCCTTGCTTGCCAGTAGTTTGTCGGGTCAAAGGCGGCATGAGAAAGTGCACCTCCCAAGGTGCATTCCCCGAAGCCGCAATGCACACCTTCCGTGAAAAACGCCCACAAAAAACGCGAGGTGAAAAGGAAGTTCACCAAGTTTTTCATTGACAAAGATGGCCGGGTTGTTGCTCGCTTTGAACATACTGAGGATATGAAGAATGTGGCGACGAAGGCCAGGGGACTTCTGTAAAAAAGCAATACAAAAGGAACACCCATCGATCCAGGTGTTCCTTTTTGCGTTATTCAGGCTTTTTCATCACAGCCAGGATGCCGGCGAAGGTCAGCACCGAACCAATGCCCATGTTCGCCATACCCAAGGCGTTGACCAGCGCGGAGGTCGGCAGAAGCATGGGCAGGGCGTTGATCAACAGCGTGCCCGTCAGCGGATTGAACACCGCAGCCCAGCGGGGCAGGCAGGCTTTGCCGCGAACGACCGCTACGAACAGGGCGATGGTCATGGCGTAGTACACGGGCATAAATACCACGCAGATGGGCAGCACCAGCCAGAGGGTGAAGTCCCACAGCGGCTGGGGAATACCGCCTGCGGAGAAATCCACCATGCGGCACAGGAACATCAGCGCAATGCAGATCACATGGACGATGCCGCCCAGACCTGCGGTAGCCGCAGCACCCACATGGATGAGCTTCGCAGCCCTTTTACTGCCGCCCTTTTCTACCAGCTGCGCGGTGGCCTTGAAGCCGTAATACTGCATCGGAATGCCGATACCGCCAAAGAGCACGCCGCATGCCAGCTGCCACATCGACAGGTTGGCGCTGCCCAGCATCATACCCATCATGCCGGTGAGGTCGTTCTCCACCCTGGGGTATTCCACCCAGCCGATGGTCAGCTCGCCGCCCAACACCGTAACGATGGAGGCGATCAGGCCGATGATCAGCAGTTTTCGGATATTGGCGTATGTTTTCGTATCCATGGGTACTCCTCCAATCATTTTTTCAGGTGCAGCCGGAAATCGCAGCAGCTGCCGCCGGTGGCCAGGGTCTGGGTGCGGGCCCAGACCAGATTTTTGTGCAGGTTGCCGTAGGTGATATCATCGGCACGGCAGGAAAACTGGGTCAGCTCCGGACAGCCGTACTTCTTGCAGGTTTCAAAGTAGGGGCAGTGCAGCATATCCACTGCGAATTTCGGAGCATCCGGCACAAGGCGGTATTTGAAACCGGCTGCTTCGCCAAACATCCTGTCCAGCATTTTGCCGCACAGGGATGGCATCAGTTTGTATAGCCCCAGTTTCATCAGGCCCCGGGCGAACTTCATCATCTTTTCCGTTTCGATGAGTGCCCATTTTTCCGTGAAGGCCAAAGCCCCTTCCACGCTTCCGGTGATCTCCACCGCCTTTTCGTACAGGGCTATCATAGGCAAGAGCTGGTTCAGGTGCATTTGCAGAGCAGGGCTGGCAGAGGCATTGTCCGCAAACAGGGAAGCGGCACGGTCATACACGGCAGGCAGGTGGGCTTCCCAACCGTTGGCCATATAACCATTGTACAGGCTTTTCGTGATGGGCTTCTGGCGGATGATCTTCCGGCAGGCTTCGGGGGTGACGGTTTTCATCGTTTGTACTCTCCTTTATGTGTTTTCGTGAAGCAGACGGATCCATTTTCTTTGCCGATGAGCGTAAAACAGCCTGGCCCACAGGCACACGAAAGGCGTTTTCCAGCCCGCGTGGATCTCCACTTCGTCCGTATACCCTGTGTGGTCATGGTCGATGGGCGTCAGGATGATCTTGTGATTCCACACCGGCACATGGGGATTGGATTCTTCCGTGTAGATGATGCCAGCGGCTTGGTCAAAGCGCATCACACGGATGGTGTGGATACCCAGGGGCAGCGCCCCGAAAAGTCGAAAGCGGAACCGGTATACTTCACCCGGCTGCCATTTGAGATCGTCGGAGCGGTCAACTGGC
>JAZNOW010000055.1:0-23698 GCA_045589355.1 Clostridia bacterium
CGGTACACAGAGCCTTGAAGTTATAAGAAACAATCCGGAAAGATTCAAAGTTGAGGCGCTGACATGCGGAGCCAATGCGGAGCTTCTTTCCGAGCAGATAAAAGAGTTCAGACCGGCGCTGGCAGTGACTGGTTCTGAAGAGGACGCGCTGCGTCTTTCAAAGGAGTTTCCGGGCACAGAGTTTGCCTGGGGAAGAGAAGGGCTGATTGCGGCGGCAGAAGGCGGATGCGATATGGTTCTCAATTCACTCATGGGCATGAGAGGCCTTGAACCTACATATCATGCTATTAAGGCAGGAAAGGATATTGCCCTTGCCAACAAGGAAACTCTGGTGGCTGGTGGCCAGCTTGTCATGGATGCGGTGACTGAGCACGGGGTAAAGATGCTTCCTGTGGACAGTGAGCACAGCGCCATTTTCCAGTGCCTGGAAGCAGCCGGCCCCAACCGGTATCAAAGCATTTTGCTGACGGCGTCCGGCGGCCCTTTCCGTACCTGGGAAAAGGAAAAAATGTACCGGGCCACGGTGGAAGAGGCACTGGGCCATCCCACCTGGAACATGGGGGCAAAAATTACGGTGGATTCCGCGTCCATGTTCAACAAAGCGCTGGAGATTATCGAAGCCAGGTGGCTCTTTGATGCGGATCCTTCCCAGATCCGGGTGCTGGTGCATCCCCAGAGCATTGTCCATTCCGCCGTGGAATTTGAGGACGGCGCCGTGCTGGCGCAATTGGGCGTGCCGGATATGCGGGTGCCCATCCTTTACGCCATGAGCTATCCGCAGCGGCTGGAAACCGGGGCGAAAAAGCTGGATTTGTTCCAGTGCCACAGCCTCACCTTTGAACAGCCGGATATGGAAAAATTTCCGGCCATCCGCATGGCGTATGACGTGCTGCGGCAGGGCGGTGCGGCAGCCTGTGTGCTGAACGCCGCCAACGAGGAAGCGGTATACGCCTTTTTGCGCCGGGAGATCCTGTTCGGGCAGATTTATGAAGCGGTGGATGCCGCCCTGCAAAAATGGGCCCATTTGCCCGCAAAGGACCTGGACGACATCCACTTTGCCGACGGCAGGGCCCGGCAGGCTGCCCATGATTATCTGAAACTGTAAGCATTTTTTTCGGAGGCAATATGACCATCTTTTATGTTCTGGCCGCCATTTTGATGCTGGGCATCATGGTGACGGTGCACGAATTCGGCCACTTTATGGCGGCAAGGCTGACGGGCATTCCGGTAAAGGAATTTGCCATTGGATTTGGCCCGAAAATCTGTTCCTGGAACAGCAAAAAACACGAAACAAAATTCTTCCTTCGCTGCATTCCCATGGGCGGCTATTGCGCTTTTTACGGGGAAGACGATGCCGAAGAAAAGGAAAAGAACGACGCACGGAACCTGAATAACTATGCCGTGTGGAAACGGCTGCTCACCATCCTGATGGGCCCGGTGATGAATTTTGTGCTGGCCTTTGTGGTGGCTGTGGGCATCTACTGCGCTGTGGGCGTGGACCAGGGCGGCGAATACGGCTATTATGTGGTGGACAGCGTGGAAGTGGCCAGCCCCGCTCAGCTGGGCGGCATGCTGCCGGGGGATATTATCCTCAAAATCAATGGCCGGGATATGAAGGGCCTGGATGAAAACGATACGCCCCATACCACCACCGCCATCATGGCCTACCGGGAAGGGGACGCCCCTTTGCAGGTGGAAGTGGAACGGGATGGGGAAGTGGTGCCCCTTTCCCTTACGCCCCGGATCAACAGGGAAGAAGGCCGCATGATGGTGGGCATCACCATGAAGCTGCAGTACACCCCCGATTTCCAGCCCATCTCCATTTTTGAAGCGGTGGGACGGGGGGCGGATTACTGCGTGCGCAGCGGCGGCGCCATTCTGAACGCCCTGGTCAACATGATCCGCACCGGGGAAGGGCTGAAGGAGTCCTCCGGCCCGGTGGGCATTGTGCAATTGATTGCCGAAGAAACAAAGGAAAACGGCTTTGTGACTTATGCGGAACTGCTGGTGCTCATCAGCGTGAACCTGGGGCTGTTCAACCTGCTGCCCATTCCCGGGCTGGACGGCAGCCGGCTGGTTTTCCTGGCCATTGAAGGTATTTTCAGAAAGCCGGTGCCCCGGAAAATTGAAGCCTATATTCATCTGGGCGGGTACCTGCTTTTGCTTGGGTTTATGTTGTTTGTTACCTTTCAGGATGTTATCAAGCTGTTTGGATAAGGAGAGAAAGCCATGCGCAACACAAGAAAAGTGATGGCGGGCACGGTGATGATCGGCGGCGGCAGCCCGGTATCCATCCAGTCCATGACCAATACCGATACCAGGGACGTGGCGGCAACGCTGGAGCAGATCAAGGCCCTGGCCCTGGCCGGGTGCGACCTGGTGCGCGTTTCGGTGTATGACCGTGCCTGCGCAGGGGCCGTGCGTGCGCTGGTGGAGCAAAGCCCGGTGCCGTTGGTGGCGGATATTCATTTTGACCACACCCTGGCCATTGCCGCCATGGAAAACGGCATTCATAAATTGCGCATCAATCCCGGCAACATCGGCAGCGCCGAAAAGGTGAAAAGGGTGGTGGACTGCGCCAAAGCGCACCATGTACCCATCCGCATCGGTGTGAACGCCGGCTCTCTGGAAAAAGATATTGTGGAAAAATACGGCGGCGCCACCCCCGAAGGCATGGTGGAAAGCGCCCGGCGCCATATCCGGCTGCTGGAAGAGCAGGGCTTTTACGATACCGTTATTTCCCTGAAAGCCAGCGATGTGCCCCTGACGGTGAAAGCCTACCGGCTGATGGCGGAAAATTGCGATTATCCTTTGCACCTTGGCGTGACGGAGGCGGGCCTGCCCGGCCAGGGCACGGTGAAAAGCGCCATCGGCATCGGCGCCCTTTTGCTGGACGGCATCGGCGATACGGTGCGCGTGTCCCTCACCGGCGACCCTGTGCAGGAGCCCGGGGCGGCCATGTCCATTCTGCAGGCCCTGGGCCTGAGAAGCGGCATCCGCTTTGTTTCCTGCCCCACCTGCGGCAGAACCCAGATCGACGTGGCGGCCATTGCCTCCCGCCTGCACGATGAATTCAAGGATGTGGACAAGCCAGTGACGGTGGCGGTGATGGGCTGCGTGGTGAACGGGCCCGGCGAAGCCCGGGATGCCGATATTGCCCTT
Organism: Clostridia bacterium; assembly: GCA_045589355.1. Taxonomy (GTDB): domain Bacteria; phylum Bacillota; class Clostridia; order Christensenellales; family Aristaeellaceae; genus RUG563. Next base: position 3,163 of record JAZNOW010000055.1, read on the forward strand.
TGCGGCGGCAAGGATTGCGGCGCCCTGTTCATCCGGGGTAAGTATGTGGATAAACTGACGGGCGACCTGACGGAAGCCATGGCCAAAGCAGTACGGGAGTTTTTGAATGACGTATGATGAACTGTTGCGCACCATACACCAGGCCCTGCCGGAAACGGAAGGGAAGCTGGCGGTGGAAAGGGTGCGCTATGTAAAAAGCGAAAACAAGGCCTATTTCTCTTTTCTCAGCGACGTGCTGATCGGGGAGAAGGGCTTCTTTGCCATGAAAAAAGCCATTGCCAATGCCTTTCCACAGCTGAAGTTTTCCCTGCGGGTGGCCAGCCCGTCCCTGGCTATCAGCTTCATGCAGCAGCCGGAAAAGTATGCCGCGCCCCTGAACCATTTCCTGATGCGCAATTTTCCGGCGGTGGCCAGCTGGGAGTTTGATATGCGCTGGCAGCCCGGCAACGGAAGGGTGTACCTGGATATGCCGGACGAGTTTTCCCTGCATTATCTGGAAAAGCAAAACTGCCGTGCCCTTTTGCAGCAGGCCATCCAGGACGTGTTCCGGCTGGATACGGAAGTGATGCTGCGGGTGAGCGGCGATGAGGAAAAACGGCTGAACCAGCTGCGCGAGCAGCGGGCGGAGCAGGACCGGGTGGCGGCAGAGCGTGCGGAACGCTATGAAGAAATTGCCGCGGCCATGGCGGAAAAGAAAAAGGCGCAGGAAAAGCCAAAGGAAGAGGCGGACCGCATCTGCGGCCGTGCCATCGGCGAAAAGCCGGTGGATATCAAGGAAATCCGGGACGACAGCGGCCTGGTTGTCATTTCCGGTGAAGTGCTGAACGTGGAAACCAAATCCATTTCCGGCGGCGAAATGGAATTGCTCACCTTCATGGTGACGGACTATACCTCCACCATCCGCTGCAAGATGTTTTTGCGTTACCGTCCCCGCCGCCCCAAGGACGACGAAGCACCCCCGCCCCCCATTACCGACGAAGAGAGGGAAAAGGTGCAGAAGGTGATCGGCGCCTTCAAAAAGGGCATGGGCGTGGTGGTACGCGGCGAAGCCCAGTACGACAAATTCTCCCGGGAAACGGTGATCATGGCCCGGGACGTGACCAAAAAGAGCCTGCCCAGGCGTATGGATACCGCCGAAGAAAAGCGGGTGGAACTGCACCTGCACACCCAGATGAGCAACATGGACGCCGTGTCTTCTGCGTCCGACCTGATCAAGCGCGCCGCCGAATGGGGCCATCCTGCCATTGCCGTGACGGACCATGGCGTGGCCCAGGCATTCCCCGAAGCCTTTGGCGCCGCCAAGAAAAACAACATCAAGCTGATCCCCGGTGTGGAAGGGTACCTGACGGATGACGATAAGGTGGTGGAAGGCGCAGGAGACCTGGGCCTGGACACCCCCATCATTGTGCTGGACTTTGAAACCACCGGCCTCAATACCCAGAAGGACCGCATCATCGAAATCGGCGCGGTGAAATTGTGGAACGGCCGGGTGGTGGACAGCTACGGAACGCTGGTAAACCCCGGCTGCGTGCTGCCGGCGAAGATTGTGGAAATCACCCACATCACCGACCAGATGCTCCGGGATGCCCCCACAGCGGAGCAGACCATACCGGAATTGCTCAAATTCATGGACGGCTGTCCCATTGCCGCCCACAATGCCAAGTTTGACTGTGCGGTACTGGAAAGCGAACTGAAGCGCCAGGGCATTGAGTACAAGGCGGCCCGGCTGGATACTTTGACCCTGGCCCGGAAACTGTACCCCGATCTCAAGAGCCACCGCCTGGGCAGCGTGTGCAAACGCCTTGGCGTTTCCCTCAAGGATGCCCACCGTGCCGTGAACGATGCGGCGGCCACCGCCCAGTGCCTGGCCCGGATGCTGGATGAAGCAAAAAAGGCCGGGGCAGAGAAACTGGACGATCTCAACGGCATCGGCAAGAACTGCACCCTGGGCAATTCCTGGCACATTGTGCTGCTGGCGGCCACCCAGGACGGCATGACCAACCTGAACCACCTCATTTCCGAAGGCCATCTGAACTATTTCCGGCGCAAGCCCCACATGCCCCGCTCTGTGATCCAGAAATTCAGAAAAGGGCTGATCGTGGGTTCCGCCTGCGAAAGCGGCGAGCTGTTCAGCGCCATGGTGGATGGGGCCAGCGAAGAAAAACTGTGCAAGATCGCCAGGTTCTACGATTATCTGGAAATCCAGCCCATCGGCAACAATGCCTTCCTTCTGCGGGAAGGCCGGGTGCAGGACGAGGAAGCCCTCCGGGATTTCAACCGGCGCATTGTGCGCATCGGTGAAAAGCTGGGTATCCCCGTGGTGGCCACCGGCGACGTGCATTTCCTGGACCCCAAGGATGCCCAGTTCCGGGCCATTTTGCAGGCGGGCCAGGGCTTTTCCGACGCCGATCATCAGCCGCCCCTGTATTTCAAAACCACCAACGAAATGCTGCAGGAATTTGCCTATCTGGGGGAAAAGAAAGCCAGGGAAGTGGTGATCGATAATCCCCGCATGATTGCCGACCGGGTGGAAAAGGTGGGCCTGTTCCCGCCCCATCCCGAGGGAAAAACCACCTTCTCTCCCTTCTGGGAAACGGCGGAAAACGATATCCGCACCATGACGTGGGACAAGGCCCATGCCCTCTATGGCGACGACCTGCCCGAAATTGTGGAAGCCCGGCTGGATAAGGAACTCAAATCCATCATCGGCTACGGCTATGCCACGCTTTACTCCATCGCCAACAAGCTGGTGACCAAATCCCTGTCCGACGGGTATCTGGTGGGCAGCCGCGGCAGCGTGGGCTCTTCTCTGGTGGCGTTCATGTGCAACATCACCGAAGTAAACGCCCTGCCGCCCCATTACCGGTGTGAGCATTGCCGAAAGGCCACTTTTGATATTCCCAAGGGCTACACCATCGGCGTTGACCTTCCCGACGCCACCTGCCCCGATTGCGGGAACCCCCTGGTGAAGGACGGCTTTGATATTCCCTTCGAAGTATTCCTTGGGTTCAAGGGGGACAAAGTGCCCGATATCGACCTGAACTTCTCCGGCGAATACCAGCCTGTGGCCCACAAATACGTGGAAGAATTGTTTGGCGAAGGGTTCGTTTTCCGTGCCGGCACCATCGGCACCCTGGCGGAAAAGACGGCCTACGGCTATGTGCTGAAGTATCTGGAAGAAAGAAACATTTCCCTGCCTGATGCGGAAAAGGAACGCCTGGCAGCTGGATGCGTGGGCGTGAAACGCACCACCGGCCAGCACCCCGGCGGCATGGTGGTATTGCCCAAGGCCTACGATATCTGCCAGTTCACCGCAGTGCAGCACCCGGCGGATGATCTGCAGTCCACCTTCGTTACCACCCATTACGACTTTGGCTCCATGCACGATATTCTGGTGAAATTGGATATTCTGGGCCACGATGACCCCACCATGATGCACATGCTGGAAGAATTGACCGGTATCAATTTCAAGGATATCCCGCTGGATGACAAGCAGGTGATGAGCCTGTTCTCTTCCCCCAAGGCCTTGGGGGTTACGCCCAAGGAAATCGGCTGCAACACGGGCACCTTCGGCGTGCCGGAATTCGGTACCAGCTTTGTGCGCCAGATGCTGGAGGATACCCACCCCACCACCATGCAGGAATTGATCCGCATTTCCGGCCTTTCCCACGGTACGGACGTGTGGCTGGGCAACGCCAAGGACCTGATCGACCAGGGCATTGCGCCCCTGTCCCAGTGCCTGTGCACCCGTGACGATATCATGAACCAGCTGATGGAAATGGGTGTGCCGGCCAAGATGGCCTTTGATACCATGGAAAACGTGCGAAAAGGCAAGGGCCTGCGCCCCGAAATGGCGGATGCCATGCATGAGCACAACGTGCCTCAGTGGTTTGAGGACAGCTGCCGCAAGATCAAGTACATGTTCCCCAAGGGCCATGCCGTGGCCTATGTGACCATGGCCCTGCGTGTGGCCTGGTACAAGGTGTATTATCCCCAGGCCTATTACGCCGCATACTTTACCATCCGCGGTGACGGCTTTGACGCCACCACCATGATCCTGCCCATTGAGCAATTGCGGGCCAAGCTGCAGGACGCCTACGACCGGGACGCCGAAAAGAAACTGTCCGCCAAGGAAAAGGACGAGATCACCGCCATGGAACTGGTGCTGGAAATGATGGCGAGAGGCTATTATTTCCTGCCGGCGGATCTGTATAAGAGCGACGTGAAAAACTTCATCCCCGAAGGGGAGAAAGGCCTGCGGGTGCCCTTCACGGCCCTGGGCGGCCTGGGCGAAAGCGCGGCACAGGGCATTGTGGATGCCCGCTCCACTCCCTTCATTTCGGTGGAGGATTTCAAAAACCGGGCCCATGTGTCCCAGTCGGTATGCGATATGCTCCGGGAGCATGGCTGCCTGAAGGATCTGGCAGAAACCAATCAGGTGACATTGTTTAATTTCTAAAGGAAAAGCAAGGAGGAAACAAAAATGAAAATGATCGTTCATGTGGAAGGCATGCACTGCATCCGCTGCGCCGGCAAGGTGGAAGGCGCCCTGCATGACCTGGGCCTTGACGCCGTGGTGGACCTGGAAAAGAAAATCTGCACTGTGGAAGGCGACTGCGACAAGGACGCCATCCAGGCCGCCATCGAAGAAAAGGGCTTCCAGGTGGTGGGCATCGAATAATCGCAAAAATTGCGAAAAAGGAAAAAGGGCTGTTTCCGTGGGGAAACGGCTCTTTTTTTGCGGAATATTCTAATAGAAAGAAAGAGGGATTTGCGCATAAATGCGCTTGAATTGATGGGGGAAATGGAGTATAATAAAAGCGTATGAATTTGAGGGAAGGGGCGCATTCTGTGTTCAAAGGCTTCAAAAAGGAAACCATCCAGTTCTTTCTGGATCTGCGGTTTCATAATAACAAGGCCTTCATGGATGCGAACCGGGACCGCTATATCAAATCCGTCCGGGAAGTGTTTTATGCCTTCATTGAAGACGTGGGCGGCAGGCTGCAGAAGCTGGATGAGGATCTGGAAATCCGGCCGCACAAATGCCTGTCCCGCATCAACAGGGATATCCGCTTCACCAAGGACAAATCCCCTTACCGGGATCATCTCTGGCTTTGCATCAGCAAGGCGGCATCGGAAAAACAGGGCATGCCCTTTTTCTGGTTTGAGCTGGGGCCGGAGTATGTCAACTGGGGCGTGGGCACCTGGGGCGAAAACCGGGGCATGATGGAGGCGATGCGTCGCCGCATGCTGGCCAACCCCGACGACTATATCCGCATCCTGGAAATGCTGTACCACGGCGGGTTCCGCATGGGCGGCAGCGAATGGAAAAAGATGCCCGTGCCGGAAGAAATTCCGGAGGTATTGCGGCCTATGTACCTCAAAAAAGAAATCTACATCAGCCAGGACAGCGCCAAAGTGGCCGATGCCTTGAAAAAAGACATTGCCGACCGGGTGTACCGGGATTTTGAAAAACTGATGCCGGTGTACAAAATGCTCCACGGCTGTGTGGACGAAGCCATGAACCAATTGGACGAAAAAACAGGAGGGAATGTATGACGAACTTGCGCGCGCTCAAAAGCGGCACGGATGTGCGGGGAAAAGCACTGGGCGATGGGGCTCCTTTGACGGCTGAAGTAGCCGGCCGGATTGGCGGTGCCTTTGTTGCCTGGCTGCGTAAAAGAGGTGTGGATAACCCCCGCATTGCCCTGGGCCGGGACAGCCGGCTGACGGGCGAAATGCTGCTGGACGGCTGTGCCGAAGGCTGCCGCCAGGCCGGTGCGCGGGTGGAATGCTACGGCATGTGCACCACTCCTGCCATGTATATGAGCCTGATCACCGAAGGGTTCAGCTGCGACGGCGCCGTGATGGTGACCGCCAGCCATCATCCCTTTGACCGGAACGGCCTGAAGTTCTTCACCAAGGACGGCGGCATCACCGGCCGTGATCTGGACGAAATTCTGGCCATTGCCGAAAGCGACGAAGCGCTTTTGGGCGGCAGTGATCCCATCCAGAAGCGGGAGTTTCTGCCCGTTTACTGCGACCAGCTGAAAGCCCGGGTGCAGAAGGGCCTGGATACCGACGTGCCCAAGCCTCTGCTGGGCCTGCACGTGGTGGTGGACGCCGGCAACGGCGCCGGCGGCTTCTACGCAAAGCTGCTGGAAGATATGGGCGCCTGGGTGGAAGGCAGCCAGTTCCTGGAGCCTGACGGCCGTTTCCCCAACCATGTGCCCAACCCGGAAAATGCCGAAGCCATGCAGGCTGTAAGCGGCGCCGTGGTGAAAGCCGGGGCAGACCTGGGCGTCATTTTCGATGCCGACTGCGACCGTGCCGCCATTGTGGATGCATCCGGCCGGGAAATCAACCGCAACCGCCTCATCGCCCTCATTTCCGCCATCCTGCTGGATAAAAAGCCCGGCGCCACCATCGTGACGGACTCCGTCACCTCTTCCGGCCTGGCCCGGTTTATTATGGAATGGGGCGGTGTGCATTACCGCTACAAGCGGGGCTACCGCAATGTGATCGATGAAGCCATCCGCCTGAACGAAGCAGGCATTGATTGCCCCCTGGCCATCGAAACCAGCGGCCATGCGGCTCTTCGGGAAAACCACTTCCTGGATGACGGCATGTATCTGGTGACGGTGCTCATCTGCGAAGCCATGCGGCTCAAGCAGGAGGGCAAGAGCCTGAGCGATTTGCTGGAAGGCTTGAAGGAACCCAAAGAAAGCGTGGAAATCCGCCTGGGCATCACCGATGAAGATTTCCGCACGGCCGGCCGCGCCGCCATCGAAAAAGTGATGGAATATGCGGCCTTTGCCCCCGGCTGGCACATTGCCCCCGATAACCGGGAAGGCGTGCGCATCAGCTTTGACCTGGACGGCGAAATGGATAACGGCTGGTTCCTGCTCCGCCTGTCCGTACACGACCCTGTTCTGCCCCTGAACATCGAAAGCGATGTGGAAGGCGGCGTGAAATATATGGCGAATGCCCTGTACAAGGTGCTGGCAAACGCCGAGGGAATTGATCTTGGCAATCTGGAAAAATATATTGCACAATAAGAGGAGGACACTTGAAATGGATATCCGTCAGAAGACCGTGAACACCATCCGCGTCCTGGCTGCCGATACCGTGCAGAAGGCCAACAGCGGCCATCCCGGCGCTCCCATGGGTATGGCCGGTATGGCTTATGCCCTGTGGATGGATCAGATGCAACACAACCCCAAGAACCCCGCCTGGAAAAACCGTGACCGCTTTGTGCTGTCCTCCGGCCATGCCAGCGCCCTGATCTACACCATGCTGCACCTGACCGGCTATGGCCTGGAAATGGAAGATCTCAAGCAGTTCCGCCAGTGGGGCAGCAAAACCCCCGGCCATCCCGAATACCGCCACACCGTGGGCATTGAAACCACCACCGGTCCTCTGGGCCAGGGCGTGGCCAATGCCGTGGGCTTTGCCATTGCCGAAACCATGATGGCTGCCAAGTTCAACCGCCCCGGTTTCCCCGTGGTGGACCATCGCACCTACGCCTTCTGCGGCGACGGCTGCCTGATGGAAGGTATCTCCGGTGAAGCGGCTTCCCTGGCCGGCACCCTGAAGCTGGGCAAGCTGACCCTCCTGTACGATGATAACGAAATCTCCATCGAAGGCGACACCGATATCGCTTTCAAGGAAAACGTGGGTATGCGCTTTGAAGCCTATGGCTGGCAGGTGATCCGCCTGGACGATGGCAACGACGCCGAAAAGGTGGCCGCCGCTATCGCCGAAGCCAAGAAGGACGAAGAACGCCCCACCCTCATTATCTGCCCCACCAAGATCGGCTTCGGCTGCCCTGCCAAGGAAGGCAGTGAATCCGCTCACGGCGCTCCCCTGGGTGTGGATAACGTGCTGGCCACCAAAAAGAACCTGGGTATGCCCGAAGAAAGCTTCTATGTGCTGCCCGAAGTGTATGCCCATGTGGCCCAGTGCATGGAAAAGAACGAAAAGGCCGAAAAAGCCTGGGATGATATGTTTGCCGCTTACTGTGAACAGTATCCCGAACTGAAGGAAGAATGGGATCTGTGGCATACCGAAGAACTGCCGGAAGACGTTGTGATGAACGACGAACTGTGGCAGTGGGACGGCAAGATCGCCACCCGTGCCACCTCCGGCGAAATGATCAACCGCCTGGCCAAGCTCCTGCCCAACCTGGTGGGCGGCAGCGCCGACCTGGCCCCCTCCAACCTGACCAACATCAAGGGCGGCGGCGATTACAGCGCCGAAAACCGTGCCGGCCGCAACATGCACTTTGGTGTGCGTGAACATGCCATGGCGGCTATCTGCAACGCCATCGCGCTCCACGGCGGTCTGCGCGTGTTCTGCGGCACCTTCTTCGTGTTCAGCGACTACATGAAGCATTCCATGCGCATGAGCGCCATCATGAAGCTGCCCGTCACCTATGTGCTCACCCATGACTCCATCGGCGTTGGTGAAGACGGCGCTACCCATGAACCCATCGAACACCTGGCCGGCCTGCGCGCCACGCCCGACCTGCTGGTGCTGCGTCCTGCCGACGGTAAGGAAACCACCGCTGCCTGGCTCACCGCCCTGACCTGCGGCCTGCCCACGGCGCTGGTGCTCACCCGTCAGAACCTGCCCCAGTATGAAAACAGCGGCTGCGAAGCCATGAAGGGCGGCTACATCCTTTCCGACAGCGAAAAGGAAACCCCCGACGTGCTGCTGATGGCCTCCGGTTCCGAAGTGGAACAGGTGATGGGCGCCAAGGAAGAACTGAAGAAGGAAGGCATTGATGCCCGCGTTATCTCCATGCCCTGCATGAAGCTGTTCCTTCAGCAGAGCAAGGAATATCAGGAAAGCGTGATTCCTTCCAACGTGCGTGCCCGCGTGTCCATGGAAGCCGGCGTGACCATGCCCTGGTACCGCTTCGTGGGCCTGGACGGCATCGCCCTGGGCATTGACCATTACGGCGCTTCCGCCCCCGCCGCCATCCTGTTCAAGGAATTCGGCTTCACGGTGGAAAACGTGGTGAAGGCTGCCAAGGAAGTTCTGGCCAAGTAATTTCCATTGATCGAAAAAAGCAGGCACCGGCAGAAATGCCGGTGCTTTTGCTTGCAATTTTTTTCTGTGTCATTTATAATGTTTGTATCCTTGTATAGGTGAAATGAAAGGGGAGAGGGAACATGCATTTGGCCGATGTGCTCTACATTGTGATCCTTCTCTTTGGTATTCTGGTGCAGGGCGCTGTGCTGCTGTTTTCCAAGCTGCAGCGGGATATGCGAAGGCAATCCAGGCTGTTCCAGCGGCTGGTCATGTGTGCTATGGCCATTGGGCTGGTGGATACGGTGGCAAGGCTTGCAGGCGCCTCCCGTCAGCCGGATGAATTGCTGAACGGCCTGGGCTATCTGGCCAATCAGATGTATTTTCTTTTGCAGGCCGTGGTGGCAGGGCTTTGGTTTGTGTATGCCATGCGGGAACTGAAAGAAAAATGGGTGAACAAACGGAAATTCCTGATCCCGGTGCTGCTGCCGCTGATTCTGCTGATGTTGCTTGTGGTCAGCTTCGGCCACAAGGGCTTGCTTTTCTACATTGACGATACCAATGTGTACCATCGCGGGCCGTTGTACCTGGTGTATCCGGCGGTGTGTGTGGCGTACATGCTGGCCCCCTCGTTTCTGGCGTTCAGGAAGGCGGCTCAGCACGAAAACTATGTGCATCGCTCCAAGCTGATCACCATTGCCCTGTTTTCCCTGATTGTGCTGCCGTTTGTGCTGCTTCAGTGCCTGATCAGCAGCGACTTGCCCCTGTTTTCGCTGGGGTACACGCTGGCCATTCTGGTGGTGTTCGCCACCCAGCAGAACCTGCGCATCACCATCGACGAGCTGACCGGTGTCAGCAACCGCAGTGCCGCCATGCGCTTCCTTTCTTACAAAATGGAGGGGCAGGCGGAAGAAGGCCAGGTGCCCCTGTCTTTGTATGTGCTGATGGTGGATATTGATAAGTTCAAGCAGATCAACGATACCTACGGCCATGTGGAGGGGGATGCTGCGCTGGTGCGCACCGCCAATGTGCTGAAAAAATCGGTGCCCCGCAATTTCTTCATCGGTCGGTACGGCGGGGATGAATTCATCATCATCGGTGAAGCGGCCCGGGAAGAAGAAATACAGGAAGTGTGCGAGGCCATTCACGAAAACATTGAGATAGCCAATTACCAGGCCATGATGCCTTACTCGTTCACCGTCAGCGTGGGCTATGCTGTGCGCAACGGCCAGATTGCCACACTGCTGGATTTCATCAAGGCGGCCGACGTGCACCTGTACCGGAAAAAATCCGCCCGCAGGGAAGACTAAAAAAAGAAAAATGCTGCTGTATCCGGATGGAAACAGCAGCTGTTTTTTTATTTTCCGCCGGTGGGCAGGGCGGCAATTTCGCCTTCGGTGGCGTTGATGATCAGGGTACGCTGGTTGGTATAGATCACAAAGCCGGGAGCGGAACCGCCGGGCTTTTTTACATACTTGCGCAGGGTGTAATCCACCGGCACCTGTACCCCCCGGGCCTTGGAATACCAGGCGGCCAATTTGGCGGCGGTGAGCAGGGTTTCCGGGGAAGGGCTTTCGGAACGGATGATCACATGGGAGCCGGGCATATCCTTGGCGTGGAGCCAGGTATCCGCGCCCCGGGCAGAGCCGGTGAGCCGGTCGTTTTGCACGCTGTTTTTGCCCACCAGGATTTCCGTGCCGTCGGGGGCGAAAAAGCGCATGGGCTGGCTTTCCCGCTGGGGTACCTTTTTGCCTTTGCCTTTTTGCCCCTTCTGGCTTTGGGGCTTTACAATACCGGCGGCTTCCAGAGTGCGCTTGACGTCTTTCAGGTCGTCTTCCGTCTGGCATTCGTTCAGGTCAAAAAGGGCCTGTTCCAGCAGGGTGATCTCCTGCATGGTTTTCTCTTTTTGCTCTTTGGCAATCTGCTGGGCGGCCCGGGCCTTGCGGTAGCGTTTGAAATAGCGCTGGGCGTTCTGGGCAGGGGTGAGCGCCACGTCCAGGTCGATCAGCATTTCACCGCCATCGGGATCGTAAAAATTAGGCAGGCTTACTTTCTCTACCCCCCGGGGCACCAGATGCACCTGGGCGGTGAGCAGTTCCCCGGCAATGCGGTATTCTTCCATCCGGGCGCTGGCGGACAATTCTTCTTCCTGCAGGGCCAGCTTTTTTTCGTCCTTTTCCAGGCAGGAGCGGATCAGGTGCTTGAGGGATGCACTCTTTTGCTGCATGCGGTCCTGCCGGTCCCGGCCAAAGTAGAACTGATCCAGCGCCTTGGAAAGGCTGGAACAGGGGATTTGCAGGGAGGGGTCCAGGCTGAGATAGGGGAAGGGAAGCACGTCCCGGATCAAACCGTCCGGGCCTTTTTGCAGGCAGGGGGCCGCCATGGAAGGCAGCTTGGCAAAGAAGGCGGCGGCGCTTTTGCAAAGCTGAGGCAGCTGCATATCCTCCACAGCCGCCCGATGCATGCCGGTCAGCCGGTAGGCCACTTCCTTTGCCCCCAGGGGGGACAGGCCGCGCACGGCATTTTGCAGGGCTTTATCCAAAGCGCCGGTCTCGCCGCTCAGCCTTTCCAGCAAAGCGGCACCGTCGTTTTGCGCAGCCTCTTCCGGGGACAGCTTATCCTGCATGGGGGGCAGGGAAAACGCAAGCCCGGGCAGGGCCTGGCGCACCCGGCTCATATCCGGCGTAACGTGGCGGATGGCGTCCACAATGCGCCCGCCCATCACCAGTGTGATGTTGCTGTGCCGGCCCATCAGCTCCACATACAATTCTTTCTTGCCGGTATCGCCCATTTCGTCCCGGCTTTCGATATCGAAGCGCAGGATACGGTCGCCCCCCAATTGCTCAATGCCGCAGAGCCTGCCGGCAGTGAGGTGCTTGCGCATCAGCATGCAGAACATGGGGGCGTCCATGGGATTGAGGTAAGCGGCTTCCGTCAGGTGGATGCGCGCAAAGGAAGGCGCTGCCGAAAGCAGCAGCCGATGGTTTTTGCCACCGGCGCGGATCAGCAGCACCAGCATGTCTTTTTCGGGCTGGGTCACCTTTTCAATGCGTCCGTCCAGCAGGGTGGATTGCAATTCCCGGGTGACGAAGGAAAGGGTAAGGCCGTCAAGGGGCATGGGTAAATTCTCCTTTGGTTCAGTTGCGGTACACGCAGCAGTAGGCAGCGGCAAAGCCGGCGCCGCCGATGACGTTGCCCAGGGTGACGGGCAGCAGGTTCCGCAGCAGGTAAGCGCCCACGGACACATCGGCCCCGGCCAGCATGCCGGCGGGGATGTAGTACATATTGGCAATGGAGTGTTCCAGCCCGCAAAGCACAAACAGCATCACGGGGAAGAAGCACAGGGCAGCCTTGCTGATGGCGCTGGAAGCACCGGAAGCCATCCACACACCGGCGCATACCAGTACGTTGCAGCCGATGCCCTTGAGCAGGGCGTCCATGAAGGAAAGCTTTACCTTGTTCTGGGCAATGGTGACAGCCAGCTGGGCGGTGGTATCGCCGTAGCCGGTGAGCACGCCGCCGCAGGCCGCAATCACGCTGACCAGGAAAGCGCCCAGCATGTTGCCGATGTAAGCCACCAGCAGGTTTTTCAGGATGCCGGCCCATTTGGCGCGGCCGCACAGGCCCTGGCCCACCATCAGGCAGTTGCCGGTGAACAGTTCGCCGCCGGCCATTACCACCATCATCAGGCCCACAGGGAACACGCTGGCGCCCAGCAGCTTATTGAGGCCCATCTGAGCGGAAGACTGGATGAGGGTGGCGCCCATGCCGCCAAAGCCGATGAACATACCGGCCATGACGGCCAGAATGAAACACTTCAGGGGCTTCAGGCCGCATTTGCCGGCGGTGATGCCCTGCCATTTTTCGAAAATTTCCTTGCTGCTGATCATCTTTCGTACCTCCGTTAATTTAATGGGGGATAGGTATAGCGGCCCACCAGACGGGGCATACCGTTGTATACGCCGTAGGCATCGCCGTAGACCCGGAAACGCTGGCCCACCACATAATCGTCGTTGGAGAGGTTTTCCAACAGAACGGTTTTGCTGGGATCCTTATCCAGGGCCATAACGGCCAGCTGGGGTTTGGTGGAGAGAATTTCCACGATGGTGCCCTTGCACACGTAGATCTGGGTGTTGGACACGCGGGTCTGGGTGAAATTCAGGTAATCGGTGTACATGTCGTAGATATCCCAGGCTTTGCGGGTATAAATGGCGGCCACGGGCACATAGTACACATTGTGGTTCACCACGCTGGCGGGGGTTTCCGGATGTTCGGGGTCGGACGCCTTGATGGTGATGGTGTTGGTGCCGATTTTGGTGAACACCGCTTCGAAGGAGAAGGAACCGTCGATGTTGATGCGGCTCAGGTCCAGATTGGCGTAGGGGGAAGTGATTTCCACATGGGCGCCGGTCAGGGTGGTGCAGCGGACGGTCATAGGCTCTTCCTTCTGGGGATAGGAGCCGTCCTCGTTCTGGGGTTTGCTGGTATCGTTCACATAGCCGGGGCTCCAGCGGGTGGCGATATCGGCTGCCAGGTCCAGCGGGATGGCCTGCGGTGCGCGGTAGAGCATGACGGAAACGGTGTTGGGCCGGCAGTGCTGGGCGCGGGTGGTGATGATGAACTCGTTTTCACCGTTGGCAGTGACGCTGGCGTTGTAGGAAATGAGGCCGTCCTGGGTGTTCACCATGTCGGAATAATCTTCTCTGTTGATGAAAACCGAGCTGTTGGTGGCCACTTCAAACTGGATCTGGTACATGGCGGTGGATACTTCGGCATAGCCTGTATCGGGGGTGACCAGCAAAAGCGGGCTCAGGGGAATTTCCACATCGTAGGTGATGATGTCCATTTGCTTTTGCTCGTTGGAGCTGGTTTTGATGTAAGGGGTCAGGGTGGCGGTGATGGATTCGGCAGCCAACAGCTCGTCCAGCCGTTTCTGGGCCGCTTCCTTTTCTTCGCCGGTGGCCTCTTCCACTTCGGTTTCCAAAGCTTCGTACCATTTGTAGTCTTCCACTTCCACAACGGCATAGCCGCCGGTGACGGTGTAGGATTTGCGAAGCTCTTTGATGTAGATCACAGCGCCTTCCTCCGCCGGGATTTTGATCATGTGGGCTGGCATATCGTTGAGGATGGTGTTGGTGATGACCGCTTTTTCCTGCAGGGTGGGTTCCTGCTCCCTTTGCAGGAAAAACCAGCCGGCAAGGGCAACCACCGCAAGGATCAGCACAAAAGCGATGGCACGGGTGAAACGGCGCACGCCAAAGTGCTTGGCGTTGCGCTGGGAACGGCGCACGGTGGTGGGGGTATAGGAATGGGTGTGGGTCAAATCCAGCACTTCCGGCTCTTCGCCCATCTGCTGGCGGCGGGATTGCACCGGAATGGCGCCGGGCCGCAGATCGCCTTCGATCTCCTCATCCTCCCGGATCACCTCGTTTCTGCGCACGGGGGTCAGGGGGATGCGGCCGGTCATGGTTTGCACGTTGCGGCCGGTGGGGGCAATGCCCTGCTGGGCGCTTTGTTCCCTTAGGCGCTGCATTTCCTGATAGCCCTTCTGCTTGCGCTCCTGCAAGGATTGCATGTCACGGGCCAGGGCGTCCCGGTCGTCCATGGAAGCGGTGGCATGGCCGTCTTCGCCGTAGCGGATGTAGGTTTTGCCGGGCTTGGCCGTTTCCTGGGGGATGGAAGGGGCGGCCTGTTCATCGGTCTGGGAATGTACCAGCGGCGTGCCGCATTGGAAACAGCGTGGAAAGGAGGCGCGGTTCCAATGACCGCAATGGGGGCATTTCATCTTTCTTCCTCCTGAAAAGACACAATTATTCACTTTCTATTTTTCGCAATGCTTTGGCCAAATTCCTGCTTTATCAGCCATTTGTTTACAAACTATTTTTCGCTTTCCGCCTTCCGGGCTGCATTGCGAAACAAAAGGGGCTGTGGTATAATCAAATTGGACTCATGTCCGGCAAAATGAAACGAAGGAATTTTTGCCCATGAAACTGAACAATCTCCTTTCGCCCGATCAGCTGAAGAGCTGTTCGGAGGAGGAATTACAGGCGCTGGCGGAGGAAATGCGGCAGCGCATCATAGAAACTGTGCAGAAGAACGGCGGCCACCTGGCCAGCAATCTGGGTGTGGTGGAATTGACGCTGGCGCTGCACAGGGTGTTTGCGTGCCCGGAAGACAAACTGATTTTCGACGTGGGGCACCAGTGCTATGCCCACAAGCTGCTCACCGGCCGGCAGCAGCTGTTTGACGGCCTTCGAAAAACGGACGGGCTGAGCGGCTTCCCCAGCCGGGCGGAAAGCGAATACGATGCTTTTGCCGACGGCCACGCCTCCACGGCCATTTCCGCTGCCGTGGGCCTTTGCCGTGCACGGGATCTGCAGGGGCAAAGCCACAAGGTGGTGGCGGTGGTGGGGGACGGCGCCATGACGGGCGGTATGTGCTATGAAGCGCTCAATGACGTAGGCCAGAGAAAAACCCCGCTGATCATTGTTCTGAACGATAACGAAATGTCCATTGATAAAAACGTGGGCGCCCTTTCCCAGCACCTGACCCATATGCGGGTGAGCCGGGGATGGCTGGGCACGAAAAAGGTGGTCAGCGAAGGGCTGCGCCGTATTCCCCTTGCGGGCAAGGGCTTGTACCGGATGTTCCGCCGGGTGAAAAACAGCGTGCGCAACGTGTTTGTGAAGGACCGCTTTTTTTCCAGCCTGGGCATCCGCTATTTCGGGCCCATTGACGGCCATGATATTCAGGAGATGGAGCGGGTGTTCCGCCGGGTGAGGGATATGCAGGAGCCGGTGGTGGTGCATGTTGTGACCACCAAGGGCAAGGGAAACGCCCAGGCAGAAGAAATGCCCGAGCGGTACCACGGCGTATCCCCCAGCGGCAAAAAGGGCGGCGCATCCTTTGGCAGCGCAGCCGGTGCGTACATCACCGGGCTGGCGGAAGAAAATGAAAAAATCTGCGTGGTAACGGCAGCCATGACGGACAGCACCGGCTTTGGGCCTTTCCGGATGAAGTACCCCAAACGGCTGTTTGACGTGGGCATTGCGGAAGAGCATGCGGTCACCCTGGCGTCCGGCCTGGCGGCAGGCGGCATGCGGCCGGTGGTGGCCGTGTATGAAACGTTCATGCAGCGGGGCTTTGACCAGATGCTGATGGACGTATGCCTGCAGAAGCTGCCGGTGTTGTTCCTGATGGACCGGGCAGGCCTTGGTGCCGATGACGGCCCCACCCATCACGGGGTGTTTGCCCTGCCTATGCTGCAAAGCATGCCGGGGCTGGTGGTATGGGCGCCCCGGTGCGTGAAGGAAATGGAAGGCATGCTGGCTGCAGCCTTTATGCAGGAAGGGCCGGTGGCTATTTTGTATCCCCGTGCCGAAGAAGAAGGCCAGCCAGAATTCGGCCGTTTTGTGCCCGGTAAATGGGAAACCCTCCGCCGGGGGGAAGACGGGGCCATCCTTACTTTTTCTTCCATGGTCAAGACGGCCATGGATGCCGCGGCACGTCTGGAGGAAAAGGGCATTTCCATGACGGTGGTGAACGCATCCCAGCTTTCGCCTTTGGATGAAGAAACCCTTACCCGCCTGGCAAAAATGCCCCTGTATACACTGGAAGAAAGCCAGCTGATCGGCGGCTTTGGCAGCCGGGTAGCCCAGGTTTGCGGCCGGCATAAACTGCAGCCGCCCCGGATGCAGCTGGGCATTCCGGACGAATTTGTGCCCTTTGGGGACAGGCGGGAATTGCTCCGCCGGCTGGAGATGGACGACGGGAGCATTGCACGGAAGATCGTGGAGGACAAGAGAAATTGAAGCAGAGAATTGACGTGGCGCTGGTGAACCGGGGGCTGATCGACAGCCGGGAAAAGGCTCAGGCGCTGATTATGGCAGGCAAGGTGTACATTGGCGAAAAGAAGGTATTGAAATCCAGCGAGCAGGTGACGGAGGAAAGCAACATCATCCTGCGGGGCGCCGGGGATATGCATTTTGCCAGCCGCGGCGGCCACAAGCTGGAAAAGGCCATGACTGCCTTTGAAGCCGATGTGGTGGGCTGTGTGGCCATGGATATCGGCGCTGCTGCCGGCGGCTTTACCGATGTGCTGCTGCGCCACGGGGCCAGCCATGTGTATGCCATTGATGTGGGCTATGGCCAGCTGGACTGGAAGCTGCGCAACGACGAACGGGTGACCGTGATGGAGCGCACCAACGCCCGCTACCTCACCCCGGAGCAGGTGCCCCTGCATCCCACCGTGACGGTGATGGACGTGAGCTTCATCTCCATCCGGCTGATCCTTCCGGTGGCGGCGCAGCTGATGGGGGAGAGCGGTGTGTTCTACACGCTGATCAAGCCCCAGTTCGAGGCGGGCCCGGAGCGCGTAGGCAAGAAGGGCGTCGTGCGCGACCCGAAGGTGCATGTGGATGTACTCCAGGAGATCGTCGACTTCTGCCCCACCATGGGCTGGCAGGTGCAGCAGCTGGATTATTCGCCCATCAAGGGCCCTGAGGGCAACATCGAGTTCCTGGCGAAGATCACCGTGCGGCAGACGGAGGAAGAGCCCTGTACGCCGGAGGTCATCCGGGAGCTGGTCAGCCGTGCCCACAGGGATATGAAGGGCTGAACAAGATCATGACGGACGGAATCGGGTGATGAAATGCGGATCGGACTGATGGTGCACGGCAGGCGCGAGGACGCGGTCAGCCGGGCGAAGAAGGCGGCGGCTTACCTGCGTGAGCGCGGCGTGAACGTCATCGCGGAGGATGATGCGGCCCCGCTGCTTGGCGCGGATGTGACGCCCTTCAGCGAGGCCCATGGCGCGGACGTGATCGTCACCCTGGGCGGCGACGGGACGCTCCTTCGCGGCGCGCAGTACGCCCTGCGGTGGGATGCAGCCCTGCTGGGGGTCAACATGGGCCGCGTGGGCTTTCTGGCGGAGATCGAACCAGACGCCCTGGAAACGGCGCTGGATGCGGTCATCTCCGGCCGCTACCGCACCGAGGCCCGCCCCCTTCTGGAGGTGCGCTGCGGTCAGCAGACCTGGTATGCCCTCAACGACGTGGTGATCAGCCGCGGCGGATATTCCCGTCTGATCACCATTGATGCGCTGGTGGACGGCGATTCGACCGGCCGCTATGTTGCAGACGGCCTCATCGTCGCCACGCCAACGGGCTCCACGGGCTACTGCCTGTCCGCCGGCGGGCCGGTGGTGAGTCCCAAGGTGGATTGCATGGTCATCACGCCCATCTGCGCCCACACCCTGCAGCACCGCCCTTGCGTGGTGCATGGCGGCGCGCGCATCCGTTTGAGCCTGCGGGCGGAGGATGTGCAGAGCGCCTCCCTGGAGGTGGACGGCCGGACCTGCGCGACGCTGCACGGCGGCATGCAGGTGGACATCCGCCGGGACGAGCGGGCGCTGAGGCTGATCCACATGCGGGACACGCGCTTTTTCCAGACCGTACGGGACAAGCTGACTGAATGGACGCGCTGATGCGTCAGGCAATACGAATAGGAGTGACAGAAACATGAAGACAGTCCGGCAGGTTGCCATCCTCGACATCATCGAAAAGAACGATATCGAGACCCAGGAGGAGCTGGCCGATGCGCTGCGTCAGCGCGGCATCAAGGTGACGCAGGCCACGGTGTCCCGCGACATCAAGGAGCTTCGACTCCTGAAGGTGCTCACCCCCATGGGCGCCTATAAGTATGCCACGGCGGACAAGGCGGAAAACGGCCTCTCCGAGCGCTTCATCCGCATGCTGGCTGAGTCGCTCCTGTCCGTGGCCGCATCGGAGAACCTGATCGTCGTCAAGACCCTCAACGGCTCTGCCAACGTGGCCGCAGAGGCTCTGGACAGCCTGCACTGGCCGGAGATTCTCGGCTCCATCGCCGGCGATAACACGATCCTGCTGGTCATCCGTTCCCAGGCGGACGTGCCTGGCGTGGTCGGCCGTATACAGGAAATGATGAAGTGACGATACGATAAGGAGCATCGGTAAAATGATCCTATCCATGCGCATGCACAACATTGCGCTGATCGAAGACCTGACGCTGGAGTTCGGCCCCGGCCTGCATGTGATGACGGGCGAAACGGGCGCGGGCAAATCCATCGTGGTGGACGCGGTGAACCTCGTCCTCGGCGGGCGCGCAGACCGCGACCTGATCCGCACGGGCACGGAGAAGGCCTGGGTGGAGGCGGTGTTCGATGCTGCGGACAATGCGGATGTGGCCCAGTGGGCGCAGAAGCAGTCCATCGAGGATTTTGACGGCGTCGTCACCCTGTACCGCGAGATCACCCGTACCGGACGCAACCTCTGCCGCGTGTGCGGCCTGGTGATGCCCGTCAGCGCCCTGAAGGAGGTCGCAGCCCTCCTCATGGACGTGCACGGCCAGCACGAGGGCCAGTTCCTGATGAACAGCCAGTACCACCTGCTGTTCCTGGACGCAGCGGGCGGGGAGGACTACCAGGCCCTGCTCTCCCGGGTGGATGCGGCCTATGAGGCCTTCATTGCAAACCACCGCCAGTACGGGCGGCTCGTGCGGGAAAATGAAAAGAAGCAGTACCGGATGGAGTCGCTGAAGAAATCGCTGGAGGAGCTGAAAAAGGCGAAGCTCAAGCCCGGCGAGGAGCAGCAGCTGACGGCGGAAAAGGAGCGCTTCCGCCATTCGGAGAAGATAGCCACTGCTGTGCAGACAGCGCATCATGCCATTTCCGCCAGTGAGGACAGCGAGTCCGTCCTGGCCCGCGTGAAGGAGGCAGCAGGCGCGCTGCGCAGCCTCACGGCCCTGGGCGAGCCCTATACGTCCCTGGCGCAGAGATGCGAATCTTCCTATTATGAATTGGAAGAGATCGGTTACGAGCTGAGCGATCTTGCAGAAAAGGGTGAGTTCGATCCGGCCCGCGCCGAGCAGGTCGAAACGCGCCTGGATCTCATCCGCCGCCTGGAGCGCAAGTACGGCGACACGGTAGAGGAAATCCTTGCCGAGCAGGAGCGCATGCAGGAGGAGTACGACAACTTCGCCTCCATGGATCAGCAGCTGGCCACCATGGGCGCGGAGCACAAGAAGCTCCTTGCGGCGTACCGCGCGCTGGCCCGGGAGCTCACCGCTGCACGCCATGTCCTTGCGGAGACCTTTGAAAGGAACATGATGGCGCAGCTGGCCGACCTTGGCATGGGCAGCACGGTATTCAAGGTTTCCTTCGCGCTCCGGCCGGAGGGGAAGGTGCTCATGCCGCAGTCCGTGGGTGACGACGTGATCGAGTTCATGATCTCGCCCAACCCCGGCGAGCCGTTGAAGCCTCTGTCGAAGATCGCCTCCGGCGGCGAGCTTTCCCGCCTGATGCTGGCCATCAAGAGCCTTGAAGCCGAAAAGGGCGGCGTGGGCACGATGGTCTTCGACGAGATCGACACGGGCATTTCCGGAAGGATGGCTCAGGTCGTGGCGGAGAAGATGAACATTATCGCCCGCAATCGTCAGGTGATCTGCGTGACCCATCTTCCTCAAATCG
>JAZNOW010000056.1:0-5210 GCA_045589355.1 Clostridia bacterium
GCCCTGATGGACCGCAAGCCCAGCGAGCTTTCCGGCGGTCAGCAGCAGCGGGTGGCCATCGCCCGGGCTCTGGTGAAAATGCCCCGGATTCTGCTGCTGGACGAGCCCCTTTCCAACCTGGACGCCCGGCTTCGCCTGCAGACCCGGGAGGAGATCCGCCGCATCCAGAAGGCCACCGGCATCACCACCATCTTCGTCACCCACGATCAGGAGGAAGCCATGTCCATCTCCGACCTCATCGTGGTGATGAAAGAGGGCATGCTGCAGCAGATGGACAAACCCCAGGCGGTTTACGAAGACCCGGTGAACCTCTTCGTCGCCACCTTCCTGGGCACGCCTCCTATCAATGTTTTTGACGCGGAGGTAAAGGACGGCCAGCTGCGGATCGGCGGAGAAAGCGTTCTCGCCGTTGCCGGTGTGGAAGACCAGCCCATCACCGCCGCCATCCGCCCCGAGGGACTCCTGCCCCGGGAAAACGGCAAGTTCACCTGCGGTCTGGGCCGGGTGGAAGTCATGGGCAGGGACATCAGCGTGGTATGCAGCCATCCCTGCTTTACCGGGGAAGCTTTCCGTGCCATCATCGATTCCGACGATCTTGCCTATGTCAACGGCACAACCGTGCGCTTTGACTTAAAGCCCGGCAAGGTGTACCTTTTCCATAAGGAAACTGGCGAACGCATCCGCTTCAACTGATTCAGGAGAACAGGCTATGGAAAATCAAAACAGAAAAGGCTGGCTGTACCTGCTGCCTGCCATGGCGTTTCTGGGCGTGTTTATGGTATACCCCCTGGTGGACGTTCTGGTCTACTCCTTTGAAGAAGGGTATAACTTCGCTTCCCAGACCTGCTTCGGCATCGGCGGATATAACTATGCGTATGTGCTGCATGACCCCTATTTCCTCCAGGCGCTGAAGAACACCTTTATCCTGGTAATCATCACCGTGCCGGTGTCCACCGGCATCGCCCTGCTGATCTCCGTGGGCTTAAGCTCCATTGAGAAACTGCGGGATCTTTATCAGACCGTTTATTTTCTTCCCTATGTCACCAACACCCTGGCTGTGGGTCTGGTGTTTATGATTCTGTTTAAGAAGACCCCCTATTCCGACGGCTTTGCCAACCTGATCTTAAGCTGGTTCGGCGCAGGTCCCGTTGATTTCATCGACGGCCCTTACTGGGCAAAGATGTTCGTGCTGTGCTTCTACACCGTGTGGGTGGTCATGCCTTTCAAGGTTCTGATCCTCACCTCCGCTCTGGCCTCTGTGGATCAGACCTACTACAATGCAGCCAAAGTCGACGGCACCCCCAAGCTTCGGATCTTCACCAAGATCACCCTGCCCATGATCTCGCCTACCCTGTTTTATCTCATCATCACCGGTTTCATCGGCGCTTTCAAGGCCTATTCCGATGCCGTTGCCCTCTTCGGCACCGATCTGAACACCGCCCAGATGAACACCATCGTAGGCTATATCTACGATATGCTCTACGGCAATTCCGGCGGCTATCCTTCTTATGCATCCGCCGCCGCCATCATTCTCTTTGCCATCGTTCTGACCATCACCTGCATCAATCTGCTGGTGAGCCGGAAGCATGTCCACTACTAAGGAGGCGGATACCATGGATTATGAAAAGATCGAACGTTCCGCCCGCATCCGCAAGCGGACCCAGCAGGCCATCACCTATACCCTGCTGAGCCTTTGGGCAATTATGGTGCTGTTTCCCTTCTACTGGATGGTTCTGACCTCCGTAAAAAGCTACAGCGCCTACAATTCCGAGTGGATCCCCCTGCTGTATACCCTTTCCCCCACCCTGCAGAACTACCGGGATGCTTTCACCGCCGTGCCTCTGGCAGGCTACTTCACAAACACCATCGTCTTCACCTTCGTCACCTCCGCCATCTTGCTCATTGTCACGGTGCTGGCCGCCTTCGCCTTCTCCCGACTGAATTTCCGGGGCAAGGATCTGGTGTTTACCCTGTTTCTGGCGCTGATGATGATCCCCACAGAGCTGGTGGTGATCACCAACTACGTCACCGTCACCAATCTGGATCTGCGCAACACTTTCACCGGCCTGATCCTTCCCTCGGTGACCTCGGTTTTCTATATCTATCTGCTGAAAGAAAATTTCGCCCAGATTCCGGATGAACTGTACTACGCAGCCAAAGTAGACGGCACCTCGGATCTGAAATACCTGCTGAAGGTGATGATCCCCATCTGCCGCCCCACCATCATCACCATCACCATCCTCAAAGTCATTGAGTGCTGGAACTCCTATGTCTGGCCCCGGCTGGTCACCGATGACCAGGCCTACTTCCTGGTGTCCAACGGCATCCAGGAGATCCGGGAAAACGGCTTCGGCCGGGAGAATATCCCCGCCATGATGGCTGCCGTGGTGGTCATCTCCGTGCCTTTGATCGTGCTGTTTCTGATTTTCCGGAAGAAGATCATGGAAGGCGTCTCCAGAGGAGGTATGAAAGGATGAAAAAATTCATTTCCCTTTTCCTGCTCCTTTGCCTGATGCTGCCCCTGGCGGCATGCCACGGTAATATCACCGATCCGTCTCAGGACGGCACCGAGCCCCCCGCCGCTTCCAGCATTTACCCCATCCCCGAGGAGTTTGACACCTCCCGGACCTACGAGATCACCTTCTGGGCCAAGAACGATACCAACATGACCCAGGTGGAGATCTACAAAAACGCCATCGAAGATTTCCAGAAGCTCTATCCCAACATCCGCGTCAAGCTGCGGCTCTACACCGATTACGGCAAGATCTATAACGACGTCATCACCAACATCGCAACGGATACCACCCCCAACGTCTGCATCACCTACCCCGACCATATCGCCACCTACCTCACCGGCGGCACGGGCACCGTGGTGCCCCTGTCCGATATCATGGGCGATGAAGCCTGGGGCCTTGGGGGCACGAAAGTAAATTTCGACGCCCCCACCGTAGATGAAGTGGTGCCCAAGTTCCTGGAAGAATGCAAGATCAGCGGCACTACCTACGCCCTGCCCTTCATGCGCTCCACCGAAGCCGTGTACGTGAACAAAACCTATGTGGAAAAGCTGGGCTACACCCTGCCCGACACCCTCACCTGGGATTTTGTCTTTGAAGTATCCGAAGCGGCCATGAAAAAGGACGCCGACGGCAATTTCCTGGTGAACGGCCAGAAGGTGCTGATTCCCTTCATCTATAAATCCACCGACAACATGATGATCCAGTACCTCAGCCAGCAGGGCGGCGGCTATTCCTCGGCAGACGGCGAAATCCTCATCTTCAACGATACCACCCGCGCCATCCTCAGGGAAATCGCCTCCCACGCCAAAACCGCCTCCTTCTCCACCTTCAAAATCTCCAGCTATCCCGCCAATTTCCTCAACGCCGGCCAGTGCATCTTCGCCTGCGACTCCACCGCCGGCGCCACCTGGATGGGCTCCGACGCCCCGCTGATCGATATCGCCGAGGAAAACCTGGTGGAATTTGAAACCGTGGTAATGCCCATCCCCCAGGTGGATCCCGCCAATCCCCGGATGATCTCCCAGGGCCCTTCCGTGTGCATCTTCAACAAGGAAGATCCCCAGGAAGTGCTGGCCAGCTGGCTGTTCATGCAGTACCTGCTCACCAACGACGTGCAGATCGCCTATGCCCAGACGGAAGGCTATGTGCCCGTCACCCTGAAAGCCCAGCAAAGCGATGCCTATCAGGATTACCTTTCCCGGGAAGGGGAGGATAACGACCTATATTACCCCATCAAGCTGCAGGCGTCCAGGCTGCTCATCGACAACACCGAAAACACCTTCGTCACCCCCGTGTTCAACGGCTCCGCTTCCCTGCGGGATGCCGCCGGGCAGATGATCGAAAACGTGACCAAGTCTTCCCGCCGCCGTCAGACGGTGGACGACAAGTACCTGGATAACCTCTTCTCCGAAATGAACGCCCTCTACCGGCTGGACCAGACAGGCGCCGTGGGCGTGCAGAAGGACCTGGGCCCCCTGCCGGATACGGCGGTCACGCTGCTGGTGGCGCTGGTGGCCGTATGGGTGCTGATCGGCCTGTATGCGCTGCACACCTTCCTGCGCAGCAAAAGGAAAGCATAAAATGCAGCCCGGTTATTGAAAGAAACCAAAAAACATGGTATACTTACTTGGTGTGTTTTACACAAAAAATTAGAAGTGAGGAATGAGCAATGAAAACGAATTTCTCCCGTTTCTTTGCGCTGGTCATGATCGTCGTGCTGGCCCTGTGCCTGGCCGGCTGCGCCAACGACAAGAAGGCTGAACCCACTGCCGCTCCCGTTGTGGAAGTAACTGCCACCGAAGCTCCCGCTGTGGAAGATACCGCCACCGAAGCTCCCGCTGTGGAAGATACCGCCACCGAAGCTCCCGTTGTGGAAGATACCGCCACCGAAGCTCCCGTTGTGGAAGACGCCGCCACCGAAGCTCCCGTTGTGGAAGATGCCGCCACCGAAGCTCCCGCTGTGGAAGATACCGCCACCGAAGCTCCCGTTGTGGAAGACGCCGCCACCGAAGCTCCCGCTGTGGAAGATGCCGCCACCGAAGCTCCCGCTGTGGAAGATGCCGCCACCGAAGCTCCCGCTGCCGAAGCTGTGAAGACCTATGCCGACTATGCCGCCGCTCCCGTGGATACCCCCGTGGAAGTGGAAACCTACGTGCAGGCCAAGCAGTCCTGGTGGGACAACAAGGCCACCTTCTACACCCAGAACGAAGAAGGCGCCTATTTCATCTATGAAATGGCCATTTCCGAAGAAGACTACAACAAGCTGATCCCCGGCACCAAGATCCTGGTGAAGGGCTTCAAAACCGAATGGTCCGGCGAAATCGAAATCGTGGACGCCACTTTCGAAATCCTGGATGGCGAATTCATCGCCCAGCCCCAGGACCTGACCGATCTGATCGCTTCCGAAGAACTGATCAACTACCAGAACCAGCTGGCTGCCTTCAAGGGCATGACCGTGGATGCCATCGAATACAAGAACGGCGAACCCGGTGACGACATCTACGTCACCCTGTCCAAGGACGGCGCCCAGTATTCCTTCTGCGTGGAACGCTACCTCACCGCTCCCGACACCGAAGTGTACCAGACTGTGGGCACCCTGAACGTGGGCGATGTGGTGGATGTGGAAGGCTTTGTGTACTGGTACAATGGCCTCAACACCCACATGACCAAGGTGACCGTGGTGGAAGCCGCTCC
>JAZNOW010000057.1:0-21213 GCA_045589355.1 Clostridia bacterium
GTGCCATTGGCCAGCAGGTTCACGGTGATGCTTTCGGGACGGATGCCGTCCTGGTCGTCCGCGTCATCCCAGACCTTCACACCCTTCACTTCCGTCTTTTCCGGTTCGTGGGTGTTGGTCACGTCGTAGTCGTTCACTTCAGAGGTGTAGTTTTCTACCGCGTCTTCGGTGATGGTGTATTCGATTTCGGTACCATCGGCGTACTTGTCAAGGTTCGTCCAGCTCCAGCTCCAGTTGTCCGCTTCGGTCACGGTCTTGGTGTCGATCACTTCGCCGTCGGCCAGCAGCCGGATGGTAATGCTTTCGGGACGCTTGCCATCCTGGTCATCATTGTCTTCCCAGGTCTTGGCGCCTTCCACATTCACCTTTTCCGGTTCGTGGGTGTTGGTCACGTCGTAGTCGTTCACTTCGGAGGTGTAGTTTTCTACCGCATCTTCCGTGATGGTGTATTCGATTTCGGTACCGTCGGCGTACTTGTCAAGGTTCGTCCAGCTCCAGCTCCAGTTGTCCGCTTCGGTCACGGTCTTGGTGTCAATCACTTCGCCGTCAGCCAGCAGGTTGATGGTAATGCTTTCGGGACGCTTGCCGTCCTGGTCGTCATTGTCTTCCCAGGTCTTGGCGCCTTCCACATTCACCTTTTCGGGCTCGTAGCTGTTGGTAATGGTGGTGTTTTCGATGCTCTTGGTGTAGCCTGCGGGCACTTCGGTTTCATCCACCGTGTATACAATTTCTTCACCGTCGGCTTTCAGGGCCAGTTCGGTCCAGGTGTAGCTCCAGTTGTTGCCTTCGTTCAGGGTCACCGCTTCGCCGTAGGCTTCGCCGTCGGCGTACAGCTGCACCTGAATGGAAGCGGGACGCTTGCCATCCTGGTTGTCGGCGTCTTCCCACACCTTCGTCACTGCCACGTCTACCTTTTCCGGTTCGTGGGTGTTGGTGATGGTATAGCCATTGGCAGCATCTCCGGTGATTTCGGAGGAATAGTTTTCGTTGGTAGAGGTTTCAACAACGGTATAGGTGATGGGCTGATCGTTATCGTCTTCCACCAGCAGTTCATCCCAGGTGTAGGACCAACCGGTGGTTTCGCTCAGAGTAACGGCTTCACCATAGTTTTCGCCATTGGCCTGCAGCTGAACGGTAACAGATTCGGGACGGAGACCATCCTGGTTATCCGCGTCTTCCCAAACCTTGGTCACGGTTACGCTGGTGGTTTCCTTTTCGGGCTTGGTGGTGTAAGCATAGTACTTCACATGACGATCCACCATGCCGTAGGTAGTGCCGGGCACAACGGTAACGCGGTTAAGGTCAATACCCTCAACCTTGCCTTCGTAGTTTTCGTTGCCGTTATAGTCAAACAGCTTCACTTCCCAGACATCGGAAGTGTATTCATATTCAGAATCCGCGGGCAGCGCCGGGAAAGGCTTGACGGTTACAAAGTCGCCGGCATTCTGATAGTAAGGAGCCAGGGTTTCGGTGCCGTATGCTTCAACAATCTTGCCGTCCACGTAGTATTCCACGGTGAACTTGACAGGCTTATGGGCGCGATACAGCAGGAACCAGTATTTCTGGGTATTGGTATCGTCATAGGTGAGACCGCCGGTCAGCACCAGCGGAATGCCCATACTGGTGGTACCGGGCACGCCGGCCGCTTCGCCGGTGGAGTGCTGTTCGATGGGGTCATTATGGAAGGGACGATACATCCACAGGTAGAAGGTGGAATCGGCATAATAGCCAAGAGGAGAGTTGCCGGTGGAGGGATCGTATGTGGCAGCGGAAGTGTTGGGCCAGGTGATGGTGATGGTTTCCCCAAAGTAGGCAGACACTTCGTAGTTGCCGCCCTTGAAGTCTTCCCAAAAGCCGTAGCCGCCGTTGAACTGTGCGTTGAATTCGTTGAAGTAACGACGATTGAAGTGGATATAGAGGACTTTTTCTTCTTCGGCCAGGTCATACATCTTATAGATGACGGAACCGGGAGGGGGCAGCTGGCCGCCCAGCTTCACATGTTCGGAGGAGCCGGGAGCAACATAATAGGTCTTATTGTCGGCAGAATGATAGCCGTCCAGATTCGCATTGAGGTTCTGCAGGTTATTGTTCAGATGCTGGGAAGTGGAAGTGATTTCTTCATCGGGCAGCACCTTCATGGCATTGCCTTCAACAACCAGCACTTCGTCGCCATACTGGAAGGTGCCGGAAACACCGGTGGGGTTCTTCTTGGTGGCAGTGGACAGGTCCACACGGTAGTCGATGGTGTAGACGGAGTCATAATAGAAGTCCACCGTCACTTCGCCGTGCTGCATGGCGTCCATGTTCACATCGTTGGTATTGATGGTAACCGTGCCTGCATTGGCATCAATTACTACATTATTATTATTGACAAGACCGGACACCTGGGGCTGCTTATCGGTGCGATAAGAAAGCAGGCCGGGGAAATCGCCCTTGGAGATGACATAAGCGTCATCGTGAGCGGTGAGGGTGTAGGTATCGGTCTGGTAGGTACCGGAAAAATCGTTGGAGTTGTTAACGGGGTAATGATGGTTCACCTTCACCAGGATATCCAGCTTGATTTCGCCCCAGATGGGGTAAAGCACGGTATCCTGATCCAGGGTAAAGGTTTCGCCGGGAGCATAATAAGCTTCGGCGTCGGCAGAAGTGCCCCAGCCGTAGAACTTCATGTTTTCTTCGGCAACCAGGCCCACATCGGCATAGCCGGGCAGGGTGACCACGCCGCCCTTGGCCATATCCAGCACAACATCAGTGCCGTCATAGGCAAGGGTAGCCTTTTCGCCCCAGGTAGCCTTCAGGGTGATGGCGTCAGAAAGGGGGATGGTAGCGCCGGCAGGATACACCTGGCCGTTCACTTCCCAGCCGGCAAACAGCATGTTGGCAGGCGTGGTGAAGCCGCATTCGGGCAGGGTGTAGGAACCGCCGGCCTTGACGGCGTCCATGGTGCCTTCCGCCCCGTTGCCGTCGAAGGTGACGTCATACTGCACGTCCGTTACATTGAACGTGACAGAGATATTGGCATAAGTCTTCTGATCATTGAAAGTATAGGTGAACGTGCCTTTCTGATTGGCAGTGAAGGCATAGGCATACAGAGGCGGATTGCCATCCACCGCCTTGCTTTCCGTGACAGAGAAATTATTGCCAACAACATTTGCAGGCTGATTCCAATGGGTATACAGGTGCAGCGTCTTGGTTTCGCCCACCGTCATTTCATACGTTACACCATCTTCGAACATGGCATATTCAGCCACCTGCTTCGTCAGGGTGAACGATGCGGAGGCGGTATCAGCCAGCACATTGAGAGGCATGCAGCTCATGATCATGATCAGAGCCAGCATCCATGCTGCGTACCGTTTCATGTTGTTCTTCATTTTCGGATCCTCCCGTTTAGCTCATTTCCGGCCTTAGGTACGGTTAAGCAGTTTATTTGACAGGGGCAATAATTTCAACATTGGCGCGCCAGCTCATGCCCGTGTGATGGGGCGCCAGAATGATGGAAAGGGAATGTCCGGTTTCACCGGGAAGATCGGTCCAGGTAACGCCGTCTTCGGTCACCTGCCACTGGATCTTGTATTCATAGCCTTCGGCGCCTTCCACCGTCAGGGTGAGCACCATTTCCGTGCCGGCCACCACAATGCTGTCGGCGGTCAGGTTGGAAGAGATGTGGAGTTTCAGTTCCGGCGCCACAAAGGCAGGTTCTTCTTCAACAGGTTCTTCCACGGCGGGTTCTTCCACCACGGGTTCTTCAACCGCAGGTTCTTCCACAGCAGGTTCTTCTACCGCAGGTTCTTCTACCACGGGTTCTTCCACAGCGGGTTCTTCCACCACGGGTTCTTCCACAGCGGGTTCTTCCACGGCAGGTTCTTCCACAGCGGGTTCTTCAACCGCAGGTTCTTCCACAGCGGGTTCTTCCACGGCAGGTTCTTCCACCACGGGTTCTTCCACCACGGGTTCTTCCACCACGGGTTCTTCCACCACGGGTTCTTCAACCGCAGGTTCTTCTACCACGGGTTCTTCCACAGCAGGTTCTTCCACAGCAGGTTCTTCCACGGCGGTTTCTTCAACCACGGGTTCTTCCACCACGGCTTCTTCCACCACGGGTTCTTCCACAGCGGGTTCTTCCACAGCGGGTTCTTCCACGGCAGGTTCTTCTACCACAGGTTCTTCCACAGCGGGTTCTTCTACCACGGGTTCTTCCACAGCGGGTTCTTCTACCACGGGTTCTTCCACCGCAGGTTCTTCCGCTACGGGTTCTTCCACGGCAGGTTCTTCCACAGCGGGTTCTTCCACCACGGCTTCTTCCACCACGGGTTCTTCAACCGCAGGTTCTTCAACCGCAGGTTCTTCAACCGCAGGTTCTTCCACAGCGGGTTCTTCCACCGCAGGTTCTTCCGCTACGGGTTCTTCCACCGCGGGTTCTTCGACCACAGGTTCCTCCACCACCACGGGCGTTTCCACCGGGCGGGACTTCACCGCAGGCAAGCGCAGCGTGTTGGAAACGATGTAACGTTCCGCCACAACGCCGGCGATGCTCAGCAGCATCACAGCAGCCACGGTGATGGCGATCCACTTGACAAGATTCTTTTTCATGTTAGGTCTCCTCCTGCGATCGAATTTCTGATCGTTTTTATTCTCGGTACCCTGCATTCGGGCGGTTGATGTACAATTCCAAAAGCGACTTATGACTTCCGACAGGAAGCCCATTTCATTATAGCGGAAAAATCCGAAATAATCCAGCATTTTTTCAAGTATTTACCGCATATTTTCATGATTTTTTCATTATATGCGCCATTTTTTCTCAAGCTGGCTATTTCTGGCAAACCGACCCTTCGTTTCCGGCATCGGCCCGGCCCGGCAAAAGCGCCCCGGATTCTCCCCCATCGGCAGACGAGCAAGCGTATGGATTGCGGAAGCTGCATCCGCCAGAGGGGATGCAAAGCCCCGCCTTCCATCGCCGCAACGGCTGATGAGCAAGGCAGGGAGCATACCGTATCATCCACTTTTCGTCACCTCCATTATACACCGAAACGGTTACATGTCCAGATATTTTGTGTAAACTTCATGTCATTTTCTTCACGTTTTTCTGACACTTTTATCCTTTTGCCATTTGCAAACGTTTCCATTTTTTATGCCCATAAAACAGAAAAAGCGCTAGCTTTCACTAACGCATGTTTTCCGCTTTATTCTGCGATCACCAGCAACGCCCGGTAAGCCGCAGCTGCATTGGCCGGAGTGACCACGAAGGAGTAGCTTTGTCCGCTTCCAACCTTCACCCATCCGTCCGCGGTTTCCATTTCCCATACGATGGTGTAGCCGTCTTCCACATTGTTCACAGAGGCCCACATGGTGACCAGGTCACCGTAGTAGATATCCCCTTTGTTCACCAGGGAAATGTGAATGGATTCATTATCGGCAAGCGCCGCACTGCTGATACCCAGCATCATGCAGCACAGAAGCATCATAGCAATCAGTTTGCAAAAAGCGTTCTTCATAAAAAATCAGCGCTCCTTTCCAAGAATACAGCCTCATTATAACCAAAAACTGTTACAGGAGCGGTTACATGAAGGCTATTTTCTCCAAAAAAGCGCCAATACAAGGAAAAAACAATGATTATTCTGCCATTTTTTACATTCTTTCGTTCAAGGGCATATCGCTGCTCAGCGGACCGATGCGATAGTTGAAGGGAATGCTGGAGTTGGGATATTTCTTATAGAACAGCTGCTTGACGCGCTCCATGACCATGTTGCCGGTGGTGTAGTTCACCGTGGGCAGAAGCAGGGCGAAAATGGTGGGCGAAAAATGGGTGATGGTATCGCCCTTGCGCAGGTTGGACTTGAGGATTTCCAAAGTGCCGTTCATGATGTTGTCCTGCTTGATGGAATCCATGGAAGGATCGTCGGGGTTGCCGATCATGATCACGCCCAGGAACATGGTGGAGCCCAGGCGTTCCAGGTTGCGCATCTGCAGGTTATAGATTTCCTTGAACACCGCATATTCGCACACGAAAGCGCCCCGCTGCTCCCCGCTTTCGCGCAGTTCGTTGCGGATGGCTTCCAGGCTGAATTCCAGCGTTTTGCCCGCCCGGACAATCTGCTTGTAAAACTCCTGCATGTCTTCGCTGGGCTGTACGCCAAGGTAACGGTAATTCAGGTGGGTAACGTGCTTATACTGCACCAGCGCCTCATTGGTGCGGTTGGTGTTGATCAGGGCGGTCATCAGTTCCATATGCAGCCGGTCGTCAAAATTATCCACATTCAGGGCCACACGGCAGATGCGGACGATGTCCTGATGGTTTTCCCGGGCCTTGAGCAACTCAATGTAGCTGTAAATGGCCGACATGTATTTGTTGTGCAGGCTGGTGGCCTGGGCCAGGGCCCATTCGTTCTGCTCGGCGTTCTGCAGAAGGTCGCCCTTATAAAGGGCCAGCAGTTCTTCATAGCAGGCGATGCGCTCGGGGGAATCTTCCCGCATGGAAGAAAGCTCGTCAAACAGCTGTTCGATGCGGAAAAAGTCCACCGTCATGCCGGGCAGGTTTTCCCAGTGATAGGCGCCGCGGTCCGCCACGATGCAGTTGCCGAAATCGGGCGAAATCTGGTTGAGGATAGCGCGCAGGCGGCTTACCAGCGTTTTCAGGGCGTTTTCGGGGTTGGCACTGCCTTCATCGGTCCACAGCGTGGCCAGCAGGCGATAATTGGGCACCGGCTGGCCATGGTTGAGCATCAGGTACTGCATCAGGTTGACGCCCTTGCGGGATTTTTTCGTCAGATGTTCTTCCTTCTGTTCATTGATATAGACAGTGAACGTATCCATCAGTTGAATGCGGATCGTATCGGCCATAAAGTATCAAGTCCTTTCGTTTATCGAATATCAGCGGCGATGCAGGGACGCATCCGTGGAATCGGCATACATAACGGCGGTTTCTTTGGTGATCAGCCCTTCCTTCACCAGCCGGTCCAGTTCCTTGTTCATGGAAAGCATGCCCGCCCCCTGGCCGCCGGAAATGACGTTATCCAGCTGATGGGTGCGGCC
Source organism: Clostridia bacterium (assembly GCA_045589355.1). GTDB lineage: Bacteria > Bacillota > Clostridia > Christensenellales > Aristaeellaceae > RUG563. The sequence continues at coordinate 7,030 of JAZNOW010000057.1, forward strand.
TTCGCGGATCAGGTTCTGCACGGCGGGGGTGGCGGTCATCACTTCAAACACAGGCACCAGGCTGCCGTCCACCCCGGGCAAAAGCCGCTGGGACACCACTGCCCGCAGCACCATGGAAAGCTGCATGCGGATCTGGTGCTGCTGTTCGGCCGGGAAGGCGTCGATAACACGGTCAATGGTTTTGGAAGCGCCGATGGTGTGCAGGGAGGAGAGCAGCAAATGCCCCGTCTCCGCTGCGGAAATGGCGGTGCGGATGGTTTCGGTATCGCGCATTTCGCCCAGCATGATCACATCCGGCGCCTGCCGCAAAGCGGCGCGCAGGGCCAGGGGGAAGGTGGGCGCATCTTCCGGCACTTCCCGCTGGCTGACCAGGGATTTGCGGTGGGAGTGCAGGTATTCGATGGGGTCTTCAATGGTGATGATGTGGCCGGAGCGGCTGAGATTGATCTTATCCACCAGACAGGCAAGGGTGGTGCTCTTCCCGCTGCCGGCAGGGCCGGTGACCAGCACCATGCCGCTTCTGAGGTCCGCCAGGTCCACCACTTGTTTTGGAATGTGCATCTTTGCCGCATCGGGCAAGCCGAAGGTGACCACACGGCAGGTGGCTGCCAGGGTGCCCCTCTGGCGGTAGGCATTGCAGCGGAAACGGCTCATATCCACAACGGAAAAGGAAAAATCATCATCACCGTTTTGCTGCAGCGCGTCCATGCTGCGCTGGGCCAGGGCATAAATATGGCCGATCAGCTCGGCCGCTGCCGCAGGCATCAGCCTTTCTTCCGTCAGGGGCATCATTTTGCCCCCTGCCTTCACCACCACCGGAGAACCGGGAATGATGAAAATATCCGAGCCGCCCTTATCCAGCGCTTTTTTCAGCAAGTTCAGAATATGTTCCATGTTTCCCCCACTTCCGCCTCCAGCATCCGGGTATGCCAGGTGATGCGGATTTCGTCTTCATATGCACCAAGGGCAGCACCGGCATACAGGGTGCGGCCGCCCTCCGTTTCCTGCCAGAAAATCAGGTTTTCTTCCATTTCCATGCCTTCAGGCAGGGAGGCAACCAGCAAAGCCCTGTATTCCGCCGGATCAGCCGCCTTTTCCCGGCAGGAAAGGGCCAGTGCATCCAGGCGGGCAAAGGTATCTTCCGCCTTTTCAAACAGCACCGCATCCTGCCCGGCCACCTGCACGCTGCGCAGGGAAAGCTTCAGGTCGCTGCCGGCGCGGACATACATCAGCATGCCCATGATGCTCATGCTGAGCACCACCACGATCAGAACGATGGAGGGTGCGCCGGGGCTTAAGCGAAACACTTTTTTATTCATTTGCGCGCACCTCCGGCACATAACGGGCACCGGGCAGGGAAAGAATTTCTTCCCCGCTTTGCAGAGCAGAAACCGTCCACCGGTACAAGGTGCCCGCTTCTTTTTTTTCTTCGGTCAAACGCACCGTCAGGGCATACCCTTCGCAGGAAACAACCCTGCCTTCTTCCGCCGGGACACCGGTTTCTTCATAGGTTGCCCTTACGTCCTCCCCGGCCATCAGCACGGCGTTCACATTCCTGGCCTGATGGAGGGCGTCGCTGTGCAGGGCGGCCTTGTTTTCCGTGATATAGGCCCCGGCATACACCTGGGAAAGCACGGCAAAGGAAAGAATGAAAAAGAACAGCACAATCACCAGTTCGATCAGCACCGCATTGGTGTTTTTTTCGTTTCTCACAGGCCGCCTCCTTCCCCGGGCAGCGTCAGAACCGCTTCATACAGGCTGCAGTTGTTTCCATGAAGGTCTTGCATATCCACCGCCAGCATTTTCCCCCGGATCCGGGGGCGGAACACAAGCGCCGGGCAGACGGCATCGCCGTTTTCCGGCCAGAATGCCCGGTCCGCCGAGATGAACTGCTGCCGCAGATAGCCCTCGTGGGCATAAATGTACTGGCGGTAAACATCGCCGTCATAATCGTTTTCAATGATCAATACATCGCCGTCCACCCGGATGTTGCCGCCGCATTCCTGGGTCTGCACGGCGCTGCGCACGAACGCGCACAGGATGCGGGTATCGTTGGTGTTTTTCGAGCGTTCTTCCATCCCGCAATAGCCCATGGCGCCCAGCACCACCAGCAGCGTGGAAAACACCATGAACAGCGCCAGCACCAGCAAAACAAACACCTGCTGGATATTGTACTGTTTTTCGTATCGCTTCATTTTCATCATACCAGGCCATCCCCCCGCAGCATCACCCGTATTTCGGGCATCTGGTTGGAGGCGAATGCCTCGTACACCACATGGTAGCGGCTTTCGTCATAATGAAGACCGTAGTGCTGGCGCAGATAGGCCAGGTCGGAAGGGTAAGCCCCTTCCACGGCAAAACAGGTGAGGGCAGCATGACGGACGGCATCCTCCACCGTGCGCAATTCCCCTTCGTCGCCCACACGGATCATGCCGTCGATGGTGTACACACAGCAGGCAATCAGCACCGCCATGGCCAGCGCCATGATCAGAAGCCGTTTTCCGGTCATCCCCTTCCCTCCCTTCGTTCTTTGTTCAACTTTCTCTTACAGCAGGCTGCTGAGCACGCCGGCCATGGGCAGCATAACGGCCAGCAGCACCGCGCCGATCACAACGCTGAGCACCACCACCACCGTCGGTTCAATGACGGCGATGAGGCTGCCGATGCTGTTTTCCGTTTCTTCTTCGTAGGTTTTTGCGATCTTTTCCATCACTTCGGCTTCGCTGCCCGTCATGGCGCCCGTCTGCAGAAGGCGGGTGTGCATCACGTCAAACAAGCCGGCCTTTTCCACGGCATCCGAAAAGGTTTCGCCCTTTTCCACGGCATCGGCAATGGACTGGATCTTTTTCACCGCTTCTTCATCGTCCAGCACCCGGGGCACCGTGGACAGTGCTTCTTCCATCACAAACCCGCCGGACAGCATCATGGACAGCACCGCCGCCACACGGGAGGCGGAGATTTTTTCGGACAGATTGCCCAGCGCCGGAATGCGCCGCCGCAAAAAGGCCAGCACCCGGCTCTTATGCCTGGTTTTCATCAGCACAAGGCACACCAATACCCCCAGCAGCATCAGCCCCACCAGGGCCAGCACCACCCAGCCCATCACGGCGCCGATGCGCATCAGGGCGCTGCTGTTGCCGGCCACGCCCATGCCGCTGAGCACCCGGCCAAACACCGGCATCACCTGCCACAAAAGGATCAGCACGATCACAAACAGCATACCGCCCAGCACCAGAGGATAGGCAATGGCATTGCGCAAGGATTCCTTCAGGCGCGTTTCCCTTTCGTAATAGGCAGTCATGGAATGCATCACATCTTCCAGATGGCCCGTCTTTTCGCCGATGCCCGTCATTTCCGTCAGGTAAGGCGGGAACAGGCCGCTTTCCCGCATGGCTTCATACAGGCTGCCCGTTTCCTGCAGGCGCTGATGCATAACGGAAAAAGCGGTGTTTTCCTTTTCTTTTTCCGCCAGCACTTCCATCCCCGTTTCCAGGGGCATGCCGGCCTTGAGCATCATGGCCACCTGATCGCAAAAGCGGCTCAGGGCCATGGGCGTCATGGTTTTCTTCATATTATTATTTTTCATTGCTCAACCCCCTCAATACCAGCGTTCCACGGCGTATTCAACAGGCTTTGGCATGTTCTGCAAAATGGCCGTGGGGTCGAAAATGATTTCTTTTCCTTCTACAGTGACCTGCACCCAGGCGTGGTACTGGCCGTTGGCATCGCCGATAACCAGCTTGGCCGGGATGCCCTGGGAACGCAGCATGCAAACGGACGTGGCCGCCAGATCCTGACAGATGCCCATGCCCTTGTTGATGCAGTAATCCACATCGGGCAGGCCGTCCGTTTTTACGGTAACCGCCCGGACGTAATCGTACACAAAAGCGCTCTTTACATAATCGGTGATGGCATCATACTTTTCTTTTTCCGTTTCCAGCCCCCGGCATATTTCTTCCGCCCGGAGAACGGCTTTGCTGTCGGCGGTGTAGTTGATATAGGTATTGGGGAAAAGGAAAGCGCAGTTCACATCTTCCATATCGGCCTTGAAAGAAACGGCACCCTCTTCGGAATAACGGCTGCCGGAAATCTGCTTATAGAGCGTCAGGCGGTACTGGCCGTTGCCAAACTGAAGGGGCAGCACTTCATACTCGTTTTTGCCGTTTAAATCATACATGACGGAGTAATTGCCCCGGGCCACTTTCAGCTTCAGGCGCTTTCCCGTTTTGCCGCCGCGCACCAGCATATACCCTTCGTCGATATGCCCGATATCCACCTGCAAAGCCCCGTCCGTTTCGCGGGGACCTGCACTTTTCGTATCGGGCCAGAAGGCGGCCATTGCTGTAACCGAAAGGAGCAGCAAAAGAAGGCACGCACAGCCGGCAAAGCGCAATTCGGGCCATTTGCGCATACCTCCCACTCCTTTCATCTGACGTGATTCTTTCCTATGGATATACCAATTCAATATGCATCTTACCATAATTCCACTCCTTTTTCAATACAACAGTGGCAAAATTAATTACATATTTCCCCAGCGAAGTAAGCAAAAAGTAATCATTCTTCCAAAGGAATGTAACCGGACGGAAATAATGCGTGGAAAATGGAGGCGCTTTTTGCGCCCTGTGTCTTTTTTGGCACGTTTTCCTCCGTTTTTAACATGAAAATGTGCGAAAATTGCATTTTTCTATTTTCAATCTTGCAGTTTTCTCTCAAAGAGCATATAATAGCCACATCCGAATTGAAGGGAGTCGAAGGAATGATGAACCGCGTATTTAATTTCGCCGCAGGCCCCTCTATGCTGCCTGCCGCTGCTCTGGAAAAAGCCGCCAAGGAAATGCTCGATTACAATGGCACCGGTATGTCCGTGATGGAAATGAGCCATCGTGCCAAGGGATATATTGAAATTTTTGATCACACCGTGGCTCTGCTGAAGGAACTGATGCAGATCCCCGATAATTACGAAGTACTGCTTTTGCAGGGCGGCGCCACCGGCCAGTTCGCCGCCATCCCCATGAACCTGCTGAAGACCAGCGCCGACTATGTGGACAGCGGCAACTTCGCCCACGGCGCTCTGGTGGAAGCCAAGAAGTACGGCAACATCAACGTGGTGGCCTCTTCCAAGGAAGACAACTACAACCACATCCCCCAGCTGGATAAGTCCAAGTTCAACCCCAACGCCGATTATTTCTACATCACCACCAACAACACCATCTTCGGTACCCGCTACACCGAACTGCCCGACGTTGGCAACGTGCCGCTGGTGGCCGATATGTCCTCCAACATCCTGTCCCAGCCCTATGACGTGAGCAAGTTCGGCGTGATCTATGCCGGCGCTCAGAAGAACATCGGCCCTGCCGGCGTGGTGGTCGTCATCGTGCGCAAGGACCTGCTGGGCAATGCTGCCCCGGGCACCCCCAAGATTTTCGACTGGGCCAAGCAGGTGGATGCCGGCTCCATGATCAACACCCCCGCCACCTATCCCATCTACATGGCCGGCCTGTGCATGGAATGGCTGAAGGCCCAGGGCGGCGTGGACGCCATCTACAAGGTCAACTGCGAAAAGGCCAAGATGCTGTATGATTACCTGGACGAAAGCAAGATGTTCCACGGCACTGCTCAGAAGGACAGCCGTTCCATCATGAACGTCACCTTCAACACCGGCGACGCCGACCTGGATGCCGCTTTTGTCAAGTACGCCACCTCCAAGGGCCTGACCAACCTCAAGGGCCACCGTCTGGTGGGCGGTATGCGCGCCAGCATCTACAACGCCATGCCCGTGGAAGGCGTGAAGGCCCTGGTGGACGCCCTGAAAGCATTTGAAATGGAGAATAAGTGATCATGAAAGAAATTAAATTGCTCAATCCCGTTTCCCCCGTGTGGAACGAAGTGATTTCCGATCAGGAATATGCCCTCACCGCCGAAGCCAAGAGCCCCATCTCCATCATCGTGCGCAGTGCCGACATGCACTCCTACGAACTGGAAGAAGATGTGCTGGCCGTGGCCCGCGCCGGCGTGGGCGTGAACAATATCCCCCTGGATAAGTATGCCGAAGAAGGCGTTGTGGTGTTCAACACCCCCGGTGCCAATGCCAATGCCGTGAAGGAACTGGTTATCGCCGGCATGCTGCTTTCCGGCCGCAACATCCTGGGCGGCGCTGCCTGGGCCCAGAACCTGAAGGGCACCGAAGGCATTGAAAAGGCCACCGAAAAGGGCAAGGGCCAGTTTGCCGGCCACGAAATCGGCGGCAAGACCCTGGGCGTCATCGGCGTGGGTGCCATCGGCCTGCTGGTTGCCAATGCCGGCGTGGCCCTGGGCATGAACGTGATGGGCTATGACCCCTACATCTCCGTTGACAACGCATGGAAGCTGTCCCGCTCCATCGTGCATGCCAAGACCGAAGACGAAGTGATCGCCAATGCCGATTACCTCACCATCCATATGCCCCTGCTGCCCGAAACCCGCGGCAAGATCGACGCCGCCTACATCGCCAAGATGAAGAAGGGCGCTGTGCTGCTCAACTTCGCCCGCGGCGAACTGGTGGACGTGGACGCCGTTCTGGCGGCTCTGGAATGCGGCCAGCTGAGCGCTTATGTGTGCGACTTCCCCACCGAAAAGCTGCTGGGCGTCAAGAACGTGATCTGCCTGCCCCACATCGGTGCTTCCACCCCCGAAAGCGAAGACAACTGCGTGCGCATGGCCGCCAAGCAGCTGGATGACTACATCAAGTACGGTGTGATCCGCAATTCTGTGAACTACCCCAACGCCGATCCCGGCCCCATGAGCGAGCCCCGCGTCTGCGTTATGCACCAGAACGTGCCCAACACCGTTTCCGCCATCACCGGCGCCGTTTCCGCCAAGGGCATCAACATTGACCATATGTTCAACAAATCCAAGGGCAAGTACGCCTACACCGTGCTGGACCTGGACGACGCCCCCACCGCCGAACTGGTAAACGACATCAAGGCGCTGGACAGCGTATACGGCGTGCGCGTCATCCTTCCCTGATTTTTGACCGACCTTCTTTCCCCTGGCATTGCTCAGGGGATTTTTTTCTAAAATAAAGGAGAGCGATTTATGCAGTCTTTCGGCATCCATCCGGCAGATATTTACCTGCCCGCCCCCGGTATCGATCAGAAAAAATGGGCCGTGGTGGCCTGTGACCAGTTCACCTCCGACCTGGAATATTGGCAGAACATCGAAAACGAAGTGGGCGACGCCCCTTCTGCCCTGCGCATCATTTACCCCGAAGCCTATCTTTCCGACGGTGAAGGCCGCATCCCGGTCATCCGCGCCGCCATGGAAAAGTACCTTCAGGAAGGCACCCTCTCCCTGCAGGTGGAAAACGGCTTTGTGCTGATGGAACGCAAGACGGAATCCGGCAGCCGCATCGGCCTGGTGGCCGCGGTGGACCTGGAAGACTATGACTACACCCCCGGCACCTCCGCCCCCATCCGCGCCACCGAAGGCACCATCCTCAGCCGCATTCCCCCCCGTGTAAAAATCCGGGAGGGCGCGCCTTTGGAAAGCCCCCATGTGATGCTGCTGATGGACGACAAGGAAGACAAAGTGCTGGGCAGCCTGTACAAAAACAAAGAACAGCTGAAGGTGGTTTACGACACCTGCCTGATGGCCGGCGGCGGCCACCTGAAGGGCTGGGCCGTAACGGCCGAAGCTGCGAAAGACGCCCTGTACGCCGCCCTTCAGCAGCTGCAGGAAGATTGCAACGGCTTCCTCTTTGCCGTGGGCGACGGCAATCATTCCCTGGCCACGGCCAAGGCCTGCTGGGAAAACCGCAAGAAGGAAATTTCCCCGGCGGAACAGGAAACCGATCCCGCCCGCTATGCGCTGGTGGAAATTGTGAACCTCCACTCTCCCGCCCTGCAGTTTGAGCCCATCCACCGTATGGTGTTCGGCGCCGACGGCACCCAGATGATGCTGGACTTTGCCGCTTACCTGCGGGAAAAGGGCATGGCCTCCATGCCGGGCAAGGACATCGTGTTCCTGTGCAACGGCCAGGAAACGGGCCTTTCGGTGAAAAACGCCGGCAACATGCTGCCGGTGGCCGTGCTGCAGCCTTTCCTGGACCGGTACCTGCAGGAAAACAAAAACTGCGAAATTGACTACATCCACGAAGCGGACGCCGTGGAAAAAATGTCCCGGGACAAGGGCACCGGCATCCTGCTCACCGCCATCGAAAAGGACTCCCTTTTCCCCGGCATCGTAAGCGGCGGCGTGCTGCCCCGGAAAACCTTCTCCATGGGCCACGGCCACGAAAAGCGCTACTACATGGAGTGCAGAAAAATCAAGTAATGTGCATTGCCCGGAGGCTGGAAAAGCCTTCCGGGTCTTCATTCCCGAAGGAGAGAAAAGCATGATCCGTTTTGGCCCCAGCGGCAACTCCGAATCCTTTTACGAAGAGGGGTTCACCTCCACCATGGAAGCCCCTCTCTGGCTGAAAGCAAAAGGGCTGAACGCCTACGAATACCCTTTCGGCCGGGGCATCAACCTGTCTTTGGAAACCGCAGCGCGGCTGGGCCGGCTGATGGCGGCGGAGGACATTGCCCTGTCCGTTCATGCACCCTACTACATCAACCTTGCCAATCCCGACCCCGATAAGCGCAAGGCCAGCCTCACCTACATCCTGGAAAGCGCCCGTCGGGCTCACGGCCTGAACGCCGACCGGGTGGTGGTGCATGTGGGGGCGCCCATGAAGCTGGAAAGAAAAGAAGCGCTGAAAAACTGCCGGGAGGGCCTGCGCACCGCCCAGAAGCTGCTGGATGACAACGGCCTTTCCGCCATTCACCTGTGCCCGGAAACCATGGGCAAGAAGGGGCAGATAGGCGATCTGGAAGAAACGCTGCAATTGTGCCAGGCAGAAAGCCGGTTTATTCCCTGTCTGGATTTTGCCCACATCCATGCCCTGGGCCAGGGTCGGCTCAACGAAACGGAAGACTTTGAAAAAGTGCTGGACATTGCCGAAAGCATGCTGGGCCGGGAGCGGATGAAGAACATGCACGTGCATTTTTCCACCATCGAATATACCTCCGCCGGCGAAAAGCGCCACCGCACCTTTGCCGAAACAGAATACGGCCCCCGGTTTGAACACCTGGCGCCCCTTCTGAAGGAAAGGGATTACGCCCCCCGCATCATCTGCGAATGCAAGGGCACCATGGCGGAAGACGCAGCCGAAATGAAAAAAATCTGGGAAGCGTTGTAACAAACGCTTCCCTTTTTCCGTTGTATAAACGAACCGATACACAGGAGGAAAAAACGATGAAGAAATGCATTGCGCTGCTGCTGCTTCTGTGTCTGATGCCCCTGCAGGGGCTGGCGGCACCCAATTTTGAATCCATCGACGCCGTGGTGGCCAACCGGAAACTATCCGACCGGCTGATCCTGCGGGACCGGCCCTCCGAAAAGGGCAAGGTGCTGGGCCGCTTTTATTCCGGCACGCCGGTCACCATCCTGGCGGAGGAAGAAAACTGGTGCGAAGTGATGGTGGGCGATCTGACCGGCTACATGATGCGCGTCTATCTGGAATACGAAGTGCCCAATTACGACCTGCCTCACGACCTTTACACCGCCCTCACCACCCGGGAAAACGCCCCCATCTACAACAAAGCCTCCACTTCCGGCGGGGTGATCGCCCGGGCCGGCGCACAGGTGCTGGTGATGGGCGATATCAACGACGACTGGCGGTATGTGAAAAGCGGTGAAAATTTCGGCTACATGCGTGCCATTCACCTGAAAAACACGGAACTGAACGTGCCGGTGGCCTACCTGAGCACAAAAACCCCCTTCTACAGCGACAAAAAGCTGACCAGGGAAACGGGCACCGTCTATTACGGCGGCACCTGCGTGCAGGTACTGGATGCTTCCCGCAACGGCTACTGGGCCAGGGTGCGGGTGCTGGGCACGGGATACGGCACCCAGGGCCCCATGACGGAAGGCTACATCAGCCAGGATTCCCTGAACGTGTTCGTCTACCCCTGGCAGCAGATGCAGCCCCAGTACCCGGTGGGGAGAATGCTGCAGGACGTGGCCCTGCCCTCCATCAACCTGGACGCCGACCGGGTGATCGCCAAAGAACACACCCTGGTCACCATCCTGGGGGAAACGGACAGCCAATACCACATTTTCTTTGACTGGGGCCAGGACATGGTGGACAAAGCCATCGTGCGAAAAGAAACGGGACGCTCTGCCGGAAACGGCGGCATTGCCCACTGGGGCTATGCCCTGCTGCCTGCCGATGACGAAAGGCGCTGGGAGCAAAGCGCCCTTTCCCGCATTCTTGGCTACACCGTCGGCGACAGGATGCAGGTGGAGTGGGGCTACAATCAGGTGGGCTTTCTGGATTCTGAAAACACCATCGTCCTGACCGACCGGACGCTGGCAAAATACCTGCCCGACCTTGCAGAAGGGGCCTTTGAAATCAATGATCAGAACACCGGCATCTGGCATTTTGTGGTGAAGGAAAACCAGACGGCCACCTTGTCCATGGAAAACAAGGAATGGAACATCCGCATCGAAAACAAAGTGTTCGGCCCGGGCAGCTATTCCTATCACCTGCCCGCCGGCACCACGGGCAACCTGCAGGGGGCTGTGTGGTGCAGCGAAAAGGCGTCCACGCCGGATATCCGGCTGTACACCTGCCTGCCGGAATATGTGAACGAACCCGCCTTCACCGGTTCCGCCCGGTATTTCTGCAACTGGCAGATCGCCGGCCACGGCAGCTGGTACGGCTACCGGGCCTTCCCCATGGAAAACTGCGATGAAAGCTATTTTATCATCTCCGACCTGAACACCCTGCAGGAAGAAGACGCTGCCGGACGGTATGTGGACCTGAACGGCCTGACCTATGAAGAGGAAAACTGCTTCCATCTCCTGCCCGGCCAGTTCATTGAGCTGCACAACTGCATCCTGTACTACGACTTCGGCAACGGCTGAAAAATATTTTTACAATTTTATTTCAATTTATTGCAAAAATACTGTACTTGCGCCCCCGAAATATGCTATAATAAGGGGCGCCTTTTTTTGCGTGCAAAAAAACAGGCAAAAATGCAGAAACGGATGGATGGACAATGGAAGAAATGATCCTGGCCTCGGCTTCTCCCCGGCGGAAAGAATTGCTTTCTTCCATGGGCATTCCCTTTTGTGTGATGGTGGCCGATGCACGGGAAGCAACGGACGGCGAGCCTGCCGGGCTGGTCATGGAAAACGCCCGTCGCAAAGCACAGGCCGTGCATGCCATGCACCCGGGAAGGATGATTCTGGGCTCCGATACCGTTGTATGCATTGACGGGCAGGTGCTGGGCAAGCCAAAGGACGAAAACGACGCCTTCCGCATGCTCAAAAGCCTGCAGGGCAGGCAGCACCAGGTGTACACCGGGGTGTGCCTGATCGCAAACGGCAAAGAAGATACCCGCTGCGACTGCACCCACGTAACCTTCTCTCCCCTGACCGACGAAGATATCCGCTGGTACATTGCCACCAAAGAGCCCATGGACAAGGCCGGCGCCTATGCCATTCAGGGCATTGCGGGCATGTATGTGGAAAAAATCCACGGCAGCTTTTCCAACGTCATCGGCCTGCCCACGTCCCTTGTGCGGCAGATGCTCAAAGACTCAGCACAAAAGACAGAAGAATAATAACAGAAACGGACGGATGAAATTCCATGGGATATATCATTCCTTATCTGGGCATTGACCTGGGCACCTCCAACACGCAGATCTATGTGCGAAAAAAAGGCATCGTGATCGACGAACATTCCCTGCTGGTGGCGGACCGTAACGCCAAGCGCACCATCCGGGCCATCGGCAATGAAGCCAGGGCCCTGCTTGGCCGCACCACCGGCGACAGCACCGCCGTGCGGCCCCTGGCGGACGGCTTGATCCACGATTTTGACATGACCGAAGAAATGCTGCGCTATTTTGTGCGCAAGGCCATCGGCGCTTCCCGGCTGTTCAAGCCCCGTGCCGTGATGACCGTGCCCAGCCGCATCACCCCGGTGGAAAGGCGGGTGCTGCGGAAAGTGGCCGTTTCCGCCGGCATCCGGGAAAACCAGCTGAATCTGGTGGAAAAGCCCTTCGCGGCAGCTGTCGGCTGCGGTTTGCCGGTGTTTGACCCCATCGGCTCCATGGTGGTGGATATCGGCGGCGGCAGCACGGAAGTGGCCGTGATCAGCCTGGGCGGCATTGTGGCCAGCAAAACGCTGCGCATCGGCGGCGTGAAGATGGACGAAGCCATCATCAACCACATCAAGCGCACCCACAACATCCTCATCGGCGACCGGACCGCCGAAGAAATGAAAATTTCCCTGGGTTCCGCCCTGCCGCTGAAGAACGAACGCCGGGCGCTGATCAAGGGCCTGGATATGATCACCAACCTGCCCCAGACGGCGGAGCTTTCTTCCACCGAAGTGTTCGAGTCCCTGCGGGCCCCCTGCCAGGCCATCTTAAACGCCATTCAGGACGTGCTTTCCCGCACCCCGCCGGAACTGGCCGGCGACGTGATGCGCTCCGGCATCCACCTGACGGGCGGCGCCTCCCAGCTGCTGGGGCTGGACCAGTTCATTGCTTCCGAATTCAAGATCCCCGTGCTGCTGGCCAAGGATCCCCTCAGCAGCGCCGCTCTGGGGGTGGGCCATCTGGCCGAAAACTTCGAACAGCTGCACCGCATCGGCCGGTCCAGCTTCCTGCGCGAAGAAAACGAGGAGTAAAAAACACATGTCAAGAAAACGGGATTGGACATTTACAGACGATCGTAACCTGCTCTCCGAAAATGAAAGCGGGCAGGATTCCTATACCAATGCCCAACCGGACGCAGACGACAGGCCTTCCTTTGCCGCCGGGCCCGCCCAGCCCGAAACCGAGCAGGACGTTACCCGCCGGGCAGACCGTGCATGGGCCCGGGAAGCCACCCGCGTGGATGCGGACAAGCCCGGCCTTGCCCAGGAAACCTGGCAGAAAAGCGATAAGGCCCGGGGCACCAGCCGCACCTATAACCCTCCCCGCAAAACCGGCGAAGGCAAAAAGAAAAAGAAAAGAAAGCAAACTGCTACCGACCAGCGCTCCTTCATCAAGTCGCTGGTGGTGATTGCCACCTGCGTGATGCTGTTTTTGTTTGTGGCGCTGCTGGTGGTTTCCAATTTTGTGGACCATCCCCTGCTGCTTTTGCCCAAGCGCTGGGCCACCCAGATCATCACCCCCGTGCAGAAAGTGTTTTCCCAACTGACGGACAGCGTGGCGGACTATATCCGCATGCTGAAAGTGCGTGGCAACATTGAATACGAATACGAGCAGGCCCTCATCAAGCTGGACGAATATGCCGACCAGGTGGCCCAGCTGGAGGAAACCCGACGCACCATCGAATCGCTGTACGACCTGCTGGACGAACAAAAGCGCAACTATGACCTGAACCCCCTGGCCGCCACCGTGATCGGCACCGACTCGGGCAACTATTTTTCCACCCTCACCCTGGACGTGGGCAGTAAAAACGGCGTTGAGCCGTACATGGCAGTGGTATCCCAGGGCGGCCTGGTGGGCGTTACGTATCAGGTGGAAGACTATAAATGCCAGGTGCGCTGCATCATCTCCACCGACTGTACCGTGGCCGCCCTTATCCAGTCCACCCGGGACCAGGGCAGCATCAAGGGCACCATGGGCGTCAACGGCGAACCCATGTGCCGCATGTATTACCTGCCCGATAACGCCATCGCCCGTCCCGGCGACGTGATCGTCACCAGCGGCGTGGGCCTGGAATTCCCCAAAGGCATCCCCATCGGCGAAGTGCGCGAAAGCACCCGCGGCATGGAAGACAACAAATCCTACGTGGTGGTGGAACCCATTGTGGATTTCCAGCACCTGGAATACGTGACGGTGTACCGCTACAAGCCTGCCTATGCCGAAGCGGCCCAGAGCCGCCAGACCGGCGTGCAGGCCACGCTGGAACCCCTGTCCACCCCCCGGGCCGTGCCCACCTTCCAGGTAGGCAGCGTGAGCGACTTTATTTTCGCCGCCACCGAAGTGCCGGCGGATTATGTCACCCCCACCCCCGCACCGGAAGTGACCGCCACCCCGGCACCCACGCCCGCGCCCACGCCCGACCCCAACGCCACCCCCCTGCCGGAAAACCTCAGCTATAACGCAGCCGTGCCCGAGGACACCACCCCCACCCCCACCATCC
>JAZNOW010000058.1:0-185192 GCA_045589355.1 Clostridia bacterium
AGTTTTCAAGAAAAATGCAAAAAAGTGAAAATGATGCTTGACAAATGATAAAAAATGCTGTATTATAACTCTCGTGCCGCAAATGCAGCACATAGGCGGGGGAGCATAGCTCAGCTGGGAGAGCATCTGCCTTACAAGCAGAGGGTCACAGGTTCGAGCCCTGTTGTTCCCACCAAACATGGCCCGGTAGTTCAGTCGGTTTAGAATGCCAGCCTGTCACGCTGGAGGTCGAGGGTTCGAGCCCCTTCCGGGTCGCCATAAGCCTTGGTAGCTCAGTCGGTAGAGCATGTGACTGAAAATCACAGTGTCGGTGGTTCGATTCCGCCCCAAGGCACCATATAAGCGGTAGTAGCTCAGTTGGTAGAGCGCCACCTTGCCAAGGTGGAGGTCGCGAGTCCGAGCCTCGTCTACCGCTCCATTTTTTCGGCGCAGTAGCCAAGTGGTAAGGCGAAGGTCTGCAAAACCTTTATGCTCCAGTTCGAATCTGGACTGCGCCTCCAGTAAAGCCATCGCATAAGCGGTGGCTTTTTCATTTGTGTTGTACACGAAAAAGCCACGGAAACCGTTGAAAGTTTCCGTGGCTTGCGTTTTTGTGTTTTACAGGTCATAGTACATGGAAATTCGAGTGTTGCGCTCCGTTCGGGCGGCATAGTAGGCATTAAGGGCGGTCAGTTCAGCAATAGCAATGGAATACCCCTTGATCTGCCGCAGTTCGGATACCATGGCATCGCTGTTTTTTTTGATGCTTTTTACCTGCTGATACAGCGTATACTGGTTGTAGCGAATCTGTTCCAGATTTTCAATGACGGTATCCAGCCGGTTGATGATCATATCCTTGCGCACTTCATCTTCATACAGATTGTACGCCCCGTGTGGCCCGGTCAGCTCCGTGCAGCGCCCGGTCATGAAGTATTCATAGATGCTGGTCAGGGCAGGTAGAGTGCAGTATTTGGGATAGATGATGTTTTTATTGTACAGTTTTTCCAACAAGGCTTTTGTTTCGTTGATGTGGGGAATTGCTGATGCGCGAAATGCAGCAGAGGAATCATTGCATTGACGGATCGTTGCGTCAAACTCTTCTTGTTTTTTCTTGTTCTTTTTCTGTGAATTATTATAGTGATTGATTTGTTGGTTATATTCAAAGTTTTTTTCTTCATATTTCTTTTTGCCAAGCAGATACATAATAACACCTGGCATACCCCAACCGATAGGAAGAATTATCATTGAACCCCATTCACCTAAAACTATAGAAACAACAAAAAGTAGAATAGCAAATACGATGAAACCATAACCTATATATACAAGTGCGGATTTTTTGGGTGCCTCAACTGTAACAGGCGGTAGAGAATCTAATTGTAATATTGGTTTCCGGTTTTCTATTTCCTTTAGTGAGAGTTCCAAAAACTGCTCCTGCGTGGCCAAATCCGTTTCCACTTCAATGGCATCTTTCATATACTTGAGCAACTCTTCCTGCTTCATTACATTTTCCATATGTGCCCCCCTATATGTTACGCACCTGCGTATTTTTTTCTTCATCATAACATAATTTGTCAATTTACGCAAGTGCGTATACGCATATGCGGAAAGTTTTTTATCATCTTATTAGTGAGGTGATAAGCGTTGATGAATGTGAAAGAAGCGGTGGCGGCAAGGTTTCGGCAGCTGATGGAGGAAAGAAAACTGAACGCCAATGGGCTGGCCAATCTGTCCGGGGTGACGCCCTCCAGCGTGTATTCCATGCTGGATGAGAGGCGGAAGGAGGTTTCTGTCAACCTGGTGAAAAAGCTGTGCGATGGGCTGGAGATCACCCTGGGGGAGTTTTTTACGGCAGAGATTTTTTTTGATCTGGAACAGGAAATACGATAAAACCACATTTATCCCAACGAAAAGCAGGCGGCAAAGGCTTGCTTTTTTCTTTTCCCCCTTGCGGAAGGGACGGAAAGTAGCTTATAATGGTAAAAAATAATCCTTGGAGGCACTGTATGCACCGGATGAAGCGGATGAACGATGGCTGGCAGTTTTTGGCCACTCAGGTGGGCGCCGGCTATGAGGAAACTTTGCAGAGCAATCAATGGCAGGGCGTGGATATTCCCCATGATTTTCTGATCCACGATACCCATAACCTTTATAAAACCCAGACTGGCTGGTACAAGCGGGTTTTGCCGGTGGAAAAGAAGGCGGGGGAAAGGTATATCCTGCGCTTTGAGGGCGTCTATCAGGACAGCACCCTCTATGTGAACGGCCATCCGGCCGGGGAATGGAAATACGGCTATTCCACCTTTGAGCATGACATTACCGATTTTGTGCAGGACGGCGAAAACCTGCTGGTGATGCGGGTGGTGCACCAAAGTCCCAACAGCCGCTGGTATTCCGGCGCCGGCATCTACCGCAATGTGTACTTCAAAACGGTGGATAGCATCCGCTTTGCTTCCGATGGTATTTATGTGACCCCGGAAAAGAAGGAAAACGGCTGGGATGTGATCATTGACAGCGAGGTGCTGGCGGAAGGTTCTTTCACTGCTGAAATTTCCCACACCCTGCTGGATGCGGATGGGAACGAAGTGGCCCGGGTGCAGGGCAAGGCGGAAAAGGCCGGAACCCTGACGCTGACCATGCAGGGCGTGGACGCCCATGTGTGGGATGTGGAGGACCCCTACCTGTACACGCTGGTGTCGGAGATGAAAGCGGAAAACGCGGTCCATACCGTTTCCCAGCGCATTGGTTTCCGTACCGTCAGGATGGATGCGGAAAAGGGCTTCTTCCTCAATGAACGGCCCCTGAAATTGCACGGCGTGTGCCTGCACCATGACCTGGGCGCCCTGGGCGCTGCCGTCAACAAAGCGGCCACCCGCCGGCAGATGGAAATTATGAAGGAAATGGGCGTCAATGCCCTGCGCACCTCCCACAACATGCCCTCTGTGGAAATGATGGACGTGTGCGATGAAATGGGCATTCTGGTGGACAGCGAAGCCTATGACATGTGGGAACGCCCCAAAACCACCTACGATTATGCTCGCTTCTTCCCCGAATGGTACGAAAAGGACGTGGCGGCCTGGGTACGCCGGGACCGGAACCGGCCCAGCGTGATCATGTGGTCCATCGGCAATGAAATTTACGATACCCACGCTTCCGAACGGGGCCAGGAAGTGACCCGTATGCTGAAGGCGGCTGTGGAAAAGAGCGACTGGCGGCACCATGCCCCGGCTACCATCGGCAGCAACTATATGCCCTGGGAGGGCGGCCAGAAATGTGCCGATATTGTGAAGGTGGCGGGCTATAATTATTCCGAACGTCACTATGACAATCACCATGCCCAGCACCCCGACTGGTTTATTTACGGCAGCGAAACCTTCTCCATCGTGCAGAGCCGGGGCATTTACCACTTCCCCCTGAACACGGCCATTCTGGCAGAGGATGACCTGCAGTGTTCCGCCCTTGGCAACAGCCGCACCAGCTGGGGCGCCAAAAGTTACGAAAAATGCATCACCGATGACCGGGATGCTGCCTTCTGCATGGGCCAGTTCATCTGGACGGGCATTGACTATATCGGCGAGCCCACCCCTTACCACACCAAGAACTCTTACTTTGGCACCGTGGATACCGCCGGCTTTGCCAAGGACGCTTTCTGGGTGTTCAAAAGCGGCTGGGATCATGACGCTGCGCCCTTTGTGCACATCTATCCCTACTGGGATTTCAACGAAGGCCAGCTGATCGACGTGCAGGTGGCCAGCAATGCGCCTTCCGTGCGTCTTTCCTTCAACGGAAAGGACCTGGGCACCCAGCACTTTGACCGGGAAAAGGGCCTGAAGCTGGTGGGCGTGTGGCAGCTGCCTTATGAAAAGGGCACGCTGGTTGCACAGGGGCTGGATAAGGACGGCCGTGTGATCGCCACCGAAACCATTTCTTCCTTTGGCGATGCGGAAAGCATTTGCCTGTGCAGCGATAAAACGGAAATCCGGGCCAATGGGGTGGATATGGCGTTTGTCACCATCACCATGCAGGACAAGGATGGCAACCCCGTGGAAAACGCCAACAACCGCGTGCGGGTGAAGGTGGAGGGCCCCGGCCGCCTGGTGGGCCTGGATAACGGCGATTCCACCGATATGGACCCCTGGAAGGGCACCAGCCGCCGCCTGTTCTCCGGCAAATTGCTTGCCATGATCGCCGCCACGGAAGAAGCGGGGGATGTGACCGTGACCGTGGAAAGCGAAGGACTGCCGGCAAAACAGTTGGCCATCAAAGCCGTGGAAGCGGAAAAAATCCCCGGCATTTCCTGCGGCTACCGCTGCCCCGAAAGCCCGGAAAACAAGGAGATTCCCATCCGCAAGCTGCAGCTTGTATGCGAAGGCGGCACCACCTTTACCAAGGAAAAGCGCACCATCACCTGCAGGGCGGAAATCCTGCCTGCCAATGCCACCTACAACGACCTTTCCTGGCGGGTGACCACCAAGGAGGGTATTGATACCAACCTGGCCAAGGTGACCTTTGATGGGAACAGTGCCACGGTGGAAGCCATGGGGGACGGCGAATTCTACCTGCGCTGCATGGCCATGAACGGCGGCGACCATCCCGAAATTATCTCCCATATTGAGTGCAAGGCCCAGGGCATGGGCCCGGCCAGCATTGATCCTTACCAGTTTGTGACCGGCGGGCTGTACACCGTTTCTTACGGCGATATCGGCACCGGCAATGAACGGGGCCTGTGCCTGGCGGCGGAAGAGGACAGCATTGCGGGCTTTGAAAACATCGACTTTGGCCCCATCGGCTCCGACGAGATCACCATCCCCTTCTTCACCCTGAACGGGGACGTGTATGAATTCACCCTCTATTCCGGCGACCCCACCAAGGGCGGCACAAAGATCATGGATTGCAAGTACCAGAAGCCTTCCATCTGGAACACCTACCAGGCGGATACCTGGAAATTGCCTTACCGGCTGACGGGCAAGCATGATCTGTTCATCCTGGGCCATCTGAAAATGCACATGAAGGGCTTTGTTTTCAAGAAGTACGAGCGGGCCTATGAAAATGTGCAGGCGGTGGACTGCGACGCCCTCTACGGCGATACCTTCGAAAAGCGGCAGGACGCCGTGTACGGCATCGGCAACAACGTGAGCCTGGTGTTTGAGGACATGAACTTCGGCGAAAACAACGGCATGCGCCTGACGCTGTGCGGCCGCACCCAGATCGACAAGAACACCATCCATGTGCAGTTCCTGTACGAGGATGGGGAGCAGCGGGAAATTGCGGAATTCACCCATGCCGAAGACTGGCAGGAGCAGCAGTTCATCCTGCCCCGGGTACCCGAAAAGTGCAAGGTGGTGTTCATCTTCCTGCCCGGCTGCGCCTATGATTTCCGCGCGTTCCGGTTTGAAAAACTGTAAGGAAAAGGCAGGGAAAACCAAATAAAAAAAGCCGGTTGGGAAGCAATTCTCAACCGGTTTTTATGCGTTTTGTGCGGGCGGCTCATTCGCTGAAAAAGCGGGCGATGCTTTCCAGGCCTTCCAGCGCCTGTTCGTCTTCCGCGGCGGGGGTCTGGTTGGTGTTCAGGCTGCACACGGCATCGTGCAGGCGGGTGCAGCCCATTTGCCGTAGCAGGATGCGGGCGGTTTTTGCAGCGGTATCGGCGCTGCCGTCCCCGCCGCCCACCAGCACAACGGCCCCCTTCTTTTCCTTGGGAATGGGGTTTTCGCCCCGGAAATGCCGGGCGCAGAAATAGGTTTGCAGCCGGCTGCCCACGTCCAGCATACGGCCGGTGAGCTCGGAAAAATAGATGGGGGAGGCCAGAAGGATGTTATCGCAATCCTGCAGGAAGCGATAGACTGCCTGCATGCCGTCTTTCTGTGCACAGCCTTCCTTTTGCCAGCAGAAACGGCAATCGATGCAGGGGGCAATATCCGCCCGGTAGCAATCCACCACCATCTGTTCGCCCCCCAGCCGGGGCAGAAGACGTGAAAGCAATTGCGCCGTATCCCCCTTTTTGCGGGGGGAGGCATTGAAGATCAGGGTTTTCATGGCATTTCTCCTGAAAGAAAAGGACACGGCTTTGCAGCTGTGTCCTTTGCATGGCATGGAATTACTTTACGATTTCGCCCATGGTGCCGGGGGCGGCGCAGGCGGCGTTGCTTTCGTCGGTGTCGATGTGCATGGCCAGGGCGAAGTTTTCGTTCACGCGGCACACCACGTCGCCGAAGATCAGGCTGCGGCCTTCGGTTTCGATCTTGACGGACACAACGTCCTTATCCTTTACGTCGCACTGGGCGGCATCGGCGGGGGTCATGTGGATGTGGCGCTTGGCGGCGATGACGCCTTCGGCAATTTCCACTTCGCCCTTGGGGCCCACCAGCTTGCAGGCGCCGGTGCCGGCGATGTCGCCGGATTCACGGATGGGGGCGTTCACGCCGATGGAGCGGGCGTCGGTGAGGGAGATTTCCACCTGGGTGGCATTCCGGGTGGGGCCCAGAATGGAAACGCCGGGGATGGTCTTCTTGGGGCCGACCACGTCCACGCGTTCGGCGCAGGCGTACTGGCCGGGCTGGCTCAGCATCTTTTTAACAGTCAGTTCATAGCCTTCGCCGAACAGGGTTTCCAGGTCGGCCTTGGACAGGTGTACGTGACGGGCGGAAGTTTCAACGATGAATTTCATTGCAGGTTCCTTCTTTCTCAAGTATTCCTTGGTTTATTATAGCAAATGGGGGAGCAAAAGTAAATGGAATCATTCCACTTTACGCCAGGCATTGAAGGGGAAAATCACCCGGACGGCTTTGCCCATGATCATCTCCCGGCCGATGGGCCCCACGTCGGAAGAGCGGCTGTCGTGGGAGGTGAGGCGGTTGTCGCCCACCACAAAATACTCGTTTTCGCCCAATTGGCGCAAAGGATAATCCCGGGGCACGGAGCCCATCTTTTCGGGATCGGGCACCGGTTCGCCGTTGACGTACATTTTGCCGCCTGAAAATTCAATGGTATCCCCGGGCAGGGCCACCAGCCGTTTCACAAAGGCGGTGTGGTGGGTGATGGACAGGTTGGCGCCAAGGTGCAGGGAAAACTGGGTGCGGCCGGGGTAGCGGCAGATGACGATATCGCCCCGCTCCATGCCCTGGCTGCCCTTGCCGTAGGCCAGCTTGGACACCAGCAGAAGTTCCCGGTTCTGGAGGGTGTTTTTCATGCTGGTGCCGCTCACCCAGATGGGCTCCGCAACAAAGGTGCGGACCAGCAGCAGGCAAAGAACCAGCAAAAGCAGCTCCATAGCGAAACTGAAAATTTCCTGTAACACGGTTTTTTTCTTTTTCTCTTTTTTTCGTTTCTTTTTGCCTTCTTCATTCAAAGCAGGCGCTGTTGCGACAGCCATGGCTTTCCCTGCCTTTCCCGGTTATTTTACCGGACGCCAGTTGGACAGGGGGAAGAGCACCCGGGTTACCTTGCCCATGATCATCCCGCGGCTGATGGGGCCCACGTCGTCGGCCCGGCTGTCGTGGGAGGTGCGGCGGTTATCGCCCACCACGAAATATTCATCTGCACCCAGCTGGCGCAGGGGATAATCGTAGGGGATGCTGCCCATCAGTTCGGGATCGGGCACCAGCTCGCCGTTGACGTACATTTTGCCGCCGGCAAACTCGATGGTATCCCCGGGCAGGGCCACCAGGCGCTTGACGAAGATGGTGTAGTTTTCCACCGCCAGCGCAGCGCCCAGGTTGTAGGTGGAATTGATGCGGCCGGGGTAGCGGCAGATGACGATGTCGCCCCGGGTCATGCCTGCGGCATCTTTTCCGTAGGCCAATTTGGAAACCAGCACAATTTCGCCGTCGTGGAGGGTGTTGGTCATGCTGGTGCCGTCCACCCGCACGGGCTCGGCAATGAAGGCGCGCACGCAGGTGGCAATCAGCAGTGCTGCCAGCAGCGTCCACACCCAACTCATAATTTCCTGGCCCACGGTTTTCTTTTTCTTTTCTTTTTTATTCTTCTTTTCGTCGTTTTCCTTGGGAGCAGCGACGGGCTTTTTTTCTTTGGCGGATGCTTTGTTTGTGTTCAGTGACATGAATAGCGTTCCCTTTCTGTGTCATTTCACAGGCGCAGGCCCTTGCTGAAGCAGCTTCTTGCGGCGCTTGAGGAAGGTTTCCCTGTCCAGCATCACAATACGGCCGCAGCCCTGGCATTTGA
Organism: Clostridia bacterium; assembly: GCA_045589355.1. Classification (GTDB taxonomy): domain Bacteria; phylum Bacillota; class Clostridia; order Christensenellales; family Aristaeellaceae; genus RUG563. Next base: position 8,158 of record JAZNOW010000058.1, read on the forward strand.
TCTTGATATCCGCACCTGTCCGGACGACCACCCAGGTATCGCTTTTACAGGGGTGGGGCTTGCGGGTTTGCACAATATCGCCCAGACGGATTTCTTCCACCATCCTGCATGCCTCCTTTATCCTTGTGTATCGTCACCTTTTCATTATATACGCTTTTTTCTTTTTTTTCAATCGTATTTCCGTCAATAGCATAAAAATGGCATAGCGGAAAGGAAAAGGGCATACATACAGGTGAAGGAGGAATGAACCATGGAGAAACAATCTTCTGTTCCGGCGGCAAAGGCATCCAGCCACACCCTGCACCTGGATAACCGGCGCAAGGCAGCCCTGACCGGCGTGATGGAGGTGCTGGCCTTTGATGAAAACCAGGTGGTGCTGCGCACCGAAAGCGGCGAAGTGGCACTGATGGGGGAAGGGCTGCATGTGACGCGGCTGGAGCTTTCGGAAGGCCAGCTGACGGTGGAGGGCAAGGTGGACAGTTTTCTGTATACCGGTCCCCGGAAAAGCGGCCGCATGTTTGGCAGAAAAAAGTGAATTTTCTCATTTTGCCGGGCCAATTGCGCCTGGCGCTGGTTTTGTGCTGGGCAGGGTTTTCGGGCGGTATCCTGTATGACCTGTGCACGCTGGCCGGACGGGTGAAGAGCGTTCGCTGGCTTGCGGACCTGCTCTTTGGCCTCTTGTGCTGGGGCATGGCGGCGGGGGTGCTGGGCTACATGGGGGAAGACGGCATCCGGCCGGCGGCGGTTGGCTTCTGGTGTATTGGTTTTTGTCTGTACAGGCTGGGCGTAAGGCGGGCGGCCGGGTATTGTTTTCGTTTCCTTTGCAGCAGGAAAACGCGCCCGGGCGGCGAACAATACACCAGTGAAAGGAAGTGAAGCGCATGCGCAAACGGGTAAAGCTGATCACAGTTCTCATCATTGCAGTCACCATGGTGGCCTGCGCTTTGCTTGTGATCAATAAGCTGGACCGGCAGATTGAAGGCCTGCAGACGGACGTGAAAAACGCCGAGCTGACCTTGCGCCACGTGCAGCAGGTGAACGGCGATATGGATACCGAGATCAACAACATGAACAAGGATTCCTACATCATCGCCAAGGCACGGGAGCTGGGGTATCTGATGCCCGGGGAAATCCGCTTTGTGGTGGTGAACCCGGAAGTGCTGGCCGATGACCCCGGCGCCGCCGTTGTGGAGGAACTGACAGAAGAATGATGCATGCTGCCATTGCCATTGGCTCCAATTCCACAAGAATGCTCTGTGCCGAAAAAACGGCGGCGGGGCTGGAACATATTCTGAGAGGCCGTGAAGAAACACGGCTTTTTTCCGCGCTGGATGAAAAAGGCTTTTTGCCGGATGAAAAGATCCATGAAACCGTCCGGGCGGTAAAGGGGCTGTATGATGCGGCCCGCTCCCATGGCGCCGGGGACTGCGTTTTGTTTGCCACCAGCGCCAGCCGGGATGCAAAAAACAGCGGCGTGCTGGTGCAGCGTATCCGGGAGGCAACCGGCCTTGAGATGCAGATCATTTCCGGGGAGGAAGAAGCGCGGCTGGCCTTCTTTGCCTGTGCCGGAAGGGAGAAAACGCTGGTGATGGATATCGGCGGCGGCTCCACCGAACTGACTCTGGGAGAAAACGGGCACATTTTTTCGGCCGCCAGCGCCCAGATGGGGGCCAGCCGGCTCATGAAAATGCAGGAAATATGGTGCGAGCAGGATGCAGAAAAAGCCCTTTTGCTGGCTAAGGAAGCCATGAAACCCTATGCCGAAGTTTTGCTGGAGCAAGCATCCGGCGCCCGTTTTGTGGGCATCGGCGGTACCTGCACCGCAGCCGCCGGCATTCTGACAGAAAAATTCTTTGATGTGGATACCATGGACGGAACGGAGGTTTCCCTTGCGGAAGCACATCGCCAACTTTCTATGCTGGCCGGGATGACCGTTCCGCAGCGGGAACAGGTGAAGGGTCTGCCTGCCACCCGTGCCCTGCACATGCCAAACGGCCTGTGTATCCTCATTGCCGTGATGGAGCTGATGGGCTTTGACAGCCTTGCCGTATCCGGCCGGAACAACCTGGACGGCTACCTTCTGTCCCTGAAGGAAACGGTATGAAAGCATATCATAAGCTGGTGCGGGACCGTATTTAGGACATCATCCGGCAGGGCGGCGAAACGCCGTTTGTGCGTGTGCTGGAGGATGCAGAATATATCCGGCATCTGGAACAGAAGCTGGATGAAGAAGTGCAGGAATATCATACGGATAAAAACGTGGAAGAACTGGCGGATATTCTGGAAGTGGTGTATGCCCTGGCCGCTGCCGGCGGGTATTCAAGAGAGAGGAATTGCTCGCTGTTTATCAGCACAAGCATGATGTGCGGGGCGGCTTTGCAAACCGGATTTTTCTTATTGGTAAGGAATGACCGGGGGCCGTGCTCTGGACCTGGCTGCGGAAGTGGTTATCCGTGCGAACAAGCGGCTTCCCGCTGGAACTTGGAAAATACCAGCAACTTGCAGAAACACGTTTACAAAAGACGATTGTTCCATTGCGAATGGGGGCAGGGGCAATGCCCCTGCCGTAGGGGTACAGGGGGCGCAGAGCTCCCTGTTTTGTTATCCCGGTAGAAAACTACATGAAAAAACCGCCGCAGCGGTGAAGCTGCTACGGCTGTTTTTTATGCTGCGATTAAGCGAAGGGGTTTTCGGTGGGGTAGGGCAGGGACTTGGGCTGGTTGTAAGCGATGTCCTTGATGCCCAGGAACTTGAAGATTTCGAACAGGTACTTGCCCACGTGATCGAAGGCCACAGCACCGTGATGGGGATAGCGCTTCTGCACCAGCACGTGACGATAGAAGCGGCCCATTTCCTTGATGGCAAAGATACCGATGCCGCCGAAGGAACGGGTGGCAACGTCCAGCACTTCGCCTTCGGCGATGTGGGAGCGGAGGCTGCCTTCGGAGTCGCACTGCAGGCGATAGAAGGTGATGGGGCTGGCGGCGATATCGCCTTCCAGGGTGCCGCGGCTGATGTCGGGTTCGGAGCCGGCGGGTTCCAGAACGCGATGCTGGATCAGCTGATACTTGACGGCGCGGTTGTCGCACATCTTGCATTCGGGGGTGTTGCCGCAGTGGAAGCCCATGAAGGTATCGGTGAGGGTGTAGTCGTACTTGCCCTTGATATCTTCGTCATAGATGTACTGGGGCACGGAGTTGTTGATATCCAGCAACGTGACGGCATCCTTGGTCACGCAGGCACCGATGAATTCGGAGAGAGCGCCGTAGATGTCCACTTCGCAGGCCACCGGAATGCCCCGGCTGGCCAGACGGCTGTTCACGTAGCAGGGTTCAAAGCCGAACTGGCTGGGGAAAGCAGGCCAGCACTTGTTGGCGAAAGCCACATACTTGCGGCTGCCCTTGTGCTGTTCAGCCCAATCCAGCAGGGTCAGTTCGAACTGAGCCATGCGTTCGTTGAGGTCGGGGTAGTAGGCGCCTTCGCCCATTTCCTTGGCCATATCTTCGCAGATGGCGGGGATGCGGGGATCGCCGGCATGGGCCTTGTAGCTGACCAGCAGGTCCAGCTCGCTGTTTTCTTCGATTTCCACGCCGATTTCGTACAGGCCCTTGATGGGGGCGTTGCAGGCGAAGAAGTCCTGGGGACGGGCGCCGAAGGTGATGATCTTCAGGTTCTTCACGCCGATGATGGCACGGGCCACGGGGATGAAGTCGGCGATCATCTTGGCTACTTCTTCAGCGGTGCCAACGGGGTATTCGGGAATGTAGCCGTTCAGGTGGCGCATGCCCAGGTTGTAGGAGCAGTTCAGCATACCGCAGTAGGCGTCGCCGCGGCCGTTGATCATGTCGCCGTCGCCTTCAGCGGCAGCCACGAACATGCAGGGGCCGTCAAAGTTCTTGGCGATGAGGGTTTCGGGGGTTTCGGGGCCGAAGTTGCCCAGGAAAACCACCAGCGCGTTGCATTCGGCGGCCTTCACGTCGGCAACAGCCTTCAGCATGTCCACTTCGTTTTCCACGGTGACGGGGCATTCGTACAGGCCGTCGCCATAGGCCTTGACGATGTTGGCGCGGCGCATTTCGCTCAGGGCGATGGGGAAGCAGTCACGGCTGACGGCGATGATGCCCAGCTTGACTTCGGGGATGTTCTGGAACATAGCAAACCTCTCCTTTTATTAAATGTCGTTTTTGATATCGATGTTTTCACCCGTCAGAGCGATCTGAGCGCCCTGGGATGCTTCATCACTTTCGGGATGGGCCAGCAGCCACTTGTTCCGGGCCCACAGCTGACGGTCCATCACATTGGCGCCGCCTTCCGGCCGGTAGTCGGTGTTGGTATTGAGGGGCAGGGCTATCAGCACCTGGAAGCCCTTTGCGGGGTCCGCGTGGCAGGGGGCATAGTGCAGGGTGGTGGCGTATACTTCCACCAGCATGCCGGCGGGCACACGGAAGGCCTTCACCTTGGAAGTGTCCAGCATGCCGTTTTCGATTTCGCTCTGCAGGGCGATGAGCATGATGAAATCTTCGGTGCCCAGTTCGAATTCGCTGTCGCGATGGTATTCCAGGCAGTTGAGACGGGTGTTGTGGCCGTTGCAATAGCCCAGCTGGAAGGGCATGCCGCCAAAGAGGGCTTCGCCGATTATTTCTGCATTTTCAGCAGCGTGCAGCACGTCCACCTTGGGGATGTATTCCACGTTTTCAGGCTTGTTGCAGCCCTTCAGTGCAGCCAGGATGCCATCCACGGGATAGCCCTCCACAATGCGGCCGTAGGGCTTGAAGGCAGGATCGGTGACAGGATAAATGTGCATGATACTTCCTCCAGTTCATTTTCATTCATGGATATTCTTTCAGTAACTGCATTATAACATAGTTTTGTGATGAATGAAAGTGTAAATCCTTTGGGAAAGTGCAAGTTTTTTTATATTTTAACATAAGTCCGCATTTTCTGCGCGTTCTGGCGCAAGAGATGATGTGATTGAAGGAGGGAAAGCTGACGCAGGAGGGGAAACTTGAAATTCGTGACGGGGCATGATAGAATGAAATGTATATTTTCCGGGAGAGGAGAAACGAAAAATGTATGATTTTCTGATCGTAGGGGCGGGGCTGTATGGCGCCGTGTTTGCCCATGCGCTGCATCAGGCGGGCAAAAAATGCCTGGTGATCGATAAGCGGGATCATATTGCCGGGAATATTTATACCAAAGAAGTGGCGGGCATCCATGTGCATCAGTACGGCGCCCACATTTTCCACACCAGCGATGAAGAGGTGTGGCAGTATGTGAACCGCTTTGCTTCCTTCAACCATTATGTGAACAGCCCCATTGCTGTTTATAAGGATGAACTGTATAACCTGCCTTTCAATATGAACACCTTCTCCAAAATGTGGGGCATCCGCACGCCGGCGCAGGCCAAAGCAAAGATTGCAGAACAGGTGGCGGAGCTGGGCATTACCGACCCGCAGAACCTGGAAGAACAGGCCCTTTCCCTGGTGGGCCGGGATGTATACGAAAAGCTGGTGAAGGGCTATACCGAAAAGCAGTGGGGCCGGGATTGCAAGGATTTGCCTGCCTTTATCATCCGCCGCCTGCCCTGCCGCTTCACCTATGACAACAACTATTTCACCGACCGCTATCAGGGCATTCCCATGGGCGGCTACACCAAAATGGTGGAAAAAATGCTGGAGGGCGTGGAAGTGCGCCTGAAGACCGACTATGCCGCCCTGATCCGTGAACAGCCGGATATTGCGGAAAAAATCGTGTATACCGGCTGCATCGATGAATTCTTCGGCTATTGCTACGGCCCGCTGCAGTACCGCTCGGTGCGCTTTGAAACGGAGGAATTGCCGGAGGAAAATTTCCAGGGCAATGCGGTGGTGAACTACACCGAACGGGAAGTGCCCTACACCCGCATCATTGAACACAAGCATTTTGAGTTCGGCACCCAGCCCACCACCGTCATCAGCCGGGAATATTCTGCCGAATGGAAAATGGGTATGGAGCCCTATTACCCCGTCAACAACGAAGAAAACGCTGCCCTCTATGCCCGCTACAAGGCGCTGGCCGACGAACAAAAGCACGTGATCTTCGGCGGCCGTCTGGGCCAGTATCGCTACTATGACATGGACAAGGTGATCCGCGCCGCTCTGGACGACCTGAAAAAGCTGGAACTGTAAAGCGGGCAAAAAAAGACCGGAGGAGAAAGGGTTCTTTCTCTTCCGGTTTTTTTGATGGTTGCCTGCAAGGGGCTCACCCGGCTGCAGGGTGGTCAAACTGGGCGTGATAAAGGTCGAAATAAGCGCCCTTTTTCGCCAGCAGCTGGCTGTGGGTGCCGCTTTCCACAATGCGGCCCTGATCCATCACCAGGATGCAGTCGGCGCCGGTGATGGTGGACAGGCGGTGGGCGATGATGAAGCAGGTGCGCCCCTGCATCAGCTGCAGCATGGCGTCCTGAATGCGGCGCTCGGTCTGGGTATCCACGTTGGAGGTGGCTTCATCCAGGATGAGCATGGGGGAGGAAATGAGCATGGCCCGGGCGATGGTGAGCAGCTGCTTCTGGCCCTTGGAGATGCTGTTGCCGGAGGAGGTGACGATGGTGTCATACCCCTGCGGCAGGGAAAGGATCATGTCGTGGATGTGGGCGGCCTTGGCGGCTTTTTCCACATCTTCCCGGGTGACGCCGTCCCGGCCGTAGGCGATGTTTTCAAACACGGTGCCGTCAAAGAGCCAGGTGTCCTGCAGCACCATGGTGAACTGACGGCGCAGCTCCTCCCGTTTCAGCTGTCGGATGTCCGTGCCGTCCAGCAGGATCTGCCCTTCCGTCACGTCATAAAAGCGCATGAGCAGGTTGATGAGCGTTGTTTTGCCGCAGCCGGTTTCGCCTACGATGGCCACCACCTTGCCGGGCTCTGCCGTGAAGCGGATGTGGTGCAGCACGGTGGTGTCCGGGGTGTAGCCGAAGGAAACGTCGTCAAAGCGGATGTGCCCCTGGCAGGCGGGAATGGCCCTGGCGTCCGGCACATCGGCACTTTCCGGGGAAAGGGCCAGCAGGCCCAGCACCCGCTCGGCGGCCGCCAGGGAGGACTGGATCTCCGCCAGAATGTTGGCAAATTCATTGATGGGGCCGGAAAACTTGCGGCTGTAAAGCACGAAGGAACTCACGTCCCCCAGCAGAATTTTTCCGCCCATGTAAAGCAGCGCACCGAACACGCTGACGGCGGCCAGGGACAGGTTGTTGATCAGGTTTACGGTGGGGCCGGTGACGGCGGCGGTGTGATCGGCGTGCCAGGTGGCGTGGACAGCGTTATCGTTATGGGTTTGGAAGCGGTTGTTGAATTCCTGCTCCTGGTGGTAGGCGCGGATGGTTTTCAGCCCGCCCACCGTTTCCTCCGAATAGCCGTTCAGGGCGCCCAGCATGCGGCTGCGCCTGGAAAACAGGGGCCGCACGATCTTGGCCCTCCATCTTGTGACGGCAATGGAAAAGGGGATGGTAACGGCGAAAACCAATAAAAGCTCCGGCGCGATGGATACCATCATGATGAAGGAACCCACCACCGTCACAAAGCTGGAAATGATCTGGGTCAGGTCGGTGGAGAGGGTGGCGCCCACGGTGTCCACGTCGTAGGAGAGGATGGAGATCACGTCGCCCGTCTGGTGGGTGTCAAAAAAGGAGATGGGCAGGGTGGTCAGGTGGTCAAACAGGTCCTTGCGCATTTTGCTCACCACGTTCCGGGACAGGCGGATCATGATGGCGGAAAGGCCCCAGCTGATCAGCGCAGAGGCGGCAGCCACGGCCACCATCCAGATCACATACCGGATGACCACCGGAAACTGCACGCCCCTTGCGTCCTCAATGGCGTTGATGGCAGCGCCGGAAAGGCGGGGAGAAAGCAGCCCCAGGGTATTGCCCAGAATGGAAAGCAGGGCGGCAAAGAAAATGATGAACCGGTATTTTTCCAGGTATCGCCACAGTTTCACAAGCACCACGGATGTTTTTTCCCTGGGCTTGGCAAAGGCAGGCCCGCGGCCTGCACCACGTCCGCCGTTCATACCGCTTCACCTCCCAACTGCAGCTGGCACAATTCCCGGTACATGGGGCAATTTTCCAACAGCTCTCCATGAGTTCCCTGGCCGATGATGCACCCCTTGTCCATCACCAGGATCAGGTCCGCCGCCATGACGGCGGATACCCGCTGGGCCACGATGACGGTGGTGGCCTGGCCGTGGCGCCGGCGAAGGGCATGGCGCAGTTCCCTGTCGGTGCGGAAATCCAGGGCGGAAGAGCAGTCGTCCAGCAGCAGGACGCGGGGGTCCGAAGCCAGAGCGCGGCAGATCAGCACCCGCTGCTGCTGGCCGCCGGACAGGTTGCGGCCTTTGACGTTCAGTTCAAAATCCAGCCCGCCTTCTTTTTCGTGGATGAAGGAGGCCTGGGCACATTCCACCGCATCCAGCATGGCGTTTTCTTCCACGTTCCGGCCAAAGCGGATGTTTTCCCGGATGGTATCGGCCATGAGAAAATCGTACTGGAACACCACACCCAGCCGGCTGTGCAGTTCTTCCTTGGTCAGGCTTTGGATGGGCTTGCCCCCGATGCGGATTTCCCCTTCGTCTGCGTCATACTGGCGCATGAGCAGGGAAAGCAGGGTGCTTTTGCCGCTGCCGGTGGGGCCGATGATGCCCAGCGTTTGCCCGTGGCCTACGGAAAAATGCAGGTTGGTGACGTTGTTGTATTTTTTGTTGTAGGAAAAGGACACATGGTCAAACACGATGTGGGCCTCTTCTTGGGTTTTTGTTTTTTCTGTTGTTTGCAGGTCGCTTTCCATCAGCAAAATTTCTTCAATGCGCTTGGCGCTGGCGCTGCCTTTGGAATACATGACAAAAATGCGGGTCACCATCAGAAGGGCGTTGAGGATGATGGTGACAAAAGAAAGGAAGGAAATGATCTTGCCCGGGCCGATCAGCCCCAGGTGCACCCGATGGGCGCCCACCAGCACCACAAAGGCCAGGCTGGCGTTGAGGATGAAGCTGGTCACGGGGCTCACCCGGGCCATGGTAAGGTCTGCCTTGCGCTGACGGGCGGCCAGGTCGCTGTTGACTTCGCCGAACGCGTCCTGCTCCCATTTGGTGCGGCTCAGTGCCCGGATCACCCGGGCGCCGGTCATGTTTTCCTGCACCTTGCGCACCATTTTGTCCTGCCCTTCCTGCACATGGGTGAACAGGGGCACGCCTTTTTTGGAGCTCCAGATCACCGTCAGGGCCAGCAGGGGCAGCGTGGCAATGAGCACCAGCGTCAGCACCGGCTCCATCACCATGGACACGATCACGCCGCCGATGAGCAGCATGGGGGCGCGCACGCCCAGGCGCTGCATGCGGTCGATCATGTTATGCACGTTGTAGGTATCGGAGGTGAGCCGGGAAATGAGGGAAGCGTCGGTAGCCTTATCCTGCTGGGCAGCGGACAGGGAGGTGATGCGGGCAAAAAGATCCCGGCGCATGCTGCGGGTAATTTCCCGGGTGACGGTGGTGGACATGCGGTTGGCGCAGCAGTTGAACAGCCAGGCCAGCAAAGCGCACAGGACCATCAGCCCGCCCATCAGCCACACGCCCTTTTCGCCGCCGGGGCGCTTGGCGTAATCGTCAATGATGACGGACAGCATGGCCGGCAAAAACAGTTCGATCACCGTGCCCGATATTTTGATCAGCATCTGAAAGCTGATGCGGCCAAGGTAAGGCTTTATGTATTTTGCGATGGTGCGCACGGGGCGTCTCCTCCTTTCACATAGGCTTCCGCTTTCATTGCGATTTTTTCCATCAGGCGGGAAAGCTCCTCCTGCTCCCCGGGGGTGAAGTCTTCCGTCAGGTATCTATTCCAGGCGCCGTAGCAGGCGTAAATGCGCTCCCGCAGCAAAAGGGCTTTTCCGGTGGGAAAAATCAGCAGGCTGCGCTTGTCCAGAGGGTCTGCCCGGCGCTCCACATAGCCCTTTTCTTCCAGCAGGGCCAGCTGCCTTGTGACGGAGGATTTGTTCACGTTCAGCTCCCTGGCCATTTCCTCCTGGGAAATGCCGGGCCGGCGGTACAGCGCCGTCAGGTAGGGCGTCTGGCAGCCGGACAGGCCGGTATCCGCCAGCTCTTTTTCCCGGAAACGCAGGGCGCAGCGATAGGTAACGGCAATCTGCCGCATGAAAGGATGCATGGGTTCACGGCCTTTCTGTCATTTGGTTGCGTGCGCAACTATTTTATTACAAAGGGCCGTTTCCGTCAATCAGGGAAGGGCAGAAATACTTTTTTTGTATTGAGAAATTGGCGGGAACATGGTATGATGGCATGGATACTCCGTAAGACAGAGGAAGGAGAAACACCATGAGCGAAATGAAGAATGTATTGCTGCTGGGGGATTCCCGGCGGCAGGGATATGAACCCTTTGTGCGGGAAAAGCTGGAGGGCCGTGCCCGGGTATTCGGCCCCGGGGATAACGGCCGCTGGGCCGGCTATACCCTCAACTCCCTGCGTTTCTGGCTGAACGAATTTCCCGCTCCCCAGATTGTGCACTGGAACTGCGGCCTGTGGGACCTGGGGGACGATTATCACATCGGCCGGCCTTTTTCCACCGCCGAAGAATACGAAAGCGCCGTGGAACGCACCGTGATTGTGCTGCGCAAGCTTTTCCCCGGGGTGAAGATTATCTTCGCCACCACCATGCCCATTGGCAATTCGGATACCACCGGCATCCGGGCGTATAACGATATTATCCGCAAGGTGGCGGAAAGGAACGATATCCCGGTGGACGATCTGTTTGGCCTGATGTGGGACAAGATGGTCACCTTCGACCGGGGCGACGGCCTGCACCTGAACCCCGAGGGCAACAGCATGGCGGCGGATCAGGTGGTGAAAGCCATCGAACAGTATCTGTAAACGCGCGCTGCTGCGCCTATTGCCCCTGGACAGATGATTGAATTGTTGTGACTTGGCTGCGGCACTGCCGCGCACCGCCGCCGGATGCTTCGGTATTCGGGAAAAATAAAGCAAAAAGCCGGAGGAGAAAGCACGCTTTCTCTCCCGGCCTTTTTTATTGTCCCCGTGGCTGAACGCCTTTCGGTCCTGAAGCGGTGTGCCCCTTGGGTTTTGTCAGGGACGGTGGTTTACCCTTTCAGCATGTCCAGAATTTCCTGGGCGTTGGTATCCGGCTTCACCTTGGGCATCACATGGGTGATGACGCCGCTTTCGTCGATGAGGTAGGTGGTGCGCACCACGCCCATGCTCACCTTGCCGCACATTTTCTTTTCCTGCCACACGCCGTAGGGCTGGATGGCTGCGCGTTCGGGATCGGCCAGGAGGTGGAAAGGCAAGCCGTATTTTTCGGCAAACCTGGCATGGGAAGCCACGGAATCCTTGCTGATGCCGATGACCGCGATATCCCTTTGGCGGAACGCATCATACTGTGCGGCGAAGGCGCAGGCCTGCCAGGTGCAGCCCGGGGTATTGTCCTTGGGGTAGAAATACAATACCACTTTTTTTCCTTTAAATTGAGAAAGGGTCACGTTGTTTCCGTTCTGGTCCGGCAGGGTAAAATCCGGGGCCGTCATTCCGGCTTGCAGCATATATCGCATCTCCTTTGATGGAAAATTTCTTTCGGTTACAGTATACACCTTTTTTGCGTCAATGAAACAGCGTTGCGGAAAAAAGAAAAGTGAAGTATAATGGGCAAACAGAAAGAAAATGCCGCGGTTTTTGCATGTGCCGGCAGGCGGAAATTCGTTTGGAAGTGAAGTGGAAAAATTGTTCTGTCAAAATTGGTTCCGGGCAGGCTGCTTCCTGCATGATGGTACGCTATGAAAAATGTTCAGGAACGTACGGTGGCCACGCCCCTTGGCCCCATCCGGTATACGCTGGAGCGCAAGCAAGTGAAAAATGTGAACCTGCGTGTGCGAAAGGACGGCAGCGTGTATGTATCGGCCAGCCGCCTGTGGAGCGCTGCGCGCATCGATGAATTTGTGAAAAGCAAGGCCGATTTCATCCGGAAGGCCGTTGTGCGTGTGCAGCAACAGCCCGAACTTCCCTGTACGGCGGGGGATGGCGATGTGTTTTACCTGCTGGGGAAGCCCTTTTTGATCTGTGTAACAAAGGGCACGCCGGAAAAGGCGGAGACAGCTGGGGAGAAACTTATGCTGCAGGTGAAAGCGCCGGAGAACGAAAAGAATGTGCAGCGGGTGCTGGGCCGGTATCGGGATGCCATGTGCCGCAGGGTGTTTGAAGACAGCCTGAACCGGCTGTTTCCCTGGTTTGCCGGGGCGGGCAGGCAAAGGCCTCAGCTGCGGTATCGGGATATGAAAAGCCGGTGGGGCTCCTGCCAGCCGGTGAAGGGCGTGATCACCATGAACAAGCAGCTGCTTGCCATGCCCTTGGCCTGCATCGATTATGTGATGCTGCATGAACTGTGCCACCTGATCCACCCCAACCATTCCCAGGCGTTTTATGCCTTGCTGGGCACGCTGATGCCCGAGTGGAAGGAACGCAAAAAGCAACTGAACGAAGGGGCCTATCGCCGCTGAAAAGAAAGGAAACAGAAAATGGAACAGCTTTTGCCCCATGTATTCCGCATTTTGCCGGGGGAAGAACCGCTTTCTTCCGACGTGTTTGTGGTGGAAGGGGAAAACCGCTATTATGTGTACGATGTGGGCAGCAATGACGAAGCGCTCCGGGCGCTTAAGAAGCTGGAGAAGCCGGTGTGGGTGATCCTGTCCCACTTTCATCAGGATCATACGGCCAACATGGCCCGCTTTTCGCCGGAAGAAGTATGGTGCGGTGCACGGACGAAGAAATACATCGGCCGGGGTACGACGGTGGAAGAGGAAATGATAATCGAAGACGGCGTTCGCATCCGGGTGCTTCCCTGCGTGTCGCCCCATGCACCGGGCAGCCTGGTGATGGTGGTGGATGACACCTGGGCGTTCCTGGGGGACCTTTGCTATGCCCGGCCGGGCATGGGCCGGGGGGAAGCCAGGGGCATGTACCGGGTGCTGAAAGGGTTGCCGGTCAGCTATTTCATCCAAAGCCACCGGAAAGAGGGCCTTCTGCAGGAAAAGGAAGCACTGCTCCGGGAAATCAGGGAATATTTCGCGCTGTAAGCAAAGAAACAGTAGCCGGCGGCGGTCCCTGTTTTTGTTTGCAGAAAAATATTTTCATGGTAAATGATGCCTGCCCGCCTTTTGAATAAAAGGGCATGCCTTGGAAAACCTATGGCTGAAAAGAAAAGGAGGCGCAGGAAAATTGAGAGCAACCGGCATTGTACGCAGAATTGACGAACTGGGCCGTGTGGTGATCCCCAAGGAAATCCGCCGCACCCTTCGTATCCGGGAGGGCGACCCGTCACAGATGACAGGGAAAGCGTGGGAGAAATTCTGCTTTGCGATGAGTGAGTTGGGTAAAAGGGCGGGGTGGTGAAAACTTACTCAGGTTAATGGATTCAAGCGCATATCAAAACCGCTGCATAGACATTATCCATGCAGCGGTTAACTCCTTCCAGGTGTTGATTTTTGATGACGCCTTAATCCAAATCAGAATATTCAGCTCTAAGCCTCGCGGTATATTCTTCCTTTGTTTCATCCGTATAAAGATACTTCTCTATCGTCGATTCACGTACTTTGCCTTTATTCACATCGCGCAAAGTATCATTGGCAGCTTGCTCGCCAAACATATCGTAGATCTTACAGAAATTGATCGCATCCATCTTGTTTTTACGCATTTAGAAGCCTCCTTGCTTATATTATAATGAAACTGTGTGGTATTTCATCAAATGATCACTTACCGTGAAGGTATTTTTTTCGGTCCGACATATGTTTTGCAGCAAGTTTGCTTCTGTGCCGCAAGCCATCTGCCATCAGTTCCATAAAGTAAGAATCCTTTTCCCTGCATAGTTTTTGCAACCGTTGATTCTCCCTTTTGAGATAGATATTCTCTTTCTTCAGGCTAAACAGTCCCATAATCACAACCATCCTTCCTGCTTGTTTTATTGGTTATTTGAGTGTCTTTTCGCTCGTTTCTATATATTGATGACTCAAAACCAAGACCGATCTTTTTTGCGTATTCTTTGTGGCTATCAATCTTACGAGGCAATTCTTGCCTTCTTCAAAGCCACTGCGTATGCAACAGCTGCGAGAGGAACTCCGCCAACACAAGCTGCAATCTTCCACCAATTTTTTGGCTTCTGCTTGATTGCTACCTTGGTTTTCCGTACCGTCTTCTTTGCAGCAGGAGTAACTGTAACGGGGGCTTCTTCCTTTTTCGGGGCCTCGGTTGCTACAGCGTACAGTGCGATGAATTGATCGCGAATTCTCACCAGATCGAGGGGCAAAGCATATTTTCTTACATTGCTCTCCAGCTCGTTGAGGATCTCAGCCAGGATATTGAACTCATCCTCAGAATATCCTGTGTCGGTCATATAGTCGTTGATAAGGTACTGAAGCTTCCCACGGCGGCACCAAGCCTGTTGGTGGAAGTTATCTGTAATCACAACATCGGAATTTCTGTGTACATCAAAAACCAGATAGCTATCAATGTGTACCGGAATGCTGCATCCGCGCTCACGCAGTTTTGCTTCGATCCGGTTTTTCAGCAGTCTGCACTTGATGGCCATCTTGTCACTGATCGACTCGTTGTGGAAAGATTCCCCCTTGCCGTACAGGAGTCTGCCATCAGGAGCGATGGTCACATTGTTCCTGGCCGCCTTAACCTCGATAACAATAATGCCGCTGTCCGTCAGGATGACATCATCCAGTTCCGATTCGTTCTGGTGGTCAGAAACATATACGTTCCGGAAGTTGCGGAAGAACTTACGAGTTGCAAAGCTCATGGAGTAGGCGACGTTGTCTTCGGCGTTCTTGCCGGACATGTTGATCGCGATCTCCTTCTCCAGGTCCTTCAACGCCCGAATACCGGTTGCAAACTCAGGCGTTTCCGTCGCATTATTCTTTCTGGCCAACGTGGTCAATGCAGCGCATACTTCATTGATACGAGCTCTTTCATCTCCAAGCACAAACTCGCCCGCAAACTTCTGGAAGCGGAGCAATTCGTCGATATACCCGGCTCTTGAAAAGTCGTTCGTGCTGAAAATGCCTTGTTCACTTATTACTGCACTCAGCTGTTTCGCAGTACTATTTCTAATCATAACTTACCTCACTTGCTCGCGCATTCGCTTTTCTCTTGTTAGCGACTTAGTCGTCATTCGGCAAATACCACCCGTGCTCACGCTTGGGGAGCTTGCCTGCAGAGCGGCTTGCGATCTCATTCACGACGTCGATGTGCCGAGTGCTGATCCTCGTGTGCTTCTTCGACTCGTAATCCAGAGACTTCATTTTGCGTTCCATGTTCCTTGACATGCTCCGAAGATTGTCTTCTGACATGCTCTTGAGCAGTATGTTCAGCATACCCATGATGTACATCTCCTTATCTTTTCGTTTTTTGCTTATCCTTGGTTTGTACGAACTCGACATTGACACCGAGCTTCTTGGCATATTCCGGATTCTTCTTCAGCTTATTAGAAAGCTGGATAGCAAGAATCCTTCTGCGAACACTCATAGAACCACTCCCTTCGTTTATAGTTATTTTATGTTTATATGATACCGTGGAAGGTTGGCAGAATAAATGACAGTAAGTGCAAATGGCAAGTGACTATTTCAACACAAAATATAAAAAAGCACTATGGCTTTGCAGGCCATAATGCTGTGTAAGAAACAATTATGCTATTGTGAGGTCAGCGCGTTATACTGTTCCATGTTGATTTTGCCATTTGCCAGCATCTGCTCTGACCAGAGCTGAAGGGTTTCTACCGTGATGGAAATGCGCTCCAATTCCTTCTGGATGTGGACAAAGTCCTTCAGCTCATCATTATCGATGATGCCGTCAGCTGCGATGTCGATCAGTCGTGTTGTCTGCCGCTGCATGGAATTAAGGGATGCCAACATTTCCAGAACGATCTGAGACAAGTCCTTGACCTTAATCTCCGGAACATACTGCTGGCCAATCGGGCATATCTGCGAGCAATAGTAATTACAGAGCGTTGGAGCCTTGTACTTTTCCGCCATCAGCAGAACTTCATCCGGATGCGGCATGAATTTCTCTGTCTCAATTCGCTCGATCCTCTCAGGAGGAATCGTTTCAAGAAGTTCGCTGGCAGCCTCTCGGCTCAACTCCAGTGCTTCTCTTGTATGCCAGAACACATTCTTATTATCTCTCGTAGAAGCACGTGCCATCGCAATTCTTCCTCCTATCATTTCTCTCATAACATGATATGTGAACATTGGAATGCTTGAGTGAAAACGTTTCATGTATCAATATTATATCGTTGTAGTTTTTGTGTGTCAAGCTGCGTGAAATATACCACGCAAAATAACACTTATCCTATGCCACCAACGGATCGTGGCGGCGCTTGGACTCAATACCACGGAAAACCTGCGGAACCTCCCATCAGCCCAGCCATAGAGAAAAGGCTGGCAGTGATGGGAATGCCGTTCACCCAAAAACCGGAAGCGGACGGATATCCGGTTTGTGGGCTGACCGGAAAATGAAGCGTGTCTATCCGCAGGACACGCTTCCAAAGGCGGCCCTGCCGGCTTTGCGCTGGGTCATCCAATAGGGGCGGGAGCGTCCTGTTGGCACACAACTTTCAGAATGAAAGTGTAGTGTGTTATACCTTTGAAGAGCGTGCGCGGCGGGCTGTATGCATTGCATGCAGCTTGCGGCGGATGGCAAAGGTGCTGCGGTGAACGCAGCAGATTTGACAGACGTGAAACGGCGACAGACTGAGAAAGTCTGCCGCCGTTTTTTTGCGTGCGCTTCAAAGGGATATCATTCGTTTTCCCCGGGAACTTCATGGGGCTTGTTGACCGGGTGCTGCTTGCCACGGTTCCGTTTCATATTGGCTATCTGATCGGATTTGGCGGTGATCTGCAGCAGCGCGTTGGCATCTTCCGGTGTCTGTTTCTTTTCAGGAATGCCAATCAGCCCCAGTACCTGCATGGCCATATCCTGGGGTGTGGCACCGTTCCGGGCGGATTGTACCATCTCCTTCAGGAACCCGGGGTCCGGCAGCAGGCTCATATCGGCGGTAGCGCTGTCCTTTTCATGTGCTTTGCGGATATCCAGAATCATGCTGTCCAGCTCCTCGTGGATCTGGTGTTTCATATAAAGGGCATCGCCCTCCTGCATATATTTGAGGGCACTCAGGGCTACGTCTTCGCCGTCCTGGTCAAATTGTTCCATCAGGGACCGGCGCAGGATTTCAGCACCGATGCTGTATCCCTGCACTTGCTGATCCAGCAGCCTGTCCACGGCAATTTCCATATCCACCATCAGCCGCCGAAAATTCTTATGCAGAATGATTTCGGATAAAAGCCTGCGGTTGATTTTGCCGCTTTTCAAAACCTCCAGCACTTCCTGACTGAAATACTGGTTTTCACTTCCCTGGCCGGAAGGAGTTGTTTCTTCCGTCAGCCCCAGAAGATAATCCGTGGATACGCCATAAAATTGCGCCAGCTTGATCAGGGCAAAGGTGGAAATATCGCCGAATTCGTCATTTTCATATTTGCTCAGTGCAGAACGGCTCAGCCCTGTCTGGGCGGCCAGTTCTTCCAGGTTCAGCCCCATCACCGATACCCGAAGGTCTTTCAGCCTTTCGCCGGTAGTCAGTTTATCCCGCATGTTTCTTCCTCCTTTTGTGGAGTGTTCTCCTTATTTTACCATATTTCCAAGAGCGTGGAAATCAGAAATTTCCGACAATTTTTCCAACTTTTCGGATATACGGGAAAGCCCCTGTTTTCTTTGTATAATACGCCATGTCCGATGCATCGACAACATGAACCTTGAAAACTAAACAACGAATTTTTATCAGGAGGAACTTATGGAAAATATGTATCTGAAAGTAAAAGAAATGATCTCTGTACGCGATGCGGCGTTTTTCTACGGCCTGGATGCGGATCGTATCGGTCTGTATCCCTGTGTGATTCATCAGCATGACCAACCTGGTATGGAGATTGGTGACCGGTATTATTATTGCCACGAATGCCGTCAGTCTGGTGATGTGATTGACCTGGTGGCGAGGATGTTTGTCCTGTCCAGGAAAGAAGCGGCTGAAAAACTGATACTGGATTTCGGGCTGCTCAGCCGGAATGAATTGAAGGCATTTACCGAAGAATGGCAGTGCCAGAAAAACCCGGATCAGGATCAGCTGCATGCCATGTTTGTGCTGAGCGAAGTGGTGCATGTCATGCGCATCTGGAAAGAAGTGTGTCTGGCTATCCGTTTGCACGGAGAAGTGAAAAAGGCGTTCTCTCTGGTGTGCAGATACCTGTTTGTGTTTGAAGACATGCTGGATCGCATCGCCTTTGGCACGGATGCACAGGCACAGGAAATGATGAACATTCTGAACGAAACGGATCTGATCGATGCACTTGAACAAGATATTCTGGAGGGAAATAAGGTGCATAATCCCTGGTTGTTTGAAGACGAGGATGATGACATGCCCTTTGATGAAAACATCGATTCGGAAGAGATGATCTGATCCTCCCTTGCTGCCCGGTGCAGCCAAATGCCCGGGCAGCAGGGTTGTGCCTGAAAGAAAGGACAATACCATGACCCGAGGCAACTATGCCATTCTTCGGTTTGAAAAGCATCAGGGTTACCCGGCCAAGAAGATCGAAGACCATCATGAGCGGCAAAAGGAAACCTATGCCAGCAATCCGGATATTGATCCGGAACGGAGTCATCTCAATTATCACATCATTCGCCCCCGGGGACGGTATTTTACCGAAATTCAGCAGCGCATTGCTGCGGCGCATTGCCGTACCCGGAAGGACAGCGTGCGTTTTGTGGACACGGTGATCACCGCCAGCTCGGAATTTTTCAAAGGAAAAACCCCCAAGGAAACAAGGGCCTATTTCGTCCATGCCTGCCGCTTCATGGCGGAGAGGGTGGGGAAGAGTAACATCATTTCCGCCGTGGTGCATATGGACGAAAAAACACCCCACATGCATCTGGTGTTTGTGCCCCTGACCAGCGATAATCGGCTTTCTGCCAAAGAGATCATCGGCAACCGAAAGCAGCTGGTCGCCTGGCAGGATGATTTCTGGAAGCACATGGCCACGAAATTTCCGGAACTGGAAAGAGGCGAAAGTGCAAGCCTTACCGGCCGTACCCATATCCCCACCCGGCTTTTCAAGGAAGCAGTGCACCTGAACCAATTGAGGGATCAGCTGATGGATCTTCTTTCAGAAGTGACACCCTTCAATAAGGGCAAAAAGACGGTGGAAATTGAAAAGCTTTTGTCCCGGTACGTTCCCGGTGTGGAGCAGATGCGCACCCGGCTGAAAAAGTACGAAGGAGCGTTCCGGGAAATGAAGCAGGAACAGGAAACCTTGCTGCAAAAACTGGAAGACAGTAAGGAAAGCACGGTGGAGAAAATGGCTATTCTGAAGAAACTGAATGAGTATGAGGAATTGCAGCGGACGGTGTATTACGTACCGCCGGAAATTATGGAAGCCGCACGGCAAATGAAGCGGATAAATAACCAAAAATCGGTAAAAACTATTGGAAAAGGAGAGTGAATGCATGCAGCTGAAGGTAAACGAACAGACCAAGATCGTCCAGATCTGGATGACCAATGATGAGAAAAATGATCCCCGGGCACAGGCTAAAATGAAGGAACTGTGCGCCCAGTACAAAGAAAAAAAGTACCTGGTGGCCGTCTTTTATTCCGGCAAAAACGAACTGTACCCCAGCATCCGGGATCTGCTGGCCTACAACAAAAAGCGCTGTGCCGAACAGGCAGTTCAGCGTACCCGAACCCCGGGGAGGGCAGCCGGGATGGAAAGATAATAGTATGAAAAAGAGCGGGTAACCGCTCTTTTTTCATTGCATACATTTATTCTATGGAGAATGCATTTAGTTGATTATTTGCGTCAATATAAGATTTATATATTTTTGAAATACCGGCTTCTTTGGCCATGCTGATAACAAGATTTTCGTCTTCTTTTGCCATTCTCAATCCTAAAATTATGCCACTGGGAATCCATTCCATCATAATAGGTGGTTTCATGTTACAGCCAGTTATCATCCGCCATTCCTCATCATATTTGTGGCATTCTTTTTTTATTAATGTCGTTCTTTCACGTTCCCAAAGTAAGCTACCCAATCCTTTATAGAAATGTGGCGGGACTTCCTTACCAGTGACTTCACACACTTTACGTAACAAAACGTATTTAGCATAATTTGTTGCATTATATGGCGTATCTGAATAGTAGATTGGATATAGTGGAGTTCCGAAATTTGCTATTCCGCAATTGGCGCATTTGTCTTGTTTGCCGCATAAAAAGTTTTCATCTTTTTCAAGATCGTAGATTTGCACAAAGCCTTTGTGTTGATCTGCATATTTTAGCCAAAGAGCTTCATCGAAGCCATTTTCCGAAAAACAAACAGACCAAGTATCTTTCTTCACTTCATCACGTATAGTGAGTACCATATTAAGAAAGTTGGTAAGCTGCTCGCCTGAAAAGGCATGGCTTATGTTTTCTACTGTTAATATATCTTTTTGTTCTTGAGAAAGTTGAGGAAACAGCCAGTCTTTTACATTTTCTATTATAGCGTTGATACTTTCAGGTGTTTGAAACGCGCTTAAGTACTCTTGTTTAATGGCCTCTAAGTCGATGTGAAGAAATGTATCGAATGGATCATCGTAGTAGTTTGCTGACGAAAAATATAACTTGTTCGTTCTTAATGCTTCCAAACTTTTTAAACTGACAGAGCGATACCTAAATAAAAGCTTGGGAAACTTGATAGTTTTCCTTAATTCGTTGCTCTCTTTTTCTTTGTTTGTTCCAGGAAGAGAACAAAGCGTATGCCAGAATTTTTCTCGATCTTGTGCGTTCATTTTGATATCTCCATTTCTTTCGAATGAGGGGTTTAGCGTAAAAGCATTTCTTGATATTTTTTGGCCAGGCATGATGTTTTATTATGTATTTCTTCGATAAGTAGCTTACAAACATTTGTCTTAATACCTGCAGTCTTTCCGACGGCCAATAAATCTTTTTCACCAGGATTTTTTCCATTGCCGTTCACAGTTATGGTATGCTCACCAAAGTATGTGGTACTCCAAGTCAGGTCATATGCCGGGGAGGGATGCCAGCAATCATGCGCATCATCATAAATCCAGGTGAAGTTTTTCGCATGATCATCTCGGTTGTGAGCCAATACATTGAAGCACATCCTGCGGAACATCTGCTCCGTATCCGCAGCATTGCTGCGAGAAAGAATGCGGGTCAGCTTCATCAAAGTGTGGTAGTCCATAGAGGCTGTGCGCCAGTCAGCTTCCAAAATGGCAGCGGCGGTAAGCATATGGCGACGTGCAGAACCGTCCCTGTCAAAGCGCCGCACAGCGAAGTAACCGCTGCACCGTTTGGAGGGCATCAGCTTTGTTTCGGGAACAATGATGCCGCAATCAGCAGCGCAGTCCATGTACTCTTTTTCCATCAGGCCGGTGTCCGGCATGTCACCGGAAGCAGGGAACTTGATCACCCATTCATCAGTCATCACCTTGGGACGTGCACCGCCGGAGCTGCCGCCCATTTGGAACACATCGTCCAGATCCCTGACGTCTTCCCGGTTCAGGATGGCATGACACTTGGCAGACAGTTCGTCCAGATCGGTGGGCTTTACATCCTGATGAATATCCAAAGCAGGGCGATAGGTCAGCGCACCCATGCCGGATTCACCTACAATGGCCAGCCGTTCCAACGGCGTTACACGGGATGCGTCCAACCCTCTGCTTTTCAGCATCCGATCCACCAGCAAGCGGCCCCAGGCATCCGGCAAGCTATCTGCAAATACGCCCCATAGGCCCTGAAAAGTAGTGGATGTGGGAACGAAAACCTTTTGCTCAACAGGCAAAGAGAAGGGACTGATGGCAAAGCCATTTTCCAGCCATGCATCGGAATAGGCAAAAGCTACTCGATGATCGGCAGTCTCAGCCAGTGTGCCCACATGGCGGTCATGCAGGTACACTTCCACTTTACGTTCGTTCACGAAGAACCTCCTCAATACTGCTGTACTCCACATTGGTGAACAGATTACGGATTTCATCAGCGCAGTCCAGCGCAACGCACAGCTTGGTCAATGAGATCAGCGAGATCTGCCCGCTGGTTTCAAATCGTTTGATACTGCCATAGCTCACGTTGCTCTTATCGCTGAGTTCCTGCTGCGATAGCTTGCGCCGTTTGCGGATGCGACTCAGACGCTGCGCCAAAGCCAAATTGATCTCTTCCGGGGTTTCCCATACAAAACTCATAATTTCCTCCGATGGATAAAATACGATCTATTCATTGTTTATTATTCTCGTATAGATAAAATGTTATCCACACAAAATATAACATAGTTTTCTCGAATCATCAAGTGTTTTTATGTTAGAGGTGTAATTTCATCAACTTGGCAGAACGAACTTTGTTGTGTTACATCATTGATTATCAAAATTATCAGTACAAATCAATATTTTCTTCTTCTTAGAGAGAAACTTTCGCATCCTGTTGCGAAAGTCTCTTGCTCGCTTGGCAAATTGGTTGTATAATAAAGTCGATGTTTATACCCGGAGGTCGAAAATTATGGCAATTTCATATAACAAGCTCTGGAAACTGCTCGTGGATAAGAAGATGAGCAAGGCAGATCTGCGCAAGGCAGCTGGTATCGCCCCTAACACGATGACCCGCCTGCGCAGGGATGAAGAAGTGACGCTGGCGGTGCTCAATAAGATTTGCGCGACCCTTGAAGTCGATATCGGGGATATTATGGAATTCCTTCCTGCAAAGGAAAAGAAGAACGGTGTGAGTTTAAAATAAACCACTTTTATCACAGACGAGTTTGCCCAAAAAATATACAGAATGATGGAGTTTTGAAACATGCCCAAATACCTTGACTTGTTTGCTGGCGCTGGAGGTCTTTCTGAAGGCTTTGTTCGTGCCGGATATGAACCTGTTGCTCATGTGGAAATGGATGTGGCAGCCTGCTATACGCTTAAAACCCGTTCGGCTTTCCACTGGCTGAATGAACATAATCACCTTGAACTCTACCATAGTTATCTAAACCAAGAAATCACACGGGAACAATTCTATGCAGAGATACCAGACGATGTTCTTGAGTCGGTTTTGAATTATGAGATTTCGGAAAATACATTGGAAGAGATATTTGAACGCATTGACCAACGACTGAACGGAGAGGGTCTGGACTTAATCATTGGTGGTCCGCCGTGTCAGGCATATTCAATAGTAGGCCGTTCGCGTTCTGAAACAAATATGGTAGGTGATCAACGCAACTACTTGTACAGACTGTATGCAGAGTTCCTTCGACGTTATCAACCGCGATATTTTGTATTTGAAAATGTAATCGGTCTCTTGTCTGCGCGTGATGAAGACGGTACCCTTCACTTCGATAACATGCGTCGGTTGTTTGCTGAATGTGGTTACGAGACAGCTTACCAAATACTGAATGCATCGGATTACGGAGTCCTGCAAAACAGAAAAAGAATCATTCTGATTGGCTATCACGGCAACAATCATGGTTTTTATCCGGAGATTCAGCCGGTGGAAACCAATTGTACAGTAAACGAATTGTTTGGAGACTTACCCGCAATCCAAGCCGGTGGTGGTGTCACTACGCCCGTTGCAACGCACCAGTATAATGGTGAATATCTGTTTTTGTCGGGCATTAAGCAGAACGATCAAGAACCTGTTACATTTCATCAGGCACGCCCCCATACCCCCCAAGACCTTGAGATATATAGAATAACCGTTGAAAAATGGAACATGGGGCAGCAGCGCTTATCCTATACAGACCTGCCAGAACGGCTTCGAACTCACAGAAACACAAATTGTTTTCTTGACAGATTCAAAGTGGTTGCTGGAGATCTTCCCCAGGCACAAACGATCGTTGCGCACATTGCCAAGGATGGACATTACTTTATTCATCCGGATATTGAGCAAAACAGGTCATTAACACCCAGAGAAGCTGCAAGAATTCAAACATTCCCGGACAACTATTACTTTGAATCTGTTAGCGGTGCTCCTTCCAGAACAAGCGCATTCAAACAAATCGGAAATGCGGTGCCTGTATGTCTTGCATTCAGTGTTGCCGAAGCACTTTGGCCTCAATTTGATGACGAAAATGATTAATGTACAAATGACAGCGATGTAAAGGATGGTAAGAATGGCTCAGTACAGAACAATTGATGAATTCTATTCCCGTTTCAGGGAAGAGGTTCTCTGCGCAGCCGATTCCGAAACCAGTGGATGGACAACGGACGATTTCTTGACAAACGTGATGCTGGAATATCTCGAAGATGCTGGTGAAGTCGTTTCCCCGGTAATCTGTCCATTTCGTAGCCATGGTCTGCAACTGAATGCATACGCAATATCCGAAGACTGTGAATCGGTTGATATTTTTGTCAGTATTTATTCTGATACAGAGATGCCCAGATCTGTTTCGCAAACTGAGGTGGACGCTGCCATAAAGCGAGCCATTCAGTTGTACCAGCGTGCGGTCAATGACTTGTATACAATTTTTCAGAGAGATAATGATACATATGAATTTGCAATCACACTGTATCAAAATAGAAATACTATTAAAAATGTTCGCATATGCGCCCTGACAAATGGATTGGTAAAGCCTATTGCGCTGAAGAGCATTACTATCGGTGACGCGGATATCTCATTTGCGCTTTGGGATATGGACAGGCTTTATCGCTGTGTTACTTCGGGAAAGATGCGTGAAACAATTGAAATTGACTTTGAAGAGAAATTTCAAACGACCATCCCGTGTATTGAGAATAATACAAGCGACCACTACAGTGTCTATCTGGCAATCATCAGTGGTGAATTGTTGGCTTCTTTGTATGATGAGTTCCGCGACCGATTGCTTGAGAAGAATGTTCGATCCTTCCTGCAGGTAAAGGGTGGAGTTAACAAAGGCATCCGGGACACGCTTCGTGAGGAACCGGAAATGTTCCTGGCCTATAACAATGGTATATCTGTAACTGCAGAGAGTGTGGAAATTGTTCGTGACGAGAATGGAAAACCATCAATCAAGCGTATCAGAGATATGCAGATTGTAAACGGCGGACAAACGACAGCTTCTATTTTTAATGCCCAAAATGATAAAAAAGTACCTGTTGATCTGTCAAAAGTATTTGTCCAAATGAAACTGTCGGTTATCAATTCTCCGGAAGCTATGGAAGAAATAGTTCCCCGGATCTCTACTTTTGCCAATACACAAAACAAAATCCAAGTTGCTGATTTTTCAGCAAACGATCCGTTCCATCGAAAACTTGAAGAACTCTCAAGAACCATATGGGCTCCCGCACAGAATGGCTCCAAGCCCTGTAATTGGTTTTATGAGCGTGCACGTGGTCAATACGCAGATATGCTTACGAGGGAAACAACAACCAAGCGCAAAAAGGAATACAAAGACACTCATCCTCTGTTTACCAAAACAGATCTTGCTAAATATGAAAACACATGGGACCAGTTGCCTTTCCAAGTAAGTGAGGGTGCTCAGAAGAACTTCCATAAGTTCATGATTCGTTTGCAGGAACGAAAAGGCTTTGTGCCGGACGAGCTTTATTATGAGCAGCTGATTGCAAAAGCAATACTGTTCCGGCGTACAGAGAAACTGGTTCAACAGCAGAATTATGGTGGATACAGGGCTAACATCGTTACGTATACATTAGCTTATTTGTCGCACAAAACCGCGCAGAGAATTGACTTGGGACGTATTTGGAAAGAACAGGCACTTTCGTCCGCACTTGAAAATGAAATTGTGTGTATTTCCAGGTTCGTTCAAGAGATGATCGTCAATCCTCCAAATGGTGCAAATGTCAGCGAGTGGTGTAAGAAAGAAAAGTGCTGGCTTGCAATACGTGAATATGATCATGAACTGAGCCAAGAGCTGAAGGAAGAGTTATTGTCTGTTGCGCAGCCTTCTGCCGGCAGAGTTGTTGCAACCAGCAGCATCACCTCGCTTACTGACGAAGAAAAAGCGCTGATCGATGAAGTAGCCGCAATACCTGCAACAACCTGGTTCGCCCTATCGCGTTGGGCAAAAGAAACCCGTAACTTCCAACCGTGGCAAAGAAGTCTGCTTTTCTCTGTGGGAGGACTGGTCAGTCGCGGCCAGAAACCATCAACAAAGCAGGCCACTCATTCGTTGAAAGTGTACAAAGCAGCACTTGAAAAGGGCTTTACAGAGTAGTTCTGAACAAAGGAGGAATATCAATGCTTGAGTGGTCTGCATATGTTGATCATCTTCTGACGAGCGAATGTGGTTTTGATGGGCTGGATCTTTCGTTTGACAATGACAATCAGACAGTTGGTATTCCTCCAATTATCAAGGCAAGCGTGTTGATGCTGGACAGAATGCTGGAACGCCGGGGCAAGTTCAACATTCTCGTTTTCCCCGAAAGGGTTCAGTCCATATTCATCTTCACGCTTGTCAAGCTGCTGCATAACATCGCCGAGGGAAGAATCGAACGTGATTATGATCCGGAAAAGTTCATCTCCGGTGAACACCTTCGCTTGGGCAGAGCCATCGTTGAGTTTGTTTGTGTCACTGAAACATCAAAGGGAAAAGGCATAAAGATCAAACTGTCTGACATGGAGTATACCGCACCGTTCGAATTGTTTCCTCTGTTTCAAAAAACAACGAACAGCAAAAGGCTTAGTAAATTCGATACTTTCAGAGCAGAGAAGAAAGCTCAGGAACAGATGCTGCAGCAATTGTCTGCTGAAGAAAAAATCATCAAGCTGTTGACTGACTACAAAACTCATATGGACAGTTCAATTGTTAATATGACTTCTGTCATCAGTACAAAAGAGCAATTGAATACCTGCAGCTTGTGCGGTCAGCGTGTGAAGGACTTAATTCTTGTGGGACATGCTGATTATGAAGGTAATGTCAAGAACATAGGTGCCGGTCAGTTGGGCGGAACTCCTGCAGTTGTTCTGGCATCCGATTTGTATGCAATAGCACAAATGGCACAAAATGGTCATCCTATACAATCGATCATCATTGATGGTTCCAATGCCAACACACTTATCACACAGATAGACGCATTGGATGATTTGATGCGGCTTGGTGTTCCGATCACATGCGTTACAGATATTGTTAATTCTTTCGATCTTCAACCCTTCTTGGAACGGGATTTCTCCATGTGGAGATGGGATAAGGCAAGCATAACTGACAGCCTGTATGATGTTACTGCACTTAGCTCAGATAAAAAAATTAAGCATTGCGCCAAACAAAATTTGGAGTATATTATTTCCGACGGAAAAGAGATAAGTTCAGCTATACGTTTGCTCTCCCGCCACAGGGGAGATGTTCAAAGTATGTCTGCACAAATACTAAAAATCTTCGACAGACTGTATTCCATGGCCTTTGTTGTACTTCGGGAAATAGTCCCCTTCGGCGAAGAACAGTTGTCACAATATAAACACACCCTTGATGAATGCGCCTTGCTTCTGCGTGAGGAGAAAAACTTTATTTCTGAGGAAACATATGGTGATTTTCATGATGTTTTGGAAAGCTTAATGGCGGCTTGTTCAAAACAATTTGTATTGCCAAAGCATCAAGCTCTTTGCGAATATCTTCGTACGCAGAAAGAAAAGAAGATATGTATTGTTGTGCCTGAGCGTACTGACAAGGAACGGGTGGAGCGCTACTGGCAAAATTGGTGTCGCCGTGCAATGCTTTGCATTACGATATTTGTCAGGTATCCAGGTGAGTATTATCAGGCGCAAACCACTCAATTTGATTCTACCGTTGTTATCGGGTGGCTTAAACGAGCCATTATGAGAAAAACACTGTTCAGTTTTAACACACAGAATTATGTCGTTTTGCTGTACGACTATGAGAAACGATGGAAGAATTATGATTCTTATCGCTGGAAAAAAGCCTTGGACTTATCTCACAACAGAGAGATTATTAAGAGTTCGTTTAGTACTGATCAGCTGAATATTTCTACCACTCGATTTGAACCCACAGAAAGCATTCTGGTTGACACTCCGCAGACAGACGAATATGCCGAAATCGAAATGGTTCTCAGGGAGAACAAGTATCGTCACTATATTGCAAACGGTGGTACAAAACCCGAAAATGAAACAACTGAAGCGATACCTGTGAACTATATTGGCGGCTATCTTGCATTTTATCAATTGGGGCATAAACTGCTCTCTGCTACCAAGATCATTGTTGAGGATTCGGAAAAAATAGAAACGCTATGTCCAGAACAATTGAAACTTGGAGAGTTCATTGTTGTCCGTGAAACAGACCATGACCTTATTCGCGAGATCGCAGATGTGATGCTGATGCATGCAGGTAAAAGCCACTTGCGTGAATTAGCAAGTAAATGGAAAACTGCTCTAATGATCGAATCTATATTTAGTTCCGAAGAGGAAATCTATCAACGTTTGCAGCAGGTGGGATGTAAAATAGGATTCCCGACTTTCAAGGGCTGGATGACCGATAATGATACTATTGCACCTCATAGCAAACAGGACTTGATATACATAGCCAAAGCAACCGGGGATCCTGTTCTTATTGAAAAGCTCGATGATATCTATGAAGCTGCCTGTACTGTTCGCTCTGCTCATATTCAAGCAGGCAGAGTTCTTTCTGCACAGCTGCGCAACAGGGTTGTTGAGGCATTACAACAATATGGAGATATTGATCCCTTTAACATTTGGGAGCCAATAGAAATGCAGTTGGACGGTGTTGGAACTGTACGAATTCTGAAGATTATTGATATTGGATCTCCTGTTCGGGTAGACATTGCCGATACAAACCGTCTGATAGATGAAGATTGAGGAGGACAACCATGGCAATAATGATCCCATCTGTTATTTCCCCTGAGATTAAATCAAATGCCGAGCGAAAGATATTCGAGTGGTTCCAAAAAGCACCCGGTACAGACAAATGGATTGTTTTACATTCGCTGGGAATCTCAACTCATAATAAGGTCATTTACGGCGAAACAGATTTCCTTGTTTTGGCTCCGCAACTCGGCATTTTCGCTTTGGAAGTAAAGGGTGGTCGGGTAAGACGGGAAAACGGCATATGGTATTTCACAAACAGATATGGTCAAGTAAACAGCAAAGTGCGAGGACCGTTTGAGCAAGCAAAAGACGGTATTTTCAGCATTATGGAAGCTGTTAAGAACCGGGTTGATCTTGAGCATCGTCATGTTTCCAATTTCATATTCGGCTATGGTGTTATGTTTCCTGATATCGAATATACCTCTTCCGGAATTGATGAGGAACAATGGCAAGTATTCGATTCACGGGATTATGATAATGTAAAGCAGTTTATCAAGCGCCTGGCAGATGGGGCCAAGGCAAAATGGGAGAACATATATGGACCTTTGAACAAATCAAAACTACCAGATTCTGCCGATGTGCGATATATGGCATCGATTCTACGTGGCGATTTTGATTGCGCTGTTTCTATGAGCGTTCAATTGCGAAATGCGACAGAAGCCTTAATCGCACTAACCAAAGAACAATATCGTTGTCTGGATCAATTGGATGACAATCCCAGGTGCTTGATACAAGGTCCTGCCGGTACCGGCAAAACGTTGCTTGCAATCGAAGAGGTAAAGAAATTTGCAGCCCGTGGCGACAGGGTTGGTTTGTTCTGTTACAATGTCAATCTTGCAGACTGGTTGAGCAATTACTTTGAGGAGATGCCGGAAACGGTTCGCCCTCAGTATGTTGGTACCTTCCACAAATATATGACGCAGGTGGCAAAAGCTGCAGGTTTGCTGCCGCCTTATCCACAAGCTCCTGAGGACGTACAGAAATATTATCAGGAAGATTTGCCTGTAGCAGCAGCTTTAGCTTTGTTGGAGAATGGAGAAGCATTCGATCTCATTGTTATTGATGAGGCTCAGGACCTGATTCGCGACAGTTATTTGGAAGTCATGAGCGGAAGCCTGCAAAAGGGATTGTCACGAGGCCGCTGGACAATGTTTGGTGATTTTTCAATGCAGGCAATCTATGCAGATAATATGACAGGGGCTGAAATGATCGAAAAGCTGGATGAACAGACCTCCTTCATTCGGTTTAAGCTCACCAACAATTGCAGAAATACAAAACCAATCTGCAGAGAAATAGAGACAGTAACTGGCTTCAAAGCACCTCATGAGTTGTGGACGAAAGTAGATGGTCCCCCGGTTCAGTACATTACATGGTCTACTATGGAAAGTCAGGGTAATAAGCTGAAGTCGCTTTTGAAACAGCTTGAAACTTCGCAGATAAAACCCGAGCAGATCACCATACTCTCCCCACGAAAAAGAGAGGA
The DNA here is from genome assembly GCA_045589355.1 of Clostridia bacterium. GTDB lineage: Bacteria > Bacillota > Clostridia > Christensenellales > Aristaeellaceae > RUG563. The sequence continues at coordinate 38,527 of JAZNOW010000058.1, forward strand.
TTCTGTAGTTGCCATTCTGGATGACTGTGTGATAAAGGATTTTCGGGTGCCTCCAGGGAAACACACGACGTTTTGTACGATTCAGGCATACAAAGGACTTGAAAATACAGTCATCATCCTCACTGACATAGAAGCATTCTCTGAAGAACAGCTGATGTATGTTGGTTTGAGCCGTGCTTGTTCTGGTCTCTTTGTCTTGGAATCAGAAGCAGCCAAAAAGGAATATGACGACCTTTGGGTCAGGAGATTAATCAAATGAGTGATACAAGACGCGATCAATTAATCGATTTTGTTGAAAAAGAATTCATTGGTCCGGATCCGATTGACTGGCCTGGCATGACGCAGGCGGATGGCGAAGAGATACTAAAGACAGACCCTCCACGCACACGCTATATCGCTGGAATACTATACCCAAGAGCAACCAAAGATGAACATGTGGATGTTCGTGATGGTGAAAGCCTGCCTGTTGAAGGCTCTGATGAGAATGAACAAGACACTCAACCCACCCAGCAGGGTGTTCAGCCCTTAGAGGTGGAGTTTCTTGAAGATGCAGAAGAACTGATCAATCTCTCCAACGCTTATCGCCAGTCCGCAGTCAGCATTACCGTTGCCGTAAAGCCGGAAGATACAATTCATGCAGAGGTCTCCGCTGGCACGTACGTTACATTGAATTCCATCGATCCCAATACGGATAAAAAAGTAACAACTTATCCACGTACAGCTCTTTCGTGGGATAATGAAGGGTTGCCTGTGCAGCTTCCTGATGCACTGACGGGATTGGTAAAAATACCTGTAAGAGATACTGGATTGCAGTTTGATGTCACATACAGGTACAAAGTAGATGGAAATACTATCTATACGTTCACGCTTGAGAATACGAAGCACAGCAATGGTACGTCGGTAAAAGATGACGATTGCTTCTTTCAGACCAAGTTTATAATCCGTTCTGAAAAGGGCTTTTCTCCGTTGGCAGATGGACAGCGAATAACCAAAGACGAGGACTATCTTTCCAATCAGCTCCTGTATCGAAATGTCCATAATTACGCTATTGGTCATGGAACGGCTGCTGACTGGGATGACGGTGAACCGGTTACCTGGATTTCTACTGCCACTTTCCCAAAGTATGACATAAAGCCCATTGTTCCTAACACAAGTATTGATGGTGTTACGCTGAATATGCTGGACATGAGCCCGTATGGAGACTTTGAGAAGACCATCGGCGAACTCCATCAGATGTGTGATAAATATCGTGAGTGGATAAACGGGTTGCGGGTGAAAAAGAGGAGTCTCGATCCCAAGTTCGATGAAACTGCAGAAAGACATATCAAAAGCTGTGAATGCTGTCTTGAACGAATGGAAAAAGGGATTGATCTGCTGCAGCAAAATGATACTGTCAAAACAGCGTTTCAATATATGAATCTTGCTATGCTTTTGCAGCAACTTCATTACAATCTTCCGCTGCAACGCTGGGTGGATGATGGAAATGGCGAAATAAAGCTTGATTCTCCTGTTCGGCTGCCTATCGTGAAAGATAAAGAAACCTGGTATGGCAACAAGAAACGTTATGGCAAATGGCGTCCTTTCCAGCTTGCGTTTGTTTTGATGAATCTTCGGTCAATGTATGACCGGGATTGCAACGAGCGCAGTATTGTGGATCTTATTTGGTTCCCCACTGGCGGCGGTAAAACAGAAGCGTATCTTGGTCTGTCTGCGTATACAATTTTCATCCGCCGTTTGCTCAATAAGGACGATAAGGGAACAGCCATCCTTATGAGGTATACGCTGCGCCTCCTTACTGCCCAGCAATACGAACGTGCTTCTGCGATGATATGTGCGTGTGATCTGATTCGTAAGGAACACGAGGATCTGTTTGGACATAACCGAATCACGATTGGTCTTTGGGTTGGTGGAACAACTACACCCAACAATGTCAAGGAAGCGGTGGAGGCATATGACAAGCTTTACCGCGATGGCAGAGATAATCCCTTTGTTATGTTGAAATGTCCCTGGTGTGGAGCACAAATGGGTCCTGTTCTGAAAAATAACAATCTGTGGGCTTTACCTGGATATAAAAAAGTTCCTGGTCCAAGAAGATCGTTTGGATTTGCTTTCCGGTGTTACAACGAAGAATGCGACTTCTCCCATGAGGATTTGCCCCTGTACATTATCGACGAACACATCTATGATAAAACCCCTACTTTGCTGCTTGGAACAGTCGACAAATTTGCCATGTTGCCCTTCAGGCCTAAAGCTCAAAGCCTTTTCGGGTATGAGAATGGTGTCAAAATGAACTCGCCGGATTTGATTATTCAGGATGAGTTGCATTTGATTTCTGGCCCATTGGGTTCTATGGTTGGGCATTACGAAACATTAATCAATGAACTATGTACAACCAGAACTCCTTCTAATGAGCTTCATCCCAAAATCATCGCCTCGACTGCTACGATCAGCAGGGCAAAAGAACAATGCCACGCTTTGTACGGTTGTGCCAAGGAAAATGTGTTCCAGTTCCCACCATCTGGTCTGGATGCAGGAAACTCTTTCTTTGCAATGGAAGATAAGAATCAGAATGGGCGCAGATATGTGGGTGTTCTTGCGACTGGTTCTTCTTCCGATGCAACAACGGCTATTCGCCTGTTTGCATCGTTGCTGTATGGTGCAAAAGCTATGAAAGTTGACAATGAATCCGAGCGCGATCCATACTGGACCAATATGGGATACTACAACAGTATTCGTGAATTGGGTCAGGCTGCTACGTGGATCCGTGCGGACATTGATCAGCATCTGGATGTAATGTACAAGCGCAGGTTCGATGATAAGCGGTATCCTACAAGAGAGGAATATCGTCAGAGCAGGCGGTACATTTGGCGTGACGAAGAACTGACAAGCCGTATTTCTGGCAGTGAAGTAACTGCCAGTCTGGCCAATCTGGGCATCACGCATCCCGGTGCAAAGGATGAGGAAGGCAAGATCAAAGAGTATCCCATTGATATATGTCTTGCAACCAACATGATTTCTGTTGGCCTTGATGTACCGAGACTTGGATTGATGACTGTGGCAGGTCAGCCAAAGACAACTTCAGAATATATCCAGGCAACCAGCCGCGTGGGGCGTAATGCAAAAGATGCACCCGGCGTTGTATTTGTGTTGTACCGCCCTGGCAGACCCCGTGACAAATCGCATTACGAACATTTCCGGTCATATCATTCGAGAGTTTATTGTAATGTAGAGCCTACCAGCGTTACGCCTTTCTCTGCTCCGGTTCGTGAACGTGCACTCCATGCCATTATGATTGGCATGATGCGTTTGGAAAGCGATGAAGCATTTAATGCTGATCCGCCCAAGATGCCGGATGATGAGCTTTATGATAAGATTTTCAGTATCATTGAGCAGCGTGTTGATGATATTGACAGTGACGAACTTGAGGCTACTCTAAATGCGATGCAAACCATCATGGAGAATTGGGAAGACTGGAATCCCAAACGTTGGGAACCCAAATGGAATCCAGACTTGTCTTATGCCAACCCGCTTCCTCTGATGTTTTCTGCAGGGTCGCATCCTAACGAGGCATGGGGCGAACAGGGACTGGAAACGCCAACTTCAATGCGGAGTGTCGATGCTTCCTGCCAAGCCAAAATCATCGAGTCAAGATACAGTAAAAAGGAGTGATAAGTATGGCACGAGATGAAAAACCCATGCGCAGAAGTGCCCTTATTGGACCTTGGGGAGTTGGCGCAATCGTTCCTTTCCCGAATGATGAATCGTTAATGATCGCTGGTCTTGATATGTGGCGGTACAATGAGCCTGCCCCCTTCATTATTAAGGACGAGCGTTTGCAGCGCCGTTTGGGTGTACGGGAGCTGCGCTGGCCGCCGGATTTCAGAAAAAGTAATGCAGACCCGCAGAATTGTCGACTGTACATTCCGGCTGTTCGTTTCCCCACATGGCATTATTGTCCGTATTGTGGCTCGATGGAGAAGACGACTTTCTATCAGAAACAGCCCGAATGCGATTGTTACCCTTGGACAAACGGCAGAACATGTAATCCATCACACAAATATAAAAGAAAACTGATTCCCGAACGCTTTATCATCATCTGTCCCAATGGTCATATCGATGATTTTCCTGTGGCTGAATGGCTTCATGCTGATTGTGGACATGCTTATGACCCAATAGAAAAGGGTGGGAAATGCAAAATCCGTAGAAGCACCGGTGGTGCATCCGCATCGCTTAGCGGAATCTTCTATGAATGCACTTGTGGTGCCAAGAAGTCGATTGCTTCAGCCAAGTATGCAGGCGCACTTGGGAAAATTGGATATCATTGCAGGGGAACAAAACCATGGCTTGGAATTGATGAAGACGAAGAGAACCCATGTCCGTCAAAGCCGGAAGATTTGCAGATTGTCTTGCGGGGTGCAACAAATGTATGGTTTGCTGATACTCGCAGTTCGATTTACATTCCTACGGATGACGATCAGACGAATAAAAGGATTGTTGCCATATTGGATCGCCATTACGATGATCTGAATGCATCCAGAATTGATGGAGAATGGAATCGATCGATCATTGACTATCTTGCAATGAATCACAACATTGACAAAGATGTTCTTTACCAGGCTTTTCTAAAACGCGAGGCCGGTCTTGGCGATCTCCCGGATGTTTCCGAAGAAATGTCTGAGGATGAATACCGTCTTGCTGAATATAATGTCCTTATCAAAAGCAATGGTACAGATGCTCAGGACTTTCATTCGAAGAACAGCCCTATCTCGTTTTATGACCCAATCATCAGCAAGTATTTCAAAAGCATTTCACTCGTATACAAGCTTAAGGAAACGCGTGCATTTGTTGGGTTTTCACGTGTTGAACCCAAAGATATGCCCATCCCAGAGCGTAAGAAGATGCTGCGCCTTGGCGATGAGAACTGGCTGCCAGCCATTCAGGTAAAAGGCGAGGGTATATTCTTTGAGTTCGATAAAGACAATCTTGAAGCCTGGGCGAAACAACCAGCTGTTTTGCAGCGTGTCAGGATTTTGCAGGACTCTTTCAAGAACTCAAAATACGGTTCGACGTGCAATGGTGAATTGCGTCCCGAATTCCTTCTGATCCATACATTTGCACATTTGCTTATTAATCAGCTTAGCTTCGAATGCGGATATGGCAGCTCATCCATCAGAGAGCGTATCTACTGCGAAAAGACGACGAACGAACACGGAATGTATGGCTTGTTGATTTATACTGCCTCTGGTGACTCGGAAGGCTCACTGGGTGGACTGGTGCGACAAGGTGAGAAAAATCGTATTGAAGATACCATTCGTGATGCAGTTCGAAATGCCGCATGGTGTTCGTCTGACCCAGTCTGTATCCAGTCACTCGGACAAGGCCCGGAATCGTGCAATCTTGCTGCGTGTCACAATTGCGCACTGCTTCCGGAAACTTGTTGTGAATGCGGCAATCGCTTGCTTGATCGCGGAGTTGTTGTCGGTTCTCTTGAAGATCGTTCTGTTGGCTTCTTTGTTGAGCTGCTTGAAGCGTAAGATTATGGCAGATGTACATACGCCCGAAAAACGGAGCTATAACATGTCCCGCATCAGATGCCGTGATACCAAACCAGAAGAGATCATCCGTAAGTATCTCTTTTCGCGAGGCTTCAGGTATCGAAAAAACGATCCTTCCCTTCCTGGAAAGCCAGACATTGTCCTTCCAAAGTACAAGACTGTAATTTTTGTCAATGGATGTTTTTGGCATGGCCATGAAGGTTGCAGATACTTTGTTTGGCCTAAAAATAATTCTGACTTCTGGAAGAAAAAAATTGAAGGCAACATGGCAAGGGACGTGAAAAATTATCAGTTGCTCCACAATCTTGGCTGGAGAGTACTAATAGTTTGGGAATGTGATTTGAAAAAGACATTCTTCTCGCAAACTATGTTTCGTTTGGAACAACAATTGACGAAGAGCAGTGCAACAGAATAGAATTTAGAATGCTTAGCAAAGCGTGTTGACAGAGTGATCCCTCTGCCACACGCTTTGCTTTTTTGTACAATATTCACTTTGCTTTAGATGCCTGTATCTTATTATCACCTCTTGCATCGATCGTTACTATTCCGGGTTTGCCGGTTAAACCCAGTTCGTTCAGAATTGTATATGTTTTCTTTTCTTCCTCGTCTGTGAAGAATAGAATTACTTTAATTGCCTTGTCTGTGTTATTTGCATCCTTATAAACATCTACCTGTTTCTCAAGATTTTTCTTAAGAGTCCGAGTGAGTTTAAATTCGACCAGTGTTTTGTCCTTGTTACCATTAGACAATTTGAAATCAACAGGACCTCTGCCATTGTTAACTTCGCTGTTTACGTCTGAAACCGCATCGAAGCAAGCGAGCTTGTACATGATGTGCAAGTCAGACTCGCGACGAATGGGCTTGCTGCCATCATAAAACCAGCGATATCCATCGCAGTGTTCAATAACATGTTTCAGATACATGACGCGCTGTAGTGCTTCATCAAATGAATTGAGTGGAATTTTATAAAAGTCGGTTTCTTCTGCAAGTTGCTTCACTAAGCTTTGGAGTTGTTCTATGAATACTGCTCGGACTTCTGTTACTTCTCCGATACCTTCTTGAATAGCCCCCTCCTCGTTATCTTCCTTGCTGCGAATATAGTAATCAATCAACTGAGGAAATCTCTCTATGGTTCTCTTTGCTGCTTCTGTCTTTTCCTCTTTGGTAGGACGTTTAGAAAGAAGACTTGTAAAATACTCGTTCACTTGGAAACGAAGAACTTCGTCGGGAAGGGATATGCCCATATAAGGAACCTGCTTATACAGATCAGATTTGTTTATCCATGTATCAGCGCGAACAAGCATATCCACAGGGGTAAGAATGACATAATCGTTGTTGTAACACGGCAAATAATATGTACCGGATTTCCATACACCAACAGTGTAATCGAATTGAACACGTGGGATATTATGGAACACTTTGCAAAATTGGGGCTCCAGATTTTCTTTTGCAAAACGTTCGGTAATTTCTAACAAATAGTGCTTGATAAGATTTGTTGCAAAGTCGCTAATATTGTCTTTACCGACACGCTCTTTAATAAGGCAGAGCTTTTCAAGGTGAGGGCTTTTTGATATTTTCTCAGAGCCAAAACTTGAGAAAATATCTTTCAGGCCGGAATGGAGCGCCAAGGCAAAATCGTTTCCCAATCCACTTCCGTTGTTGCCGTCGCTGCAAAAACCAAGATAGGTTTCCTTGATTTCTGGAAAACGGTATAATGCTTCTAACATGGGTTTTGTAGGATGTGGACACCGTAAGGAATAGTCCCTCAGGTAGATCATGTATTTGATAATCTCTTTGTGCAATTCTTGATACTCTGAGTTCTCACTACAGAAAATTAAAAATGGATCAATGAAAAGGGGCAGATCATTGAGCAGGGAAATATCAAAGAAGCCCTCATTTTCGATTTTCTCGCGAGATACGTTAAAAAAATCGCTGAAATATATCTTTCGCATGATCATCCTCCTGGCTTAATGCGACAAAGACAAGGATTCAGTAAGATACACTTTGCACGAGAAACTGTGCAAAACTTATCTTACTGCGGCTATCGGTAAATGTCATATCGTTATATGCAATCTGCAAATCGATTTTTTCCTCGTTATCAGATCTGCTTACCAAATCTTTTTCTTTCAACGCATGGACAGGAATCTGAAAAAGATGTAGCTCTTTTTTGAGCCAGTCGTTTAAAATCAGATACCAGTCCTGCTTTAGTACATCAAAAAGGGGATTGGCCCAGAAATAGTTTCCAGCTTTATTTTTTGAGGCAAAAGTAACATTGTTGGTTATTGAGTACCCTTTACTCATAAAAAGACTTATTGCGGCGCTTTTGGTGATTCGGATCGGCTCTGTGTTTGAAGGTGTAAGGACAGAATGGTCGATAGATGGTTCGACTTCAATTTTGGGTAAGTCAGCAATTAGGAAAGAAATGCCACCATCGCGCACCACCCTTTTTAATGTCATCTTTATGACAGTACTTGCTTCCAGACCAAGTTGGTCCAAAATTTGTTCCGCTTCCTGAAGTAACTGATCATCAATAATGATAGAGTTTGCCATCGAAATCACTCCTTATGTGTTGTTACATGCTAACAATACAATAAACAAATATGTTTGTCAACATGTTTTTATTTGTTTTTCAAATACAAATAAAGTCTTTGTTTGGCCGCAAGAGCAAAATTGATTAACTAAGCCCCCGAGAACAGCAACTGATTAGCTGTTCTCGGGGGCTGTTATGCTAAGTTGACTATTGTCTTCTTTAGGTGTTTTGCTCTTTCCACGAACTGCGCAGCGCCACCCCAAGAGCGCATGATATATGTCACAACATAATCAGATCGTTCCAGCATCCATTTGTTTCTCCATGGAATGGCGAAGCGTGGAGGGATGTCTTCTATGCCTTCCGGAAGCATAGTATCGGAATGATTGCATGGATTGGATTCATTTCGTTTTCCTGGAATGCGTTCCAAGACGACTGCATACCGAATGTGAGAATACTCCAATATCAATTCCTTCAAAACGGATTGCACCATAGCGTCAAAAGCTCCTTGCTGACCAACATAAAACACATCTACGTCGTGATTTTCGATTAGATCGATCAAAACTTCACGCAGCGTAGGTTTAATTGAGCTTGGACAATCACGATGCCCGAAGAAAGTACAAGCGGACATTTCTTTTCTCCTTTGCATTATTGACCAGTATTGCGGTCAATATTTTATCTCACTATAGCATACGATAAAGCTGGTTGCAACCAATACTGGTCAATTGTGTGCGAGGTGAGATCATGGAGCAAAAAATTCGGCGTGATCGTAACATGGGTGAGAACCTGCGGAAGTTGCGCATTAATAAAGGAATCTCGCAGGAAAAGCTGTGTGCAGAGTTGCAGCGCCGTGGTTGTGATATCGGCAGAACTACCTACGCAAAGTATGAAGCCGGCGAGCTAAATATCAGAGCCAGCGTCATTATTGAACTGCGAAAGATTTATAGTTGTACCTTTGATGATTTCTTTGAGGGGCTTGATGTTTCTGAAGAATAACCAAAACCACCGGCAAAACCGGTGGTTTTAAATATAATTAGGCGTTTGGCCATTCTTTCAGAGAAAGACATTTTGAGAATGATCCACCATCTGCAATGTCCCGTAATTCCCTTAGCGCATAATTGGCGAAACAGTCTTCATTTCTTTTTGCTTTGCGCAGTTGCATAGCGTATTCCTTTTACAAAACCATATTTGAAATACTTACATGCGACTGATAATGCGTATTCTGGAAAGTAATGCCTGATTCCGCCGCAAACAGAATCAATTGCCTCGATTTCTCCTATGGTGAGATCGTATCTCGTCGGTATTTCGACTTTTTTGATTGTATTGAACATTCTTGCGTAATCATGGTAGATCTGTTCCCGCTTTGCATCCGCTTTTTGCTGTGCCTCCTTTTCCACCATCTCCTTCTTCTGAGCTTCCTCCTTTTCGTACTGAGCTGAAATTGCGTCCAGTTCGGTAATGTGTTCCTTCGTGGTTGATGCCATCCATCGCTCTTTGACAGGAATACTCATGAGGAGATCATGCCAGAAAGTCATCCCGGCTTCATTCATTCCATCAAGATAACTGGTTATGCCGGAAATCATCTCCTCTTTTCTCTTCACATCAAGGCAATTGTCTTTGGGCGGTTGCGACTGCTCGGTTAATCCCGATACTGCCGGATGCTCACTTGCCAATCCTTCTTTCATTCCCAAGAGCTGATCAAGTGATGCACCAAGCAGTATTGAAAGTTTTTCCAGTAGATCCGAACTCGGAGAAGACAGATCCCGCTCCCATTTTGAAATCGTTTGTCGAACTACATGCATTTCAGTAGCAACGTGCTCTTGAGACATTCTTTTTTGCAAACGAAGTTCTTTCAAACGCGATCCATTCATTGTTTTCACCCTCCTTGTCTATTTTTTATCATCACATTTGATAAAAGGCAAGCAACGGATATTAACATCGCAACAGTAAAAGTTGCTTACATATTTCTCGCGAAGACGGACTTGAAAAAGTATAGAAAATGATATACAATATTATCTGTAATATAAAATTCGAAAGCAAATAATGGTGGATTTTGTCGGAATTAGGAGGTGAAACCATTGATTGAAACCTTTGACATTGCAGGCTATGCCCGGATTTCCGTGGATGATGAGCTGGACAGGGAGAATGTATCCATCGAGAACCAGAAAGCCATCATCGAGGAATATGTGAAGACCCGTTTTCCCGGCAGCACACTGACTTTTTTTGAAGACCGTGACCGTTCCGGCTATACTTTTGAGCAGCGGGAAGGGTACCAGCAGATGCGCAGGGAACTGATGAGCCACAAGTACGATATCCTGATCGTCAAGGACTTTTCCCGTTTTTCCCGCCGTAACAGCCGTGGCCTGGTGGAGCTGGAAGATCTGCGTGATAACAGAATACGCATCATTTCCATCGGGGATAATGTGGACTATCCCAACGATGACGAATGGCTGAAGATCCAGTTTCAGTTCCTCATCAACGAAATGCCGGTGACCGACACCTCCCGGAAGGTGAAGAACGTCATCAAGCACCGCCAGCAGGAGGGGGAATGGATCTGTGCCGCCCCTTATGGCTACAGGGTCAATAAGCACAAAGAATTTGAGATCGTGCCAACGGAAGCGGAAATTGTACGGCTGATTTACAAGCTGTATATCGAGGACGGCTGGGGCTACAAGAAGATCGCCAACCATCTGACGGACGAAGGCATTCCCACGCCCCGCATGAGTGAGCAAATGCGCAAGGAAGCTGAGGGCGGCGAGAGCAAGCGGGAAGTCAAGCGGGACTGGGCTATCGTGTCCATCCAGGGAATACTGGAAAACGACTTCTACATCGGCACCTTCCGCCAGCGCAAGTACACCCGTGCCAAGATCAACGGCAAGGATGTGAAGCTGGACGAAGGCGAGCATATCGTCATCGAAAACCATCACCAGCCCATTCTGGATTACCGCACCTTTGCCATGGCGAAAGCCCTGCGGGAAAAGCGCTCCACCAGCCATTACCGGGGCGTGAAGAAGAATGACAACTTCTATTCCGGTTTTCTCACCTGCGGCGATTGCGGCAGTCCCATGTTCGCCATGAGCCGCAGCGACCTGCAGCCGGCTTACACCTGCGGCACCTATCACCGCCGGGGGAAAAAAGGGTGTTCCAGCCATCACATCCGGGTGGACAAACTGGATGAACTGCTGAAAATCTATGTGCGGAAGGTGATGGATTCTTCCGCTTCCATGCTGGACAGGCTCAATGCCGATCTGGCCAGCGAAACGGACGATATTTCTGAAACGGAAGTCACGGCGGACAATCTTGCTAAGCTTCAGGGGGAACTGAAGGAAGAACTGAAGGTGACCAAACGCCAGCGCATCCGGGACATCATGAAGCATCCTGATCAGGAAAAGTTGCTGGAGGAAACCTATGATGAAATGGAAGCCGACTTGCAGCGGAAAATTGACGGGCTGGAAAACCAGATTCAGCTGCTTTCCGACAAGCGGAACACCATCATTCAGGTGAACCGTACGGCCAAAACCGCCATCGATGTGTTCCGGGATATTCTCGAAAAAGACAAGCTGGACCGCACCGATCTGGAATTGATCATCAGCCGCATTTATGTCTTTGAAGATCATCTGGAACTGCACTTGCAAAGCGATATCGACGCCCTGATCCGAACGGAAGCCATGGAGGACACCGTAAATTTTAATCAGGGCATCGAGAACTTGAATTGCCGTATTGTCCAGACGGCGAAAAACCAGAAGGACAAGGTTTTCGATGTCCATGTTATCAGTGACGGCGACCCGCTGGAGATCTATACAGATCGGGACGGCGAAGTGATTTTGAAGAAATATTCCCCCATTGGGGAGATGAGCTCCTTTGCCAAGGATTATACCGAGTCCCTCTTCCGGTCCATGGGGCATATTGCCTGCATTGTGGACCGGGATCAGGTGGTGGCTGCCAGCGGGGTGAGCAAGAAGGAGTTGTGGGACAAGCCCATCAGCCCCGATCTGGAAAGCGCCATTCAGGGCCGGCAGACCATGACCCTCAATCGCACCGGCGGCAGTAAGCTGATGCCTGTGACCAATGAGGAGGATACCTCCGGCTATACCGCTCAGGTGGTATCTCCCATCATTGCCGATGGGGAGGCCATCGGCGCCGTGGTGCTCTTGTCCCGGGATCAGAACGCCCGCATGGGGGATACGGAAGTGAAGGTGGCGGAAACCGCCGCCAGTATTGTGGGCCGGCAGATGGAGCAATAAATTGCAAGAAGCGGCTGCCCGATGCAATTGCATATACGCCATAAGGGTGCAGGATGTTTTTCCTGCATCCTCATATTTTTCTTTTGTCCTGCGTACGCTGGCATGAGGTGAAGAAGGATGAAGCGGGCGTTTGTTTGCATGGCTGCGCTGGCGATCACGGCGGTGCTGGCGGCGCTTTTTCCCGTTTTGCGGCAGCAGGAGCCGGTGCGGCAGGAAAACGTGCCGTTGGTTCTGTGGACGGCGGAAGAGAACGTGCAGGTGACAAGGTGGCTGAAAAAAGCGGCGGCTGCGTATGAAAAAGCGCAGGATGTGCGGGTGTATCTGCGTGTGGCGTCTTTGGCAGAAATGGAAGCAGCCCTTGCCTTGCAGCCGGGCACGGTGCTGCCGGACGCCATGGTGGCAGCAGGGGAGGGGGTGGAGGTGTGCAGCATCGGCTATGCGCTGGTTGTGCCGGATGCCGCTGCGGTGAACCCTACACCCCTGCCTGAGCCGGCCCTGTTTTACCGGCCCACTGCTACGCCTTCGCTTTCCACGCCCAGGCCGCAGCCGTTTCCTGCCCATCTGCAGCAGGTGGCGGCGCCTGCCTGCCTTGCGGGGAAGGTGGAGGGCAGCTATCAAAGCCGGCATCCTTTGCAGGACTTGCAAAGCGGCAAGGCCCACGCTGCCCTGCTTACCCCGGATCAGGCGAAACAGATGCAGGCAGGCTACACGGCCCATGCGCGGCAGGACTTGTTTGTACAGGTGCGTGCACGGGGGATCACGGAGGATGGCCAGCGGTTTCTTTCCTTCCTGCGGTCGGACGCGGGGCAGCAATTGCTTGGGGAATACGCCCTGTTTTCGTGGAACAGGGGGGTTCCCCTCTACAATCCGGAAACGACGCTTTTGTATCAGATGGAAAATGTACGCAGAATTGGAGAATGAGCGTGTATATTTCTTTTTTCTTCCGGGCATACTGCCGGTGAAGGGAGGTGCAGGAAATGGAAAAAGAAAAATGCATTCTGTGCGGTGCAAGCGCCGGGACAGGGCTTCATGTACTGGGCTGTCTGATCTGCTTTCCCTGTGAAAAGCGGCTGGTGCATGGGCTGATCGGAAAGCAGACCATGGCAAATGTTTGCCATCTGTATGCTTCGGCCCGGCTGGAGGGTTGATTTTTCCTGCATAAAAAGTTACAATACACCCAACCGATCTTTTTTCGGAAGGGTGTTTTTTGTATGCTTCGTTATCAGACGGTGTTTTTTGATCTGGATGGTACGCTGACCGATTCCCAGCCCGGCATTTATGCCTGTGCCCGGTATGCGCTGAACAAAATGGAATGGGAAATTCCCTCCGACGCCATCCTGCGCCGCTTCATGGGCCCGCCGCTGGCAGAATCCTTTGCCAAATATTGCGGCATGACGGAAGAGGAAGCCGTCCGCGCCTCTACTTACTATCGTGAGCGCTACAACCCCATCGGCTGGAAGGAAAACCGGGTGTTTCCCCGCATCCGGGCGCTGCTGGCAGAACTGAAAAAGCGGGGGGCGTATGTGGCGGTGGCCACCGGCAAGCCCCAGGCCTCGGCGGAAAAAATCCTTTCCTATTTTGGCCTGGCAGAATATCTGGATTGCATTGCCGGCCCCATGCCCGGTGAATTCCATATGGACAAAGCCACTCTCATCCGCCGTGCCATACCGGCAAATGCCGGCAAATGCGTCATGGTGGGGGATACGGCGGGGGATGTGGAAGGCGCCCGGGAATGCGGCATGGACGCCGTTGCCGTACTGTACGGCTATGGCGAAAATGATGAGATTCTGGCGGCAAACCCCAAGTATCATGTGGAAGACACCCGGGAATTGTGCCAGCTGCTTTGCCCCGGCATGGAAATGCCCAAGGGGTATTTCATCACGCTGGAAGGGGTGGACGGCTGCGGCAAAAGCACCCAGGCTGCCCTGCTGAAAGAAAAGCTGGAGCAGTTTGGCTACACCGTACACCGCACAAGGGAACCCGGCGGCTGCCCTCTGGCGGAAGACGTGCGCAAAATGCTGCTGGCGAAAGAAGACGGCGGCATGTGCCCTGAAACGGAAGCGCTGCTCTTTGCCGCGGCCCGGGCGCAGCACATCCATCAGGTGATTTTGCCCAAAGTGGCGGAGGGCACCGTTGTGCTGTGCGACCGGTTTGTGGATTCTTCCATTGCTTATCAGGGGGATGCAAGGGGCCTTTCCCGGGAATGGATCATGGAAATCAACCGGGTGGCCCTGACAAAAGGTATGCCCGGCGCCACGCTGTACCTGCGCATGCATGCGGAGGATGCGTTCCGCCGCCGCCTGGCCGAAAGCGAACCGGACCGTATTGAGCAGATGGGCCTTTCGTTCCAGCAAAAAATTGAACGGGGCTATGAACAGCTGATGCAGGAATATCCGGCCCGTTTTGTGCCGGTGGATGCCACGAAAAAACCGGAAGAAGTGGCGGAAGAAGCCTTTGAAAAAGTGTTTGGCAGGCTGATTGAGGAAGGGGTGCTGTGATGCGGGTTGTGGTTGGTATGTCCGGCGGCGTGGACAGCGCCGTTTCCGCCCTGCTTTTGAAGGAACAGGGCTATGACGTGGTGGGCGTTTTCATGAAAAACTGGGAAGAACAGGATGAAAACGGCGTGTGCACCGCGGAAAGCGACTGGCGGGATGTGCAGGATGTGTGCGAACTGATCGATATCCCGTATTACTCCGTGAACTTTGCCAAGGAATACCGGGACCGGGTGTTTTCCCTGTTCCTGAGTGAATACAAAAAGGGCCGCACCCCCAACCCCGACGTTCTGTGCAACCGGGAAATCAAGTTCAAGGCGTTTCTGGATTTTGCCATGCAGCTGGGTGCCGAAAAAATGGCCACCGGCCATTTCGTGCAGACGGACGATGCGGGGCATCTGCTCCGGGGTGTGGACGGGAACAAGGACCAGAGCTATTTCCTCTATATGATCCATCAGCAGCAGCTGCTCAAATCCATCTTTCCCGTGGGCGGAAAAACCAAGCAGGAAGTGCGTGCCCTTGCGGAAAAATACAACCTGCCCGTCTGCAAAAAGAAGGATTCCACCGGCGTCTGCTTCATCGGTGAACGCGATTTCAAGGCCTTCCTGCAGGGCTTTCTGCCGGCACAGCCGGGCCAGATGGTCACCCCGGAGGGGGAAGTGGTGGGGAAGCACGACGGCCTGATGTACTATACGCTGGGCCAGCGAAGAGGCCTTGGCATCGGCGGAAGAGGCGACGGGCGCAGCTTCTTTGTGGTGGATAAGGACCTGAAAAAGAACCGCCTCATCGTGGCCCAGGGGGAAGACCATCCCCTGCTCTACAGCCGGGCGGCGCTGGCGGATCAGGCCACCTTTGTCTGCGATCCTCTGCCGGAAAATACCCCCGTCCATGTGACGGCCAAGTTCCGCTACCGCCAGCCCGATCAGGGCTGCACCGTCACCCGTGTGGGCGAAAATTTGCACTTTGTTTTTGACGAGCCCCAGCGCGCCGTTACCCCCGGCCAGAGCGCCGTGCTTTATGACGGCAACATCTGCCTTGGCGGCGGCATCATCGACAGCGTGGAAAGGTAAGGGGGGGACTGTGCGGGGTTTCACCAGGGGCATTGCCCCTGGACCCCACAAGGGCCATCGGCCCTTGACCCAGTGGCGGAAGTAGCGGACTTGCCGAACAAGCAGTTTCCCGCTGAAGCGTGGGGAGACGATGCGGGGGTTCACCAGGGGCATTGCCCCTGGACCCAGTAGCGGAAGTAGTGGACTTGTCGAGCGAGCAGTGTCCCGCTGCGGCGTGAGGAGACGATGCGGGGTTTCACCAGGGGCATTGCCCCTTGACCCAGTGGCGGAAGTAGTTGGCTTGTCGAACGTGCAATTTCCGCATGAAGCTTGGAAAACGAAAAGGAATGTGCCCACGGGCGCTATGAAAACAATAAAAATAACGGCTGGGAAAATGAGTTTTCCCAGCCGCTTATTTTTTGTTTTCTCCGGATGCACAGCATCCGGTCGGCGGTGTTCCACCGCCCAGCCCGTGGCGCGGCCGGTTGAGCCGCGTTCACTCTGCATTGTTGCAATCGGGTTTGAGTGTGTTGCCGGTATTTCCAAAGCTTCACGCGGAAACAGTTTGTTTCCTCATGCAACTACTTCGCGGATTGGGTGCAGGGGTGATACCCCTGCCGCGGGGGTACGGGGGGCGCGGAGCCCCCTGCTTCGCCGTTTCGCAAGCAACACGCGGAAACAGGTTTTATGGATAAGTTGCGCGTTATCGCGTACTGGGTGTAGGGGCGATGCCCCTGCCGCGGAGCCCCCTGCTTCGTCACCTGTCCCAAGCTTACAGGAAACGGCTGATGAGGATCACCGCTGCCAGAAGCACTGCCATGGAGAGGATGGCCAGCCAGTCGTTTTTGTGCATTTTCAGCACATGCAGGCGGGTACGGCCCTTGCCGCCGTGGTAGCATCTTGCTTCCATGGCCATGGCCAGATCGCCGGCCCGGCGGAATGCGCTGACGAACAGGGGCACCAGCAGAGGCACCATGGCCTTGGCCCTTGCCAGCAGGTTGCCCGATTCAAAATCGGCGCCTCTGGCGCTCTGGGCTTTCATGATCTTATCCGCTTCTTCCAGCAGGGTGGGGATAAAGCGCAGGGCGATGGTCATCATCATGGCCATTTCGTGGGCAGGAAAGCGGATGACCGCCAGGGGGGATAGCAGCCGCTCCAGCCCGTCCGTCAGGGTGACGGGGGCGGTGGTGAGGGTGAGCAGGCTGGAAAACATCACCAGCAGCACCAGCCGGATGCCGTAATGAATGGCGGTAATGACGGCTTCCTTTGTGATTTTTGCAAAACCCAGGTCCAGCCAGACGGTTTCGCCGGGCAGGAAGAAAATGTTGAGCACCACGGTGAAAATAAGGATGAACCGCAGGGGCTTTACCCCCTTGAGCAGCATTTTGAACGGCACGTTGGAAAGCCGGCTGGCCAGCACGATGTATGCCGCTGCCGGCAGGAAGGCCAGGCTGTTGCCGGCCATGAACACGGCCACGATGGCGGCGATCAGCAGGATGATCTTTACCCGGGGGTCCAGGCTGTGCACCGGGCTTTTGACGGGGTAATATTGCCCCAGCGTCATATCACTGAACATTTTTTTCGCCCTCCTTTTGCAAGTTCATCAGGGCGTCAAAAAGGGCGTCTTCCTCATAAATGCCTTCTTCCAGCGGCAGGCCGGCCTGGCGCAGGGCATTGGCCAGACGGCAGATGACGGGCACATCCAGCCCCATTTCCTCCAGCGCATCCGCATGGCGGAAGATTTCGGCGGGGGTGCCGTCCATGGCAACGGTGCCTTTTTTCATCACCACGCAGCGGGTGGCAAAACGGGCCACGTCGTCCATGGAATGGGAAATCATGACGATGGTGGTGCCGTCTTTGTGCAGGGAAAGGATCAGCTGCAGCATATCCTCCCGGCTCATAGGGTCCAGCCCGGCGGCGGGTTCGTCCAGCACCAGCACCTGCGGCCGCATGGCCAGCACACCGGCCATGGCCACCCGGCGCATCTGACCGCCGGAAAGCTCAAAAGGCGATTTTTCTTTGAATTCGTCATAGGGCAGGCCCACTTTTTCCAAAGCCTCCTGCACCCGCTGCCGAATTTCTTCTTCGGAAAGGCCCAGGTTTTTGGGGCCGAACCCCACGTCCTTTTCCACCGTTTCTTCAAACAGCTGGTGCTCGGGGTACTGGAACACCAGCCCCACCTTCTGGCGCAGGGTGCGCTTGTCGAAGCCGGGGGCGTGGATATCTTCGCCGTCAATGAGCACCTGGCCGCCGGTGGGCTTCAAAAGGCCGTTGATGTGCTGGGCCAGGGTGGATTTACCGCTGCCGGTATGGCCCATCAGGGCCAGAAATTCGCCGGAGTGGATGAAAAAATTCACGTCTTTGATGGCGGTGGCCTGGAAAGGGCTGCCGGCCTGATAGGTGTGAGTTACGTTCCGGAAGGTGATTTGCATGCTGCGGCCACCTCCTTTACCATTTCTTCCACGGTGAGGATGCCTTCTTTCAGGGGCATGCCTTCCTTGCGCAGGCGATGGGCCAGTTTAGCCACCGGCGGCGCATCCAGCCGCAGGGCCTGCACCTTTTCCGGATCGGCAAATACTTCCCGGGGGCTGCCTTCCATGACGATGCTGCCGTCTTCCATCACAAACACATGCTGGCACTTGGCGGCTTCTTCCATGAAGTGGGTGATCCACACCACGGTGATGTTTTTTTCTTTGTTCAGCTTCTGCACGGCGGCAAACACTTCCTTGCGGCCCTGGGGGTCCAGCATGGCGGTAGCTTCGTCAAAGATGATGGCCCGGGGCTGCATGGCCAGGATGCCGGCAATGGCAATGCGCTGCTTCTGGCCGCCGGAAAGGGTGTGGGGGGCACGGTCCCTAAATTCCAGCATGCCCACGTCGGACAGGGCCTGGGTGATGCGGCCGGGCATTTCCTGGGGCGGCACGCCGATGTTTTCCAGGCCGAAGGCCACATCGTCTTCCACCAGGGTGGCGACGATCTGGTTATCCGGGTTCTGGAACACCATGCCGGCATGGGAGCGGATGTCCCAGGTGCATTTTTCATCGGCGGTGTCCATGCCGCAAACCAGCACCTTCCCTTCGGTGGGCAGGTACAGGCCGTTGAGCAGCTTGGCCAGGGTGGATTTGCCGGAGCCGTTCTGCCCCAGCACAGCATAAAAAGCCCCTTCCGGTACGGTGAGGCTGACGTTTTTTACCGCTTGTTCCTGGGCGTCTTCATAGGCGAAGGAGACGTCCAGCACTTCAAAAATTGTTTCTGCCATGGCTTCCTCAAAACAGGTTGGTCACAAATAAAAAAGCAGTCCGCGTCCCAAGGACGCAGACTGGATTATAGCACAATTTGGTTGGCGATGCAACTTTATACCGTTTCCAGGCCGGTAGCGGATTCCACCACCTGCAAAAGCTCTTCCTGTGCACCAGAAAAAGCGTTGATATACAGCAGAAACTGCGCGTCCTGCCAGGTGCAGGAAAACTCATAGCACAGGATTTCTTCCTCATCTTTCGGGATCAGGCACAGGCGGCTGTCGTTTACCTGTAAAAGCGGGCTTACCTTTTCCAGCGCTTGCTCCTGAGAAAGGGAAGGCCGCAGGGCGGAACGGGCACGGTGATGGATCAAGTAGTTTTTTGCTTCCATGCCCACCACCTCTGCCGTGTCCATCCTCAGCTGCACCTTGATCAGGTCCGGGTAGAGAAGCACGTCCCCCTGCACGGGTGCAAAGGACACCACCGCCATGCCCTCGTACACCTGGAAATAGGTGCTTTCCATGGGGCCGTAGCCGTTGCGTTCCAGAAAGAGAAGGGCGGCTTTTTTGCATTCCTCGATGGTCACAAGGCAGGGGAAGGCGCCGTTATCCGGGGTGATCCACAGCATTTTGCCCCCCTGCCTGGTGACGGCAGCTTCCAGCGTGATATCCTGCAAGTGCAAGATGACGCCGTGGCAGGGGGTGGGGCCCTGCAGGGCAGCGCCGGGGGATACCGAAAGCACCCTGTTTTCCCCTATGCAGCTGCGGGCAATGCGGGCAGCTTCCTCCCAGGTGATTTCCTGTTGGGCGGAAAGGTTGGGTTCTGTGTCCTGCCGGGCGTCGGAGAAGGGGCCGTCGTAGATGAGGGTGGGGTAGGAAACGGCACTGTCGAAAGCTTCTGTCTGCCCTTCCGGATAAAACGGAGGCAGGGAGGAAGAAAGGGCAAGCGTTTCCTGCTGGGCCATCAGGCTCCGGGTGCAGGCCCTGCAGGTATCGATCAGGGCGGAAAGCTGGGCGGTATCGGAGGGGGAAAGGCTTTCCTGCTCCATCAGGGTGCGGGCATAGGCGGAAAGCTGGTTGGTCAATTTTATGGCCTGCATGGTGTCGGGGTGGGAAAGAGGCAGAAGGGAAAGGCTGCGCTGCACCTGGCCTGCACCTTCCGATACATGGGAAAGGTAATAATCCCCGGCGTTGGCATCCTGGGAAAGCATGGCTTTTTGCAGGGCATACTGCATGCTCTCCATCTGTGTCAGGGCAGAGAGCAGCGTGCCCCGGTGCATTTCTTCCACCCTTCTTTTCCAGCCGTCGGCCCGATAGCCCTGCCAGGCACTGAACGCGGAAAAAAGGCATAAGCACACAAACAATAATGCAAGCGAAACGGTTTTTCTCATAATAGCTCCCTTATACGGCAAAATTGTGGTTGCCAATGGCCAGCCGTACCTCTCTTGTCCAGATCCAGTCGGAGGTGGAGGTGACGGGATTATAGTAGTACAAACAGCCGCCGGAAGGATCCCAGCCGTTCATGGCGTCCCGTGCGGCCCGGATGGAATCGCTGTCCGGGGTCAGGTTGATCTGGCCGTCCTTGACACAGTCAAACGCGCCGGATTGATAGATGACGCCGGAAATGGTGTTGGGAAAAGCGGCGGAGCGAACACGGTTGAGCACCACGGCGGCCACTGCCACCTTGCCCACGTAGGGCTCCCCCCGGGCTTCGCCGTGCACCAGCCTTGCCAGCAGGTAAATTTCGCTTTCGCCGGCGGAAGCGGCAGCCGCTCCTGCAGGCAGGCCAAGGGCTGCCAGCGTGGCCGGACCCACCACACCGTCTGCCTTCAGCCCGTTCCTTTTCTGGAACAGGATCACCGCGTTGTAGGTGCTTTGGCCATAAATGCCGTCGGCGGAGCCTGTCAGGTATCCCCATTGGATCAGCCGCTGCTGTATCTTTACCACCTCCTGCCCCCGGCTGCCCCAGGCGATGGCCCCCTGGGCATGGGCGGCCGTCAGGCATAACGCAAGCGCCACAGCCAGGCAGATGACCACTTTCTGCTTCATTTCATTCACGTCCTTTCCCGCTTATTGTGTGCAGGAAAGACCGCCATTTACCAAGGAAATGTTACAAAAATATGAAAATTCTGTCTTGACATTGTTGCAAAATATAGATAGAATAAGTTGTAAACTTATGTGCGATGGTGCGGAGGTTTGAAAAGATGGGCAAAAAACTGTTGAAAAAGGTGGCAGTATGGCTGGCGGCAACGGTGCTGCTTGTTTGCTTTGCTGCCATTGCCGCGGCGGAAAATTATCCTTTTGTCAGGATCACCACGTCCGCCCTTTCTTTGCGCAGCCTGCCCAGCGAAAGCGCCTCCGTTGCTGCCCAGGTGCCTCAGAACAGGGCCCTTCTCATTACCGGGGAAAACGGCAGCTATTACGTGGTTTCCTACGATAATGTAACGGGCTATGTGCTGAAAAACTATCTGGGTGGCGCCGCTGCCACCCAGGCCCCTGCCGCCGCTTCCTACACTTCCCTTTCCAACGGCAGCAAGGGCGACAATGTGAAACAGCTGCAGCAGGCGCTGAAGGACCTTGGCTATTACAAATCCACCGTGGACGGCAAGTTCGGCAACGGCACCCGCACCGCCGTGCGGGCGTTCCAGAAGATGAACGGGCTCAGCGTCAGCGGCGTGGCCGATCTGGCCACCCAGACCCTTTTGTATCAGGGCGCGCCCAAAAACGCCGACGGCCTGGTGATTTCCAATCCGAACAAAGACGTGTATGAAACCCTGTCCCGGGGCATGAAGGGCGAGCAGGTGAAAACCCTGCAGCGCAGGCTGAAGGAACTGGGCTACTATACCAGCACGATCGATGGTTCCTTTGGTTCCGGCACGCTGAACGCCGTGCGGGCGTTCCAGAAAAAGGCCGGCCTTTCCCAGACGGGCATTGCCGATAACGATACCCAGCTTTTGCTTTATGATGCCCTGGCGCCTGCCGCCAGGGACCAGGCTACCGCAACGCCTGCCCCCAAGGCCACCGCAACGCCCCTTCCCCAGAGCGGCTACCCCTACCAGACCTATACCACCGCTTCCGTGAACATGCGAAAAAAAGCCTCCATTTCTTCCGCCCGTATCACCACCGTGCCCAAGGGGGCCAATGTGACCGTGACGGGCAATGAAGACGGCTTTGTGAAGGTGAGCTATAACGGCAGGGAAGGGTACCTGATGGCGGATTATGTGTACATTCCCGCCCAGTACCTGCCCGGCAATACTCTGGAAGAAGATAACCAGGCCCAGCAGGATTACAGAACATTGCAGCAGGGCAGCACCGGCAGCGCCGTGAAGGCATTGCAGGAAGCCCTGAAGGAACTGGGCTTCTATTCCGGCATCGCGGACGGCGTGTACGGCAGCGGCACGGTGACCGCCGTGAAATCCTTCCAGAAGAAAAACGGCCTGCGCCAGGACGGCGCGGCTTCGCCCGAAATGCAGAAACTGATTTTTGAGGGCAAGCCTCAGAACAGCAAGGGCAAAAAGACCAATGTGAAAACCCTGCCCCCCATTGAAAACTATCCCATGCAGCTCAACGACCGGGGCGATGCCGTTACCGCCCTGCAAAGAAAGCTGAACGTGCTGGGCTATTTCACCGGCGAATACACCAATATCTATAACTCCGCTACCCAGAAGGCCGTGAAAGCCTTCCAGAAGGACCATTCCCTCACCGTGGACGGCAAGGCCGGTGAAAAGACGCTCCGGCTTTTGAGCCTGCTCAACGTCACCCCTGCCCCCGGCACGACCCCTGCTCCCCAGAACACGCCGCTGACGGAAAGCAATGTGATCATCATGCAAAGCGGCACCCGGGGCCAGGCGGTGATCAGCCTGCAGGAAAGGCTGATGGAGCTGGGTTACTACACCTGCACGGCAGATGGGGTGTATGACAGCGACGATATTTCCGCCGTGAAGGCTTTCCAGAAGCAGAACGGCCTGAAGGCAGACGGTATTGCCGGCCTGGCAACCCAGCAGAAGCTGTACAGCAGCAGCGCTGCACCGGCGCCCAATGCCAATATTGTTTTGCCCACTCCCGTGCCCTTTGTTACCCCCGATGTGAGGATTACCCTGCGCAATGGCAGTACCGGCGAATATGTGCGCCTGCTGCAGGAACGCCTTTCCGTGCTGGGCTACTATGAAGGCGGCGTGGACGGCCATTACGGCAGCGGCACCCTGCGGGCCGTGGTCACCTTCCAGCAGTTCCATAACCTGAGCGCCGACGGCGTGGCGGGTAAAAAGACCCAGGAAATGCTCTACAGCAACAATGCCAAAACATATGCCCAGGCTAAGCCTACGCCTGCCCCCACCCCCAAGCCCACCGCCACCCCAAAGCCCGGCCAGACGGATGCGGCAGTGAACACGCTGCTGAAAAACGGCAGCCGGGGCGATGCCGTGAAAAAACTGCAGAAGCGGCTGGTGGAACTGGGCTACCTTACGGTGGCAGACGGCGTATACGGCCCCAAAACGTATAACGCCGTGCGTTCTTTCCAGAAAAAGAACGGCCTGTCTGCCGATGGTGTGGCCGGCAGCATGACCCAGAACCGGCTCTATTCCGCCGCCGCCATCGGTGCAAACGGCAAAACAGCCGGTACAACGGGCAATGTTTCTTCCGGCAGCGGCACATCCTCCGGCGGCACCTCCTCTTTCCGTGTGCCCAGTGCCGGCGAAGTGCGCTATGCCAACTGGTACACCGAAATCCGCTCCCGGGCCAAGCTGATGCCGGATGTGGTGATTTACGATCCCGATACCGGGCTGCACTACAACCTGCACATGTTCTCCTTCGGCAAGCATGCCGATGCCGAACCGCCCACCGCCAAGGACGTGGAAATCATGAACCAGATCATCGGCGAAGATGACTGGGGGCCCAAGTATGTGTGGGTCATTTTCAGCGATGGCCGTGTGTACATCGGCTCCACCCACTCCAAGGGCCACACCGTGGATCACGATTCCGACAACGGCCTTACCGGTCACATCTGCCTCCACTTCCCCCGCATCATGAGCGAAGCGGAAGCCACCGGCCCCTATGCCGTCAGCCATCAGAAGGAAATCCTCTGGGGCTGGGAATTGACCCAGGCCATGATCCGCTGAACATAAAAAAAGAACTTCCGATATCCGGTTGGGTATCGGAAGTTTTTTTGTTCAGGAAAGGGTTTGGCAGGCGCTGATGATCGCCTGCAGCTCTGCCTGTTCCTCCGGGTTGGTTGTACAGGAGAGCAGCCGGGCAGCCGTCTTTTGAGCAAGGCGGGCAAAACGGCGTGCTTCCTGCGGGTTGTTTTTGTCCTGACAGAGGGTGTGCATGAAAAGGTAATACTGCATCACAAGGGTGGTGGCGTCGGTATCCTGGGTCTGCTCGGCCCAGGGCATGGCCATGGCGAAGCAGCGGGTGATGTGGTGTTCTGCCTTTTCGTATTGCTTTCTTTTGTGATAGGCGATGGCAAGGCAGCGGTGGCCTTCCGCCAGGGCACAGCAAAGAGCGGTGTTTTCGGGCGGGGGCGCCTGATCGGCCCATTGGGCACCGGCAGCGTACTGACGGAACGCCTCCTCATCGTTTCCTTCCGTTTGCGCCATGTCTGCCAGCACAAAGTGGCAGTGCGCCGCTGCATGGATACAGGTGGACGCATCCGCAGTGGGCTTCATTTGCCGGTACACAAGGATGGCTTTTTCCAGATGGGTGCGTGCGGTGGAAAAATCGTCCGTTTCATAGGCGGTGACGCCCAGAAGGTAAAGGGCGTTGGGGTATACGCTGCGGATGAGCAGGGATTGACTGCGGCTGAACAGCTTTTCGCCTTCAAAAAGGCAGGCGGTAATGTAGGCGTCCTTTCGGGTAACGGCGCCCAGTTGCATTTCGCAGCAGGCCAGCAGACGGTAGTTTTCCACAAGCAGAAAATGCTCGTCTTCCGAAAGGGAATGTGCCGGGTACTGCTGGCGGATGCGCAGGCTTTCCAGCGCCAGAGTGCGTGCGGTGCGGTATTGGGATTGATAATAGAAAATTTCGGCCAGCTTTGCGTCGGCCTGTGCCAGCTGCAGCTGAGTTTCCTGCGAAGAGGTGTGCTTGTTCACTTCTTCCAGGCTTTCTTTCATTTTGGTGAAATAGTGCTGCGCCTGTGGCATATCACCGGTCTGATCCGCCACTTCCGCCAGCCTGCGGTAACGCTGGCAAAGATGCAGGCGGGCATCCTTGCTTTGGGAAAGCTGGTTCAGCTTCAGACACTGATCCAGCGCTTTCTGGAAATAGATGCGGGCACGGGAAATGTTGCTGTTCAGCAGTTCGATGGCGCCCATCCGGTCATACATGGTGCACAGGGCGGTCTGGGCTTTTTCGCCGTCGGTAAGCTGGGTCCAGCACCTTGCCTGTTCAAAACCCAGGCGGTAGTATTCGCCGGCAGCGGCATAATTGCCTTTGTTGACGGCAATTTCCCCCATGTTCAGGTAAATGGCCCAGGCTTTGCTGTGGTAGGCCTGGCACTGGGTGGAGGAGCATGCTTCTTCCAGCACTTTCAGAGCGGACCGATAGTGCTGTAGCGCTGTATCCAGATCGCCCGATTTGATGCCGGCAAGGCCCATGCGCTCAAAAAGAATGCTCTCGTCGGCGCCCATGCTGAAGGCGGGCAGGCGTTCCCGGGTGCTGCGGAATACGCACTCGCATTTCCGGTAGCAGGCCATGGCTTCCTGTGGCTGGGTATTTTTCAGGTACACATCGCCCATCAGATAGTGCATTTTAACGAGCGATGCGGCCAGATGCCGGTCGTCCGGATAGGCCTGGGTCATTTCCTCCAGGAGTTCAATGGTTTCCTGATAGAGGGCAATGGCTTCTTTTGTATTGCCGGCGGTGGATTCCATATCTGCCATGGCCGACAGGCCGTTGACATAGCTGTTTTGTACCCCTTTGGACGTGACGGCGTGGCTTGCCTTGCGCATTTCGTCCTGATGCTTTTTCAGGGTTATGCGGGCGTCGTCCAGATGCCCCTGGCCCAGCTGGGCTTCCGCCAGCATCAGATACAGGCGGGATTGCTCGATGATGCGATGGATGGAGAGGACGTCGGCCTCACTGCCGTTCATCATTTCCACTGCTTTGTTCAATAGCTGCCTGCCCTTTGTGTATTGCCCCTGATGAATTTCCATGTATCCCAGCATGCCGTAGCAGGCGGCCAGCCTGCTTTCTGCTTCGCCCTGGCCTTCTTCGGCCATGGCGGCATAGAGGCGGATGGCTTCCTGCAGGTAGCTGTTTGCCATGGAATAGCGGCTGTCCATAAAAGCCGTCCGGCCTTGCTCCGAAAGAATACGGGCCTTTCGCTCCTGGGCCAGATCGGAAGGAATCAGCCCCATTTTTTGCGATTCTTCCACGGCCATCATGGCAATGCGGTAGGCTTCCAGGGCTTTATCCGCATTGTTTTTTTCCCGGTGGTAGGCGGCGCTGAGAAAGAAAAAGGTGTAAAGCTCCGGAAAGGTTTCGGCATTCCATTGAGCGTTGGTCAGGTCGCCAAAGAGCAGTTCGGCTTTACGGATGTTATAATCCTGCATGTCGTCCACATTGCCTGCCGCGTCGTGCAGCAGGGCCAGCTGCTCATAACACATTGTCAGCGCCGTTTTCTGCTCTTTTTCATTTGTCAGATGCTCTGTGGCCACCTGCTCCATTTCGTCCAGGGCAGCTTTTGCTTTGTTCAGATGGCCGGATGCAACGCAGAATTCGCCAAGATCCAGCAGACTGCTGCACAAAGAAAAGAAGTCTCCATGGCTGCGGTGGTAAGCAGCAGCCTGCTCGTACCAGTGGATGGTCTGGCCGGCGTCGATGTCCACACCCACGCCGTTTGCATACATGAATGCCAGCTGTTCCATGGCGTCGGGGCAATGGAGCGATGCGGAATTCTGCAAAAGGGCAACGGCCCGGTCCATATCCACTTCCACATCCACGCCGTTCAGGTAAGCCATGCCGATGAGGTACAGATGCCGGGCGTCCTGGTTGTTTTCCGGGCTGGCAATGCCCTGCAGGTGCTTTTCCAGAGCACCGTTCAGGCGTGTGTTATTGTGGCCGTCCACGCAATCGGGTATGCCGGGGTATTTGTTGCGCAGGGCATAGCGGTTGGTGGGCTGCATTTCAATGGGCAGGATGCCCAGATGATCCATTTTTTTTGCAGCGGGGTATTCCTGCTGCATCACATAATTGTCTTCGTTCACCAGGTTGGGGGTGACCACCAGGGCAAACAGCCGGCTCTGCCGCATGGCCGTCAGGATGGCCTCGTTAAACTCTTCCCCGGGCACCAGGTACTCGTCATACCAGATGGCCACATCCTGGAAAGCGGGGCGCTGGTGGATCAGCTTCATGGTTTCCTGGGCTTTGCGCCTGTCCTTTTTCCGGTAGCTGAGGAAGATGTGGGCGTCAAACGAAGCGCGGATCTGCTTTGCCAGCTCATCGCCCACCAGCACGTTTTCCAGAAACTGCCCCAGCTTCTTTTCGTAGCGGATGGCGGTGGCGTCGGTGCTGTGAGGGGAAAGGTATTGCAGCGTGCCGAACTTTTTCGTGAAAAGGTCGTCCAGGTTTTCTTCTTCCATCAGGGGCAGAATGGGAATGTGATGCGCCTTTGCGTAAGCCACTTCTTCGTCCATGGCGCTGCTTTTTTGTGTAAGCAGGGCGGTGGAGATGGGCAGAACAAAAAGCTGCATCTGGCTGAGCAATTCGTCCATCTGTTCCGGGTTTGCGAAACAGGCTGCGGCATCCGGCTTGTAAAAAATGGCGCAATCCTGCAAGGAGAGGATATCGGATGCTATTTCATGAAAATATAAGGAAAAATTCGCCGGATGGCAGGTAAAATAAACCCTGGGCTTACCTTGGGGACGCATGTTGCCCCGGGTGATATACAATAATTCCTGAAAATGGGAAACGGGCATGGCTGTTTTCCTCCTGCGGGGAGATGGAAAATTTGCATTTGAAAGAACGGTTTCGGATTGATGATACTATACCATATCCTGAAGGGAATGTCCATGGATCAGCAGGAAAAGCAGGGTTTGTTTCGAAAATATTAAATTCGTTTTTTTGCCGTTTCATTGCATTGACAGGCCATTTTTCTGCGCGTATACTGGGTGTAGAAATATATTGGGAGGTGACATGCAATGGACGACGGCGAAAGATGCCAGGCGTGTGAAACAGTGCCCCGATCGTGGTCTGTGTGTCCGTTTGCATGGCGCAGGGCTTAAACGGGCTTGTTTCCCTGAATAGCATCAAATACGTCGTATCTGTCAGGCCAATCCGCTCACGATAGCAGAAGGGGCTTTTTTGCGTGTGGAGGACAGGGGCCTGAACGATTGTGCGAATCGGTTTGTTTGCAGAAAAAGAAAGGGAAGGAAGTGAATCCCATGGAATGGGAAGCCATTAAAAACCGTCTGGATGCACTGCTTGCGGCTGGCAAGCATGGCGAAATCCGCGGGGCGATGATGATGCTGAACGTGGTGGACATCGCCCAATACATGGAAACCCTGGAAAAGGATAAACTGCTGCATGTTTTCCGGGTGCTGCCCAAGGATATCTCCTCCGATGTTTTTACCTATATGGAACCGGAGCAGAAGCAGCTGCTGATCGAATCCATCGGCGATCAGGAAATCAGTGCGTTGATTGACGACATGTTCCTGGACGACGCGGTGGACTTTCTGGAAGAATTGCCGGCCAGCGTGGTCAAGCGCGTATTGCAGTCCACGCCGGTGGAAAAGCGGAACCTGATCAACCAGTTCCTGCGCTATCCGGAATATTCTGCCGGCTCCATCATGACCATCGAATACCTGGAATTCCGGGAAGGGGATACCGTCCGGGATGCCATGAACATTATCAAGAAGGTGGGCCTGGATAAGGAAACCATCTACACCCTCTACATCATCGATAAAGAACGCCACCTGCTGGGCACGCTGGCCCTGCGCCGGATGATCCTGGCGGATGAGGACGCCGTGCTTTCCGATATGATGGTGCGCAACCCCGTCAGTGTCTTCACCACCGACGACCAGGAAAAAGTGGCCGATACCGTGCGCCATTATGACCTGATGGCCCTGCCGGTTGTGGATAAGGAAAACCGGCTGGTGGGTATTATCACCGCCGACGACGTCATGGACGTTATCGAAGAAGAAAACACCGAGGACTTTGAAAAGATGGCCGGTTTGATGCCGTCGGAAGATGAGTACCTGAAAACCTCGCCCTTCCGGCTGGCCCTGAACCGTATTCCGTGGCTTCTGATCATGGCGGCGGTGGCTATTTTCACCGGTATGATCATCAAAAGCTTTGAGGACGTGCTGGCTACCTCCATTGTGCTTACCTCCTGCATTCCCATGCTGATGAATACCGGCGGTAACTGCGGTTCCCAGGCCTCCACGCTGATCATCCGCGGTGTGGCGCTGGGGGAAATTGAGTTTAAAGACCTGTTCCGTGCCCTGTGGAAGGAATTCCGGGTGGGTGCCATGGTGGGCGCCGTGCTGTCGGTGTTCATTTTCCTGCTGGTCACCTTCATTTATGGAGCACAGCCTATGGAAGCGCTGGTGGTGGCACTGGCTTTGTATGCCACGGTGCTCATTGCCAAGGGCCTGGGCTGCACCCTGCCCCTGCTGGCCAAGCGCGTGGGCTTTGACCCTGCCCTCATGGCCAGCCCCCTGATCACCACCCTGGTGGACGCCACCTCGCTGACCATCTATTTCATGATCGCAACGGCCATTTTGGATATTGCCCTGTAACCGGGGTACCTGAAAGGGCCTGCGGCAGGGATAGCATCCCTGGACCCACTTCTCGAAGCGGTTGGGTGCGTAAACAAGCTGTTTCCGCGTGAAGCTTGGGGAACGAAAGGGGCCTACGCGGCCCCTTCACCCCGCGGCAGGGGGATTCCCCCTGCACCCATCCTGCGATGGGGAAGGACTGAAAACAAACTTGTTTCCGCACGAAACTTGAGGAATGAAAGGGGCCTGCGCGGCCCCTTCACCCCGCGGCAGGGGGATTCCCCCTGCACCCATCCTGCGATGGGGTGATGCGGTAAAACAAGCTTGTTTCCGCACGAAACTTGAGGAACGGAAATGTGAACCCACGGGCGCTATGAAAACGTGAAAAAGCCGGGAGAGAAAGCAAGCTTTCTCCTCCGGCCTTTTTTCCGTTTTCCCCGGATGCCAGGGCATCCGGCCGGCGGCGTTCCGCCGCCCAGCCCGTGGTGCGGGTGGCTGAGCCACATTCAACCCGCAATATAACAATCGGTATTTTGCAAGCGGGTTTGTGCGTGTTGCAGGCAATCCCTCCGTCAGCCTGCGGCTGCCATCTCCCTTTCACAAGGGAGGCTTTTTCGTATTCCCCAAGCTCCAGCGGGAAATTGCTCGTTCGTCCGGACAACTACTTCCGCAATTGGGTCCAGGGCACGGCCCTGGTGCAGGGGTGAAGCCTCGCACGGTTCCTCCACGCCTCAGCGGGAAATTGCTCGTTCGTCCAGCCAACCACTTCCGCAACCGGGTCAAGGGGCGAAGCCCCTTGTGGGGTGCAGGGGCGAAGCCCCGCACGATCTCCCTATCGTGCTTACTGAACTGGGATGTTCTCGAAGAAATCGTTTTTTTCCACGTCCTCGCCCACGGTGGTGTAGGCAAGGCCGAAGCGGTAGCAGCTGTAATCGCTGTCCCGGGGTTCTACGGTGAAGTATTCAAATTCACCGGTCTGCTTGTTCTTCTGGCCCTGATCGTGCTGGGAAAAATGCCAGTTGTAGGCTTCCACAGCCAGCTGATAGCCGGTTTTGCCGCCGAATGCGGAAAGGGGCTGATCCCAATCCATTTCGATGGCGTTTTCTTCATATAAATGAAGGTACAGCTTTTTCACTTCCCAGGCACCGTAGGTGTTCAGGGAGTCGGTGAACTTGGTGTTGCCGGCGGCCAGGGGGATGCATTTGAGCATCAGGTCGGCGCAGGTTTTATGGGCGCCGTGGCCGTATTCGCCGCCCACATCGTGGGTGACGACCACTTCCGGCTTGAAGCGGCGCAGCTGCTCCACGATAAATTTCTGGGAAGCAGTTTTGCCCCAGGCGTCGTAAACTTTATCCACTTTGGTGGCGTACTTGTCCCAGAAATCACCAATGACGGGGTAGGTTTTCACGCCGCAGGCCCACAAGCCGTTGAGCAGCTCACTCCTGCGTTCCATCATGTTGCAGGTCATGTACACCACCACCACGTCCATCTGCTTTTCACCGGCGTAGTAGGGGATGGCGCCGCCAAAGAACAGCACTTCATCGTCCGGATGGGCGGAGAGCACCAGCAGGTCCGCCTTTTCGGGGGCGGGCTGCCAGAACTGGACGGTGGAGGGCACCTCACCTTCTGCGTACACAAACAGTTCACCGATGCAAAGGGTGGTCTGCTTGGTGGTTGCGGGCAGGATACGGATCTCCTTTTCCCCTTCCAGCGGGGCGAATTCATGGGCGTACATCCCTTCGCTTTCGTATACCGTCACCCATTGGCCGTCCTGCTTTGCCTGCACCAGCCAGGGAGCCAGCTTATCCCCGAAGCATACGTACACGCCGTGCATGGGGGTGTCCTTGGGGGCTTTGACGGTGACGGCCGGGTTTTTCATTTTGTTGGAAAGGTAGACGGTGTGCCAGTCCCGGTCACAGATGCGGTTCAGGGTTTTGTACTTGCCGGGGGAGAGGGTGATTTCGCAATCGGCGGTGATGTCTGCGGCTTCCTCCGAAAGGGCGGGAACAGCCAGCAGCAGCATCAACGCAAAAAAGAGAAGAAATTTCTTCATCAGGGGCCTCCGGAAAAAGAACAGGGCTGCCCTTTGGACAGCGGCAGCCCTGCATGTTTGTTTTTTCAGATGGAATTATTCTTCCACGGGAGCTTCTTCTTCAGCGTACACTTCTTCGGCTTCACCGGGGATTTCCATGTCGTCGCCTTCTTCGAAAGCGGTATCGGCCAGGGCTTCACGCACGCTCAGGCTGATGCGCTTGGCTTCGGGATCCACGCCCAGCACCTTCACGGCCACAACCTGACCAACGCTCAGCACGTCTTCCACCTTGGCCACGCGGGTCAGGGCGCACTGAGAAATGTGCACCAGGCCGTCCACGCCGGGTTCCAGTTCGATGAAAGCGCCGAAGGGACGAATGCGAACCACTTCGCGTTCCAGGATCACGCCAACGGGATACTTTTCTTCGATGTTATCCCAGGGCTTGGGCTGGAGCTGCTTGTAGCCCAGCTGGATGCGTTCGCGTTCGCGGTCCAGGGACAGAACCTTGACTTCCACTTCCTGGTTGATCTGCAGCACGTCGGAGGGATGACCCACGCGGCTCCAGGCCAGGTCGGTGATGTGGATGAGGCCATCCACGCCGCCCAGGTCCACAAAAGCGCCGAAATCGGCAAAGCGGCGGACGATACCGGTGACGGTTTCGCCTTCAACCAGCTTTTCCCAGGCAGCAGCCTTCTTGGCGGCGTTTTCTTCTTCCACCACCTGCTTGCGGCTGGCCACGATGCGCTTCTTCTGCTTGTCTACGTCGATAATCTTCAGCTTCATGTCCTGGCCGACGAACTGGGCAATCTTTTCCACATAGCGGCTGGCCAGCTGAGAAGCGGGCACGAAAGCGCGGATGCCGCCTTCGATGGAGGCGAGCAGGCCGCCCTTAACGGCTTCCTTACCCACGGCGTCGATGTATTCGCCGTTTTCGTACTTTTCCATCAGGGCTTCCCAAGCCTTGCGGTTGACGATATTGCGCTGAGAGAGCAGGACGTTGCCTTCGCCATCGTTAACCTTGACGACTTCTACTTCGATTTCGTCGCCCATCTTTACGTCCTTGTCCACCAGGTCGGCTTTCTTGATGAGCCCGTCAGACTTGTAACCGATGTTGACGCATACTTCGTCTTCGGTGATCTGTACCACGGTACCGGTAACCGTCTGTCCGTTATGAATGCGGACAACGGTCTTCTCGATGTCTTCCATCGTGAAGGCGGGGGTATCGTTGGTGGCGGTTTCCTGAAGGGTTTCCTGGTCGATGTGTTCCATGTCGTTCATGCGTGTGACAACCTCCTTAAATGACCAATCCGGTGTGGATGCGCCGGCGGCTATTCCTATGTATTCCGTGTGGATATTTCCAAAGTGCGGCGGTATTTCCGCAGCACGTTCCACCAAACAGGTGCGGGGGCAAAGGGCCAGGCAGGCTTCATACAGCTTGCGGGTGTTGGCACTCATTTTGCTGCCCACCACAATCATGGCGTCTGCTTTTTTGGCCAGTTCACGGGCCGCTTCCTGACGGCGGGCCGTGGCCAGGCAAATGGTGCATTTCTTTTCCAGCCCGGGGATCTTTTTTGCCAGGATGGCGGTGATCCCCTCCCATGCTTCCATGGGGTAGGTGGTCTGGCAGACGCAAAGGGCCTTTTCCATGGGGGGCAGGGCCTTTGCCTCTTCAATGTTTTCAATAACGCGGCATTCGGTACGGCACCAGCCGGCCGTTGCCTGCACTTCCGGGTGATGCCTTTCGCCGATGAGCAGCACCGGCATTTCGCTTGCGGCCACAATCTGGTGCAGCGCTTTTACGTAAGCACAGGTGCCGTCCCGGATATCCAGCCCCTGGGCGCTGCAGGCCGCATAAACCTGGGGGCCTACGCCATGGCTGCGCAGGAGGATGATGCCCTCTTTTGCTTCCGTGGGATCGTCCACCCGGATCACGCCCAGCTCATGAAGGGCGAAGGTGGCCTGGGGGTTATGGATCATTTCACCCAGGCAATAGCAGGGAATGCCTTTTTCCCGGGCTTCCCGGGCTGCCTGGAAGGCCGTTTCCATGGCTTTTTTCACCCCGGCGCAGTATCCGGCATGGGCTGCAATCACGCAAGGCATTTCTCTCTACCACCCCATATTTGAGCGAATATAAAGGTTTTCGCCGCAAAACCTTTTTTTCCTGCTAAAAAAATAAATTTTTTCATATTTTTATGAACTTTTTTTTCAAAACCCGCTTTTTGGCCTTTTTCAGGGGCAAAAGTGCCGGTTTTCCTGGGGGAAAACGGTAAAAAGATGCTTGTATTTGGCCGGGGGTTGTGGTATACTATCAGCGTGGCTCGCTTTGCGGGTCTATGCTGAGTATGAAAACATAACGGCCTGAAAGAAAGAAGGGTTTAGCGAAGAGTGGGAGCTGCAGTGTGCCGGAAAGGTTGGAATGGCTTTATTCCGCGGCCTTTCGGTGGCGCTTTTTTGCAGCTGTGACCCACTCTTTGTGTATTTTCAAGCAGGAAAAGGAGATGCTTATGGCCCCCAAGAATGCCAATATGCAAAAGATCACGGCCATCTGTGAACGCTTTGCCGGGAAACTGGAATACTACCTGTGCGACGTGGCCATGGAAAAAGAACCCACCGGCCGGTATCTGCGCATCTACATCGACAAGGACGGCGGCGTTACCCTGGACGACTGCGAAAAATACCACCGGGCAGTGCAGCCCTCTTTGGAAGACTACGATTACGACTTCCTGGAAGTGTGCTCCCCCGGTATCGACAGGCCCATCAAGAACCAGCGGGATATCGACGCCTCCATCGGTCTGGAGGTGGCGGCCAAGCTGTATAAGCCCCTGAACGGGCAGAAAACGGTGCAGGGCGCGCTGGTCCGCATGGACGAAAACGAAGTGGTGATCCTGTGCGGGGAAGAGGAAACCGTATTGCCCCGCAAAAGCGTGGCCCAGGTGCGCCTGGTGCCCGATCTGAGCGCATTGGACGAAGAAGAATAACTCCCTTGAAATATCAGAAAGCAGAGGTTTGAAAACAATGGCTAATCGCAAGTCCGAAATGTTTGACGCTATCGAAAACCTGGCCAAGGCCAAGGATATCAACGCCGAGCAGATCCTTACCGCTGTGGAAGACGGCTGCAAGGCTGCCTACCGCAAGTATGCCAAGTATTCCACCGCCCAGAGCGAAAATTCCTCCAACCTGTCCGTGGTCATCAGCCGGGAACATGACGTGCAGATTTTCGCCCGCAAAGTGGTTGTGGAGCAGGTGGAAGACGATAACACCCAGATCACGCTGGAAGCCGCCCGCCGCATCCGCCCCAATTTTGAACTGGGCGATATCGTGGAAATCGAAGTGACGCCCAAGGATTTCGGCCGTGTGGCTGCCCAGACCGCCAAGCAGGTGATCCTGCAGCGTATGCGCGAACTGGAAAAGGGCAAGATTTACGACGAATACATCGAAAAAGAAAACGAAATCCTCACCGGCATTGTGGAACGGGTGGATAACGACAACGTGTATGTGGAACTGGGCGCCACCCGCGGCGTGCTCAGCAAGAGCGAATTCATGCCCGGCGAAGAATACCGCCCCGGCGACCACATCAAGGTGTATGTGCTGCAGGTGTACCGTGCCGGCCGTGAAGCCGGCGGGCCTCAGGTGGCCGTCAGCCGTGTGCATACCGGCCTGGTGAAGCGCCTGTTCGAAATGGAAGTGCCGGAAATTGCCACCGGTATCGTGCAGATCAAGTCCATCGCCCGTGAAGCGGGCAGCCGCACCAAGATCGCCGTGGCCTCCTCCGACGCCGCCATCGATCCCGTGGGCGCCTGCGTGGGTCCCCGCGGCATCCGTGTGGACAAAGTGGTGAGCGAGCTGAAGAACGAAAAGATCGACATCATCAAGTGGAGCGCCGATCCTGCCGAATTCGTGGCCAACGCCCTGAACCCGGCCCACGTGATGAGTGTGTATGTTTCCGAAAAGGAAAAAATCTGCCGTGTGATCGTGATGGATAACCAGCTGTCCCTGGCCATCGGCAAGGAAGGCCAGAACGCCCGCCTCGCCGCCAAGCTGACCGGCTGGAAGATCGACATCAAGTCCCAGACCCAGGCTGCCGAACTGATGCAGATGGATCTGCCCGAACTGAAAATGGGCGACGGCCAGGTGATCGCCGATGAATACGAAGACGATTATCTGGACATCGAGCTGGATGACGACGACATCGAATAATATTTTGAGGGAAGCGCCATGAAAGAAAGAAAAACGCCCATGCGCATGTGTGTGGGCTGCCGGGAAATGCAGCCCAAGAAAAGCCTGATCCGCGTGGTACGTTCTCCGGAAGGGGAAGTGTCCATGGACGTAACGGGCCGCAAGCCCGGCCGGGGCGCTTATGTGTGCAGGAATGCAGAATGCCTGCAGAAAGCCCTGAAGCAAAAGCAGCTGGAGCGTGCCTTCGCCTGCACGTTGGGGGAAGAAACCCACAAGGCGCTGATGGACGCCCTCCATTCCCTGGAGGATGAACATGGCCAGGCTTGAAGGGCTGCTGGGCCTGGCCATGCGGGCCGGCCAGCTGACACCGGGCGCAGACCTGGCCCTGCGGGAAGTGAAAGCGGGGAAGGCGGCGCTGGTATTGGTGGATGCCGATGCGTCGGATAACACCAAAAAGAAGCTGCAGGACGCCTGTGCTTTTCGCCGGGTGCCCATGCATATCATGGAAGCGGGCCTGTTGGACAGGGCCTGCGGCAGGGAAGGGCGTATGGCGGCCAGCCTGAAAAAAGGCGGCATATGCGACCAGGTCCTGCAAAGTATTCATCAAACGGGAGAGCCGTGGAAATAAACCAATTAATTCATTGCCGATATGGCGGGGGTGCAAGCATCGAATGACCAAGGTAAAACTGGCAGAAGCTACAAAAGAAATCAACCAGCAGTCGGGCGTGATCCTGGAAGAGGCGGCGCATATCCGGCGCAATATTGACACGCTTATGCAGACACTGCGTAAGCAGGAAGCCCGCTTCCAGCGCGAACAGGAAGAAGAACAGGCCCGCAAGCACCAGGAAGAACAGAAGATCCTGGCGCAGCAGCATACCAAGGCCTGGACCATGCCGGATGAAGAGGAAGCAGCCCCCAAGGCGGCTGCCGCCCCCGAAAAGAAGGAAGAAAAGAAGGCCGAAAAGCCGGCTGAAAAGCCCGTGGAAAAAGCGGAGGAAAAGAAGGCCGAAAAGCCCGCTGCCCAAAATCAGCAGGCCCCTGCCAAGCAGGAAGAAGCCAAGGCCGAAAAGCCTGCCGAAAAGCAGGAAGAAGCCAAGGCCCCTGCCAAGCAGGAGGAAGCAAAGGCCGAAAAGCCCGTTGCTGCCGCTCCGGCTGCTCCGCAGGCCAAGCCTGCCCCCAGGCCTCAGGCTCCTCAGGGCCAGGCCCGTCCCGCTGCGCCCCAGGGCCAGCAGTATGGCCGTCCTGCCAATCCGCAGGGCCCCTATGGCCGTCCTGCCAATCCGCAGGGCCCCTACGGCCGTCCCGCCAATCCCCAGGGCCCCTACGGCCGTCCTGCCAATCCCCAGGGTGGCCAGCAGTATGGCCGTCCTGCCAATCCGCAGGGCCCCTATGGCCGTCCTGCCAATCCCCAGGGCCCCTATGGCCGTCCTGCCAATCCCCAGGGTGGCCAGCAGCAGTTTGGCCGTCCCGCCGGTCAGCCCGGTCAGTTCGGCCGTCCTGCCGGTCAGCAAGGTGGCGGTCAGTTTGGCCGTCCCGCCGGTGGCGCGCCCCGTCCTCAGCAGGGCGGCGGTGCCGGCCGTCCCATGGGCGGTGCCGGCCGCAGCCGTGGCCCGGAACTGGCGCCTGTGGTGGAAAAGGAACGGGTGAGCAATTACGACCCCAACAAAAAGCAGTATCTGCGTCAGCATGATCCGGAACATGTGGCCAAGAACCGCAAGCAGCTGCAGAAGGAAAGCTTCACCGGTTACGATGACGAAACCGTACGCGGCGGCAAGCGTGCCCGGGCCAGCAAGAAGCAGCAGCCCTCTGCCCAGCAGATGATGGCCCCCATCAAGATCGAAAAGGCCTACATGACGGCGGAAACCATCACCGTCAAGGACATGACCGAACGCATCGGTAAGCCCGCCGGCGAAATCCTCAAGAAGCTGCTCATGCTGGGCATCATGGCCAACATCAACAGCGAACTGGATTTCGACACCGCTTCCCTGGTCTGCTCCGAATTTGATGTGGAACTGGAAATGAAGCTGGACAAGACGGCGGAAGACGTGCTGTCCGATACCAATGTGGAAGACAAGGAAGAAGACCTGGAAGCCCGTCCTCCGGTCATTACCATCATGGGCCACGTTGACCATGGTAAGACTTCCTTGCTGGACTATATCCGCAAGGCCCATGTGACCACCACCGAAGCCGGCGGCATCACCCAGCACATCGGTGCTTACACCGTGAAGCTGAACGGCCGTCAGATCACCTTCCTGGATACCCCCGGCCACGAAGCCTTCACTGCCATGCGTATGCGCGGTACCCAGGCTACGGACATTGCCGTGCTGGTGGTGGCGGCCGATGACGGCGTTATGCCCCAGACCGTCGAATCCATCAACCATGCCAAGGCAGCCGGCGTGCCTATTGTGGTGGCCATCAACAAAATGGATAAGCCCACCGCCAACCCTGACCGCATCATGCAGGATCTGACCAAGTACGAACTGATCCCCGAAGATTGGGGCGGCGATACCATCATGGTGCCCGTTTCCGCCCTGACCGGCGCCGGTGTGGAAGATTTGCTGGAAATGATCCTGCTCCAGGCCGACGTGCAGCAGCTCAAGGCCAACCCCAACCGTATGGCCACCGGTGTTATCATCGAAGCCAAGCTGGATAAGGCCCGCGGCCCGCTGGCCACCGTGCTCATCCAGAACGGTACCCTGAAGGTGGGCGACAACATCGTGGCCGGCATGGCTTCCGGCCGTGTGCGTGCCATGCTCAATGACCGGGGCGAACGTGTACAGACTGCCGGCCCCTCCACCCCTGTGGAAATTTCCGGCTTCACCGAAGTGCCTTCTGCCGGCGATGAAATGCTGGCCGTCAAGGACGACCATCTGTCCCGTCAGGTGGCCCAGGAACGTAAGGATAAACTGAAGGCCAGCCGTGTGGCTGCTTCTGCCAAGGTTTCTCTGGATAACCTGTTTGCCGGTATTGCCGAGGGCAAGGTGGTGAACCTGAACATCATCATCAAGGCCGAC
The DNA here is from genome assembly GCA_045589355.1 of Clostridia bacterium. GTDB lineage: Bacteria > Bacillota > Clostridia > Christensenellales > Aristaeellaceae > RUG563. The sequence goes on from JAZNOW010000058.1 coordinate 77,569, forward strand.
GTGCAGGGCTCCGTGGAAGCGGTGAAGCAGGCCCTGGAAAAGCTGAGCAACGACGAAGTGAAGGTGCGCGTGCTGCACAGCGCCGTGGGTGCCATCACCCAGGACGACGTGAACCTGGCCTCTGCGTTCAACGCCATCATCATCGGCTTCAATATTCGCCCCGATGCCACCGCCCGGGATGCCGCCGAAAAGGAAGGCGTGGATGTGCGTCTGTACCGCATCATCTACCAGGCCATCGAGGACGTGGAAAAGGCCATGAAGGGCCTGCTGGCGCCCGAATACAAGGAAGTGCTGCTGGGCCATGCTCAGGTGCGCAATGTGTTCAAGATCACCGGCGCCGGCACCATCGGCGGCAGCTATGTCACCGACGGCAAAATGCAGCGTAACGCTTCCGTCCGTCTGCTGCGCGATAATGTGGTTATTTTCGAAGGCAAGCTTTCTTCCCTCCGCCGTTTCAAGGACGACGTGCGTGAAGTGGCCACCGGCTACGAATGCGGCATCGGCCTGGAAAACTACAACGATATCAAGGAAAACGACGTGGTGGAATGCTTCGTCATGGAAGAAATCGAACGGTAATATGGAATTATTTTGCGGGAGGGAGATTCTTTGAAGCCAAAGAATCCCCCTCCCGCACCCACCCCAAGAAAGCTGTACGGGATGGAGCATCATGGGAAAAAACAGGATGTCTTCCCGTGACGCTACATATGTGATGTGAAAGTGAAAAGAGTGACTTTCACAGAAAGAAAGGGTGGCTTTCTTTGGGAGAGCACGAGAGGACATTTCTTTCTCCTGAAAGAAATGCCCTCTCGTAAAAAAGAAAGGAATCCCCATGGCTAATTTTCGTATTGACAGGATTTCCGAAGAGGTGCGCCACGCGCTGGACAGCATCATCCGGGAAATGAACGATCCCCGCATCAGCGGCACGTATTGCATCACCCGTGCCGATGTGACGAGGGATCTTCGCTATGCCAAGGTGTACGTGAGTGTGCTGGAAGATGATAAGGCCGAGGACATGCTCAAGGCTCTCAAGAAAGCTGCCGGCTTTATCCGCCGGGAGCTGGGCTTCCGTGTGGACCTTCGCTACACGCCGGAACTGATTTTTGAACGGGACCGGAACATTGCTTACGGTGTGCACATTGCGGAAGTGCTCAAGCAGGTGGCACCCAAAGCGGAAGAAACTGAAGAGTAATGGCAGGGGGAGTGGCTTTTGAAAGAAAGACATCCCCTTTCTTCCTTTTTATTTCAAGAAAGTGAGGCGCACATGATCAAAGCGTTTGGCACGCCGGTATTGGCGGATGCACTGAAGAGGGCGCAGCGGGTACTGCTGTGCACCCATATCAACCCTGACGGCGATGCCGTGGGCTCCACGCTGGCTATGGGGCTGGCGCTGGAAGGGATGGGCAAGGAGGTCACCCTCTGCTGTGCCGACCCGGTGCCCGGGAAGCTGATGTTCTTGCAGGGTGCGGAAAAGTTTGTGCAGCCGGATGCGCTGGCCGGCCGGGAGTTTGACCTGGCGTTTGCCGTGGATGCGGCGGATGAAATGCGCATGGGCGCGGCGGCGCAGGTTTATTTTGCTGCGCCCGATCAGGTGCAGGTGGACCACCATCCCACCAATCCTTTGTATGCAAGGCTGAACGCGGTGGACGGCGATGCCGCTGCTGCCGGGTGTGTGGTGTACAGGCTGCTGAAGCATTTGGGCGTGGAAATTACGCAGGATATTGCCAAATGTCTCTATTGCGCCATCAGCACCGATACAGGCAATTTCTCCTTTGAAAATACCGACGATGAAGCCTTTTCCATTGTGGCGGAGCTGGTCAAGGCCGGCCTGCCGCTGAATGAAATGAGCCGCAAGCTGTTCCTTTTGCAGGAAGAAGCCCATGTGCGGCTGCTTGGCCGGGCGCTGAACACCCTGCGACTTTTCGGCAGCGGCCGGTGTGCCTGCATGCAGCTGACGCCGGCGGATTATCAGGCAGCCGGTGCCGGGCCGGAGCACAGCGACGGCATTGTGAACTACGCCATGAACCTGTGGGGCGTGCAGATGGCCTACCTGGCCGACGAAAAAGAAGACGGCACGGTGAAGGTGAGCCTGCGGGCGCTGCCTCCCTATAATGTGGCCAGGGTGGCCCAGAAATTTGGCGGCGGCGGCCATGTGCTGGCGTCCGGCTGCCGGTATGCCGCAAAACTGGAAGAAATGTGTGCTGCGCTGGAAAAGGAAATGGAAAGCCAGCTTGAGGAGAACGCATGAACGGCTATATTAACCTGCTGAAGCCTCCGGGCATGTCTTCCGGGGCGGCGGTGGCGGTGGTGAAACGGCTGACGGGGGAGCGTGTGGGCCATGCCGGCACCCTGGACCCGGAAGCGGCCGGCGTTTTGCCTATTATGATCGGCCGGGCCACCCGCGTGCTGGATTATTTCACCGATAAGAGCAAATCCTACGCGGCGCAGCTGGCTTTTGCCGGAGAAACGGATACCCAGGACGCCCAGGGCGTGCTGGTAAAAGGCTGCGGGAAGGTGCCTTCCCGGGAAGAAATCGCAAACGTGCTGCCCGCCTTTACCGGCACCATCCTGCAGCGTCCGCCTGCTTATTCCGCCATCAAAATCGGGGGCAAGCCCCTGTATGCCCTGGCCAGAAAGGGCGAAATGGTGGAAGCCAAGGAACGGGAAACGGAAATCCGCAGCCTGGTTTTGGGCGATCAGGTGGCGGAAGATGCGTACATGCTGTTTGTGGATTGCGGCAGCGGCACCTACATCCGCACCCTGTGCCACGATATCGGCCGTGCCCTTTCGGCGCCGGCCCACATGCGCTTCCTTTTGCGCACCAGGCATGGCGGCTTTTCCATCGAAAACTGTGTGACGGTGGAAGAAGTGATGCAGGCAGCGGAAAAGGGCGAACTGGAAAAAATGCTTTTGCCCATGGATTACCCTTTGCAGAATATGCGGCGGCTGGACGTGGATGAACGGTATGCAATACCGGTGAAAAACGGGGCCAAGCTGCCCCTCTCCCTGATGCCGGAAGCGGAAGAAAACGAAATTTTCCGGGTGTATCTGAACGGAACGTTGTGCGGCCTGTACCGGAAAGATGAAGAGGTGCTGCATTGCTGCATCGGGCTGTATCAGGAATAAAAAAACAAGATGCGAAAGAGCATCTTGTTTTTCTTTACATAAAATTGACGATGGCGTATACCAGATGACAAAGGGTGAAAAGGATGCCGGGAATCAGCGCCGGGTAATTTTCCCTGTCCAGTGCAAAAAGAAGAAACGAAAGACAGGGCGGAAGGGAGAGCCCCAGAATAACCGGCGGCTGGGTGAAGTTTGCGTAGTACAGGAGCCAACAGGCGTAGTATAGAAGAAGGGAAAAAACGGCTGCAATGATCGGCGGAGAAAGGCGCAGCGGCTTTCTTTCCTGATGGAGCAGAATACACAAAAGCCCGGTCATAGCCACCTGACACACAGAAGCAATAGTGTCCCACACGGGGGTGATGGATTCCGTGCGCAAAACATCGTTTGGCGCCGGGCAGGTGAACCAGATAAAATTGGGCAGCATCACCAGCAGGAAAACCATTAGCCCCATGGGATCAAACCCCAGACGATATTTTTTCAGCATGAACGAATTCACTCCACTTCCCAGGGCAGGCGCACAAAGGTGACCTGATGCCCTGCGGCGGGTAAAAACTTTTCCAGAAAATCCGCCATGGAAAAGGCGATGGAAGAGGTGTTCACGCAGGGGTGGCAGCCCAGCAGCTGCATATCCTTCACTTCTTCGTCCATGACCAAGGTCACCTCTCTGGCGCTTTCAAACACCAGCCCCATGGGGCTGACGGCACCGGGGGAAATGTGGAGCAATTCCTCCATTTTTTCCGCCGGGGCAAACGATAAACGGGATACGCCAAGCATCTTGGAAAAAACTTTGGTTTTGAAGGGTTTATTGCCGGGCAGCAGGAGCAGATAAAACTTGGTTTTCTGGCTGTTGCAAAGAAACAGGTTTTTGCACATTTCCACCTGCAAAACCCCATCGGCCGCCAGGCAATCCTCCATGGTGTGAACGGGAGGATGGTCCACCCGGGTAAAGGGGATGGCGCAGCGGTTCAGAAAATCATAAGCCGCCTGCTCGTTTGCCGCCCGTTTTTCCAAAGGTGCTCCCGTGTACAGTTCCATGTTCATCCTTCCCTTCTGTCAACGGGCAAAAGTGTAGCACCGGGCCGGGCTTTCTGTCAAGCAAAGTGCATATTTTGCACAGCGGAAGAATATGCATGGACAGGAGCGATAGGAGGCGAACGAAAAAAATGTTGGAATTGCAATTGATCAAAGATAATCTGGAAACGGAACAGGTGCTGCAGGCAAAGCCCACCCAGGTGACAGTGGAAGCGGAAGCGGCGCTGCCCGGGGGCTTGCGGGAGGAAGCGCGTGTGTATTATGCCGATGCCGCCGCCCATGTGCAAAGCGGAGAAATGACCGGCAGCCGCATGATGGCGGAGGGCAAAGTGGTGTTCCATGCCCTGTATGCCCAGGGGGACATGCGCCATGTGGCCGCCCTGGAAGCGGTGGCGGATTTTTCCCAGGCATTGCAGCTGAAGGAAGAAAACACGGCGGCCGCTGCGGTGGCCGTACGGCCCCGGGCCCAGGTGCAGTATGTAAGCGCCAAGGCGTTCAACGGGCGGCTGTTGCTGCGGGCTGTTCTTTTGCTGACGGCGGAAGCATCCCTGCCCCGTACCGTTTCCTATATCCGGGATCTGGCGGATAACAAGGATATCCAGAAGGAAATGCAGGTGCTTTCCCTGCAGCGGGCTGTGGGCGAAGGGGAAGGGCAGATGCTGATGAAGGAAGAGGTGGAGCTGGCCGACCTTTTGCAGGTGAAGGAAACCCTTTATGCCACCGCCCAGGCCCAGGTGGAGGATATATTCGGCGGCGCCGACGGCCGGGCCACGGTGACGGGCAATGTGCTGCTGGAGGCGTACCACACCGCCCAGATGCCCGGACGGCCCCTGATTTACACCCGCCACAGCCTGCCCTTTGAGCAGACCGTGAACCTGTCCGGCGCACTGGGCAGCCATCTGTCTGCCCACACCACGGTGCGGGACGTGGCGGTGCTCAGCCAGGACCGGGGGGACGGCGGCAAAATGATGCGGGCGGAAGTGCAACTGTTCACCGAAATCAGCGCTGTGGAAAACACACAGACGGAAGTGATCCGGGATGCGTTCACCACCCAGGGGGAAATGCTGGAGATGACCCGCCAGCATGTGGTGTTCCGTTCCGGCACGGTGAACGAACAGACGGCGGAAAGCGGGAAAGTGACACTGATGCTGCCGGAGGGCAGCGCCCGGGTGAAAACGGTGCTGCTTGGCTTTGCACGGCCCATTTTGCTGGAGGCCGAACAAAAGGGCGGCAAGCTGCACACGGAGGGCATTCTGGAAACAACCGTGATTTACATGACGGATGACAGCGACGAGCCGGTTTCTGTTTCCCTGGAGGAACCCTTCCGCATGGTGTTTTCCACCGATGCTGGGCCGGAAAATGCGCTTCAGCTGAACGTAAGCCAGGTGGAGTGCAGTGCCATTACCGGGGATAGGGTGGAAATGAAGTTTATTTTGCACCTGCATGCCCATGGGGTGACAAAAACCCTGGCCGACGTGACCGTGAACGCCGCGGCAGGGGAAGCAAAGCCTGTGGAAAAAGGCGTGGCGCTGTATTTTGTTCAGCCTGGGGATACCCTGTGGGATATTGCCCGGCATTACCGCATGGCGGTCCAGGATATTTGCCGCATGAACCCGGAAATGGCGGAAACGCTGTGCCCCGGTACGCCGGTGATCACATACCGGCGCTGAAAACCAGCAGAAAGGAAAGGAGCAGCCTGCTCCTTTTTTCCATTGGAAAGGTATAGCAAAAAGCGGCAGCCAGAACGCACAGGGCCCCTGCGCCGGGCAGGAAAGCAAAGGGGGGCAGCGCAAACCTTTGGCTGGTTTGCAGGCAGAAAGAGAGGGTAAAAAAGCCGCCGGCCCACGTAAAAAAAAGCCGGGTCGCATGCACCCGGCTTTTGCGCGGATAAGGATAGGCGGGGCCGGGGATGCATGCACACAGCACAATCCACGCGGCCAGCGCCAGCCCGCCGCCGCCCGTATGCCATGCGGCGGAAAAAATGCCCACCGGGATCAGGCCAAGCAAAAGCCTCTTTGGCATACGGGCGGTACGAAGCCTCATTCCTGATAGACGGTCAGGCCGGAAACGATGGCTTCCATCTGCTGGGTCACTTCGGCCAGGTTCTGGGCGTTATCCAGCTGTTCCGCCAGTTGCCTGATCTGCTGCACCTTGTCCTTTTCGGCGGTGACGGCCACGCCGGAGATGCTTTTTTCAATGGTCTGTACCCGGCCCAGCACCATCTTTTCCAGCCGCTCGTCCACCTGACCCTGGTACTGGCTGTTCAGCTCCAGGCCCACCAGCGCCGTGTCCTCATGGGCGATCACATAGGCGTCATCCACCTCGGAAAGCTGTTCCACGGCGTCTTCCATTTCTTCGGAAGCCCGCTGCACATCCTGCAGGCTGTTCAGGCCCATCATGGCATCCAGCCCCTGTTCCATATCGGAAAGGATGGGCACCTGGGTGGTGAGCATGGGGCTGCTCATGGGGGTATCGGGGGATGTGCTGGGGGACAGGGCATTGGTGCCGGGGGTGGGGGATGCCAGCGTGTCGGCGTTGGTGGCACAGCCGGTGAGCATGATGGCTGCCGTCAGCAGCAGGAAACCAAAGTATCCGATTTTTTTCATAGCAAAATCGCCTCCTCGCAGCTATTGTGCGCAGGGAGGCGATCATTTATCAAAGGGAAACGCTGGGGAGAAAAACATTTTTCACAAATTTTTATGCGTCCAGGTATTCCATGCCGCCCGGCAGCAGGGGCCTTGCATTTTCATAAAGAAAGGCTTTGCTTTCCTGACGGCGGCGCAGGGCGCGCAGCCTTTCCAGGCGATCCTTCACCCGGAGGGAAAGCAGGGCTTTGTTCTGGTAATTCTTGATCAGCACCCGGGTGCCCACGGCGGCGGGAACAGCCGCAACCGGCCCGGCAAGGGAGGCGGCCACGGCGCCGATGCCCATGGCGGCACCTGTTTTGATCATGCGCTGCAGCCCGTCGCTGAAACCGGCCTTGGCCGTCTTTTTGCCCATGATCACCTGCATCTCTTCCGTCACGGCGATCACGGCGAAAGGCGCGGCGGTGGTGATGGTTTCCAGCACGCCGGCGTCATCGATCAGCCCCAGATCCACGGCAATATGATCGGCATAGGAAAGGCCGGCCGTCACGCTGTCGATGAGGGTGTCTTTTTTTCTGCTTTTGTATTTTTCCACCAAAGCGGCGAAATCAGCCATGCAATCACTTCCTTTTTTATTAGCTGGCAGCTTGTCCTGTTCTGCCCTGATTATTTTACTATATTTTTGCCGATGCTGTCAAATGAGCACAAAAAAACGCCCGGCATAAACCGGACGTTTGATGGGGATGGATCAAAGGAAAGCCTTGATCAGCGTGACGGCGATCCAGCCGGCCACCACAATGCCCACCAGCCATGTGGCCTGGCGCAGCATGCCGGTGAAGCCGTTCACCTTGCTGATTTTTTTATCCGCCACTGCTTTTTCTGCCTTTTCCAGGCGTTTTTGCAGCGCCTTCATTTCCTTGCGCATTTCGTTCAGGGCGCAATCGGCGTCATGCAGGCGGGAAAGCATGGTTTCTTCCAGGATGGTTTGCTGGGCAGAAAGCTTTTCCGTTTGCTGGGAAAGGCGCTCCTGGTCTTCGCTCAGGCCCTCGGCCACCAGCGTCATCTCGGCGGAAAATTCCTCCACCGCCTGGCCCAGGTCCTTCCCTTTGAGAGGCTGGAAGATGTTGGTAACAAAATCCTTGGCGGAATGGATCAGGTCTTTTTTCTCTTCCTGGGGTGCAGGAAGGTTGTTGTTTTCCGTTATACTCATAGCTTACACCAGACGGATGCCGTCCTTCATCTGCTGATCGTGGTACTTTTTCAGGTAGGCCTTGATCTTGTCATAGGGGCTCAGCAGATCGTGAAGGGAACGGTCGTGGTTCAGGGTGGCGATGATGTAGGCGATGTATTTGCTCAGGTCCGCTTCCACAAACCAGGGGGCAGACTGCACTTCGGGGCGGCGGTAGGTAAGGTTGGTGGCGATCACGCGGGAGAGATAGCCTTCTTCGTAGGCCTTGTTGAAAGCATCAATGCCGCTGGTGAAGAAAGCAAAGGTGGCGGCGGCGAAAATGCGGTTGGCCTTGCGCTTTTTCAGTTCCCTGCACAGATCCAGAATGCTGTCGCCGGACGCGATCATATCGTCCACCACCAGCACGTCCTTGCCTTCCACGCTGTCGCCCAGGTATTCGTGGGCGATGATGGGGTTGCGGCCGTTGACGATGGTGGTGTAATCCCGGCGCTTATAGAACATGCCCAGGTCCACGCCCATAACGGAAGCGTAGTAGATGTTGCGGTTCAGGGCGCCTTCGTCGGGGGAGATGACCATCATGTTTTCCTTGCGGATATCCAGGGCCTTTTCCGCCTTGCACAGGGCCTTCACCATCTGGTAGGTGGGCATCACGTTTTCAAAGCCGATGAGGGGGATGGCGTTCTGCACCCGGGGGTCATGGGCGTCGAAGGTGATGATGTTGTCCACGCCCATGTTTTCCAGTTCCTGCAGGCCCATGGCGCAGTCCAGGCTTTCGCGGGAGGTGCGGCGGTGCTGACGGCTTTCGTACAGCATGGGCATGATCACGTTCACGCGCTTGGCTTTGCCGCCGATGGCAGCAATGATGCGCTTGAGGTCCTGGAAGTGATCGTCAGGGGACATGGGCACTTCCTGGCCGTACATTTTGTAGGTTTTATTGTATGCACACACATCGATCAGGATATATACGTCGTAGCCGCGCACACTTTCCTTCAGCGTGCCCTTGCTTTCGCCGGTGCCAAAACGGGGGCAGTAGGCCTTGATGAGGAAGGAATCACGGTTTGCGCCGGGTACGGTAAAGAATTCTTCGTCCTGCACTTCCTGCAGCTTGTTCCACTTTTGCAGCCAGGCGTTGATTTTTTCACCCAGTTCTTCACAGCCGGGCATGGCAACCAGCCCCAGCGGCCCTACGGGAATAGAATTCAGATCTTTGCCCCACTCAGTTAAGAAACGATTCAACCTTAACCACTCCTTTTCGATGTGCAATGCTATGGTTCGACAATATTATACATGATAACCGTGGTTTTGAGAAGAGCGTTTGCTGCCCAAAAACGGTTTTTTCATGACCAATTACAAGCGCTTTCCGTTTTGTCAGATCACCATGCCGCCGTTGACGGACAGGGTCTGGCCGGTGATGAAGGACGCTTCATCGGAAAGCAGAAAGGAAACGGCGCCGGCCACATCCGCGGCGGTGCCCAGCCGGCCAAGGGGCGTTTCCTCCATCAGGGCCTGCTTATCCTCCTGGGAATAGGCGCGCATCATATCGGTGTCGATCACCCCCGGGGCCACGCAGTTCACCCGGATGCCGGAAGGGCCGGCTTCCTTGGCCAGGGCTTTCATCAGGCCGATCTGGGCTGCCTTGCAGGCGGAATAAGCCGCTTCCATGGAGGCACCCACCTGGCCCCACATGGAGGAAATGAACACGATGCTGCCCCTTTGGTTGGAGATCATGCCCGGCAGCAGCGCCCGGGTGTGGAAAAATGCGCTGCGGACGTGGAGGGCAAAAAGATCGTCCCATTCCGGGGTGGTCATATCCTGCAAAAGGCCTGTCCAGGCAGTGCCGGCGTTGTGCACGTAGGCATCCACGTGGCGGAAAGCCTTTTGCACCTGACGGACGGCGGCGTTTACCTGGGCTTCCTCCCGGGCGTCGCACCGGATGGCCAGGGCGCCTGTCCGGGCGGCCAGGGCCAGGGCGCTTTCTTCACTGGCAAAATAGGTGAAGGCCACCCGCCAGCCCTTTTCCGAAAGCAGGCGCACAATCTGTGCTCCGATGCCCCGGGAGCCGCCGCAAATGAAAGCTGTTTTCATGGTGAACTCCTTCTTTGTATACAAAAAGGGCTTGGAATAAGCCCTTAAAAGTTGGAGCCGTTCCAGCCCCAATGATCCGTTTCTTCATATTTTACGTAGATGTTTTCCGGCAGGATGTGCATTTCCTTTTCCAGCAGGGTGCAGATGCGGCCGGTGAGGGCATCGTAGGCGGAAGCGGTGCTGCCGCCGTACACCTGTACCTGAACAAAGGCCAGGGCCTGCTCATCCTTCCCTTTGAACCACAGCCGGCAGTTCTCTTCAAACTGCAGCATCAGCCAGTTTTCCGTTTTGCCGGGCAAAAGGGAAATGGCTTCGCCATAGGCCTTGGCCAGCGTCTGCTCGGTTTCCTTGGAGATGGGGCGGTTCACCCGGGTGTGAATGAAAGGCACGGCACATTCCTCCCTGCAAAACAGAAATCGCAATCAGTATAGCACACATTTTCCAAAAAGGCAAAAAAATAAGACAAAATTGTTGTCCTTTTGCCGGAAACATGCCCTTTTTCTGCCATGATTTGGGGCTATACTGCAATTGTTCCAAAGGAAATCAGCGGTATAATGGCAAATGAGCTACCCCCTCTGCCTTTTGCCGGCCGTTTGATGGTTATTGCTGCATGTATTGTCCCTGCGTGCGGCACGGAAGGCGTTTTGCCTTCCGTTTTTTTGTTATTTGGAACGTGTAAATGTTGCTTTCAGGCAAAAAGTGGATGGGTTTATGGCGTTTCTGTTGTAAGTACAACTTGTCCGTGCTATACTGCCCATGTAATCAAAAGGAGGTACGAACCGTGATCAGACTGACCAATGTAAGCAAATCCTATCACAAAGATGCGCCCAAAGCGCTGGACAATATGAACCTGCAGGTGAACGGCGGGGAACTGTACGGCTTTATCGGCCCCAACGGCGCCGGTAAATCCACCGCCATCAAATTGATGTGCGGCATTCTGCGCCCCGAGGAAGGCAGGGTGGAGATCGCCGGCCATGACGTGGCCACCGATCGTCTTTCGGCCCAGCAAAAGATCGGCTATGTGCCCGACAACAACGACCTTTACGATCGGCTCACCGGCATGGAATATCTGAACTTCATGGGGGATATTTACGGTGTGTCTGCGGCGGACCGCAAGGCCCACATCGAAAAGTACCTGAACATCTTTTCCCTGGAAGATGCCGCTGCCAGCCAGATCCGCACCTATTCCAAGGGCATGAAGCAGAAGATCATGGTGATCGGCGCTCTGATCCATAATCCCCCTGTGTGGATTCTGGACGAACCCCTGGGCGGGCTGGACCCCCGTGCGGCGCACCTTTTGAAGGAAGAAATGCGGGCCCATTGCCAGAAGGGCAACACCGTCTTTTTCTCCACCCATGTGCTGGAAGTGGCGGAAAAACTGTGCACCCGCATCGGCATCATCCAGAAGGGTACCCTCCGGGCGGAAGGCACGCTGGAGGAACTGCGCTCCGGCGAAAAGGGCGCCAGCCTGGAAGAATTGTTCCTGGAACTGACGGACGACGGAGGCGAAGAGAATGCGTAAATTCTTTGCGCTTTTGCGTATTCAGCTGCTGGCCCGCTATGCGGACCTGAAGCCCTCCAACCTGAAAAAAATCACCGATCCCAAGGAAAAGAAAAAGGCAAGAAGCACCATCCTGGCCTATATCCTGGTAACCGTCATGTTTGCCGGCATGATCATTCCTTACGAACTGTTCATGATGAACCTGCTCAGCCAGCTGGGCATGGAAGAAATGCTGCCGGCCGTAGCGGTGACCCTCAGCATGGTGTGCACCCTGATCATGAGCTTTTTCTTCATCATGACCAGCCTGTACTTTGGAAAGGATGCGGCTTATCTGGCAGCCATGCCCATCAAGAGCCGCACCGTTCTTTCCGCCAAGCTGACCCAGGTGTGGATCAGTGAAACGCTGATCAGCACCCTCTTCATTCTGCCCGCTTCCATTATCTATGGCGTCCGGGTGGGGGTGGATGCTATGTTCTACCTGCGCATGGTGCTGGTGTGGCTGACGGTATCCATTCTGCCCATCTGCATTGTTTCTTTCCTTTCCACCCTGCTCATCCGTTTGTCTTCCCTGTGGAAGCATCGGGAAACCATGATGACGGTAAGCGGCATCCTGCTGATGGTGGCCTACTTCGTATTTGTATTCTCCATCAGTTCCGCTCCCACGGATATGATGGAAGACCCGGAAATGATGATGCAGATGCTCAGCGATAACAAGGGCGTTCTGCAGCAGGCGACCCGGCTGTTCCCGCCCGCTGTATGGCTGACGGAAGGCTTGCTGGGCAACTGGGGCCAGCTGGCGCTGGGCCTTGCGGTGAACGCGGCAGCGGCTGTCTTTACGGTGCTTGCTCTGTCTAAGCCTTATCGGAAACTGTCTCTTCTGCAGACCCAGGTGCCGGAAAACAAAAAGGTGCTCAAGGGCGATAAGCATTTCCTTTCTTCCACCCCCTTCATGGCCTGCTTCAAGCGGGAATGGCGGCAGATCTGCCGGGTATCCACCTACGCCCTGAACACGTTCCCCACAGCCTTCATGCCGGTGCTTTTTGTGGGCATGATCGGCTATATGCTCATGAGCGAAGGCGGCGCCGGGGAACTGAAAACGGTGCTGGCCACTGCCGGAATGCCCGGCGGCATTGTGGCGGCGGTATTGGCCGGTCTGATGTGCTTCATGGCCGGGATCAATCCTGCCATTGCCACGGCTGTTTCCCGGGAAGGCCGCAACGGCCATGGCATGCTTACCTCCCTGCCGGTCAACCCCCGGGTGTATGCCGGGGCCAAGATGGCCGTGGGTATGCTGCTCAACGTTGGTGGTGTGATCGTTGCCTGTGTTGTGGCTGCTGTGCTGATGCCTGGTTTCTTGCCGGATATTGCAGTGGCGCTGGTGATCAGCATTCTCTACTGCTTCATTACCAATGCCCTGTCCCTGCAGTTTGATATCCGCAGCCCCAAGCTGGACTGGATGACCGAAACGGAAGCCATCAAGCAGGGCACCGGTACCCTCAAGGGCATGCTGGTGGGTCTGGGCATTCTGCTGGCCGTGGCCGCTGCAAGCGTTGGCCTGTTCCTGCTCAATGCCGGGCTTATGGTCTATGGGCTGGTGATGGTGGCTGTGCTGGCTCTGATCGGCTGGCTGTGCTGGACAATGCTCATGCGGACAGCTGAAAAGCACTATTTTGTGGGATAACGGGGCAGGGGCCTATGCGGCCTCGTACCCCCGTGCCAGGGGCATTGCCCCTGGACCCATTTTGCGATGCAAAAGTCTGCTTTTCCAAACGCCTTTCGCGTGTTAAGTGAGGAATGGCGGAGCAGGGGGCTCCTCGCCCCCGTACCCCCACGGCAGGGCCAGCGGCCCTGCACCCGTTCTGCGATAGAGACGTATTATCTACAAACGTTTTTCCGCATGTAACTTGGGGAACCGGAACGAGAGCCCACGGGCGCTATGAATGTAGAAAAAAGCCGGTCAGGAAAGTACACTTTCCTGCCGGTTTTTTCTCATTTTTCCCGGATGCACAGCATCCGGTGGTTGGTGTTCCACCGCCCAGCCCGTGGCCCGCAGTGCGGGTATCCAACTCGCAAAAATTCAATCTTTCTCTGCAAAGGGGTTTCTGCATGTGGCAGTGCCGTACCCAAATCGCAAAGAAACATTCCTCATCAGCGAAGGGGTTTCTGCGTGTAGCATTACCGCAGCAAATTCAAAAAACACAATCGTCCACGGCAAAAGAATGTCTGCGTGTTGCATTGTGTCACCGGGACATTGTTGGTGTGAAGTGGAATGCTCATTCCGGCATCGGGTGCAGGGTCAATGACCCTGCTGGGGTGCGGGGTGAAATCCCGCAGGGTTTTCCAAGCATCACCGGGAAACTGTATGAAAGATACAGATCGATATATCCAGAACTGGGTCCAGGGACAATGTCCCTGGTGAAAACACATTTTTGCTTTTTTGTGAAGGCGAAATTGCAAAAACGGAGTGAAAAACAGACGATTGTGCAGGAAATGCGGTGGCTTGTAAGACGAAGCTGCAAAACATTGTGCTTTCACTGTATTTTGGTTTACAAAACATTACCACTGAGATATACTTGTATACATCCCAATAACGGAGGTATGACCATGCTGGAAATTTCCCGGAAGACCAATTTGCTGGAGCAGAAAAACTACCGCTATTCCCTGCAGGATATTCCCGATCCCAACCTGTACCGGGATATTTATAATTATGAATCGGTGCCCATGATCCCCTTTAACCACCGCCGCGTGCCCATGAACATGCCGGAAGAAATCTGGATTACGGATACTTCCTTCCGGGATGGGCAGCAGTCGGTGGACCCCTATACCCCCAAGCAGATCGAGGATCTGTTCAAACTGATGAGCAAGCTGGGCGGCCCTTACGGCATCATCCGCCAGACGGAGTTTTTCATTTACAGCGAGCGCGACCGTGAAGCGGTGGCCCGCTGCAAGGACCTGGGGCTGCAGTTCCCCGAAATCACCACCTGGATCCGGGCCAGCCGGGAGGACTTCAAGCTGGTGAAGGACCTGGGCATCCGGGAAACGGGCATTCTGGTCAGCTGCAGCGACTACCACATTTTCAAGAAAATGAAAATGACCCGTTCCCAGGTGATGAAGAAGTACCTGGCCACGGTGGCCGATGCCTTTGAAGCCGGCGTTATGCCCCGCTGCCACCTGGAAGACATCACCCGGGCCGATTTCTACGGCTTTGTGGTGCCCTTTGTGAACGAACTGATGAAGATGAGCCAGGACGCCGGTATCCCCGTGCGCATCCGTGCCTGCGACACCATGGGCTACGGCGTGCCCTACACCGAAGTGGCGCTGCCCCGCAGTGTGCCCGGTATTATTTACGGCCTGCAGCACTATGCCGACGTGGAAAGCGAATTGCTGGAATGGCACGGCCATAACGACTTTTACAAAGCCGTGGCCAATGCTTCCACTGCCTGGCTGTACGGCGCCAGCGCGGTGAACTGCTCCCTGCTTGGCATCGGCGAGCGCACCGGCAACATCCCCCTGGAAGCCATGGTGTTTGAATACGCTTCTCTCCGGGGCTCTCTGGACGGCATGGATCCCACCGTCATCACCGATATCGCCCGGTATTTCCAGGAAGAAATGGGCTACAACATTCCGCCCATGACGCCTTTTGTGGGCTCTGCTTTCAATATGACCCGTGCCGGTATCCACGCCGACGGCCTGTTGAAGGACGAAGAAATCTACAACATTTTCGACACCAACAAGCTTCTCAACCGCCCGGTATCCGTGATGATCTCCAACACCTCCGGCCTGGCTGGTATCGCGTACTGGATCAATCAGCACTACAGCCTCAAGGGCGATCAGCAGGTGTCCAAGAAGGATCAGCTGGTGCTGGATCTGAAATCGTGGATCGACGAACTGTATGCTGCAGGCCGCACCACCTCCCTTTCCGCCAAGGAACTGGAAAAGAAGATCAAAGAATTGACCGGCGGCAGCATGGTTGTGAAAAAGTAAGGAGGAAAGAGCCGTGGAACATAAAATGGTATCCATCGCCGATCAGGTGTTTGAAGAACTGGAGCGGGATATTCTGGTGGGCACCTATGCCCGGGATGAACTGCTGACGGAAATCAAGCTGTCCGAAAAAATGGGCGTCAGCCGCACCCCCATCCGGGAAGCGCTCAGAAGGCTGGACCAGGAGCACATCATTGAAATCACCCCCAAGGGTGCCCGCGTGATCGGCATCACGCCGGATGACATCCGGGATATTTTCGAGATCCGCCTGCGCATTGAAGGCCTGGCTGCCCGCTGGGCCGCCGAAAAGGCCAGCGATGAAGCCATCGCCGCCATGAAGGAAGTGCTGGATTTGCAGGAATTCTACACCACCAAAGCGGCCCCGGAACAACTGAAAAATACCGACAGCCGCTTCCATGAACTTTTGTACGCATCCAGCGCCAGCAATGCGCTGCTGGATACCCTGGCCCCTTTGCACCGCCGCATTGTGAAGTACCGCCGTGCATCCCTTTCCGGCCAGCAGCGTGCGGAACAATCCTATGACGAACACCGGGCCATTTTGCAGGCCGTCATCAACCGGGACGGCGACGAAGCGGAAAGACTGCTGCGCCGCCACATTGAAAATGCAAGAGACAATATTCTGGGGAGGGAAGCATAATGGCTATGAACCTTACGCAAAAACTGATCGCGGCTCATCTTCTGGAAGGTGAAATGATCCAGGGGCAGGATATTGCCCTGCGCATTGACCAGACCCTTACCCAGGACGCCACCGGCACCATGGCATACCTTGCTCTGGAAGCTATGGATATTCCCCGGGTGCGTACGGAGCTTTCCGTGGCCTATATCGACCATAACACCCTGCAGTGCGGCTTTGAAAACCCGGACGACCATCAGTTCATCCAGTCCGTGTGCCGCAAGTTCGGCGTGCGCTATTCCCGTCCCGGCAACGGCATCTGCCATCAGGTGCATCTGGAACGGTTTGGCAAGCCCGGCAAGACCCTCATCGGCTCCGACAGCCACACCCCCACCGGCGGTGCCCTGGGCATGCTGGCCATGGGTGCCGGCGGCATGGACGTGGCCGTTGCCATGGGCGGCGGAGCGTACCATATTCCCATGCCCAAAGTGTTCAACATCCGCCTGACCGGCAAACTGAACCCCTGGGCTTCCGCCAAGGACGTGGCGCTGTACCTGCTGCGCATCCTGAGCGTGAAGGGCGGCGTGGGCGCCGTGATGGAATGGAGCGGCGAAGGCATCAAAAACCTCACCGTGCCCCAGCGCGCCACCATCACCAACATGGGCGCGGAACTGGGCGCCACCACCTCCGTTTTCCCCTCTGACGAAGTAACGAAAGCTTTCCTGGCCGCTCAGGGCAGGGAAGAGGACTGGCAGAAGCTTTCCGCCGATGAAGGTGCGGAATATGACCGCATCATCGATATCGATCTGGCGGATGTGAAGCCCCTGCTTGCCTGCCCCCATTCTCCCGATAACGTGAAGGAAGCCGCTGCCCTTTCCGATATTCCGGTCACCCAGGTGTGCATCGGCAGCTGCACCAATTCTTCCCTTGCCGATATGCTGCGGGTAGCCGCCATCCTCAAGGGCAAGAAAATCAAGGACACCGTGTCCCTGTCCATTTCTCCCGGTTCCCGTCAGGTGCTCACCATGCTCAGCCGCTGCGGCGCGCTGGAAGACATGATCTCTGCCGGCGCCCGGATCCTGGAATGTGCCTGCGGCCCCTGCATCGGCATGGGCTTCTCTCCCTCCTCCGGCGGTGTTTCCGTGCGCACCTTCAACCGCAATTTTGAAGGCCGCAGCGGCACCCGGGATGCCCAGGTATACCTGGCTTCTCCCGAAGTGGCGGCTGCCAGCGCCCTCACCGGCTTCATCACCGATCCTTCCACTTTGGGCGATGCCCCGGTGATCGCCATGCCCGAAGTGTTTGCGGCGGATGACAGCGGCGTGCTTATGCCTGCCGATCCCCAGGAAGCCGTGAAGCTGACCGTTCAGCGTGGCCCCAACATCAAGCCCTTCCCCAAGGGCGAACCGCTGCCGGATACCCTGGCTGCCAAGCTGACCCTGAAGGTGGGGGACAACATCACCACCGACCATATCATGCCTGCCGGCGCCAAGATCCTGCCCTTCCGCTCCAACGTGCCCAAGCTTTCTGAATTCTGCTTCACCGTCTGCGATGAACAGTTCCCCGCCCGGGCACTGGAAAACAAGCGCAGCTTCATCATCGGCGGCATGAACTACGGCCAGGGCTCCTCCCGTGAACATGCGGCGCTGGCACCCCTGCACCTGGGCGTGCGGGCGGTAATCACAAAGAGCTTTGCCCGCATCCATGTGGCCAACCTGATCAACGCCGGCATCCTGCCCCTGA
Organism: Clostridia bacterium; assembly: GCA_045589355.1. Classification (GTDB taxonomy): domain Bacteria; phylum Bacillota; class Clostridia; order Christensenellales; family Aristaeellaceae; genus RUG563. Next base: position 95,439 of record JAZNOW010000058.1, read on the forward strand.
CCTTCAAAAACCCCGAAGATTATGATCAGCTGAATCAGGACGAAGACCTGGTGATCGAAAACATCTACGCCGGCCTGGAAAGCGGCGAAATGATGCTCCGCAGCCTGACCACCGGGAAGGAAATTCCCCTGGTGTGCAGCCTCACCCGGCGTCAGGGCGATATGCTGAAAGCCGGCGGCCTGCTGCAGTACACAAAGGAGATGGCGGAATAATGGAAACGATGATCAAGAACGCGGTTGCGCATTACGAACAGCTTTTGCGGGAACAGATTGCCCGTGCGGAAAACCTGAACGCCGCCAAAAAGCAGAAGGATGAAAACAAAACGGTGATCGGCCTCATCGACGGCGACGGCATCGGCCCCATCATCATGGCGGAAGCCAGGAAAGCGCTGGAAAAGCTGCTGGCGGATGAAATTGCGGCCGGCACTATCGAATTGCGGGTCATTGAAGGCCTTACCATCGAAAACCGTCTGGCCCTGGGCCAGGCCGTGCCCGATCAGGTGATGGCAGAAATCAAAAAGTGCGACGTGCTCCTCAAAGGCCCCACCACCACCCCCTCCGGCGGCAAGATGGAAAGCGCCAATGTGAGCCTGAGAAGGGCGCTGGATTTGTATGCCAACGTGCGGCCTGTGTGTGTGCCGGAAGAAAACATCGACTGGACCTTCTTCCGTGAAAACACCGAAGGCGAATACACCCTGGGCAGCCGGGGCATTGAAATCCCCGGTGTGCTGAGCATGGATTTTAAGGTAACCACCGTGGAAGGCACCCGCCGCATTGCCCGCTCTGCCTTCGAATTTGCCAAAAAGAACGGCAAAAACCATGTGGCCATCGTCACCAAGTCCAACATCATGAAAAAGACCGACGGCCTTTTCTCCGCCATCTGTCACGAAGTGGCGGCGGAATACCCGGACATTCAGGCGGACGAATACTACATCGACATCATGAGCGCCAACCTGGTGAATAAGCAGATCCGCTCCAATTTCCAGGTGTTTGTGCTACCCAACCTCTACGGCGATATCATCACCGACGAAGCGGCCCAGATCCAGGGCGGCGTGGGCACCGCCGGCAGTGCCAATACCGGCACCGAATATGCCATGTTCGAAGCCATTCACGGTTCCGCTCCCCGGCTGATCGCCGAAGGGCTGGGGGATTACGCCAATCCTGAATCCATCCTCACCGCTGCCTGCATGCTGCTGCGCCACATTGGCATGGCGGATAAGGCGGAAAAGCTGACCGCCGCCATTCAGGCTGCCCGTGCCGTGAAGCCGGTGGATGCCGCCATTCCCGGCAACACCTGCCAGGCCTTTGGGGATGAAGTGCTGAAACAAATGTAAAAACTTTTTCACTTTTGTGAAGAAACTGTTGCAAAAATGTAGCGCAATTGCTATAATGTTCCTGATACCGAAACATGAATATCAGGAGGTAAGAAAATGAAGAAGCGCATTTGGCAGGCCCTTTTGTCTGCTATGATGGCCATGGTGCTGCTGGTGGGCATGATGCCCGTATCTCTGGCGGACGGCGAAAACACGCCCGTGCCGGAATCCACCACCATGTTTTTGAAAATGAACGAAGTTACCTATGTGGAACCGGAAGATGAGTATGTTACCATCCTGCTGTGCGGCCTGGACTTTACCACCAACCGCGACTGGCGCGGCAGCGGCAACAAGCGTGAACTGATCAAAGCCCATACCGACTCCAACATGGTGATCGTGGTGAACAAAACCAAGGGCCAGGTGAGCCTGGTTTCCCTGCCCCGCGATACCCTGTGCTATCTGCCCGGCATCCGCGGCGTGTACAAGCTCAACTGCGCCGTCAACTGCGCCCCCACCATCCCCGAAGGCCTGGAGATCACCCGGGAAACCGCCAGCTGGCTGCTGGGCGGCATCCGGATTGACTACTATGCCGCCGTGGATATGGACGGCCTCATTGCCCTGGCGGACCTGATGGGCGGCCTGGACTATGACCTGGATATGTCCTATACCGGCCATACCGGCAAGCGCTACCAGAAGGGCCAGGTGACCCTCAACGGCAAGGGCATGATCGACTACCTGCGCGCCCGCAAGAATGCCACCATCATGAGCGGTATGGACATTGGCCGCTGCGACCGCAACCGCCGCATGTTCATCACCATCTACGAAAAGTTCATGAACGATCCCACCCATCTGGTAAAGCTGTGGGACCTGGCCACCAGCGGCGATATCAACTTCTTCACCAATGTGGATGACGAGGCTTTCGCCGGCCTTGTGGAACTGATGCTTACCCTTGGCAATGACAGCGTGGGCAGCTACATGCTGACCGGCGAATATAAGCTGACCATGGACCACTGGAACTTCACCATCACCGACCAGGCACACCGTCAGGCCGTGCTGAAGGAAGTGTTCGGCATTGACGCGGCGGAACTGCCCCAGGTGAGCTACAAGTACACCAAGTGGCTCCAGGCCACCGGCTTCCCCGTGGGCCGTCAGATCATCATCGCCAAGCAGATCTTGGATTATGGCTACAGCCTGGAAAACCTGACCGATTCTCAGAAAAAAGCATTGGATGAACTGCAGGCCTGCTATCTGGAAACCATCGCTGCTTATGATGCCTATGCCAACGATTTTGAAAACGAAAAGCTGAAGGCACCCCTTACCAAGGCCCGCACCAAGCTGCGCAAGCTGGGCGAAGCGGCTGCCAAGAAGGTGAAGAAATTCAACGACGTGCCGTGGAATACCTCCACCTACTGGTTCCGCGATCCCCGCGTGAATACCTTCAACCAGATCGACTGGCAGTAACCAAATAAAAGCTAGCCGCCGTGTGTAGAAATGTACACGGCGGCTTTTTTGCTGTTGGCAGAGCGGGATGCCCCCTGTACCCGGAAAGCAACGGAGGCTATTTTGCCAAGGCGCTTTTCCGTAAAGGAAAGGAACCGAACAGGGCGTGGAACAAGGAAAACAAGAAAAACAAGCGGCGGGAGAAAACATTCTCTCGCCGCATATTTTTTGTTTTTCACCCGCTGCTTCCGCTGCCGGGCAAGGGGCGCTGCCTCTCGTCAGGACAGTTCAAACATGCCGGTGTAGAGCTGGTAATACTTGCCCTGCTGGGTGATGAGGTCGTCATGGTCGCCGCGTTCGATGATGCGGCCCTTTTCCAGCACCATGATGGCCTGGGAGTTGCGCACGGTGGACAGGCGGTGGGCGATGACGAAAACGGTTCTTCCGTGCATCAGGGCGTCCATGCCCTTTTCGATGAGGGCTTCGGTGCGGGTATCGATGGAGGAAGTGGCTTCATCCAGAATGAGCACCGGCGGATCGGCCACGGCGGCCCGGGCGATGGCCAGCAGCTGGCGCTGGCCCTGGGAGAGGTTTGCGCCGTCGCCGGTGAGCATGGTGTCGTAGCCCTGGGGCAGGTGGCGGATGAAGAAATCGGCATTGGCGATCTTGGCGGCCTTATAGATTTCTTCGTCGGTGGCGTCCAGCTTGCCGTAGCGGATGTTGTCCTTCACCGTGCCGGTGAACAGGTGGGTATCCTGCAGCACCATGCCAAGGGAGCGGCGCAGGTCATCCTTTTTGATCTTCTCAATGTTGATGCCGTCATAGCGGATTTTGCCGCCCTGGATGTCGTAGAAACGGTTGATGAGGTTGGTGATGGTGGTTTTGCCGGCGCCGGTGGAGCCGACGAAAGCGATCTTCTGGCCGGGGCGGGCATAAAGGGAAATATTGTGCAGCACCGTCTTTTCCGGCACATAGCCGAAGGTGACGTCTTCAAACACCACGTCGCCCTTGAGCTGGGTATAGGTCACGCTGCCGTCGGCGGTGTGGGGATGTTTCCATGCCCACAGGCCGGTGCGGGTCTCACTTTCGGTGAGGTTTCCGTTTTCGTCCTTCTTTGCGTTCACCAGCGTGACATAGCCTTCGTCTTCTTCTACGGGCTCGTCCATAATTTCAAACACCCGTTCTGCACCAGCCAGGGCCAGCATGACGGTGTTGAACTGCTGGGCCAGGTTGGAAATGGGCTGGGAGAACTGGCGGATCATGGGCAGGAAAGCCAGCAGCGTGGCAATTTCCAGGGCAAAGATAGAGGTAGGGTTCCCCTTGCCCACGAGGATCATGATGACGCCAAGGAGCGTGATGAGCACGTAATTGATGTGGCTGAGGTTATTCATCACGGGGCCCAGAAGGCCGGCGAAGGTATGGGCCCGGGTGCCGGCCACGCGCACGTCTTCATTGCGCTTGCCGAATTCTTCCAGCGCCTTTTCTTCGTGGCAGAACACCTGCACCACCCGCTGGCCTTCGATGGTTTCTTCAATGTAGCCGTTGAGGGCGCCCACGGCCTTTTGCTGGGCCACAAAGTTTTTCCCGGAGCGGGCGCCGATGGTCTTTGTGATGAACATCATCAGCGGCATGAGCAGCACCACCAGAAGGGTCAGCCATCCGCTGAGCCGCAGCATGAAGAACAAGGCAAACAGGATGGACAGCAGGGAAGAGGCAGCCTGGGGGAAGGTGGAAGAGAAAAATTCCCGCAGGGTGTCGGTATCGTTGGTGTAGCGGCTCATGATTTCGCCGTGGGTGTGCCCGTCAAAATAGCGGATGGGCAAATCTTCCATATGGTCAAACATGTTTTTGCGCACCCGGTTGAGGATGCCGGTGGACACCATCATCATGATGCGGTTGGCGGAATACTGGCAGATGATGCTGAAAAGATACATGCCGGCCATCAGGGACAGCAGGGTGATCAGCCCGTTCATGGCAGGCCAGACACCCGTCTGGTTGTATTCGGCAGCCAGGGATTCCAATGTTTTCAGCACGGGCTGCAGAAGGTAAATGCCGAAGGAGGAAACGCCGGTGGTGACCACCGTGCAAAGCAGCACCAGGATCAGCTTGTGTTTTGCACCGGCCATCAGGGAAAGCAGGCGCTTGAAAGTGCCTTTCATATCCTTGGGCTTTGCCGGGGCTTTCATGGGGCCATGCGGAGGCATATCAGGCCACCCCCTTTTGCTGAGAAGTATAAACTTCTTTGTAGATTTCGCAGCGGTTCATCAGTTCGTCATGGGTACCAAAGTCCATGATCTTGCCGTCATCCAGCACCATGATGCGGTCCGCATCCATGACGGAGGTGATGCGCTGGGCAATGATGAGCTTGGTGGTCTGGGGCATATGGCTGCGCAGCGCTTCCCGGATGCGGGCGTCGGTGGCGGTATCCACGGCGGAGGTGGCGTCGTCAAAGATGATGATCTTGGGCTTTTTCAGCAGGGCCCTTGCGATGCACAGGCGCTGCTTCTGGCCGCCGGATACATTCACGCCGCCCTGGCCCAGGTCCATGTCGTACTGTTCGGGGAAGGAACGGATGAAGTCGTCGGCAGCGGAAGCCTGACAGGCGGCCACGATTTCTTCGTCGGTGGCGTTTTCGTTGCCCCAGCGCAGGTTGTCCTTGATGGAGCCGGAGAACAGCACGTTCTTTTGCAGCACCATGGCCACCTGATCCCGCAGGGCGTGCATGTCGTATTCCCGCACATCTCTCCCGCCCACCAGCACTTTGCCAAGGGTCACGTCATAGAGGCGGGGAATGAGGGACACCAGGGTGGATTTGGCGCTGCCGGTGCCGCCGATGATGCCGATGGTTTCGCCGGAATGGATGGTGAGGTTCACGTTTTCCAGCACCAGGTTCTCTTTGTCGCCGGCGTAGGAAAAACCCACGTTTTCAAACACGATGGAGCCGTCCTTTACTTCGGTGACGGCATTTTCGGGGTTTTTGATGTCCACTTCTTCATCCAGCACTTCGCAGATACGGGTGATGGAAGCCCGGGCCATGACGAAGGACACAAACAGGAAGGACAGCATCATCAGGCTCATCAGGATCTGCATCATGTAGGTGATGAAGGAGGACAGGGCGCCCATCTGCATGTGGCCGCCGATGATCTGATTGCCGCCCAGCCAAAGTGCTGCGATCACGCAGGCGTTCATCAGGATGGACATGATGGGACCGTTCCAGATGACGATCTTTTCCGCGGCACGCTGGGTGGCGGTCACGTCGTCGGCAGAGGCTTCGAACTTTTCCTTTTCATGGGCGGCCCGCACAAAGGCCTTTACCACCCGGATGCCGATCAGGTTTTCCTGGACGGAAGCGTTGAGGGCATCGTATTTTTTCATCATGATCTGGAAGCGGGGGAAGGCCTTGCTCATGATGACCACGATGCACACCAGCAAGATGGGCGCTGCCACCAGCAAAATGGGCATCATGGTGGGGTTCATGCGGTATGCCATCACCACGGCCATCACCATCATAATGGGGCTGCGCACCGCCATGCGTACCAGCATCATCACCACCATCTGGGTCTGGTTCACGTCGGTGGTCAGTCGGGTGACCAGGGAGGCGGTGGAAAACTTATCGATGTTTTTGAAAGAATATTTCTGCACCTTTTCAAAAATGGCCTGGCGCAGGTTCCGGGAAAAGCCCATGCCGCCCAGCGCGGAAAAACGGCTGCCGGCCATGCCGAAGGCCATGGAGATCATACTCATCACCAGCATCAGGCCGCCGTAGGCCAATACCCTTCCAATGTTGCCACTTTCGGCACTGTAGGGGATCACGTTGTCGATCAGGTCGGCGGTGAGCATGGGCAAAAGCATTTCCATCACCACTTCGCCGATCATCACCAGGGGACACAGGATCAGGTACTTTTTGTACTTGCCTGCGTACTTGAGCAAACGGATAAATTGCACGGCTTATTGTTCCTCCTGTATTGTAATGGGGCTGTCTGCTTCCTTGTGCAGGCGGCAGATGTTCAGCCCTTTTGTGGTTTCGTCGGCCAGGTTGTCAAACATTTTGTCGCACAGGGCTTTGAAGCGTTCCATATCGGCATCGGTCATGCCCCGGAACATTTCTTTGTCCAGCCTGTCCATTTCGCAACGCCCCTGCAGCATCTGGTTCAGCCCTTTTTCCGTCAGGGTGAGGCAGTTGCGCCGGCCGTCTTTTGTGTCCTGCATCCGCTGCACAAGCCCGGCCTTTTCCATCCTCTTCAGGCTGGCGGCGGCAGAGGCCTGGGTGATGTCCAGACCGGCGGCCACTTCCCTTTGCGTACAGCCGGGATGGGCGTGGATAAACTCCATCATCCGCGGCTGGCCGGGGTGCATGGCAAGGCTGGCCATCATGCGCCGGATGCGTATTTTTCGCAGAAGCTCCAGCCGGTGCACAGCGCCGGCTACGTCCCGCAGGTTCATGGTTTTTCCGCTCCTTTCCCCAAATACTCAAACGTTTAACATTATAGGCATTCCGGCCTTCTTCGTCAACCGTTTTCTCTTCCTTTTTTTCGTTTGCCACAGCCGTGCCCCATTTTCCCGGGGATGAGAAAAGGCAGTTTTTGCGTTCTATAAAAAAGGAGGTAAAAAAACGACATTTTCGTCGAAAACAGTTTACAATTCTGTTAAAGATGTGTTATACTTTTGTGTGCACCTTATGGTTTTGAATGGGGAAAGGAGTGCCCTTGACATGAATGGAAACCGCGGTCATTATGCATCTGCACCGCTGCACAATATGAAAAACAAAAAATCCGTACAGGCCACGGCGGCTGCCGGCGCCGCTTCCTCCCGGAGGGAAAGCAAGGTACGCCGTTCCGCCTGGCTGTCGGTGATGGTGACGGTGGTATTGCCGGTGCTTTTTTTACTGGCACTGGCCATTGAAAACAGCGTCATCCGGCTGATTTTCCTGGGGGTATGCGCCATTTGCGTGGCCGCCATGTGGATCATGAATGTGTTTGCCCACGGCGCCCGCTCCACCCTTACCATTGCCTATGTGGCGCTGATGGTGGTGATCTGCGTTGCGCTGGTGTTGGGCATGCAGACGCCGGAAAGCCGCCCCGCCGCCTCCACGTCCAGAACGCAGACCGTCCAGTTTACCGATAAGGCCAATACCGATGCCCTGAGCAATTACCTCAACGCCAATGCCACCACCCCGGCCCCCGAAGTGTATGTGGTGGAGGAAAATGCGGTATCCGCCGCCCAGAAGCAGCTGGAAAGCTTTATTCACCTGTGGAAGGAAGACAATATCCCCGGCATGCTTGCCTTGTGCACGCCGGCCTGGGTGCAGCAGCAGCAAAACCCCGAAGGCCAGCTTTGGAACCTGATGATGAACCGTGTGCCCGATACCTATGTGGTGGAAAGCGTGTCCGGCAGCGAAGCGGATACCAGCCGCACCCTGACGGTGAAAATCACCTTCCTCAACAGGGGCACCGGCGATATGACGGCCAACCGCATGCAGGTGCTGATGTTCCGGGTGAACGACGTGTGGTATGTGGATCCCCAGTCGCTGGGCGGTACGGTGGTGGATGAAGCGGCGGAAATGGCCAAGGCTCAGGCGGAAAGCCAGCGCATTGCTTCCACCATGGCTCCGGCTACGCCCACGCCGCAGCCCCAGCAAAACGACGCCATGAAGCTTTATTACAACGCGGACGGCGGCAAGTATTACCACAATTCCCCCATCTGCGACGCCGTCAGCCAGCAGTACTGGCCTCTGACGGAATTCTATTATGTGGACCTGAACACCACCAGCTTCAAAAACCTGATCCGCTGCCCCAAGTGCAACCCGCCTTCCCGCTGATATCAGGGGACAAGGCCGGCCACATAGGCTTCCAGCATGCAGATCAGTTGCAAATGGCAATGTTTTATGCTGCTGCCCAGCCGGGTGGCATTCTCTGCCTGCATGGCCGCAGCAAGATCCGCCGAAAGGCCGTCCATCAATTGCAGAAGGGAAGAAACGGCGGGGTGCTTTTCCGCTGAAAAAAGGGCGCGCAGCCTGCCGGCCAGGGTGTTGACGGTATCCTGCTGGGAAGAAAGGGCCTGGCGCACCTGCCCTTCGGTCATGCTGCCATCATCCAGCGATTGGGACAGCTGGGCCAGGGCGGACGTTTGCTGGATGCACAAATCAAAGGCGTCGGAAAGGGCGGAAAGCTGGGCCTTTTGCCCGGTGAGCCGGAGGGTCACTTCGCTTCGGGTGAGGGGATACAGGTAAGCGTCCACGCCGTGGGTGTCCGCAAGGCGGTTCTGCACGGCCTGGGCATCTCCCCGGGTATCGTAGGCAGCTGCCAGCACCCGATAACCGTCCCTATGGTACACATAGCCGCCGGCGCCACGGCCCTGATAGCTTTTTGCCAGGGCGTCGGCCCCGGCTTTTTCTGAAAAAACACCCAGCTGCAGGGCAAAATGGGTGGCCCCGGGCAGGGTGAGCGTCCGCTTCTCCTGCTGCAGATCCGCCTTGGACAGGGAAATGCCGGAAAATGAAGGCAGGGAAATAACGCCCTGGCTGAACAGCAGGTAACAACAGCCGATTGCAAGCAGGAGAAACAGCAGCACAAGCAATGGCCCCCTCCGGGTCCCGGTTTTGTACCGCTTGATTCTGATCCTTCCGCTGCGCATGCCTTTCCCCACCTTTCTTTCAAAGGAAATGTATGCGCCGCAAACGATAAAAATACCTTCAGGGGTGAACCGATATGCGTTACCATATTGACACCATTCCGGTGTGGGATGCCATGAAACTTGGCGGAGAATGCCCTTTGTGTGCCCTGCGGCGCAAAGTGGAACTGATGGATGTGGACCGGTACCTGGGTGCCTCCGTGATGGAGCCCGATACCCGCATTCAGGTGAATGAAAAGGGCTTTTGCCAGCGGCACCACAAAATGCTGACGGAAAAGAAAAACAAGCTGGGCCATGCCCTCATGTGCCATACCCATCTGAAAGCCACCATGAAAAAAGCGCAGGCGGCTTTTGAAACCGCCAAAGCCGGCGCCGGAAAGGAATCAGGTGCCCCGCTGATGAAAAGGATGATGGGGAAAGCCGGCGGCAAGGAAGAAATTCTGCAGGCTGCCCGGCAATTGCGGGCCATGACGGAAAGCTGTATCCTGTGCGACAGCATAGAGGAAAACATGCAGCGCTATGCCTATACCTTCCTCCATCTGTACCAGAACGACAGCGCTTTCAGGCGATCCTTTGCATCGTCCAAAGGCGTGTGCCTGCCCGATGCCGCCCTGCTGATGGAAATGGCGGCCCATGAGATGAACGGCCAGGCGCTGAAGGATTTTCTTGCCGATCTGTGCAATGCCACCTCCGCAAGCCTTGAAAAGCTGGAGGGGGATCTGGAAGGCTTTACCCTGAAATTTGATTACCGCAATGCCGACAAACCCTGGGGCGACAGCCGGGATGCACTGGAAAGAACGGTGACCAAGCTGCGTTCCTGGTGTATTGGTGAGGAGCCGAACCCCAAATGAAAAAAATGTGTTTGATTTTGCTGGCGGCATGCCTTCTGCTGGGGGGCTGTGCCGGGGCAAACAAGAAGGAAACCAACCCGTTGGCCCAGGGCATGATCGTCACGGCGGACGCCGCGGACCTGCAGGGGGAGGAAGGGGTGTATGCCCTGTATTTCCGCCTGGGGGATACGCAATACCTGGCGCCGGAACAGCGGAAGCTGACGGTGCAGCGGGATGAAACGCTGGAGATGGCGCTGGTGCGCAGCCTGGTGGAAGGCCCGGCCGCCACATCCGCAGCCCTCACGCCCCTGTTTCCCCAGGGCACGCAGGTGCTGGCCGTGGCCCGGCAGGAGGGCATCCTGTTCGTTACCCTGAACGAGCATTTCCTTTCCGGCTACAGCGCAGAGCGCGGTGAAGGCAAGGACGAAGAAAAGCAACAGGCCCTGCAAATGGAAAAACAGCTGTGCCTGGATGCACTGGCCGCCACCCTGACGGAAGCCGGGCTGTGCAGCCGGGTGCAGGTGCTCATTTACCGCCAGCAGGTGCAGGGCAATTCCCTGCGGCTGACGGAGGATTACCTCTACCACAACGGCAGCACCCTGCCCCTGCCTGTTTTGACCAGAAACGAAGAAAGCCTGTATACCCCCCACAATGCTGCCGGCCGGATGCTGTCCGCCTGGATGGGACGGGATTTTTCCCAACTGCTTGGCTGCATGAGCGTGCAGGGGCGGCCTGCGGAAGAAAAGGTATTGGAAGAAATGGAAAGCGCCCCTGCCCTGACCAGCTTCACCCTCTCGCCCGGCACCGTATCGGCCGATGGGACGAGGGCGGTGGTGACGGTGCAGATGACGCTGCACCAGAACGGCAACGATTGGAGCCATGCCGGTTTCCCCCTTCTGCTTGTCCGGGAAGGCGGCGTGTGGAAAGTGCATTATGAAACGCTTTGCAGCATGATGGCAAAGGAATGAGAATGGAAATGAAGAAAAAACCCTTTCGTCTGGCGGCGCTGCTTATGTGTGCGGCCATGGTGCTTTCGGGCTGCGGCGCAAAGGATGCCCCGTCGCCGCAAACCACCCTGCCGCCTGCCGCAGCACCCCTGATGGTGCCGGAAAACGACAGCATGCAGATGGCCGCGCTGCCGGTGCTTTTCTATCTGCCTTCTGCAGACGGCCAGCGGCTGACGGCGGTGCCGGGCACGGCGGAGCTATCCGTTTCCAGGCATGGTGCGGAAAAACTGTGCCAGATGCTGTTTGATCATCCCGGTACGGAGAATGCCCTGCCGCTGAGCGACTATGTATCCCTTTCCGCCACGGAGCCGGTGGAAGTATCCCGCAATGTGGCCACCGTCAGCCTGTCGGCGTCAGCCCTGCGGCTTTCCCATGAAGAATTGTTCATGGTGTGCCAGTCCATCACCAACACGCTGTGCCAGTATGGGGATATCCGGTATGTGAACGTGCTGATCTCCGGGGTGCAGCCGGGGGTGGACGTGGCGGCCACGCTGCCGGCCGGCTGCTTTCAGCCCAACACCAGGGACGACCTGAACGTATTGTGGAGCCGGGCCAACGCCCGCAAGGATGCCGGAAGGGCCACCATTACTGCGGCGCTGTATTATCCCGCTGCCGGTGCAAAGGGCGTTTTGTGCGAAGCCAGGCCCCTTTCCTTTACGGATATGAGCGCCCCCGGTATGGTTTCCACCCTGCTGGAAGCACTGCATGCCGGCCCTGAAACCATGGAAGGGCTGCCCTCCTACCCGGACTTTTTTGCTTACATGACCAAAGCACCGGAAGTGAAAGAGGTGAACGGCAGCCGCCGGGTGGTGCTGTACTTTGATGCTTCCTTCAACGGCGCCATCATCGAAAACGGCATTACCCGCAGTGTGATGGTGGCCAGCCTTGTGTACACCATCGTTACCTTCCTGCCCGGTGTGGACGGGGTGGAAATGCATATCGGCGATGAAACCATCCTGTCCCTTACCCCTTCGGCCACGTATGTGGGGGCGGGGGAGACCATTTCCTTTGAGGACGGGCTGATGGAGCGCAACGATTTTCTGCCCTTCCTGCTTTCCACCTGCACCCTGTATTTTGCCGATGATAACGGCATGCTGTGCAAGGTGGAACGTGCGGTGCCCTATTACGAAAGCCGCAGTGCGCGGGCCGTGGTGAACCAGCTGGCCCGGGGCAACATCGGCTATGACAGCCGGGAAGGGCTGAAGCCTGTGCTGCCGGATGCTCTGCGGGATGCCGATCTGATCGGTATTGCGTTTGCGGAAGATACATTGATTCTCAATTTTTCCGAACATTTTGTATCCTTGTGCCAGGGCATGGACGGAGAACAGGAAAAACGGCTGGTTTATGCGCTGGTAAACAGCCTGTGCCACCTTCAGGGGGTAAAAAAGGTGCAGATTCTGGTATCCGGCACCCAGCCGGACACCCTGGCCGGCGGCATCTACCTGCCCGGCGCCTTTCTGCCCAACGAGGACCTTGTGGCACCCTGAGTAACACAAAACGGTTACATGGATATCATTTGTGATGTGAGCGTAAGAAAAATTCTTGTACAATATGGTTCAAAAATGGCCAGGTTCACAAAAAAGGTTGCGAAATGAAACGGAAATGTAACCATCTAACGAAAAACGATGTTGACAAACGGTAAAATTAGGAGTATGATGAAACCGTAAAAGTTGGATTATCCGCTTTACGCTGAATTTGCGCGGCGTAATGAGAGCGGAAAGGATACAAGCGGCTCATCGACTTTCGACGAGGCTGACAAGAGGGAACAGGAGAGGATAGTTATGAAGAAGATCCTGAGCATGTTGCTGGCTGTCTGTTTGCTGTTGAGTGTGTTTACTGTTTCTGCTGCTGCCGAATGTAAGTACAACAAGAAGGTAGAAAAGGTAGTAGAACATCTGGAAAAGAAGGCCGAAAAGGCGGAAGATAAGCTCCGCGAAAAGCAGGCCCAGGTTCTGTACCGCATGGTGGACAATGCCAACCGTCAGGTGGAAAAGCTGGTGCGCATCGCCCAGAAGACGCCTTATGACGACGTGGATTGGCTGCTGGCTTCCGTGGACGCCGTGATCGCCCCTGTGTTTGCCTATGCCGAAATGATCGGTGCTGATGTGGAATGCACCTACACCACCTACTACATCGACGGCCAGTACGTGGATGTGGACCCGCTCCGCGTGATCAACGTGATCTGATCAACACAAAACCAAACATCATCTGCGCCCCGGCTTTTGCTGAGGCGCAATTTTTCAAAACAAGGGGTATGAAGCAATGAAGGGGCTGTATTTGCACACGGCGGACGAAGGCGCCGGCCAGGGCAACGAAAACCAGTGGCTGACGCTGCTTGCCAAGAAGGGTAATTTTGAAGTGATGACACAAAAAGTTACCCGTGGTGCCACGGCCTGGCTGTACCCTGCGGATAATCCCGGCGATATGGAATTTTTCTTCGTGCACAAGGGAGAAATGGAAATCGTGATGGGGGAGGGCGACGTGCGCCGCATCGGCCCCGGGGATTATTTTTACACCCAGGACCTGAGCCAGAACGTGCTGATGCGCTGCCTGGAAAAGGCCACGCTTTTGTACGTATCCACCTGTCCCGCCTTTGATGAGCAGGATTACTGGCAGCGGGAGCTGCAGGCGCTGCTTCGCCGGGTGGACGAATACGACCATAACACCAAACGCCACAGCCGGGCGGTGATGCGCTATGCGGTGCATCTGTACGAGGCGCTGGCGGAAGGCCTGAAGGATATTGAACTGGAAGAGTTTGTGGTGGCCGCCCTGTTCCACGACGTGGGCAAGTGCAACGTGCCCGGCCAGGTGCTGCGGAAGATAGGCAAGCTGACGAAGGAAGAATACGAAGTGGTCAAGCTGCATCCCCAGGACAGCGCCGCCATTTTGCGCCCCATGTACGGCGACCGCATTGCCGATATCACCCTGATGCACCATGAACGCATGGATGGCAGCGGCTATCCCCAGGGCCTGAAGGGGGACCAGATCCCTCTGGCGGCACGGATCCTGATGGTGGCCGATTCTTTTGACGCCATGACCAGCGACCGGGGCTATAACCGGGTGATGACCTTCGAAGAAGCAGCGGCGGAAATTGTGGAAAAGGATCACCTGTATGATCCCCTGGTGGCCCGGAAGCTGCAGGAGATGGTATGGTCCGGCTGTGTGAAAAGAATGGAAGAAGCGGAAGTGGATCCGTGATCATATTCGGGAAAAGAGAAGGGTGAAGGCCGTTCTCTTTTCTTTATTCAAAGAGAGGAGCGTTTATTATGCGGGCAAACATCCGGGAAATGGAAAAAGGTGTATTTCTGATTGACGATGCAGGGGAGAGCACCGGGTACCTTTTGTGCGGCGAAAAGGGTGCGGCCCTGATCGATACCATGAACGGGCTGGAGGATTTGAAAGAGATTGTGGAGGGGCTGACGCAGCTGCCGGTTACGGTGATCAACACCCACGGCCATTGCGACCATATCGGCGGCAACATTTTCTTTGAAGAAGCCTGGCTGCATCCGGCGGATGAAGCGCTGGCCCATTCCCATTTTGCATTTATGGAAGAGGGGTTCAGGCAATTTGGCAAAACGCCCTGTCCCTTCCGGCAGATGGAGGTGGGGCAGGTGTTTGACCTGGGCGGCCTGACGCTGGAAGTGCTTTCCCTGAAAGGGCACACGCCGGGCTCGGTGGGGCTTTTGTGCCGGGAAAAGGGGATTTTATTTACCGGCGATGGCATCAACACCCATCTGTGGATGCAGCTGGATAACAGCACGTCCATCCGGGAGCTGACGGAAACGCTGGAGAGCGTGAAGAAGGATTACGGCGCATGCTTCACCCGCATCCTGCATGGCCATGCCCGGGATTACCTGCCGGCAGCGCATCTGGATGTATTGCTGGAAGGCTGCCGGGAACTAATGGCGGGCAAACGGGAGCGGGATACCGAATATGTGTATTTCGACGGCCAGGCCCATGCCCTGCAGCACCCCTACGGCCCGGAAGGCAGTGCCGTGATCGTTTATGACGAAAGCAAGCTGTAAGGCATACGAAAAAAACGGGTGCATAGAATGGGACGAAAGGATTCTTTTGTCCCATTTACACAATTGAAACAGAATTGTTTTATTTTGTCACAGAGAATGGGAAAAAAACCACCGTTTTTGCCGGTTCATGTTCGAAATGTGTACAAAAGTGATAAAAAAAAGCGGAACTTGTTGACAAAATTGCGGAATATACCTATAATGATGGTACATTTACCAAGACTGCGCCCGTTCTTTTGGTCCCAAAAAGCACGGGCGCTACGCTTGGCGTGTGGCAATCAAGCCGTTCAAACTAAATTGACGTAAAGTCAATGCAACAGGAGAGGCGAAGTATGTCGAAAAAAGCATGGCGTATTCTGGCCTGCATTCTGATCGCGGCAATTGTAATTGTTGCGGTTGTTTTGCTGAACCAGGGATCGCAGGATTTCCACGAAAAGTATGAAGGGGTGGACCTTTCTACTGACGTAGAAGGTATTGGCCGCAGTGATACCTATGCCAATTACCTGAAGGCTCACGAAGGGGTGGGCACCGGCACGGAAGAAATTCCGGTGGATGTGGCCGCTTTTGAAGGTGACGGCACGGTAGTGCCTGACGAAAGCGGCGTGCAGCAGGTGCGCACCGATGACGGCAACTATACCACCTGGAAGGTGACCGTGCCTGCCGATGGTATGTACACCGTCCGCATGGAATACCTGACGGTGGAATCCCGCGGCGTGGACGTGGAGCGCGCCATCTATATCAATGATGAGCTGCCCTTTGCCGGCGCGGATACCCTGCGCTTTTCCCGCCTGTGGGTGGATGCCGGCCCGGTAAAGAAGGATAACCAGGGCAACGATATCCGTCCTTCCCAGAAGGAAAAGTACGAATATCAGACGGCCTACTGCCGGGACGATATGGGCTACGAAACGGCGCCCTATCAGTTCTTCTTCAAGGCAGGCGAAAACACCCTGTCCCTGGAAGCGGTGAACGAGCCCGTCATCATTCGTTCCCTGACGCTGGTACCCTTCACCGAATACCAGACCTATGACGCCTATCTGGCCAGCCAGCCCGAAGTTTCCATGACGGAAGACGGCAAGGCCTATTTGCAGACCATTGAAGGCGAAAGCGCCGACCTGCGCTCTTCTCCCTCCCTGTATGCACGGTATGACCGTTCTTCTCCCTCCACCGTGCCCAACGATGTGTCCCACACCGTGATGAACTACATCGGCGGCGATCCCTGGAACAACGCGGGCCAGTGGATCCAGTGGACGTTCGAAGTGCCGGAAGACGGCTATTACAATATCACCATCAAAGCCCGTCAGATTTATTCCCGCGGCTCTATTTCCTGCCGCTCGGTGTACATTGACGGCGAAATCCCCTTCGACGCCATGAGCTCCATCGCTTTCTCCTATAATACTGCCTGGGATATGCACACCCTGGCCGATAAAGAAGGCAACCCCTACCGCTTCTACCTGACCAAGGGCGAGCACACCATCCGCATGGAAGCCACCCTGGGCGAAATGGGCGGCGTGCTCAAGGAAATGGAAGACAGCATCTTCCGCCTCAACCAGATCTACCGCAAGGTGCTGGTGCTTACCGGTGTTACCCCCGACCGCTACCGCGACTATAACCTGGCCGGTGTGTATCCCGAAGTGATCGAGGCCATGGACCTGGAATCCAAGCGCCTGTATAAGCTGGTGGACGACACGGTGGCCCTCACCGGCCAGAAGAACGACCGCGTGGCCGTGGCCCAGACCCTGGCCGTGCAACTGGAACAGTTCGTGGACCGGAACGAGCGCATCACCCAGTCCTTCTCCAACTTCAAGGACAACATCACCTCTTTCGGTACCGCCCAGCAGAACATGGCGGAAACCAAGCTGGATGTGGACCAGATTTTCATCCATGGTGAAAATGCCAAGCTGCCCGCCATGAACGATAATTTCTTCACCCGCACCTTCCACGAAATCAAGGCATGCGTTGCTTCCTATTTTGTGGACTACAACAACCTGGGCGACGTGTACGACGAAAATGACGAAGACATGATCGAAGTGTGGATCGTCACCGGCCGTGACCAGTCCAACGTGCTCAAGACCATGGTGGACGATACCTTCACCCCCATGACCGGCATCAAGGTGAACGTGAAGCTGGTTCAGGCGGACGCCATCCTGACCGCCGTGGTGGCCGGCAACGGCCCCGACGTGGTGCTTACCATCGACGGCTGGTTCGCCGTGAACTACGCCATGCGTCATGCCGTGGAAGACTTGACCCAGTTTGAAGACTTCGACGAAGTGGTGGGCCGTGTGAAGAACGCGGACGGCACGTATGACTACTCCAACGCCAACTTCTACCAGAGCGCGCTGGACCCCCTCACTTATGACGACGGCAGCCACAAGGGCATCTACGCCCTGCCCGAAACCCAGCTGTTCTCCGTTTTGTTCTACCGCGAAGACGTGCTGGAAGAACTGGGCCTGGAAGTGCCCCAGACCTGGGAAGACCTGATCGCCATACTGCCCACCATTCAGGGCAACAACATGAGCGTGGGCATTCCCTTCCCCGATATCTCCAACGTGGATATGTCCGGCTTCAACGCCATGATTTATCAGAACGGCGGCCAGATCTACAACGAAAACAAGACCCGGACGCTCATTGACAGCGAAGAAGGCGTGGCCGCCTTCAAGCTGTACACCAGCCTCTACAACGACTATGGCCTGCCCACGGTGTACGACTTCGTCAGCCGTTTCCGCTCCGGTGAAATGCCGGTGGCCGTGGCCCAGTACAGCCAGTACAACACCCTGGCCGTGTCCGCTCCCGAAATCCGCGGCCTGTGGGACTTCACCCTCTATCCCGGCACCCTGAAGGAAGACGGCACCATTGACCGCTCCGTGCATGCCAACGGCGCCTGCTGCATCATGGTGGCCACCGATAACGAAAAGGTGAAGCAGAATGCCTGGGAATTCATGAAGTGGTGGACCTCCGCCGATGCTCAGGTGCGTTTCGGCCGTGAAATGGAAAGCGTGCTGGGCGCCTCCGCCCGCTATGCCACGGCCAACCGTGTGGCCCTCACTCAGCTGGCCTGGAGTGCCGATCAGCTGAAGGTGCTGGAAGAAATGCAGGCCTGGGGCGTAGGTTTCCCGGAAATCGCCGGTGGTTACTCCACCACCCGTCACATGACCAACGCCATCCGCAAGGTCATCAACGACAAGGACGATCCCCGCGAAACCCTGCTGACCTATACCCGTACCATCAATGAAGAAATCAAGATCAAGCGCCGCGAATTCAATCTGCCGCTTGAGTGAGAGGAGGGAAAGCAATGAGCACTATGCAGACTAAATCCTTCGGCAAGCGCTACTTCGACATGAAGGCGGACAAACTGCGTTACGGCTTTGACAAGGCCAAGCGCATGAAGGTTTGCTATCTGTTCCTGGCGCCCTATGCCATTTTGTTCTTCACGTTCTTCATTCTTCCCATCTGTACGTCCATCTACTACGGCTTCACCTACTACAACATTCTGGAGCCTGCCCGTTTTGTGGGTGTGCAGAACTACATCAACCTGGTGCTTCAGGACGAAGTGTTCCTCACCTCTGTGAAAAACACCTTCGTTATTGCAGTCATTACCGGCCCGGTGGGCTACATCATGTCCTTCCTGTTCGCATGGTTCATCAACGAGCTTCCCAAGTGGCTGCGCGCCATCGCCGTGGTGATCTTCTATGCGCCCAGTATCGCCGGTAACGCCTACACCATCTTCTCCATCATCTTCCGCGGCGACGCTTACGGTTACCTGAACTCCATCCTGATGGACTTCGGCTTCATCGATGCGCCTCTGCTGTGGCTCACCAACCCCGCCTACATCATGCCTGTTCTGATCATCGTTATTCTGTGGATGAGCATGGGCACCGGCTTCCTTTCCTTCGTGGCCGGTTTCCAGGGCATCGACAAGAGCATGTACGAAGCCGGCTATGTGGACGGTGTGCGCAACCGCTGGCAGGAGCTGTACCACATCACCCTGCCCAGCATGAAGCCCATGCTGCTGTTCGGTGCCGTTATGAGCATCACCTCCGCGTTCAACGTGTGCGACGTGCCCCGCGCCCTGGCCGGCTATCCCTCCACGGACTATGCCGCCCGCACCGTTGTGACCCACTTGTTCGACTACGGCTTCAGCCGCTTCGAAATGGGTTACGCTTCCGCCATCGCAACGCTCTTGTTCCTTATCATGATTCTCAGCAAGAAAGCCATTTCTGCTGCATTGGAAAAGGTGGGTACCTGATATGAGTGAAAATATGATCAAATCCAAGGGTACCCTGAATGTAATGGGAAAGAAAGTGGCCGCAGGTGAACTGAACTGCAGCCAGACCAGCGCCGCTTTCATTGACAAGAAGGGCAAAACCGTATTCGAATTCGAATATTCCCACATCCGTGCACTGAAGAATGTGCGCAACGGCGGCATGTCTTCCACCATCACCATGAAAATGGCCGATGAAAAGGAATACGTGCTCATGCTGAACACCGGCGTGAAGGCGTTCAACCACATCTACGCCAACTGGCCCGGCAAGCCCACCCAGAAGAGCCGCGCGGACGAGTTGCACCGCCTGGCCGAACTGCGGGGCGAGAAGATCGAAAAGCCCAAGAAGCACATCTTCAAGCGCCGCCATCCCAACCGCTCCCTCCTTGGCGACTTTGGCATTTATCTGATGCTGGCCATCGTGGCCCTGGCCATGGCCTTCCCGCTGATTTTTGCCATCGGTTCCGCCCTGAAGCCGCTGGATGAACTGTTCCGCTTCCCCCCGACGATCTTCCCGCAGCATCCCACGCTGGATAACTTCTCGGACCTGATCGTTACCATGGGGCAGAGCTGGGTGCCCTTCAGCCGCTACCTGATCAACACCGTGTTCATCACCTTCTTCGGCACCTTCGGCCACCTGATCATCGCTTCCATGGCTGCCTTCGTGCTGGCCAAGTATGATTTTCCCGGCGGCCGTACCTTCTTTAACATCGTTGTCACCGCCCTGATGTTCTCCGGTTACGTAACGGGTATTCCCAACTACGTGATCATGAGCAAGCTGGGCATGATCGATACCTACTGGGCCCTCCTGCTGCCCGCATTTGCAGCCCCCATCGGTCTGTTCATGATGAAGCAGTTCATGGAAAGCCTGCCCACCGCCCTGATCGAAGCGGCGCACATCGACGGTGCCGGCGAATTCCGCATCTTCTGGAGCATCGTGATGCCCAACGTCAAGCCCGCCTGGCTGACCGTGATCATCTTCAGCGTGCAGTCCCTGTGGAACTCCAGCGCTGCCACCGTGATCTATTCCGAAGCCAAGAAAACCCTGGTGTATGCTTTCCAGCAGATCCAGGCAGGCGGTATCGCCCGTACCGGTCAGGCTGCGGCCGTAACCGTGGTGGTTATGTCCGTGCCCATCCTGATCTTCATTCTGAGCCAGAGCCAGATCCTGGAAACCATGGCAAGCTCCGGTATCAAGGACTAAGCCAAGGGATTCCCTCATTCCATTCATTTCAGAAGGAGGAACGATTTGTGAAAGCAAAAATCAGGATTCTGGCGCTGATCATGGCAGCTGTGCTGTTGATGAGTTCCGTCAACTGTGCACTGGCTGCGGACGATGGCTTCGCCAGTACGTACACTTACAATTACGACTATTGGTCCGACATTCGTGAATCGCCCGACGCCTATCGCGTAAGCAACGTGATTTACAGCGGCGACCTGGGCCTGGAAGTGGCCATGAAGCGCCCCCAGAGCCTGTTCGCACAGGGCAATTACCTCTATGTTGTGGATACCGGCAACAGCCGCATCCTGGAACTCCTCCGGGACGGCAACACGTTCACCCTGAACCGGGAAATCAAGGAAATTACCGGCACCGACGTGACCAACTTCAACACCCCCGGCGACATCGCCGTGGATGAAGAAGGCAACATGTACATTGCCGACACCAACAACGAGCGCGTGGTGAAAGTGGACAAGGACCTGAACTTCATTCAGGCCTTCACCAAGCCCAGCGACACCACCTTCGACCAGAGCCTGTCTTTCCTGCCCAACAAGCTGGTTGTGGACAACTCCGGCCGCGTGTTCACCCTGGCCACCAACGTGAACAAGGGTGTGGTGAAGTTTGAGGCCGACGGCCAGTTCACCGGCTATGTGGGCGCCAACAAGGTGTCCTACAGCCTGGTGGACTATATCTGGAAAACTTTCTTCATGACGGAAGAGCAGCGGGCGCAGCAGGAATCATTCGTGCCCACCGAATACTGCAACATCTACATGGACGAAGATTCCTTCATCTACGCCACCAACATTTCCTTCAGCGAATACGACCTTCTGTGGGATAACGCCCAGCCCATCCGCCGCCTGAACGGCGTGGGCAGCGACATTCTCATCAAGAATGACCGTTATCCTCCCATCGGTGAACTGTATTGGCAGGAAGGCACCACCGACTACCATGGCCCCACCAAGTTCATGGATATCACGGTGCTGGACAACGACATTTACGTTGCGCTGGACCGTACCCGCGGCCGCCTGTTCGGCTATGACTCCCAGGGCTTCATGCTGTGGGCGTTCGGCTCCCTGGGCAACAGCGAAGGCGTGTTCTCTTCCGCCATTTCCATCGAGCATATGGGCAATGACCTGCTGGTGCTGGACCAGAACGAAGGCGCCATCACCCTCTTTACCCCCACTGAATACGGCAACCTCATCTTCGCTGCCAGCGAAGCGTACCTCAAGGGCGACTATGACGGTTCTGCCGCGCTGTGGGAAGACGTGCTGAAGATGAACGCCAACTACAACCTGGCCTTCATCGGCATCGGCCGTGCCCTGATGCGTCAGGAAAAATTCACTGAAGCCATGGATTACTTCAAGATGGCCATGGACCGCGACAACTATGGCCGCGCCTTCCGCCTGTGGCGTAAGATCTGGGTGGAAGAAAACATCGGATGGATGGTGGCCGTGCTTGCGGTGATCATCATCATTCCGCTGGTGTTGCGGTCGATCAAGAAAAAGAAGATGGAGGTGGAAGCATATGAGCGCAATCAAGTTGTCAAATAAAGAAAAAGCGCCCAGCGCCCGTAAGGAAAAATGGGAACGCTATGTTGCCGCCCTGAAGTATGCCAAGTATGTCTGCTTCCATCCCTTCGATGGGTTCTGGGACCTGGCACACGAAAAGAAGGGCTCCGTTGCGGCAGCCACCACGTTCCTGGTCCTGTTCCTGATCACCCATGTGCTGAAGCTGATGTACACCAACTTCCAGTTTGTCAGCGCACCGCTCCAGTACATCAATGTGTTTGAACAGGCAGCCTCCCTGCTGCTGCCCTTCCTGATCCTGTGCCTGGGCAACTGGAGCCTGACCACCCTGTTCGATGGTAAAGGCCGTTTCAGCGATATTTACACCGCCATGTGCTATGCGCTGGTGCCCTATATCGTCATTCAGCTGCCCCTGGTGTTCATCTCCAACATCATCGCCTTTGACGAAGCGGCCTTCTACACCGTGCTGATGAGCGTTAGCGTTGTGTATTCCCTGGCCCTGGCCTTCATCGGCCTAATGCAGGTGCATGACTACAGCCCCGGGAAGACCCTGATCTTCCTGATCGCCACCGTGCTGGCTGCCCTGATCATCATCTTCCTGATGCTGGTGTTCTTCAGCCTGCTGAGCGACGCGCTGAGCTTCTTCGTTTCCATCTACCGCGAAGTGGCATTCCGTTTGTATTAAGGAGGGAGTAAGAGAATGAAAAAAATCATTAAACGCTTGCTTCCCTGGGTCATTGTGCTGGCGCTGCTTGCCGCACTGGTGATTTTTGTGGGCATCCCGCTGTACAGCAAGGACGAAACGCCCCACATGTATACCCCCACCGTTTACAATTACGAAGGCGACAAAACGCCTTTGGTAATGGAAAACGAGTTCCTGTCCTTCGAACTGGACCCCACCACCACCTTCTTCAAGGTTGTGGATAAGACCAGCGGCGCCGAATGGCTGTCCAACCCCACGGACGGCGCCAACGACCCCATCGCCAACACCGGCCATAAGGAAAACCTGCAGTCCACCATTCTTTTGACCTACAGCACTTCCCTTGGCCCCGTGGAAATCAACAACTACAAGTACTCCATCGAAAACGGCAACTACCAGATCAAGCAGCTGGAAGACGGTGCCATTCAGGTGGATTACGCCGTGGGTAAGATTGAAAAGAGCTACCTGATTCCCCAGGCAATCACCAAGGAACGTTACGACGCTTTTACGGAACAGATGAAAAAGGCCACCAAGAAAAAGCTGTCCAGTAACTATTCCCTGTACGATCCTGCCAAGCTGGATGAAACCAAGCATGCGGAAATCATTGCCATGTACCCCTCTGTGCTGGAACAGCCCTTGTACATCCTCAAGTCCGACGTGAAGGAAAACGGCAAGAAGAAGGTGGAAGAATACTTCGCCGAAGCCGGATACACCCAGGCGGACTATGACCAGGATATGCAGCTGGTGGCCGGCACCAAGGAAAGCACGGCAGCCGTCTTCAACATTACGCTGATCTATCGCCTGGAAGGCAATGATCTGGTTGTGGAAATGCCCTACAAAGCGTTCCGCTTCACCGAAGGCTATCCCATGACCCATATCACGCCCCTGCCCATGTTTGGCGCAGCCAATACTCAGGACGAAGGCTTCATGTTCGTGCCCGAAGGTGGCGGCGCCCTGATCAACCTGAACAACGGCAAGCTGCAGCAGAGTGTGTACTATGCCAATAACTATGGCTGGGACTATGCTGTGACCCGTAAGGAACTGATCAACGAAACCCGGGCTACCTTCCCGGTGTTCGGCATGGCCAAGAACGGCTCTGCCTTCGTGTGCATCGTGGAAGGCGGCACCTCCTACGGCGGTGTGCAGGCCGACATCAGCATGCGCAACAACAGCTATAACTGGCTCAACGCCAAGTACAACGTGCTCCACAGCGACCAGTACAACGTGTCCGCCAAGACGGCACAGCTGGTGTACATGTTTGAATCCACCATTCCCGAAGACACCGTAACCCATCGTTACCGCTTTGTTCCCAGCGACAGCTATGTGGACATGGCCACCGCTTACGGCGATTATCTGCGGGAAAACGAACTGTTCCAGGATGCCAAGGCTTCCGAAGAAGTGCCCGTATCCGTGGAACTGGTGGGTGCCATTGACAAGACGGTTGTCAAGTTCGGCCTGCCCATCGATTCCGTGTTTGCCACCACCACCTTCGCCCAGGCAGAAGAAATTATTGCCGAGCTGACGGAAAAGGGCGTTGCAAACCTGAACGTGCGTATGAGCGGCTGGATGAACGGCGGCATTACCCAGGAAGTTATCAAGAGCGTCAACGTTCTGAACGAACTGGGCGGCAAGCGGGGCATGCAGCAGCTGATCACCTCTTCTCAGGAGAAGGGCGTGAACCTGTACTTTGATGGCATTTCCTGCTTCGCCTACAACAGCGGTATTCTGGAAGGCTTCATGCCCTTTGGCGATGCAGCCCGCTATACCACCCGCGAACAGGTGGTCATCACCCGGTATGACCCCATCACCTTCATTCCTCAGGACTGGCTGGAAGACTACTACCTGGTGCGTCCCGAATACGCCAAGGACCGGACGGATACCCTGATCCGCTTCCTGGACGATACGGATGCAGCCGGCGTTTCCTTCCGTGATATCGGCTCCTTCCTCAGCGGTGACTATAACCCCAAGAACACTGTCACCCGCGAACAGGTGAAGGCCATGAACATCAAGAGCATGCAGGACGCCAAGGCGGCCGGCCAGGCTGTGATGATCCGTGTGGGCAACGACTACGCCCTGCCTTACGCCGACATCATCACCGATGTGGATATGACCGGTACCAAGTACTCCATTCTGGACCGGATGGTGCCTTTCTATCAGATCGCCCTCCATGGCCTGAAAGACTACACCGGCGATCCCATCAACCTGTCCGGCGACTATTATCAGGAATTCCTCCGCTGCGTGGAATGCGGCGGCGGCCTGAACTTCACCTTCATGGCCAACGATGCCAAGGTGCTGCAGGACACGGTGCACTCCAGCCTGTTCGGCTCCAGCTATGATGCCTGGGCGGAAGATGCCATCGGCATGATCACCCGGTATCAGGAAGATGCCAAGGGCCTGAACCAGCTGCGCATTGTGGACCATCAGCAGCTGACGAATGATGTGGCTGTGACTACCTACGAAGATGGTACCAAGGTATATGTAAACTATTCCAGCGAAGCGTACAGTGAAGGCGGCGTTGAAGTGGCAGCCCGTGATTACACTGTGGAAAGGGGGCAATGATCCATGCACGAAAAACATTGGTATGACAGCATTTTGGATGCATTTAAGATCTATATCCCCGGCAACGACGTGTACAGGACCATGCGGGCACGCAGTGCCCGCACCGGCACCTGGTTCATCCTGCCCTTCATCATCGGTTTCCTGCTGTTCATGGCCAAGCCCATGGTGGAATCCTTCATCATGAGCTTCAATGACGTGAAGCTGGTATCCGGCCAGGGCTACGAAATGAAGTATGTGGGCCTGGACAACTACAATACCGCCCTTCGCGTAGACCCTGAATACAACACCCTGCTGGTGGAAGAAATCGGTCAGATGGCCATCAACACCATTGCTACCCTGGTGGTAAGCTTTGTGGTGGCTGTTATCCTGAACCAGGAATTCAAGGGCCGCACCCTGTGCCGCGCCATCTTCTTCCTGCCGGTTATCCTGTCCTCCGGCGTTCTGCCCGGCATTGAACACGAAAACGAATTCTACGACATGATGAGCGGCCTGGCCCAGAGTGTGGAAGAATCGGGCGGCGTGAACCTTTCTGCATCGCTGCAGGATCTGCTGTCCGTTTCCGGTGTAGGCGCCGGCGTGTTCGACGTGGTGTTCACCATGATCGACTCCATCTACGACATCGTGATGGCTTCCGGTATCCAGATCATCGTGTTCCTGTCCGGCTTGCAGGCTATTTCTCCCTCCCTGTATGAAGCAGCGGATGTGGAAGGCTGCTCCGCCTGGGAATCCTTCTGGAAAATCACGTTCCCCATGGTCAGCCCCTTGTTGCTGGTCAACTGCATTTACACCATCATCGACTTCTTCATGAAGAACGATAACAAAGTTATGGAACTGATCTACGACATCACCTACCAGGACGCCAAGTGGGGCGTTTCCGCCGCCATGAGCTGGATTTACTTCGGCATTGCCCTGGTGTTCATCGGCGTGAGCAGTTTCATTATCTCGAAGGCGGTGAAGTCTTATGAGTAAGAGCAAGACCGTATTTATCGGTTCCAACAAAAGCTTCTGGGACCGCAACCGCCGCAGTGAAGGCTATCTGCTGAAGCGGAAGGTGAAGAGCACGGCCGTCTCCGTGATCCGTGCGCTGCTGCTGTTTGGCATGTGCTTCATGATCATCCAGCCCCTGCTCATGCGTCTTTCCACCGGTTTCATGGTGGAAAAGGACCTGTACGACTCCACCGTTGTGCTGGTGCCCCGTGAAGTGACGCTGGAAAACTATCAGCACGTGTTCAACCTGACGGACTTCCCCCGCTCCATGTGGAACACCCTGTGGACCAGCTTGCTGGTATCCGTCTTGCAGGTGATCAGCTGCACCATCGTAGGCTATGGCTTTGCCCGCTATGATTTCCCGCTGAAGAAATTCTGGTTTGCCTGCGTGATCATGCTGATCGTTGTGCCGCCCACCACCATCCAGACCTCCCTCTACATGTACTTTGCCAACTTTGACTTCCTTGGCATCGTGCGGGCGCTGAATGACGGCAAGCCTATCAACCTGCGTACCTCCATCCTGCCCTATGCTCTGATGAGCATCACCTGCATGGGCCTGAAGAACGGCCTGTACATCTTCATGCTTCGCCAGTATTTCAAGGGCGTGCCCAAGAGCCTGGAAGAAGCTGCCTACATCGACGGTTGCGGTACGGTGCATACCTTCACCAAGATCATGCTGCCCGACGCTCTGCCCACCATCGCCAGCTGCTTCCTGTTCGGCTTTGTATGGCAGTGGACGGACCTGTTCTACTCCCGCAACTTCCTGCAGGCCAAGTATTCCATCTACTCCATCCAGCTGTCTTCCATCGTCAGCCGCATGGGCCGTTATTTCTCCAAGGATGCCAGCAAGGCCGTGATCATTCCCAACGGCCGCCAGCAGCAGCTGATCTCCATCGGCGTGCTTATCTGCTGCATCCCGCTGATCGTGCTGTACTGCTTCACGCAGAAGACTTTCGTCAAGTCCCTCACCATGACCGGCAGCAAGGAATAACATAGGAATAAAAATGTACAGAATATACACAAAAATATCTTGCATATTTGGCAAATATGGTGTATAATGTGCCAAGAAGATGCAGCTGAGCTGCAAAATTCCATTGTAACTATGCAAACGTCTTGCGTGAAAACGAAACGTTTGTATGGAAAATAAAAAGGAGGAACTCCAACATGAAGAAACTGGTTGCTCTGCTTCTGGCTGTCATGATGCTCACTGTGAGCGTTGCTGCTCTGGCCGAAGCTCCCGAAGGCTATCCCGCCGTCGTGGAAGAAATGATTCAGGCTGAACCCCTCACCATCACCATTTATGACTACTGGTCTGGCGACGGCGCCCGCGCTGCCGAACCCACCGAAGAACAGCAGGCTCAGTACGACTACCGTGACTGGATCGAAGCTACCTACAATGTGAAGGTAGAACAGAAGCAGGGCGGCGACTGGAACACCTGCGCTGAAGAAATGATCAACTTCTACGGCGCTCCCGATGGCAGCCTCCGCGCTTACATCATCGAGCCCGGCAAGGTTGGCTCCCTGGTTGCTAACGGCTATGCCGCTTCCTGGGGCGACTATGACTTCTCCGCTGAAAAGTGGAATCCCTTCACCCTGAACGCTTGGAAAATCGGCGGCGAAGTGTACGGCGTGTCCACCGGCGCTACCGAACCCCGCGGCTGCGTGTACTTCAACAAGCGTCTGCTGGAAGAAGCCAACATCGACTGGAACACCATCTATGACATGCAGGCTGAAGGCACCTGGACCTGGGCTGCCCTGGAAGATCTGCTGAAGAAGTGCACCCTGGACACCGACAACGACGGCGTTGTTGACAAGTGGGGCATCTCCGGTTCCGGCGACGATATGTACGTGCTGGCTACCTTCGCCAATGGCGGCTCCTTCTTCGATTTCGACGCTGATGGCAAGCTGCAGCCCACCATGACCTCTCAGGCTACCGTTGACGCTCTGAACTGGGGCAAGAACATCCAGGCCAACTACTGGATGCACACCCCCGCCGATGCCAACTGGGATTGGTACAAGCAGGCTTGGAAGGAAGGCCAGTTCGCTTTCTACGTATACCAGACCTACGGCGGCTACAACGACAATTCCGAAATGGCTGACATGGAAGACGAATGGGGCTGCGTTGCTTTCCCCGTTCCCAATGCTGGCGACACCTACCTGCACGTTGCTTCTGAAAACACCACTCTGATCCCCAAGGTTTACACCGAAGATCAGATCAAGACCATCGCTTTCTTCATCGACCTGTGGACCAACCCCACCCCCGGCTATGACGATGAAGACGCTTGGATCGGCAACAAGTACAACTACACTGACGAACGCGCTGTGGACGAAACCTACGCTATGCTGCGTCAGGGCGAACACGCCGTCGACAACAAGGTTGTGTACCTGGGCACCCAGAACGACGTTCTCGGCTCCTCCCTGCTGTGGGGCCTGGCCGGTAGCGACGTGGCTTCCCTGATCGAAGCTGGCTTGCCCGCTTGGCAGGCTCTGTGCGACACCTACAACGCTAAGTAAGGTTCGCGCTGAGAAATCAGCCTAAGTAAACACCATGGCCGCTGTGCGAAAGCACAGCGGCTTTTTGCTGCCCTTTTTGAGGAACTATGTCGATGAGGGCCGGGAAGAAAGAGGTTCTTCTTGGAAAAAGAACCAACCTGTGCTATAATCAGGGCAGAAAGAGGCGGAGAGGATGCACAATGAAAATTCAGGTGGGGCGTTTCGACTTTACCGAAGTGTGGGACGGCGTGCTGTACAAAAAACTGGCTGACTATCCCCGTTTGAATGAATGGGAGAAGCGATGCCTGGCGGAATTTGTGTGTTATGAGAAGGCAAACGGAAGATTATGTCCGCTTATGTGCGAAGACCGTGCGCTGAAGAATGAAATAGAGGATGCGTTGGCGGCACCGGAAAAATTATGGCAAGTGCCGCCGCCGGAAAAAATACAGGAATGTACGGCTTGCCGGCAAGGCGGATGCCTGACCCGATGGGTGTGCCACACGGCATCGCCGGAAAACGCAAAGAGCATATTGACAGGCGGCATGCTGTTGTCTGCCGTGCGGGCAAGGGGAAAAGCGGCGGAAGAGCTGATGCTGGAAAAGCGAAATGCGGCCCATGACCCGGCGGATTATTTCCATTATGTTATGCTGTCATGGGGCAATTGCCAGGCCGGGGACAGGCTGGTGATGGAAAGAAAGCTGGGCCGCTTTCCGGAAGAAAGAGATTTGAGTGACGAATTTATACCCGGCGTACGGTTCTATTTTTTGTATGACAGGCTTTCAAAACACCCGGATGCTGTGTTCGACGGCGTGCTGCCCATGAAGATCCGGGACGGGATTGTGTTGAAAGACTGGGTGGAATGGATCGTGATCCCCGGGTATCTGGCAGGGGAAATGATGCCCTGCATACCGGAGGAATTGCGGCCAAGGTTGAAAATAGTGGATCATCAGGGCCTGGACATATGGGCCTGGAGCGAAAAGGTATATCAAACCATTGAAGGAGGAGCAATATGAAGTACATTCCCTTTGGAGCAGGCAAGCAGGCGTCCGTGATCGCCGCCGGTACCATGCGCATTGCCGGCATGGATGAAAAGACGGCGGATACTTTTGTACGCACGGCGCTGGATGCGGGCATCAATTTTTTTGACCATGCCGATATTTATGGCGGCGGGAAGAGCGAGGAAGTGTTTGGTGGCTTGCTGCAGAGGGATGCTTCTTTACGTGAAAAGATGGTCATCCAGTCCAAATGCGGCATCCGCAGTGGGTATTTCGATTTTTCTAAGGAGCATATTATTCGCTCCGTGGAGGGCAGCCTGCAGCGGCTGAAAACGGATCATCTGGATTGCTTGCTGCTGCACCGGCCGGATGCACTGATGGAGCCGGAAGAAGTGCAGGAAGCGTTTGAGACGCTGCATCGGGCGGGCAAGGTGGACGCCTTTGGCGTATCCAACATGAACCCCATGCAGATGCAGCTGCTGAAAATGGGGGTGACGTTCCCCCTTGCCGCCAATCAGGTGCAGATGAGCATTGCGCACACCCCCATGCTGGATGCGGCGTTCAATGTGAACATGGCCATTGACCCTGCCATCAACCGGGACGGGGGCGTGCTGGAATATTGCCGGATGAACGGGATCGCGGTGCAGGCATGGTCGCCCCTGCAGTATGGCTTTTTTGCCGGCACCTTCCTTGGCAGCGAAAAGTATCAGGAACTGAACAAAGTGCTGAACACGCTGGCGGAAAAATATGCCGTGCATGCCGACACCATTGCTTATGCCTGGCTGCTGCGCTATCCTGCGAAAATGCAGGTGATCACCGGCACCACCAACCCGGACCGTCTGCGTTCTGCTGCCATGGCCGGTGATGTGGAGCTGACAAGGGAAGAATGGTATGCGTTGTACCGTGCGGCGGGCAATCAGCTGCCCTGAAAACGGGCAACAACCGATGGTTGAGTGAATATTCCACCAATGGTTGAGCAAAAAGCGTGAAAATCAACCGTTGTTCGCTTCCGGACAGCGGGTTTGGATGGTACAGTATAGCCATCCGAACGAAAGGGGAAGAAAAAACATGAACGAAACATTGGGAAAGCGCATTGCAGCGCTTCGCCGGGAAGCGGGTATGACCCAGGAGGAACTGGCGGAAAAAGTGGGCGTCAGCGCCCAGGCCGTCAGCAAGTGGGAAAATGAACAGACCTGCCCGGACATTACGCTTTTGCCCGTGCTGGCCAAACTGTTTGGCGTGACGGTGGACGAATTGCTGTCCGGCAAGCAGGTGGCCCAGGCCCAGGTGCAGCTGGTGCCGGAAGAAAAGCGCAAGGACATCCGGGACATGATGCTGCGCATGAAAGTGGATACCGGCAATGGGGATCGGGTACGCATTTCCGTGCCCATGGCGCTGGTGCAGGTGGCGGTTGAAACCGGCATGGCCATGCCCCAGGTGAGCGGCAATGCAGCCCTGCAGCAGATTGATTTTGCCCAGGTTCTGGACATGGTGAACAAAGGCGTGACGGGCAATCTGATGGAAGTGGAATCCAGCGACGGCACCACGGTGTACATTTACGTGGAGTGAAGCTATGAGAATTTTTGTAACAAAAAATGGGGAGACCAGGGTCGATCTGCATGTTCCCACCGGATTGCTGCTGAACCCTGTGTCGGCCACGCTGGCGTCCGCCTTTATCAAGGAAAAGGACGGAACCCGCTACACCGGCAAACAGCTGCGTAAAGCGGCTCAGGTGCTGAAAGATTACAAGAGAAGCCATCCGGATTGGGTGCTGGTGGAAGTGGATACCCATGAGGGCGAGCATGTGAACATCACGCTCTGAAATGTTTCTCATCTTTACGGACAAATTGCATAGAAAAAAGCCGGAGTGCAATGCATTCCGGTTTTCTATGTTATTGAACCGATGAAGATTATTCGGCGGTGGGCACGTAAGCCAGATCCAGAATGGTGAAGTGCTTCATATGATCGCCTTCAGCCATGCGGAATTCCACGGTGTGGGTTTTTGTTACGTCACCGATGCCGATGATTTCGGTAACCGGGTTGCCCCAGGCGGAGGTGCTGTGGCCGGAGAGGGTGGTTTTCAGGGCGCCGTCCACCCATACCTCCATGTTGCCGCATTTTTCGTTGTTTTCCTGTTTGAACACAAGGAACAAAGGACCGCCCTTCACTTCCAGCACCATGGGCTCGGTCTTGGTATACATGGTGTGCTTCCAGCCCTTGAGGTAGGAATAGCAGGCAGCCACATCCTGGGGGAAGCTGCCTTCGGAGAGGATGATGGGGTCGCCGGGGCGGATGTTGACCAGCCTTTCGCAGAAATTACCGATGAGGGGCGTTTCGGGCATCACATAGTCGCTGGGGGCGGTGGAAGCAGCCTGGTCAAAGTAGTAACCCAGCATATCGGCAATGAAGGCGTGCCCTTCGGTGGTGGGGTGGGCGTAGTCCTTGGAGTAGTCGGAGAAGGTCATGCGGCCGGCGGTGAATTCCGGCTGCAGGGCGTTCTTCACGCTGATCATGCCCAGGTCGTAATACTGGCCGATCTGGCTCATATGGGGCTGGCAGGAGTAGCCGGAATTGAGCAGGGTGAAAATGAGCACCACGGCAGGGGCGTTTTCGCTTTGCAGAAGCTTGCGCACCAGGCTTTCGTACACCATCTGGCTTTGCTTGTCGTTGCTGTCGTTGACGGCAAACTCAATGAACACCACATCGGGGCCTTTGGAAAGCACGTCCTGCTGCAGCCTGGTGATGCCAAGGCGGGAAGGGGTGCCGGAAATGCCGGCGTTGACATAGTGCACCTTATCGGCGTCTGCGGCGAATTTTTCGGCAAACATTTTGGCGGAAAGGGCGGCGTAGCAATGGGTTTTCTGGGGCTGGGCGGCGGCGCCTTCGGTGATGGAGCCGCCAAGGTACACCAGCGTCACGTCTTCGCCGTTCTTTGCTTTTTCAATGGCTTTGCTGATTCTTTGGGTGTTGCCCACGCTGATCAGGGAGCGCTGCACCATTTCTTCCGTGAACAGGCTTTCGGCGCAGGCAGCGGGCAAGAACATGCCGCACAGCATGCTGCCGGCCAGAATAAGGGACAGGATTTTCTTCAGGGACGTCATTTCGTCTTCCTCCGGTTGGTTAATCTACGGGCGTGGCGGAGCCATAGGCCTTGATGGGGCAGCCGGCTTCGTCAAATTCGGTGGTATAGCGGATGCGGAAGGGGATGTGCTCGTCCGTCAGCGGCACCACCATTTCCGCGCTGGCCAGCCCGGCGTCGATGCTTTGCATCAGCAGGCGGTATTTATCCGCCGCTTCCGGGGCGATCACATGCCGTTCAAAGGCGGATTCGGGGTAATTGGCCAGTACTTCCGGCAGGCCCAGATCCCGCTTGCAGCGGAAGCAGGGGATCATTTCCTTGGTTTTGATGTCATATTCCCAGTAATAGATGTTTTCCTGTTCGCTGGCGGCGCGGAAAAGCTTTTCCCTGCGGATCATATCGTACTGGGCTTTCTTTTCTTTCGTGATGTTGCGGATTTGGATGTAGAACATCACGTTATCGCTGCTGTTGGCGATCATCCGCATGGTGACCCGTACACAAACGGGTTCTTTCCGGGAGGGCATACGGCTCCAGGTTTCACATTCCTGCTCGGTGTCCGTTTCAATGGCACGGTTGGCAGCGGACAGGAAGATGTTCTTGTTTTCATCATCCATGTGATCGAAGGGCTGCCATTTCAGCACGTCTTCTTCCGTCAGGTGTTCGCCCAGCTCCCGGATGAAGTTTTTGTTGATGCGCACCAGGTCCAGCCGGCCGCTACGGTATTCCATCACGGCGGCGCCGCCCACGTAGTTGTTGAAAATCAGGGTTTCGATGCTCATGGGGTTCCAGAACTGGGCGGAATTCATGTTTTCAATCAGCTGCATGGGGGACTGAATTTCCCCCAGCTTCTGGGTTTGCACCAGGGAATAGAAATCTGCTTCCGGTATCGCCCGGGAGTAGAGAAAGCCCTGCACATAGCTGCAGCCGATGGAGGCCAGAAAATCGGCCTGTTCTTTATGCTCCACCCCTTCGCCGATGATGGGCAGGCCCAGCCATTTGGCAATGCGCACCAGTCCGGTGAGGATCACGGCGCCGTTGTTCTTATCGCTGCCCTCGTCGGAAAGCAGGCGCATATCCAGTTTCAGGGTATCCAGGTCCAGGTTTTTGAGCATGTTCAGGGAGGAATAGCCGCTGCCGAAATCGTCCATTTCGATGTTGAAGCCAAGGGTGTGCATTTTGGCAATGAACTGGGTCAGCTTTTCGATGCCGTCCAGCATGGCAGATTCTGTAATTTCCACCCGCAGCCATTCCACCGGTACCCGATACTTCTTACGGATATTTTCCATTTGCTCCGGCAGGTCGGGGTAGAGGATATCCAGCCGGCTTACGTTCACGGAAAGAGGGACGGGAGTAATGCCTTCGTCCATCATGCGGCGCAGCAGGGCGCAGGTTTTTTCGAAAACGTAAAGGTCCAGCTTCATGATGAAATTGTTCTTTTCCAACACGGGAATGAATACGGCGGGGGAAATGAGCCCGCGCTTGGGATGCAGCCAGCGCACCAGCGCCTCCGCGCCCACCAGCTGGCCGGTAATGTGGTTATACTGGGGCTGGTAATACACCTGAAAATGTTCTTCTTCCAGCGCCTTGGACATGTTGTTGATAATTTCCTGTTCCAGCAGAAGCTGGGTGCGCATGGAGGTGTGGTAGAAGGCATAGCGTTTGTCCACCGATTCCTTTACGAAGGAGCAGGCCAGCAATGCCCGGGCGATCATGCCGTCGGTGCGCACGTCGGAGCGGTTGGTCACATACACGCCCACGTGGCAGATCACTTCAAAATCCGGCGCGCAGTTTTCGATGGTGTCGGTAAACCGGTCCAGCCGGGTGGGAAGAGTATCGTCGGTGATGGGGAGGAAGAGGCAGAAGTGGTCGGAATGGGTGCGGCTGGCCAGGCAGTTTTCGCCCCCCAGCTTGCGGATCTGATCGGCCACAAAAATCAATAGCCCGTCCCCGCCTTCGGAGCCGAAAAGGTCGTTGATCACCTTAAAGCGGAGGATGTTGAAACAGAGCATGGCGTATTTTCCTTCTTCCATGCCCTTTGGATCTTTTTCGGTATACAGTGATACGGCCTTTTGAAAAGAGGAATAGGAAAGCAGCCCGGTAAGGCTGTCGTTTTCATGCTGCTCCTTATACAAAAGTACACCCTCCTTTGTTGTGGGGGAATGAGGATGAAAATGCTGCAAATATCCCATATTTTCCTGTGTATCATTATACAATAATGCATCCTGCTTTGCAAGAAAAATACACAGAAAAAGCGAAGCACAAAGCGTGCTTCGCCAGATATTTGATCAATCGGCCCGGGCCGTCAGGTCGTACACATCGGCGGCAATGATGCGGCCCTTGACGAAGGTGCCGGGCTGCAGTTCCCTGTCGCAAAGGAGCAGAATTTCGCCGTCGGCATCCGGGGCTTCCCACTGGGAGCGGGCGGTGTATGTGCCCTCCTGCCAGCCGGTGACCAGCATTTTTTCTTCCTTGCCCACGCGCAGGGTGTTCCGGGCCTTGCTGATGTTGGCCTGCAGGGACATCAGCCGGTCCAGCCGTTCTTCCTTGATTTCCTCCGGCAGCTGGCCGGGCATATCAAAGGCAGGGGTATCGTCTTCGGGGGAGAAGGTGAAAGCGCCCATGCGGTCAAACTGCATTTCTTCGGTGAAGTCCATCAGCTGTTTGAAATCGTCTTCCGTTTCGCCGGGGAAGCCTACGATGAAGGTGGTGCGCAGGCAAAAGCCCCTTTCCCGGGCACCGCGGAGCATGCTGCGGATATGGTCCATCGTGCCCCGGCGGTTCATGCTTTTCAGCAGGGAGGGGGAGGCGTGCTGGAGGGGCAGATCCAGGTATTTGCAGATGTTTTGGTATTTTGCCATCACGTCCAGGGTTTTTTCGTCCAGTTCATCGGGGTACATATACAGGGCTCTGAGCCATTCCACGCCTTCCACTTTGGCGGCCGCTTCCAGCAGGGAAGAGAGGCTGTCGTTTGTGTCGATGCCGTAGCGGGTGGTATCCTGGGCGATGAGGATGTGCTCCTTCACGCCCTGCCTGGCCAGCAGGTTCATTTCGGCCAGGATAGCTTCCCGGCTTCTGGAGCGGTATGGCCCGCGGATGAGGGGAATGGCGCAATAGGCGCAGCGGTTATCGCAGCCGTCGCCGGTTTTGATATAGGCGGAAAAGGGCGGGGTGGTCAGCACCCGGCCGCATTCCAGAAAGCGGTGGCTGACGGCGGTGTCTTCCGCCCTTTCTCCCTGCAATGCTTTTTCCAGCAGGGGCAGCAGCATTTCGTAGCGGTTTACCCCCAGCATCACGTCAATTTCGGGAATTTCGTCCCGGAGGGTGTCGCCGTAGCGCTGGGTAAGGCAGCCGGTGGCACACAGCACCCGGCATTTGCCCGTTTCTTTATATTCGGCCATTTCCAGGATGGTATCAATGGCTTCTTCCTTGGCGGGAGCAATGAAGCCGCAGGTGTTGACGATGATGATCTCTGCCTGGGCAGGGTCGTCCGTCAGGATGCAGCCGGCATGTTTCAGCATGCCCAGCATCTGCTCGGAATCCACCCGGTTTTTCACACAGCCCAGGGCGATCATGCCCACGGTTTTGCCTTTCAGCCCTTGCGCCATAACAGCACTTCCTTTATGCACAGAATTCTTCTTATTTTAGCATATTTCCCTATGCTTTCACAAGTCCCGGCAGGAAAAACCAGAGGGATTGCCGAAACTGTTTTACCGTATTGGAAGGGGACGGAAAAATGACTGCACAAGAAATGTGGCGTGCCTATTGCATGGCTGTGGGAGAAGAAAAGACGGAATATGAAGCCTGGGCTTTCGGCGATGCGCCGGATGCACTGGCAGCCCTGGTGCTTTCGGGAGAAAAGCGGGCTACTTCATCCGCATGGGAACTGTATGCCCTGGATGGGGATGTGATCCCGAAAAAAGGGGACAAAAGCGTGATCTTAAGCAGCCGGGAGGAAGCGGTGTGCATCATCGAAAATACCGAGGTTTCCGTATTGCCTTACGATGAAGTGACGCAGGAAATGGCGGCCATGGAAGGGGAAGGGGACAAAAGCCTGGCCTACTGGCGGCAGGTGCACGAATGCTTTTTCCGGCAGGAGATGGCGGAATATGGATGCTGCTTTCATGAAAAAATGCCGGTGGTGTTTGAACGGTTCCGGGTGATCTGGCCGGTAAAGAAAGGGTAAAGGCGGACGGATTTTCTCTTGCATGGAAAGGGCAAATCTGTTATGATATAAGATGTATGATTATGTGAGGAGGTCTTCTCATTATGGGTGATTTTTTTGAAAGCTTGCTGGGGAATGTAGCCAATATTTCCTGGCAGCAGCCCATCATGTGGCTGATTGGCGCGGTGCTGATCTATCTGGCCATCAAAAAGGACATGGAGCCCAGCCTGCTGCTTCCCATGGGCTTTGGTGCTATCCTTGTGAACCTGCCCGAATCCGGCGCTGTTGAAACCCTGGAAACCCTGTTCAATGCCGGTATCGAAAACGAACTGTTTCCCCTGCTTCTGTTCATTGGTATCGGTGCCATGATCGACTTTGGCCCGGTGCTCAATAACCCCAAGCTTATGCTCTTTGGCGCGGCCGCTCAGTTTGGTATTTTCTTTACCCTGATGATGGCCAGCGTTTGCGGCTTCCTGCCCAATGATGCGGCTTCCATCGCCGTCATTGGCGCTGCCGACGGCCCCACGTCCATCGTTGTGGCCCAGACATTGGGCAGCAAGTACCTGGGCGCCATCATGGTGGCCGCCTATTCCTACATGGCCCTGGTGCCCATCGTGCAGCCCCCGGTGATCAAGCTGCTCACCACCAAGCAGGAACGCCTCATCCGTATGCCCTACGAGCAGAAGAACGTGACCAAGACCACCCGCATTCTGTTCCCCATCATCGTTACCATGCTGGTGGGCATTATTGCCCCCGGTGCCGTGGCGCTGATCGGCTTCCTGATGTTCGGTAACCTTTTGCGTGAATGCGGCGTGCTGAACTCCCTGTCCGAAACCGCCCAGAAGGTGCTGGCAAACCTGATCACCCTGTTCCTGGGCCTCACCATCGCTTTCCGCATGCAGGCACAGGAATTCCTCAGCCCCGACACCCTGCTGATCATGGGTCTGGGCCTGGTGGCTTTCATTGTGGACACCGCCGGCGGCGTGATGTTTGCCAAGGTGATGAACATCTTCAGCAAGAAGAAGATCAACCCCATGATCGGTGCCTGCGGCATCAGCGCGTTCCCCATGTCCAGCCGTGTGGTGCATAAGATGGGCCTGAAGGAAGATCCCCAGAACTTCCTGCTCATGCACACCGTGGGCGTCAACGTCTCCGGCCAGATCGCTTCCGTGATCGCCGGCGGCCTGATCCTCAGCTTCTTTATGTAAGGAGGAAAATGAAAATGAAAAAAGTATTGTCTGTTCTTTTCCTTCTGGTGATGCTGCTTACGGCTGTAATGCCCATGGCGCTGGCAGAAGATGCAAATGAGAAGGTTCCTGCTGCTGAAGAAACTGATAACACTAACCTTACTAAAGAAGAAAGTACGGCTGTTCTGGCTCTGACTGTTTCGGCTGACCGGACGGAAAAGCTGTACAACGGCAAGGTCGTTAATGTGACAGTGACTGTTTCCAACAAAACGCAGCAGGCTATTGCTGCCGTCACCATTGCTAACAATGTGAATAGTGATGTTTGGAAGATTGAAGAGTTGGCCGCCGGTGAAAAAAAGAAATTTACCATGCAGTATACTTTTGCAGAAGATGAAAACGATGCTACGGCAGATAAGGTGATTGAGTTCACAGCAAATGCGAACGCCGAAAAAGCTGCGGATGCCTCCCTGACGCTGGCTCCTTATAAGAAAGCAATGAACATTGGTGATGCGGCTATCCTTATGCTCAAGGGTATGGTGGGCATTTTCCTGGTGACCGGGCTGATCATTCTGGTATTGGTGATCATGGATAAAGTGGGCAACCGCAAGAAGGAAACCGAAGAATAACCTGAAAAATAACCTGACCGGATGCAAAAATCCGGCTGTACCGCCTGTGCTTTGCAGGCGGTATTTTTTTTACCCTGACAAAAAAGATGAAAAAAGTCAAAAAAATTTTCAAAAACCCCTTTACAAAGCCTTTCTGTTGTGCTATACTTAATCTCGTTCGCGGGGCATTAGCGCAGTTGGTAGCGCACAACACTGGCAGTGTTGGGGTCAGGAGTTCGAGTCTCCTATGCTCCACCAGAACTCAAAAACCCTTGTAAATCAAGGGTTTTTTGTTGTTTATAGGCATGAAAAAAAGGCCGGAAAATGGCCTTGTTTTGAGGGCTATAACCTAATAAATAACCTAACCAGCAAAAAAGCAGGGGTAAACCCTGCTTTTTCATATAGTCTGCATCATGGCTTCCATACCCTTTTCCATGTTGGTTTGGTCTGCATGGCAGTATGTTTTGTAAGTAAATGCCGGATCGGTATGTCCCAGTATACGAGCAAGGGAAGATATGTCTGGGCTTCTTTGTACCCAGTTGGTGGCAAATGTGTGCCGGAGAGCATGAACTCCTCTGGTGGGCAGATTGCATTTTGTCAGTATGGCACGGAATGAACGGTTCAGGTTGTGACGGTCTGCCGGGTTTCCGATGGCATTGCAAAAAATGAATGTATCACCTTTGCCCGGTTCGCCGGATGCCCATGCACAACCAGCTCTCAAACGCTCCTGCATTTGTGTTTTGCGCTGTTCCTCCAGCAGTTGGCGCAGAGGATCAGGAAGGGGAATAATGCGCTTTCCAGCGGTGGTTTTAGGTGCAGCGGTGATGTTGGTATAGCCTTCCTCTTGGAGATCATAGAAGGTCATGTTGATGCGTTCGATATGCAGGCCGTCCTGCTGTATATCCTTCCATTGCAGACCGCACAGCTCCGATACACGCAAGCCAGTACCCAGCAGGAAACGCAATGCCCTGCCGTTTGTGCTGGAGGGAAGCCGGGAAAGGAAGATGGCCTGTTCCTCTGCTGTCAGGAATGGAATTTCTTTTTTCTCTGCCTTGGGCAGCTTTGCGGAGGAGGTGGGGTCTTTTCTGATCTTGCCATTTTCAACAGCTTGCCGGAGTGCTTGCCGAAGAACCTTGATATACCGTTTGATGGTGGATGCCGATATTCCCTCTGCTTGCTTTTGACGGATGAATGCCTGTACATGGTCAGGCCGGAGTTTTTGCAGCTCATGCTTGCCAAGGAAAGGGATCAGGTGCTTGTCGATATTGCTCTTTGTGGTGGATGCGCTGGAGGGCTTTACGCTGATTCTGTAATAGTTTTCAAACCAGAACAGCAGCCACTTTTCTACACTGATTTTCTCCGGCTTGACATACTCCCCGGTTTTGATCTGGTGGAGAACAGCATCGAGCTTTACCTTGCATTCGGCTTGTGTTGTGCCATACACAGCCTTTTGCTTGCCATCGATAGGATCAGTATATCTTCCACGCCAGCGATCACCATACCTTCCGATTGATCCATCATTGTTTGGTCGTTTCTTCATTCATGCCCTCCCTTCTTTGTATAAAAACGAAAAGCGTTGAAAGCAGCTGTCCATGCTTCAAATTCGTCAACTGGCATATTCAACAATTGCAAGGCAGCTTCTATTCTTGCATTATCGAAGAATGGCCGTAAAATGACGGTTATCTCTTCATCGGTCAGGCGGTCATAAAACATTTCGCCTGTGCCGAAGCGTAACCAATCTATGTTTACACCAAACTCATGGCATATGCCTTTTACGGTTCTTGGGCTTGGGTTATTGATGTTGGCTTCAAGTTTGGAAATGGAGGAGAAGCCCACACCGATTCTGTCAGCAAATTCTGTTTGGGTATAGCCAAGAGCTTCCCTAACTTGTTTGATTCTGTCACCGATGGTTGTGTGCTTTTTGAGCTGTACAAACTTTGCCGTAGGTTCTTTTACCTTTTTCATTTCTTCTTCGCCCCCCAAAAAGATAATATCACACAAATTGTATTGAGGCAAGAGAAAAAAAGAAAATACTTGACAAAAGGCAAAATGAGCGCCTATAATCAAATTGGGAATTTTCCTTAATCTAAATACTTGGAGGATACAAATGGCAAAAACCGCTTACTCTGTGAAAGAACTTTCCGAACAACTGGGGATTTCCCTGCTCCGAGCTTATGAGCTCTGCAATGATCCCAACTTCCCTGCGGTGAGGATTTCTCCCCGGCGAATTATTATCCCGGTGGATTGCCTGAACCGCTGGCTGGAAGAACAAGCAACCCGGGAGGTGATGTAATGCTTGTAAACACAAAAGAAGCAGCAAAGGTAACTGGCCTGAGTGAATACGAACTGCGCCGTGGATTCAAGGCCGGGAAATACCCGGCTCTTGTGATCGGCAGGAACGGTGAAAGAGCAAGGCTGCGTTGGAATTTGGAAATGTTGAAGGAAGCTATTGTACGATTGATGACGGAGGATAGGGATTGATGGCAAACAAAGGTCAACAGGTGGAGGTACAGGGCATGATGCTTTACCGGGAGGAATTACGCATTATCCGGGCAGCAGATGATTATGAGCTTGCAGGGCGTGTCTTGTATGCTCTTACAGATTTTTTTATTGACGGCGAGGAAAATGACCACGGACTTGACAAGCGTGATGTGATTTTGCTTGAGATTATGCGGGAAAAAATCTCACGGGATGCCAACAAGGTCATTCAGAAGAAAATTGAGGGAGAGATTTCCGGCATTCAAGGTGCGATTGAGACAGAGTATCGAAAAAATGGGCAAGTACTCTCAAAGGAACAGGCAAAGTCTTTGGCTCGTCAAGAATATGAAAGACGACATATGGCCGGAGGTACCTCCGAGGTACCCTCACTAACTGTACCTGTATCTGTAACCCCATCCGTAACCACAACAGTAGCGGTAGCTGAAGCGGTAGCGGAAGCTACAACTCCATCGTTATCCGAATCCGTACCCCCAACAGTAGCGGTAGCGGAAGCTACGGAAAGGGGATATAAAGGGGAAAACCAGGAAGTTACCGATGTACTTGATTGGCTGAAAACAAAAAATATTCCTGAAAGCCAACAACTTATTGATTATGTGAAGGCGGACATCGATAAAAACGGCAGAGAATCTTTTGAGAACAAACTGAGTAATCCTGTATTCATCAACGAGCTGCGCAGAAAAGCCAAGGGGTGGAGAAGTGAACAGTAAACGCAAAGGCAACGCCGGCGAACTGGAAGCACTGCACTTGCTGGAGGCTGCCGGCTTGACGGTTCACAGGAACGATCAGCGGTATATAGGGGGCAAGGATAACCCTGATATATCGTTGAGCGCAGCCGGACAGCGGTATCATCTGGAGGTGAAACGCAAGGAGAAATTCAGCCTGTACGAAGCCATGGATCAGGCCGTTGCCGATGCAAACGGCAAGGCCGTCCCGGTGGTGCTGCATAGGAAGAACCGCCGTCCATGGGTGGCTATCCTGCGGATGGGGGACTTTATACAGCTTTTGAAACGGTCAACAGGGGATTGCTGATAACGAGGTGATCCCCTTATGGAACACGATGCACTTGTGTACAAGGTGGCCAAGAAATTCAGGCAGCATCTGCATGGTTATGATCTGGAGGACTTGATGCAGGAAGGACGGCTGGCGGTGATCCGGGCACAGGAAACCTATTGCCCGGAGAAGGGCAGCTTCACCAACTGGGCATATCCCATCATTCAGAACGCAATCATGCGGATGCTGCACATTGTCTGCCGGGATGGCGAATACACACAGCCACCGCCTGTAAGCTCTTTGGAAGCCCCTCTGGTGGAGGATGAGAGCTTGTGCTTGTTGGATACGCTGGAGGATGAAAACGCTGTCAGCCCTGCTGAAAATGTCGAATATGAGGATTTGAAAAGCCAGGTGTGGGCAGCGGTTCACAAGCTGGAGGAAAAGGAACAGGCGGTGGCGGTGGGTGTATTCATGCAGGACAAGCCTTTGCTGGCCGTCTGCCGGGAGCATGGCATGAAAAGCTGGCAGGGACAAAGGGCAAGCATGACGGCAAAAAGAAAGCTGCGTATTTCCCTACGTTCCTTCCAGAACGAAAAGCCGGAATACTACCGAAGAAAAG
The DNA here is from genome assembly GCA_045589355.1 of Clostridia bacterium. Classification (GTDB taxonomy): domain Bacteria; phylum Bacillota; class Clostridia; order Christensenellales; family Aristaeellaceae; genus RUG563. Next base: position 138,558 of record JAZNOW010000058.1, read on the forward strand.
GTGTGGAAGCCTTTCAACGGTCCGGCAGCAGTGTGGTTGAAGATATAGCACTACGAACCTTGTAACAAAAAAAGAACCGATTACGAGGGTATGGCCGTTTCCGACTCCACCTCAACCGGTTCTTCTGAAAGCCTTGGATAGGGTACTCACAGCACGGTGATGCTGCTATCCCATCGCCTCAAGGCTTTCTGTTATCAGTATAGCAAACCGCCTTATTTCTGTCAACAGAAAAGCCCCGGAGGGCTTTACTTGGTGTTCTTATAAAGGTTCATGCTCACTTTGCGGATGAGTTCCAAGGCTTCTGCGTTCCCGGCCAGCTTTTCCAGCCAGAAGTTGATTTCCTTCATGATTTCCTGCGTATTCATTTTCAAAATCTCCTTTATCGACAGAATGAGAGTAATAACATAGCGGTGAAGATCAGAGCAACCGCTTTTTCAAGAAAGTGTTCAGGCATTGTCGGTCACCTCAGTATCAGGTCAACGGCCTTTTCAGCTTTTCCGGCTGCGCTGACGATGAAACGCTTGTCACCTTTCAGCACTTTCAACCAGCTCTGGATATAGGCTGCGCTGTTGCGGATCGTGCCGGAGAGCCCGACATGATTTGTCAGGGTAGCAGCTCCGATCTCTGCCACCAGTTCTTCCTTGCTGTAATCCTCTGTGCCGAAGAAAGCAGCATGATTCAGGCGGTTCAGCCGCTTTTCGTGCCCGGTGGAATGGGTCATTTCATGGAAAGCTGTGCTGTAATATTCGGCGGTGGAGTGAAACTGGCTCATAAGGGGAAGTACGATTTCATCGGTGGAGGGACGGTAGAAAGCCCGGTCACCTTCCTGATGGTTCAGCTTGACCCCTTCCCGGTGAAGGTAGCTGTCCATGATCTGCTGCGCAGCTTCCAGCGGTTCAGCTACACCCGGGAATGCGGTTTCGGTGGTGTGTTTGGCGGTGATTCCTTCGCATTGATCGATGTGGAACACGTTGTAATACCGCAGGAAGGGGATTTCCTTCTTTTCGCCGGTTTCTTCGTCTTCCCGTTCGATCCATTTCCAGAAAACCACCATGCTGGCCTTTTCGCCTTTCCTGATCTTTCCTCCAGCTTCGCTGCACTGCTTGAAGGTGAGGTATTCGCCGGGGCGGCCAAGCAGCATTTGATTCAGCAGGGAATAGGGTTTCCCGGTGGTTCTGCTGATGGCCTTGCCGGATGCGATCCAAGGCTTTTGCCAAGGGATTATGCCCTGTTCCATCTGTTCCATGATCCGGGCGGTGACTTCGCTGTAAATATCCATTGTGCTTCCTCCCTCTTGACTTGTGAGGGGAAGGGGATGTATAATCCCCTTGACCCCTGTTGACCGGGTTATTGCTCTGGCTTTCCGCACGCTACTTTGGAAAGCCGGAGTTTTTTAGTTTACTGTGAAACGGCGAATGGTGGTTACCTTGGTGAAGCGTTCAGCCACTTCCGGCAGAGCCTTTTTCAGGGCTGCGCTGTCCAGGCGGCTGGAGGTGATGGGCTTCCAAGTGATCTTGTATGCCCCTGCGGTGATCTGCTCCTGATCTCCCATCCCGGCCTTGATTTCATCTTGCAGGGTGGTGATCTCCGTTTCCAGCTCTTCCTGCATCCGTTTCAGCTCCATCAGTTCCTGAACCTTGCTTGCCATTTCCTTGATACTCATTGTGTGTGCCTCCTGTTTTTTATTAGCGTGTAGGCTGGAGGAATCTTGCCTGACTATTGATCCGGCTCATGGGCTTTTCTCACAGGTACGATCCCTTCCGGTTTGTGAAGCATTGTCTTGCTTCCCTCTGCGCATCTCTATGATATACCTACACAAGTATAGTTGCAATATCGGAAAGATGCACAAAGTTACACAAGTATATTTGTGCAGGATGTATACTTGTGTATGTACAGCGTATGATATATAATAGGTATCGAAAGGCGGTGATCAAATGACCAGAACAGAAGCACAGAAAAGAGCGACAAAAAAATGGAACGATGCCCACATGAAGGAACGCTATGACCGGGTGCAGCTTGTACTTCCGGCAGGACAGAAAGCCACGCTGGAAGCAGCAGCACAGGAAGCAGGGGAGTCTGTGAACATGTACACACAGAAAGCCTTGCTGCAAAGGATGGGGCTGGAAGGATGGCCAAATAAAGAGTGACCCGGCATGAGATACCCCCGGTAGGGGGTGGACAAGAAGGTGGGGGGGCAGATTATGAATTTATGATTCCTACGCTGCGCGCCCCTTTATGTCTATACCTAAACGCAAGCGCGAGAGGAGGTATGGGGTGGTAACAGAGAAACAGAAACAGGCTGTAAAGCTTTTTTATAAATGCAATAATGTGCGTGAGGTGGCAGAGGCTATCGGTGTACACCGCACTACCCTCTGGCGCTGGTGCAAGAATCCTGAATATGTGCGATATGCAAAACAGTATTACAAGCGAGCAGAGTATAGGTTGATTCAGCGGATGTGGAAAAAGTGGAACGCAGAGCTGGACAGCCCTGACCCTGATGTGTCATACGAGAGGGCATTGAAAATCTGTGATCTGTATCTGAAATGGGCGTTTCACAAGAACTGAACGCAACCGAACGAGTACCCCTCCGGGGGTGCCTATTCACGATGAATGGAGTGGTATGTCATGTCTGAAAATAATAAAAAAATACCCCTGCCGGATCAAATCCGAGCCAAGGGCTTGACAATGGACAATTATCTGGACCATCTGGACGAGATGACGGACGAGGAAATAACCTTTATGCTCAATCAGGAACCGGGCAGGAAACGACTGGACGAGGAACGGAGAGCCGATCCCAGTATATCCGACAGGACACATGCGGAGTTCCTGCGAGACTTCTGACAGCAACAGAGGACACTATTTTGTCGTTAATTGATTTATTTTGTGGTACTTTTGCTTAAAAGGTGATTGTTTGGCGTTTTTTTGCGTTATTATACTGTTTTGTTCTCTTTTTTGAGCAATTGTCAACACTTTTTATGTTGACAACGAGAGGTGTTTTGCATATAATGATGGTGATAGAGCCCACCACGCTGAGGTGTTTTTGACACATGCGGACCAAGGTGGGACTTTTTATTTCGGAGGTATAATATCATGAGACCACTGAAGCAGCCCAAGAGTTATGATGATCAGATAAAGGGCTTGATAAACGATCATGGCCTAATTGTTAATGATTACGTAAAAGCCAAGGATATTCTGAGCTCTGTAAATTATTATCGATTGAGCGCTTATGGAATTGGTCTTAGACAAAGAGAGGATAAGGAACGGTATATTCAGGGCATCAGCCTTGATCACATATATCGTCTGTACAAGTTTGATAGCCGTTTACGATCTATACTTATTCCGGCTATTGAAAGCATTGAAATAGAATTGAGAACAAGGATTGCTTATTGTTTGGCAATGAAATACGGTGCAGAAGGGTATATGAATCCTTCCAATTTCGTATTGAAAAGAAATAAGCATGGAATAAGCATCCACTATGATGTTGTTGAGAAATTTGAAAATGAGAAAAAACGTCAAGACAAGCTTCCTTGTGTGAAGCATCATAACAACACATATGGTGGGCATTTCCCGATATGGGCAGCTGTCGAACTGTTTACTTTCGGAATGCTAAGTTCTCTTTATTCTGTAATGAAAGTGGAAGATAAGAAAGAGATTGCAAAGCAGTATAAAATTTCTGCTGATCATTTTGAGAGTTGGTTATTAGCCTTGGTGGAAGTTAGGAATATATGTGCACATTATGGAAGAATATATAATATGCCTTTGAAACAGAGCCCATATATGTTTAAAGAGTATGTACAGTACAAGACTAAGATTACAAAGATATTTCCTTCGTTTATAGTTATTCGGCATTTGTTGAAAGGCACTTCTGTATGGAATACGTTGTATGCTGAACTGATTGCTTTGATGGAAGAATATGCTGATGTGGTTAAGCTGAGTTTTATGGGTTTTCCAGAAAACTGGTGCGAAGTTTTTCGAGAAGGTTAATATTCAGATAAGTTTCATAATGTATCCCCTAAGAACTTTCAACGTTCATTAGGGGATGTTTTCATATAAAGGCCGTTTTTAGCCGTTTTGAGAGGGCTTTTGTTCTGGGCAAGGGTTTGTTAGGTACAGAATAAAAACAGGCAGGAATGTGCAGAAAATGGCATTTCTGGCAGGGACACGCATATGTATTTCTTAAAAAGTGCTATGCATACATTAGGCCTTATTTACTGTTGCTCACCAAAAATAACCTAATTATTAACCTAACCAGAACGGTAAAATTTGAGAAGAATAGGCACAAAACGGTAAACATGTCCTTGATTTATAAGGCTTCTTGGAAGTTGAGGATAGCAGAAAATAATAGTGTACGAAACTGGCAGTGTTGGGGTCAGGAGTTCGAGTCTCCTATGCTCCACCAGACCACTTCGAAAGAAGTGGTTTTTTGTTTTGTCCGGAAACGAAAGGGAGAATTGACCGGCGTTTTCGGATATGATAAAATCAAGAAAAAGCCGAAAATGGAGATAAACGATGATCATCAGCAAAGAAGTGATGGAAAAGGAATTGCTGGCCTTGGCCGGCCGGGCGTTTTCCATGCCCGAAGTGCAGCGCATCCGGATACGGGGCGAAGTGCTGCAGCGGGGGGAAACGCTGGCGGAAAGGGTAAAGGAAGCGGTGGACATCAGCTGGCACGACTGCATGAGCGACGTGGACCTGTGCATGGATGTGTACATCAACATCGACTCCCATGTGACGGATGAGGGATACATGGCCCGGCTGGACCGCTTTGGGCTGAGCCGCAATATTTGCCTGGGCCGCAGCTTTATTCCGGAAAACAAAATGTGGCGCGTGGTGATGAAAAACGGCATGCGTTATGATATTGGCTTCACCTTTGAATATGACGATAACGGGCCGATGCTGCCCATGCTGCTGTGGCCGGACGAAGAGAAGGAGGAAAGCTGGCCGCAAGAAAAGAGCGACCGGTTCTGGTTCATTCAGGTGCAGGCGCTGGGCAAACTGTTCCGCCGGGATTATCTGATCGCCGATCACCTGGCCCACATGTGCCTGAACGAAACCCTGGAACAGCAGATGGTGCTCCGGGATCGGGAAAAGGGCACCAACCATCACCGGTATGGCGATGGGGAAGACAGGGCATACGAAAAGTATCTGGACAAATGCCCCTTGCTGACCGGTAACGAAAGCCATGACCGTATTGCAAGGAAGCTGTATGCCGCGGCGGTGGCCTATGATGAAATGATGACGGGCTTTTGCCCCGAATGGGAAAAGAAAACGCCGGTGCTGACGGAAATTTGGCAATGCTATGCCCAGGGGGCAGAACGTGAGGCCGTGCCGGAAGCGGTGCAGCCGGTGCGGTATTGTGCCCATTGCTCCAGGGTGACAAATGAGGAAACATGCCCGGAATGCGGCAGGCCTTGCCATCCGGCGAAGGAAGAGGACATTGTGTTCCTTTTGGAAAAGGCACATCCCTGGAGCGATATGCTGGCCGATGTGCTGGCGCAAAACGGCATCCCTTGTCTGCGTCAGGGAAACCTGGGGGCAGGGATGGGCATGATTGTGGGGCACTATATGAACGTGGAAAGCCTGTATGTGCCCTACGGCCGGCTGCAGGAAGCCGCGAAAATAGCGGATGATCTGTTTGGCAAAGAATGAGCTTGTTATTTCGGAGGGAACGGTATGGAAGAAAAATATCAGGTGACAGGCAATGAATACGTTTCGCTGCCCGCCATCCGGGAACAGGACGGCGCCATCGAGGGCCTGTCCTGCCTGTACATGCAGGTGAAGGGCATGCTGGAACTGAAGGGAAAGGATCGCTTCCTTCAGCCCTTCTTTTCTGTGAACGGTGAAAAGCAGCTCCTTTGCCCCCGCTGGGAACGCAGCCATTACTGGATTCCCTCATTTTGCACGGAAGGAAAGGGTGCTTCTCTTTGCTGCACCTACCTGACCCCGGTGGGCGAGCGGGGGTTTGGCATGCGCCTGAAGGTGCAAAACAGGGCGGCGCAGGCGCTGCAGGTGAAAACGGGTGTGGAAGGGGAATGGACAAAAACCCTGCATACCGTCAATGAAAGCCTGGAGCTGACGGAAGGAATGTCCCTTCGGGAATCGGGCTGGAACAATATGTTCATCTGTCAGCAAACCCCGGGCACGCCCCTGATCGCCTTTGCCCCCATTGTGGAGGATCACCAGCCCTTCAGCGAGATCGATCAGGGAGCTGTGTGGCAGTTGGAGGGAAGGGGGTATACCATCGCCAAAGAGCAGCGTTTGCAGCCTGGGGAAGAAATGCAGCTGGATATCTTCTTTGGCATCGGCTACGAAGGGGTGGCTGCAGCCACTTCCGCCAAGGAAATGCTGCGTCAGGGCTTTGACACGCTGCTGAGCCGTACCGAAATGTGGCTGGAAAAGCGGGAAAAGAAAACGGCGGATGCAGTGATCGGCGAGCGGCTGAACACCAACCTCTTTTACGCTTTCTTCTTCGCTTCCGGCCGTACGGTGGACACGGAGGAGTTGTGCATGATGACTTCCCGCAGCCCCCGCTACTATGTGTCCGCCGCCTATTGGGACAGGGACAGCCTGCTGTGGGCATTTCCTGCCATTGTGGAAGCGGATCACAAATATGCCAGGGAACTGCTGCTTTCCATCTTCCGCCGGCAGGGCAGAAATTTCGGTGTGCACAGCCGCTACATTGACGGCACCGTGCTGGAGCCGGGCTTTGAAATGGATGAACTGTGCGCCCCGGTGATCGCACTGGATCGATATGTGCAGGTATCGGGGGACAAGGGGCTTTTGCACCATCCCGGGATTTTGGAAGGGCTGTATGGCATTCTGGAAAAAATGATGGACAAAAAGCATGAGGAAATTGCCCTTTTTTCCACCTTCCTGCAGCCCACCGACGATATGCACAATTTCCCTTACCTGACGTATGACAATGTGCTTGTGTGGAAAGCGCTTCGTTGCCTTGGGCACTGGCTGGAAAGGGAGGATTTGCTCCTGCTTTCCCAGCAGGTGAAGGAAGCCATCGAAACCCATTGCGTGTTTGAACACATGGGGAAAAAGGTGTTTGCCTGGTCGGTGGATTTGCAGGGGAAATGGGATATTTACGATGAACCGCCGGGAAGCCTTCAATTGCTTCCCTTCTACGGCTTTTGCGGCATGGAGGACGAGGTGTGGCAAAACACCATGGCCCTCATCCGCAACAAGGAATATCCCCTTTCCTTCAGCGGCCACAAAATTGCGGAAATCGGCTGCAAGCATGCGCCCCATCCCTGGATCTTGTCCATCTGCAACAGCCTGCTTTCCGGCCACCGGGAGGAGGCCCTTGCGCATCTGCAATACACCCGCATGGACAACGGCATTGCCTGCGAAAGCGTGGACGAGGATACCGGGGAATGTACCACCGGGGCCGCCTTCGCCACCTGTGCCGGCTTCCTGGCCTATGCCCTGAGCCGGGCGCTGAACGCCTGAAGAAAAGCAATCGCCTGCTGAGCCGGGCGATTCTTTTACAAATAAAAATTATCGAAAAACAATAAAAAGTTATTGACAAACGGTTTTGCTTGTGTTATCATGTGGGCATCAACCAAAGGAGGATGATGAAACAATGAAAAGAAAAACCATGGTATATTTGCTCCGGGCCATTGTGGCAGGGCTGGTGATATTGTGCGGGATGCTCTTTTTTGTATTCCTGCCTGCGGAAGGAAAGCTGCTGGCCCAGGCGGCGCCGGAATATGCGGCGTTTTACTGGCCCTGCCTCATTTTTGCCTGGCTGTTCAGCGTGCCGGTCTTTGCCATGGCGTTCCCGGCCTGGCATATCTTCGGCACCCTGCAGGAAAAGGGGAAGGCGTTCTGCCATGAAAATGCCCGCAGGTTCCGCCTGATGGCCCTGCTTTCCTGGGCAGATGCAGCCATCTTCTTGCTGGGCGTGGTGGTGCTGGCTGTTGCCGGTGCGGGCAGCGGGCACATGTGGTTTTTGCTGACGCCGCTTTTGCTGGCCGGCCTGATGGGCTTTGGCTTTGCCTGCTATGCCATGAGCCGGCTGGTGCGGGAAAGCGCCGATATGAAAGAAGAAAACGAATTGACGGTGTGAGGGCAGCATGATTATTGTAAACATTGATGTGATGATGGCAAAACGGAAAATGACCCTGACGGAGCTTTCCGAAAAGGTGGGCATCACCATGGCCAACATGTCCATCCTGAAAACGGGCAAGGCGAAAGCCGTGCGCTTTGAAACGCTGGACAAACTGTGCCGTGCGCTGAACTGCCAGCCGGGGGATATTCTGGAATTTTCACAAGAGTGACAAAGCCATGTATGTGAAGCTGATTCAGCCCCGGATGATCAAACGGCCCATGGATACGGACCTGAAAATCCATATGGCGCCGCCGCTGGGGCTATTGACGGTGGCAAACATTTTGCGGAAAGAGCACCGGGTGGTATTGGAAAACGAAAATGTTCAGCCTCTGAACATGGAGGATGAACCGGACCTGGTGGGAATTTCCGTCACGGTGGATGTAATGCCAAGGGCGATGGAGATCGCCGCATGCTATCGCAGGAAGGGCATCCCGGTGGTGGCAGGGGGCATCCACATCACCTGTGCATCCCACTTGATTCCGGATGGCGCCTTTGACGTTTTGTGCATCGGCGCAGCGGAAGGCACCTGGCCCCGGATCGTCCGGGATGTTCAGCAGGGCACGCTGCAAAAAGTGTACCGCTGCACGGAGAAAATGCAGGGGAAGGATATTGTTCCGCCGGCCTATGACCTGCTGAAAACGGAACCGTATCTTTATTGCAATGTGGTGCACACCAGCCGCGGCTGCCCCTTCCGGTGCGATTTTTGCTACAACAGCAGCAATGCCCAGCCTTACCTGAACCGGGAGATCGGGGATGTGCTTGCGGATATCCGGAAAACCGGCAGCCGGCACATTATGTTTATCGATGACAATTTTACAGGCAACCCTGCATGGACCCGAAAATTTCTGGAGGCCATCCGGCCTATGCACCTGAAATGGAATGCGGCGGTTTCCATCAATGTGGCTGAGGATCCGCAGCTATTGGACATGATGCGTGCGTGCGGATGCGAGAGCCTGTTTATCGGCTTTGAAAGCGTCAATCCTGCTTCCGTTGCCCATGTGCATAAAACCCAGAACACATTGATGGCCTACGAAAAAGCGGTGGAAGCCATACACAGCCGGGGGATCATGATCAATGCCAGTTTTGTGTTCGGGCTGGATGGGGATACAAAGGAAACCTTTCAGGCCACGCTGGACTGGATCGTGAAGAACCGGATTGAAACCGTCACATCCCATATCCTTACCCCTTACCCGGGGACGATCCTGCATCGGAAAATGGAAGAAGAGGGCCGCATCATCACGGACGACCTGTCCCTTTACAATACGGCGCACGTGGTGTTCCGGCCTTTGTATATGACGGCGGAGGAACTGTATGACGGGTATTTGTGGATCTACAAAAAAGTATACAGCTGGAAAAACATTCTAAAACGTATGCCCATTTGCCGCAGCCAGAGAATGCCCTATCTTCTGTTTAACCTGCTGTACAGAAAATACGGGCGTCTGACGGATGGGCTGTGCAGGCTCATCACCTATCGGCGCATCGGACGCATTGCCCAGAAACTGAACCGGTACATATGAAGAACCTGTTTGTATGGCAGAAAAATAGCTTGACGGAAAGGGGAAAGGGGCGTATAATATTCCTCAATTCAGGAAAGGAAAGGGCTTGGAAATGGCAGGGAAACAGCGAAAGCGGCAACCTGAAAGCACCTGTTCTTGGGGCCTTTCTGCACAGGATTTCTGTGCCTGTTTTGAAGCGGAAATTTAACATTTTTTCGGGTGTCGGCGGATGGTCCGGCACCCGCTTTTTGTCCATAACAGCATGAAGGGAGGGGACGAAAAATGCATACCATTCTTTTGCGGGAAACGGAAAACGTGCCGGCTGCGCTGAAAAATTACCCCGGCTGGATGGCCCGGCTGCTTGCTGCCCGGGGGATGAAGACGGAAGCGGAAGCGCAGGCTTTTTTGCATCCTTCCCGGGAGCAGATTTTGTCCCCCCTGCTTTTGCACGATATGGAAAAAGCACGGGATATGCTGCTGGATGCGGTTTTGCACAAATGGCCCGTTGTGGTGTATGGAGATTACGATTGCGACGGCGTGTGCGCCAGCGCCATTTTGCTGGAAACGCTGGAGAAAATGGGGGCGGACGCCCATCCCTATATCCCCGACAGGCACAAGGAAGGCTATGGCCTGAACCTGGATGCCGTGGCCCGGCTTTCGGAAAAATTCAAGGTGCTGGTTACGGTGGACTGCGGCATCACGTCCGTTGAGGAAGTGGCGCTGGCCAAAGAAAAAGGCATGCACGTCATCGTGACGGACCATCACACCGTGGGGGATACCCTTCCCCCGGCGGATGCCGTTGTGTCGCCGCTGCTGGGGAATTATCCCTTCCCCGGCCTGTGCGGCGCAGGGGTGGCATGGAAGCTGGCGCTGGCCCTGCTGGGGCAGGAAGCGGAAGAAATGATGGAACTGGCCGCCCTGGCCACGGTGGCGGATCTGGTGCCCCTTTTGCAGGAAAACAGGGCCCTTGTGAAGCTGGGGCTGGAAAAGCTGGGGAATACAAAGCGCCCCGGTCTCGTTACATTAATGCAGGTCGCCGGCCTTTCCGGGGCGGTGGATGCCCAGCAGGTGGCCTTTCAGCTGGCCCCCCGCATCAACGCCTGCGGCCGGATGGATACGGCCATGGTGGCGCTGGAAATGCTGCGCACCCGGGATGCCCAAAGGGCAATGGAACTGGCAGGCATGGCCCAGGCGTTCAACGAACAGCGCAAGCAAATGGAGAACGCGGTGATCGACCAGGCCAGCCTGCAGGTGCAGCAGATGGACCTGCAAACCTGGCATGTTCTTGTGGTGCAGGGCGATGGGTGGAACAGCGGCGTGGTGGGGCTGGCAGCGGGCAAACTGGCGGAAACGTACGGCTATCCCACGGTGGCCCTGGCCCGGGAAGGGGATAAGCTGGTGGGCAGTGCCCGCAGCGCCGGCGCGGTGGATATTTATCAGGCACTCAAATGCTGCGAGGATCTGTTCCTGCGCTTTGGCGGGCACAAGCAGGCGGCCGGCATGACGCTGCTTTGCGAAAACCTGCCGGCCTTCCGTGAGCGGCTGAACGACGCCGTGAAGGCCCAGCTGCAGGGCCATGCTCCCCGCAAGCAGGTGATCTGCGACGGGGAAATGGATCTTTGCGACGTGACGGCGGAGGGCATTGAGACCCTGGCCCTGATGGAGCCTTTCGGTATGGGCAACCCGGCCCCGCTGTTTTTGTGCCGCCATGCCCTGTCGCTGAACCTGCGGGCAGTGGGCGCGGAAGGGAAGCATTTGCAGTGCACCTTCCAGCAGGGGGATGCGCTGCGCAAGGGCATCTTCTTCGGCGGCGGCCACTGGCAGGGCAAAGAAGGCACGTTTACGCTGGCCTTTTCGCCGTCTTTGAATGAATTCCGGGGTCAGGTGACGGCCCAGCTTCAAGTGCGGCACATGGCGCTGGAACCAAACTCCCTGAAAAAGGACGAAGGCCGGGAAGCGATGTGCTTTGTCCGGACGAAGCGGCAGGAGGGGGAAGCAAGCCTCCTTTCCGATGCGGCCCTGGATGGGCTGATGGAAGGGGAGCAGGGCACTTTGCTTGTGTGCCGTACGCTGGAAACCGCCCTTGCCATGCACCGGCGTTTTCCCAAGGCGCAGTTTGCCCTGGAAGAAGCGCAGGATCCGCGGGCGTACCACACCATTTTATTGTATGCAACGTCGGGGAAGGCTTGCGCGCCTTTCCGGCATGTGGTATTATGCGACGGAGAGCTGATGGAAGGGCATGCGTGGCAAGAAGCCTGCCCCGGGGCACAGGTGCATGCGCTGCCGGTAACGGGAGCAGTGCGCGAGCTGGCCCGCCGGATGGTATCCGGCAGGTCGGAACTGTTGTGTGCCTACGCGGTGATGCTGCATTACAGGGAAGGGCTGCTGCGAAAGCCCAAGGATATTCTGGACTTTGCCGAAACGGCAGAAATGACCGTGCCCCAAGGCTATTATGCGCTGGAAGTGATCGGCCAGATGGGGCTGATCGACTATGCGCTGGAGCCCTTTGAGATTGGCTTCACCGAAAGAAAAAAAAGCAAGCTGGAAGAAAGCATTCTTTATTGTCTGGCAGAGAAACTGAAGGAGGAAACCGATGGCGTATTCAGCTTATGAATGCATGACGCTGGAGCAGATTCTGGAAAGAATGCGCAAGCATGAAATGTCCCAGCAAAGCTGCGATATGGTATCCAAGGCCTGGGCTTTTGCGGAAAAAGCGCACGAGGGTCAGAAGCGGCAAAGCGGCGAGCCTTATTTTATCCACCCCGCCTATGTGGCCTCCATCATCACCGAAATGATGCCGGACCCTGCCACCATCGCCGCCAGCCTTCTGCACGACACGGTGGAAGACTGCGAGGGCGTCACCCGCGAAATGCTGGCCCGGGAGTTTGGCGAAAAAGTGGCCCAGCTGGTGGACGGCGTGACCAAGATGGACAAGCTGGATTTTGCGGACAGGGAAGAACGCCAGGCGGAATCGCTGCGGAAAATGTTCCTGGCCATGAGCCGGGATATCCGCGTGGTGATGATCAAGCTGGCGGACCGGCTGCACAACATGCGCACCCTTTCCTTCCAGCCCCGTCACCGTCAGGTGGCCATTGCCCGGGAAACTTTGGATATTTATGCCCCCATTGCCCATCGCCTGGGCGTGTATACCATCAAGCAGGAGCTGGAAGATTTGTCCCTGCGGTATATTGACCCGGAAGGCTATCAGGACGTGGCCCGGAAAGTGGGCATGAAGCGGGCGGAGCGGGAAGAAAACATCAAGCTGGTGATTGATGAACTGAGCCGCAAGCTGGAGGAAGCGGGCATGGAATTTGACGTGGCCGGCCGGCCCAAGCATCTCTATTCCATTTACCGCAAGATGGTGATCCAGAACAAGCCCTTTGACCAGATTTACGACCTGATCGCCATTCGCGTGATCGTGAAAACTGTGCCGGAATGCTATGCTGTGCTTGGCATTGCCCATACTTTGTGGAACCAGGTGCCCGGCCGGTTCAAGGATTATATTTCTGTGCCCAAGGCCAATATGTACCAGTCCCTTCACACCACGGTGGTGGGGGGGCGCAAGGTGCCCTTTCCCTTTGAAATCCAGATCCGCACCCGGGAAATGCACCGCATTGCCGAATACGGTATTGCGGCCCACTGGCGTTACAAGGACGGCGGCAGCCGGGACGAACTGGATAAAAAGCTTTCCTGGCTGCGGCAGATCATGGACTGGTCCAACGAAACCCAGAACAGCGCCGATTTCCTGGAAGGGCTGATTTACGAGCTGTACCCGGACGACGTGTTCCTGTTTACCCCCAAGGGGGATATTGTGTCCATGCAGCGGGATTCCACGCCGCTGGATTTTGCCTACCGCATCCACTCCCATGTGGGCAATACCTGCGTGGGCGCCAAGATCAACGGCAAAATTGTGCCGCTGGATACCACGCTGAACACCGGCGATCAGGTGGAAATTCTCACTTCCTCCGCATCCAAGGGCCCCAGCATGGACTGGATGAAGATCGTCAAAACCCCCCAGGCCAAGGCCAAGATCCGCCAGTTCTTCAAGCGGGAACTGCGGGGCGAAAACGTGCAGAAGGGCCGGGATATGCTGGAAAAGGAAGCCAGGCGCAGGGGCGTGCGGCTGGGGGACTATACCAAGCCCGAATATTACGAACCGCTTTTGAAAAAGTACATGTTTCAGGACCTGGACGATCTGTACGGCGCCATCGGCTACGGCGGCGCTGCGGCGGTATATGTGCTCAGCCGGCTGATGGACGAAAAAACCCGGCAGGAAGCCCCGGTATTGCCCAAAGCGCCGGTGGTGGATGAGGTGCCCCAGCTGAACGTGGCCACCAAGCCCACCCAGGGCGTGTATGTGAACGGCGAAGCAGGCATGCTGGTGCGTTTTGCCCGGTGCTGCAATCCCGTGCCCGGCGACGATATTGTGGGCTACATCACCCGCGGGCGGGGCGTGACCATCCATAAAGCGGATTGCGTCAATGCCCTCAACAGCGAACCGGAGCGGGCGGTGCCTGTGGCCTGGAGCCATGAAAGCACCGGCAATTTCGACGCCAACATCCATCTGATGTGCTACGAACATTCCGCTCTGCTTGGCGAACTGACCGCCTATATGGAAGAAATGAAAATTCCGCTGACGGCCATTGCGGTGAAAATGAACAAGAACAAAATGCTTTCCGTCACCATGACGCTGAAGGTGCAAAGCAGGGAACAGCTGGACAACGCCATCCGCAAGCTGCAAAAGCGCAGCGACGTGGCGGAAGCCTACCGCAGCCCCAACTGACAAAATTCGCTTCCTTTTTTCACGAGGCAGGAATTGCAGCCTGCCGCGGCGAATAAACAAAGGTTAATACACTATGGGAGAAAGCTATGCAGCCACCCTTTGATCCCTATCGCACGGAGAACGGGCCCGCTTCCCAGCCTCCGCAGCAGCCCCAGTGGACACAGGTGCCTTTCCCCGGGCAGATGAGCTATGGCCAGGCCCCGTTCGGCCAGCAGCCCGGTCAGGTGCCGCCGCCGGCCCAGCTGCGGCCGGAAGTGAACGGCGTGCCGCCTGTGCCCCCTTACCAGATGGAAAACCAGCCCGCCCCTCAGCAAGAGGCAGGGCCGGCGCCCTTTACCCAAACAATGCAGATGCCCCTGCAGGGCCAGGCACCGGCGCCTCAGGCCTATGTCCCCCCCAAGACGGGCATGCCCGGACAAAAGAAAAACAGCAATCGCACGATGTACATCGTGCTTGTGGTTGCTGTGCTTCTTTTTGCTGCCATTGTAATCATCCGGATGGTGGCGCCGGATCAGGTGAACTTTGCCAATGTGGAGGCCGGTTCCCTCAGCGCCCGGTACACCGGGGATGCCGTGGTGGTGCGCAATGAAACGGTGTACACCCAGGACGGCGTTTCCCAGATCGATTATGAAGTGGAAGAAGGCGCCTTTGTCACACGCGGTGAAGCGGTGGCCACGGTGTATTCCAGCGGCTTTTCTTCCAAAGAATGGACCACCCTGAGCAACTACCGCACCCAGATCAAGGAAAAACAAAAGCAGCTGATGGCCGATGCCGCCAGCGATCCCCAGATGCTGAACCTGATGAGCCAGGTGACGGAACGGGCCATGGAAGTGCAGCGGCTGGTGCAGGGCACCCCGGGCAGCCTGATCCGTCAGGAGGAACTTTTGAACCAGGTGATCCTCAACCGTCAGGTGTACATGAAGCAAAAATACAGTGAGGACCAGAAGCTGACCCGCCTCTACGACGACGAAAACACCCAACTGCAGCGCATCTCTTCCTGGACCAAGCAATATGCGCCCAATACCGACGGGCTGGTAAGTTTCTATACCGACGGCTTTGAAATTGCCGTGAACATGAATACCTACAACAACTACACCCCCACCGAAGTGCGCAAGATCTATCAGGGCCAGGTGCCCCAGACCGAGACCCAGCTGAGCCGCAAGGCCGTTTCCATTTACCGCGTGGTGCGGCAGGAGCCCTGGGTGGTGCTGATGCTGTGCAACGAAAAGGAATGGACGCCGGTGGAAGGGCGCACCTATAAGCTGCTGATCGAGTCTTTCGATAACACGGTGGTGGAGGCCAAGGTGGAATCCTTTACCCGTTCCGGCGGGGAACTGCTGGTGCGGCTGCTGGTGTATGATACCAGCGAATTGCCCAATGTTTTGTACATGCGTTCCTGCAAGGTGCAGCTGGGCGAAAGCGTGAACAGCCTGGCCGTGCCTTCCCGGGCCATTTACCTCAGGGAAGGGAAAAAGGGCGTTGTTATGACCACCCAGGGCGGTGAATACTGGACCGGCGTGGACGTCATTTCCGATGACGGACAGACGGCCTATATCATTCCCGAAAACCCCGGCGTATTGTATGAAGGCGTGCGTGTGCGCCTGTTCTGACGGAGAAATTGCCATGCTGAAAGAGAATGTGGAAAAGGTGCGGCGCATCCTGGAAGAGGAAAGCCGGCCTTTCGGACGGGTGCCTGAACTGATTGCCGTGACCAAGTTTGCCACGCCGGAAATGATCCTGCCTTTGCATGAACTGGGCGTGAAAAACATTGGCGAAAACAAGGTGCAGGTGCTGCGTGAAAAGCTGCCTCAATTGGAAGGAAAATTTCAAATTCATCTGATTGGAAGGTTGCAAAGTAACAAAGTTAAATATATAATAGAGGATGTGTGCATGATCCATTCTCTGGACAGGATCAGCCTGGCCCAGGAGATCGACCGGCAGGCGCAGCTGCACCATAAGCGCATGGACGTACTGGTGCAGGTGAACATCGCAAAAGAGCCCCAGAAGGGCGGTATTCCCCAAGAGGAATTGTTTCCTTTCCTGCGGGAATGCGCCGCTTTGCCCGGGCTGCATGTGAAGGGCCTGATGGCCATTATGCCCCTGGATGCGGACAGGGAAACGCTGGACGGGTATTTTGCCCGGATGCGCGAACTGTTTGAACAGGCGGCCCAAGAAAACATCGAAAACATCGATATGCAGGAGCTTTCCATGGGCATGAGCCGGGATTTTGACCTGGCTGCCCGGCACGGCGCCACCATGGTGCGGGTGGGCTCCATGCTATTCCAATAATGCAGGAGGAACTATCTCATGGCGTTCAGTGATGTATGGAACGGGATCAAGAAAAAGGTGGAGGATGTGCTCTACAACGGGGAAGCGGAACCGCAGCAGCCCCGTCGCCGCACGGCACAGCCCCGTCAGGAGGATATGGGCGCCCCCGCTCCCGATGCAGGGTTCACCCAGCAGCAGTACGGCTACTATCAGGAAATGCCCCAGCAGGGCTACCAGCCCCAGCCTTACCAGCAGCCTCAGCAGGGCTACCAGCCCCAGCCTCAGGCGCAGCAGCCTGCCCAGCCCCAGTATCATGCCAATTATCAGCAGCAGGGCTACCAGCCCCCTCAGCCCCAGCAGACGGGCGGCCGCTTTGGCCGGCGGGATAATGTGGTGGATATCGGCGATTATCAGAAAAACGCCGGTGAAGTGCCGCCGCAGCAGGAAGCCCAGCCCCAGCCCCAGCAGGCGGGCGTGGCTACCCGGGTGATCTGCGCCCGCGGTATGGCGGATTGCCGCATGGCCATCACCCTTCTTCGCAACGGTGACGGCGTGCTGGTGACCATGGAGAATGTGAAGGATCCTGCCGAAATGCGCAGGCTGGTGGATACTCTCAGCGGTGCCTGCTATTCCCTGAACGCTTCCATCACCAAGGTGAGCCGCTTTGGCGTGTACCTGCTGGCTCCCCATACCATGCCCGTGTTTGCCGATCAGATGATCAACCAGATGAACGGTGCCCGTCCCCAGCAGCCCCAGCCCCGGCCCGCTTACCAGCCGCAGCAGGGCTATCAGCCCCAGGGCAGCTATCAGTCCCAGGGATGGGAACCCCAGCAGCAGGCCTATCAGCCTCAGCTGAATGCCTACCAGCCGCAGCAGGGCTACACTTATCAGCAGCCCCGCCAGCAGGCTGAATTCACCCAGCGCACCGCTGCCCCCCAGGAAAACCCGGGCGCCTTCTATGCCCGTCCCCAGCAGCAGGAAGCGCCCATGCCCCCCTTCTCTTCCCAAAGCGCCAACGCCGGCTATGTGCCGGATGATATGGAAGTGGCCGAATAAGGCTGCGCTACAATACTCTATTACTTAGGAGGATGGTTCTCATGATTTCTTGGATCATTGGTACGGTTGCCGGTCTGTATTTCCTGGTGCTCATTGCTAACTTCATTGTGAAGCTGGTTGTGAAGGACGAACAGCCCTGGATGAAGGTGCTGGATCAGCTGTGCGCCCCCGCCGTGGGCTTTGGCAAGGTTGCCACCCAGAAGATCTTTGGCGATAAGGAATTTTCTTTCGATATGCCCCTGCTGATGGCTGCCCTGCTGGTGCTGGTTGCCAGTGCTGTGGTGTGCGCCGTTCTGGGCATCATTGGCCTGTAATTTCCTGTAAACAACGTATCAGCCGAAAGGGGTACAGAAAATGCCGATCAGTATTGCTGCCATCGAGGCAAAGGAATTCCGGACCAAGCTCAAAGGCTATGACCCGGAAGAAGTGGACCTGTACCTGGATGAGATCTGCGATCATATTGATCTGCTGAACCGGCAGATTGACATGCTGCAGCAGCGTCTGGCTCAGGCGAGCCAGGGGGCAAGCTATGCCCGTTCTGCCGTTCCGCCGCCTGCGGCGCAGGTGGTTTCTGCCGCAGTGCCCGCCCCGGCCGATATGGCCGGCCAGGCCCAGGCGGAACTGAACCAGGCCCGCCAGAAAGCCCGGGGCATCATTGAAGAAGCTCGCCAGGATGCGGCGGATATCCGCGCCGAAGCGGAAAAGATGATGCAGGAAGCAGAACAGATGCGGGCGGAAGCAGAAGAAATGCTGCAGAATGCGCCTGCACAAACGCCTGTTGCCCCTGCCTGGCAGGAGGATGCGGCACAATTGCAGAGCGAAAAAGATGCCCTGCAGGAAGAAATTGATATGCTGCGGGCAGCTGCCCGGGATTATCGCCAGCGTTTCATGCGCCTGGTGGAGGATCAGCAGCATGTGCTCAATGCCGAAACAGAGCTGTTTGAATAACGGACAATAAAAGAGGCGCTGGCCCGGTGGAAGCATCAGGGTCGGCGCTTTTTTGCAGGAAGGGATGGATGAAGGATGCGCCTGGGCGCTTTGGAAGCAGGCGGTACCAAGATGGTATTGGCGGTTGCGGATGAACAGATGCAGATTCTGCACAGGGAAACCTTGCCCACCGAAACACCGGAAAAAACCATGGGGCAGATGATCGCTTTTTTTCAGGAGCATCCGGTGGACGCACTGGGCATTGGCAGCTTTGGCCCGCTGGATTTGAACCCGGCATCCCCCACCTTTGGCTCCATCACCAAAACGCCCAAGCTTGCCTGGCGGGATTATCCGCTGGCACCGGCGTTTGAAAAGGCACTGGGTATTCCCTGCGTGCTGGATACCGACGTGAACACAGCCGCCCTTTGCGAAGCGGAAATGGGCGCCGCCAGGGGGCTGAAAAACTGCGTGTATGTAACGGTGGGCACCGGCATCGGCGGCGGCGTGTACTGCGAAGGGCAGCTGGTGCATGGATTGATGCACCCGGAAGTGGGGCACATGCTGCTGCGCGCCCATCCCGATGACCCGGCCCCCGATGGCTTTTGCCCCTATCACAAGGGCTGCCTGGAGGGGGTGGCCAGTGGGCCGGCCATGGAAAAGCGCTGGGGAAAAAGCGCAAAGGAATTGCCGGAAAATCATCCGGCATGGGCGATTGAGGCCCATTATCTGGCCCAGATGTGCATGAACCTGATCATGACGGTGAGCCCGGAAAAGATCATTCTGGGGGGCGGCGTGATGAGCCGGCGGCATCTGTTTCCCATGGTGCAAAAAGAAACCATGGCGCTGCTTGGCGGTTATGTGGCTTGCCTGAAGGATGCCGAAGAAATGATTGTGCCGCCCGCATGCTGGCCGGACAGCGGGCTGCTGGGTGCGCTGCTGCTGGCCAGGAAGGCAAAGTGAGGGGAAGAATATGGATGAAGTAATTACGACGGCCACCCAATCCTTTGACGATGCCACCCATGTGTTTGGCGATAACGGATTGAGCATCAGCTGGCAGGCGATGCTGACCAGAGTGGCCGTGGCGGTGTTGATCGTGGCGGCGGGGCTGGTGGTTTTGTTCCTGCTGCGTAAGCTGCTCAAGCGTATTTTCAAAACCGGGCAGGAAGGGGACGGCCAGCAGAAAACGCTGTACACGCTTTTGTCCAGCCTGCTCAGTTTTGCGGTGTATTTCGCCATGGGGTGCATGGCCCTCAGCGCCCTTGGGGTAAATGTGGAAAGCCTGCTGGCAGTGGCCGGTGTGGGCGGCCTGGCCATCGGCTTTGGCTGCCAGACGCTGGTGAAGGATTTTGTGTCCGGCTTGTTTTTGTGGCTGGAAGGGCACCTGAAGGTGGGGGATGTGGTAACGGTGGGCGGCCTGACCGGGACGGTGGAAAAGATGGCCCTGCGCACCACTTCCCTCCGTGCCACCAACGGCAACCTCTATACTGTGCCCAATGGGGATATCCGCACGGTGGTGAACATGACGCGGGATTTTCGGTATGCGCTGGTGGATGTGACCCTTTCCCACAATCAGGATTACCGGACGGCTATGGATGCCTTGCAAAAGGCCATGGTGCTGTTGGACGAACAGGAAGAGGACCTGGAAGAAGCGCCCAGAGTGGTGGGCATCATCGGGAACGATCGTTTCTGTGTCACCATCCGCATTGAATGTAAATGCGACGTGGAAAAATGCTGGGATGTGGAGCGGAAAATTCGCCTGGCGGCACTGGAATGTCTGAAGAAAGAAGGATTATTGCTGTGATTTTTGATACCCATTGCCATTTTGATGACGAACGCTTTGACGAGGACCGGGAAGATGCCTGGCAGCGGATGCTGGAAAACGACGTGAAGCATTGCGTGTGCGTGGGGAGCGACCTGGCGTCTTCCCGCCGGTGCCTTGCCTTTGCCGCTGCGCACCCCGGTGCCTTTGCTGCCTGCGGTGTGCATCCCCATGAAGCCAAGGACGTGCCGGAAGATTATCTGGATCAGCTCCGGCAGATGCTGCAGGAGGAAAAGTGTGTGGCGCTGGGGGAAATCGGGCTGGATTACTACTACGATCTTTCCCCCCGGGACGTGCAGAAAAAGGTGATGGCGGAGCAATTGCAGCTGGCCATTGAAGCGGATATGCCGGTCATTTTCCATATCCGGGATGCCCACGGCGAAATGATCGACTTTTTCCGCAAGCAGGAAAAATTGCCCCGGGGCATCATCCATTGCTTTTCCGGCAGTGCCGAAACGGCCATGGAATACGTGAAGATGGGGTTTTATATTTCCTTCGCCGGGCCGGTCACCTTCAAAAACGCCCAGAACCTGCAGCGGGCGGCGGAATATGTGCCCCTGGACAGGCTGCTGTGCGAAACGGACAGCCCTTACCTTGCGCCTGTGCCCATGCGGGGGAAAAGAAACGAGCCGGCCAATGTGCGTTTTGTGAACGGGAAGCTGGCGGAAATCAAGGGCATTGCTCCGGAAGAAATGGCCCGCATCACCTGTCAAAATGCGTTTGAGATATACACAAAAACGGGGAAAAACGGAAATTCCCTTGAATAAAAGGGACAAATGTGATATTTTGTAAGCAGAAGAAAAGGGAGGCCCGGTCATATGATTTTTATTGGCATCTGTGGCGCCAGCGGCTCCGGCAAATCCACGTTGGCGCGGGAATTGGTGAAGCAGCTGGGGGTAAAATGCCTGGTGCTCAATCAGGACGCATATTATTTCGATCATCCGGATATGACGGATGAAGAACGGGAAAATTTCAACTATGATGAGCCGGCGTCCTTTGACCATGACCTGATCCTTGCCGATGTGGAAAGCCTGATGGCAGGGCAAAAAACGCCCCGCCGCGGGTATGATTTTTCTCATCACCGCCGCAGCGACCCGGATGAAATGATGGAAGTGCCGGACGTGCTGATCATCGAAGGCATCCATACCTTCCACGATAAGCGGCTGTGCGAAAAGATGCTGCTGAAAATTTATGTGCAGGTGGATCCCGACGTGTGCCTGCTGCGCCGCATCAAACGGGATATGCGGGACAGGGGCAGGAACATTGAAGGCATTTACAAGCAGTACCTGAACACCGTAAAGCCCATGTACGAAAAGCACATCCGCCATTATGCAGACGATGCCGATGTGATCGTGATGCAGGGCGGAAAAAACGCGAAAATCGTTGGCATTTTAGCAGGCTATATGCAAAACCTGCTTGCAAATAAGGAATAAAAGCGGAGGGAATGTTCTTATGAAGCCTTTCATGGATGAAAACTTTCTTCTGAGCAATGAAACGGCCCGGATGCTCTACCACGAAGCAGCCAAGGAAATGCCCATCATTGACTACCACTGCCACCTGTCGCCCAAGGAAATTGCGGAAAACCGGCGCTTTGCCAACATCACCGAACTGATGCTGGGGGGCGACCATTATAAGTGGCGTGCCATGCTTTCTTACGGCATTGATGAAAACCTGATCCGCGGCGACGGCGACCCCAAGGAAAAGTTTGTGGCCTTTGCGGAAGCGCTGTCCCACGCCATCGGCAATCCTCTGTACCACTGGACGCATCTGGAACTGCAGCGGGTGTTTGGTATTTACGATGTTTTGACCAAAGAATCTGCCCCCGCCATTTACGATAAGGCCAGCGAAATGCTGCAGGGCGATGATTTCCGGGCCCAGGCGCTGGTGGATAAGTTCCATGTGGATTACCTGTGCACCACCGATGATCCCATTGACGACCTTTCCTACCACACCGCCATTGCCGCCGAAGGCAAAATGAAGGCCAAGGTGTTCCCGGCGTTCCGCCCTGACAAGGCCATCAATGTGGACCGGGCCGGCTATGCCGAATACATTGAAAAGCTCAGCAAGGCCGCCAACATGGAAATCAAATGCACGGCGGACGTGCTGGAGGCGCTGGAGCGGAGGGTGGAATATTTCCACGCCTGCGGCGCCCGCATTTCCGACCATGCGCTGGATACCGTGCCCTTTGGCGAACCCTCCTTCAAGCAGGCGGATAAGGCTTTTGCCGCTGCCATGGAAGGGGAAGAAATCAAAGAAAAGCATGTGAACAGCTTCAAAACCGTGCTGCTGTGCGGCCTGGGCGCCATGTATGCCCAGCGTGGCTGGGTGCAGCAGTACCACATCGGCGCCATGCGCAACAACAACACCGGCATGTTCCGCCGCTATGGGCCGGACGTGGGCTTTGACTCCATCATCGACGCGCCGGTGGCCCACAACCTGTCCCGCCTGATGGACCTTCAGGATGCCCAGGGCCAGCTGCCCAAGACCATCCTCTACACCCTCAACCCCGCGGCCAACCATGTGCTGGGCACCATGCTGGGCAATTTCCAGCAGGGCGGCGTGAAGGGCAAAATCCAGTTCGGTTCCGCCTGGTGGTTCATGGACCAGCGGGACGGCATGGTGGAACAGTTGAAAACCTTCGGCGCCCTGGGCGTGCTGGGCACGTTTGTGGGCATGCTGACGGACAGCCGTTCCTTCATCAGCTATCCCCGTCATGAATATTTCCGCCGCATTCTGTGCAACGTGATCGGCACCTGGGTGGAAAACGGCGAATACCCCAATGACCCCGAAATGCTCAAGAAACTGGTGCAGGACATCAGCTACAATAACGCGAAAAACTACTTTGGCCTGTAATTGAGAAGGAGGAACAAAAACATGGATATGCTCAAGCAACTGTCCCTGGCCGGCCTTGTGCCCGTGATCAAGGTAAAGAATGCCGAAGACGCCGTGCCCCTTTGCCGTGCGCTGAAGAACGGCGGCCTGCCCGTGGCTGAAATCACCTTCCGTACCGATGCGGCCGAAGAAGCCATCCGTCTGGTGCACGAAGCCCTGCCCGAAGTGCTGCTGGGTGCCGGCACCGTGCTCACCTGCGAACAGGCCGACCGTGCCTGGAACGCCGGCGCCGGCTACATTGTGGCTCCCGGCCTGAACCCCACGGTGGTGAAGCATTGTACGGAAAAGGGTTATCCCGTGCTGCCCGGCTGCGCCAATCCTTCCGATATTGAGCTGGCGCTGTCCCTGGGCCTGACCACGGTGAAGTTCTTCCCCTCCGAAGCGCTGGGCGGCCTGAAGATGATCAAGGCCATGAGCGCCCCCTATGGCAATGTGCGCTTTGTACCCACCGGCGGCATCACCGAAAAGAACCTGCCTGAATACCTGGCATTCCCCAAGATCGCGGCCTGCGGCGGCAGCTGGATGGTGCCCGAAGACGCCATCGCCAATAAGGATTGGGACAAGATCGAAAAGCTGGCCCGGGAAGCCGTGCAGGTGATGCTGGGCTTTGAAGTGAGGCACATCGGCATCAACAATGCGGATGAAGAAACTGCCGTGAACGAAGGCAAGAAGCTGGCTGCGCTGCTGGGCTGGAATGTGCAGAAGGAAAGCGCCAAGGGCCTGTTTGTGGGCGAAAGCTTTGAAATGCTCAAGTCCCAGGTGCGCGGCACCCATGGCCATATCGCCGTGGCCACTTCCAATGTGGAACGTGCCCGCTGGCATATGGAACAGCGCGGTTTCACCTTTGATGACTCCACCGCCACCTTCACCCCCGACGGCCGGATGAAGTTTATCTACCTGAATGAAGAATTCGGCGGCTTTGCCATCCACCTGCTGCTGAAATGATCCTGTTGCAAACAAACAGGCTGTATGGGCGTTTTGCTCATACAGCCTTTCGTGCTGAAAAGAGAAAGTGAGTTACTGATGAAACGTTGCCGATTGATTTGCCTGTTTTTGATGGCCATGCTTTTGTGCACGGGCGCCTGTGCCGAAGTTCGCTATGATGAAACCCTCAGCGCCTTTCCCGTGGCTTTGGAAGAGGGCGGCTGGGCGGATTTGGGCCCCATCCCCTTTACGGAAGAAGACCAGGGGGAGGGCATGCTGGAAATCTGGTTTGGCCGGGTAAGCGTATGCGATTGCTTCATTGTGCGCTGCAACGGCGAAACCATGATGATCGACGGCGGCATGGTGCTGCACCGGGCCGGTACCCTGCTTTTGCTGGAAAAGCTGGGCATTACCGGCGTGGATTACCTTTTCAACACCCATCACCATGATGACCATCTGGAAATGCAGGAATACCTTCTGCGCAAGCAGGGCTTCAATGCCGGCGTGTTCATGACCCCCTATGAGCGGGACCATAACGTGGCGCTGCAAAAGAAAATGCAGGCTACGGTGGACGCAAGGGAGATTCCCTTCCGTACCCTGCACCATGGGGACAGCATGATGCTGGGGGGCGAAAACGGGGCCAAGGTGGAGTTCTTCCGCTGGATGGGCAGCACCGACGCCAATTATTCCTCCATGATGTGCAAGATCACCTACAAAGAACGCAGTGTGTTCCTGATGGCGGACGTGACGGGCCTGGCCCAGAAAACTTTGGCGGAGGAACAGCTGGATACCATCCCCTGGGATGCCGATATTTTTAAAGTGGGCCACCATGGGTACAGCCGGCAGGATGCTACCCTGCTGGATGCCATTTCCCCGGATCTGTGCGTGATCACCAATTCCAAGGACGGGGCGGAAAAGTGCGTCAAGCAGCTGGATAAGGAAGGCCTTGCCTGGCGCAATACCCCCACCGGTACCATCTATGCCCGCACAGACGGCGGGGAAGAATGGGTGTATACCCAGGATAAATCCCATTTGAAGAAGTAAAGGAAAGGGACAGAAGATGAAAAAAGTTCTTGTTTTGCTGGCAGCAGTTTGCCTGATGGCGTCCATGGCCGCTTTGGCCTGCGCGGAAGAAGTGCAGGTGTCCTTCGGGGCGGAAAGCGGACAGACCAACGTTTCCTTTCCCTATGAACTGAAGGTGAAGGCAAAGCCTGCTCCCGGCCAGGATGTGGCCGTTACCCTGACCTGCAAGGATCAGGCGGAAACGGCAGTGGTTGTTATTCCGGCCGGCGAAACCGCTGCGACGGTGGTGCTGCCGGAAAGCTGGCTGGCGGAAAAAGGGAACCTGACCGTCAGCTTTGCACAGGGCGAAGGGTATTCCTTCCAGAAGAATGCAAAGCACAAGGTGAAGGTATACGCCCTGCCCCGGGTGACCATGGAAAAGGCTCCCGTGTTCGGCTTTCTGGGCAAGAAGGTGACTTTCACCGTAAAAACCAGCCAGCCCGGCAATATTCTCAAGGGCAACAACACCTTCCAGCTGCGGGATCAGGACGGCAGGGTGCTGTGTGAAAAGGCATGGCCTCTGGGCAGCAAAACCTGCTCCTTTGTGATGGACGTGACGGAAGATATGCTGGGCCGGAACATGGTGACCGTGTGGCTGGGTGACCGTCAGGTGAGCGAAATGGAAGGCTACATTGCAGTGGCCGATCTGTCCCAGCCCATCGTGCAGAAGGTGGATACCCAGGCCCCTTACATGGCCATTACGGTGGACTGTGCGTATGCCGTGCACCATACCGACCGGCTGCTGGAGGTGCTGGACGAAAATGACGTGACCGCCACCTTCTTCATGACCGGCTATTTCCTGCGGGAGTTTAATGAATCTGCCCGGAAGATCGAGTCCCGCGGGCACGAAGTTGCCAGCCATTCCAACACCCATCCCCGGCTGACGGAGAAGGCCGGATACGATATGATGCGCGAGATCCAGCGGCCGGCGGAGGATATCCGGGCCATGTTCGGCAAGGAAACCACCCTCATGCGCCCGCCCTTTGGGGATGTGGACAAGAACGTGATCGCTATGGCCCGGGCAGAAGGGCAGGAAGTGATCATGTGGACCATTGACAGCCATGACTGGGACTGGGACTATAAGCACGAAGACGTGGTGAAGCGCGTTACCACCAACGTGGGCCCCGGTACCATCATCCTTTTCCATCTGGACGGCTTCTGGACGCCGGAAGTGCTGGCGGAAGTGCTGCCCTATTATCAGGAAGAACTGGGGCTGAAAGTGGTAACTGTTTCGGAACTGATGAGCCTGGAAGGCGCAGGCCCCGATGCCCGTCTGCCGGGTGATGAAGCGGAATAAATAAGGATACAAAAAAAGCAGGGAGAAAATTTTCTCGCCTGCTTTTTCTTTATGCATCCACGTATTCTTTCAGGTGCAGGGCAGCAGCCTTGACGGCGTTTTTCTTTTCGCCGCTGGCAACCAATGTATCAACGGCATCCCGAAGCTCCATGCCCTGGAGCAAAAGGTCAAACAGCTGGGCTTCCAGGGAAGCGGCGGAATGTGGCTTTTCTTCCGGAAGAACCACATTCCGCAAATCCGCCACCAGGCAGTATTCACCCTTTTCGCTTTTTTCGTTGGCGTTGAGGGCGGAAAGGATCTCTTCCGGCGTGCCCCGGAGGGTGAGCTCGTGCAATTTGGTCAGATCACAGCTGACGGAAAGCCTGGCCCCGGGCAGGGTTTCGCCGATGGCCTGCACCAGCCCTTTTACCCGGTGAGGGGATTCGTGGAACACGGCCCCTTCGCCGTTTCTTCCGATTTGTAAAAGCTTTTCCTTCAGGGGTTTGTTTTCACGAGGGAGAAATCCATAGAAGGTGAAGGCGGAAAAACCGAACCCGCTGACGGAAACGGCGGCAATGCAGGCACTGGGTCCGGCCACCGCCACCACGGGGATGCCTTTTTCCGCCGCCAGCCGCACGATTTCCGTGCCGGGGTCGGAAATGGCCGGGGTGCCGGCATCCGTCACCACAGCCACATCAATGCCTTCTTCCAGCATCCGGTGGGTGATTTCATCGCCCCGGCTTTTTTCGTTGTGCTGATGGCAGGAAAGAAGGGGCGTTTCGATGTCGAAATGGTTGGTCAGCTTTTTGGTCACCCGGGTATCTTCGGCACAGATGAGATCCACATTTTTCAGGGTTTCAATGGCCCGGGGGCTCATATCGGAAAGGTTACCGATGGGGGTAGCCACCACATACAAGGTGCTCATTTATTTTTCCCCCTTTACAAATACACGCAGCGTGGCGCTGTGGGAACGGGAATTGTCGGCAAGTTCATCCTTGCCGGCCTTGATGGCGCCGCCGGTAGCACGGCCCAGGGGTTTTTTGCCGCAGATGCAGATGGGGGCCTTGGGCGGGCAGGTGCAGGGGTTTTGCAGGGAGCGGAAGGTGTTTTTCACAATGCGGTCTTCCACGGAATGGAAGGTGATCACGCACAGCTTTCCGCCGGGCTTGAGCATATCCACCCAGTCCCGGATGGCCTGCTCCAGGGGGGCCAATTCGTCGTTGACGGCAATGCGCACGGCCTGGAAGGTGCGCCGGGCGGGATGGCCTTCGTCCTTGCGGCGGACGGCCTTGGGAATGGCGGCGTCCACCACTTTTACCAGGTCAAAGGTGGTTTCCAGCGGCTTTTCGGCCCGCTTTTCCATGAGCATCTGGGCAATGCGCACCGCCCATTTTTCATCGCCGTATTCCCGGAGAATGCGCACAAATTCCGCTTCCGGAACGGTGTTCACATATTCGGCGGCGGTGATGCCCTTTGTGCGGTCCATCCGCATATCCAGCGGGGCGTTATCGTGGTAGGAAAAGCCCCGTTCCTTGGTGTCGATCTGATGGGAGGAAACGCCCAGGTCCAGCAGGCCGCCGTCCAGCTGCACATCCCCCAGCAGGGCCTTTACATCGTGAAAATTGCCGTGCACCGCACGGAAGCCCGGATAAACGGAAAGGCGCTCAGAAGCGGCGGAAATGGCGGAAAGATCCCGGTCGATGCCGTACAGGGTGCCTTCGCCCATGGCTTTGAGGATTTCACCGCTGTGGCCGCCGCCGCCCAATGTGCCGTCGGCAAATACCTGGCCCGGCTGAGGGTCCAGGTAGTGCAGTACTTCCTTCAGCAAAACCGGAACATGATGGAATTCCATGGCGCGTACTCCTTTGGTGTGTGGATGATGTATTGGGGGCTTATTCAGCCCCCATGCCCCCGAACCAGGAGCATGGCCCCTGGACCCTTCCTGCGAAAGATGGGGGAGGGGAAAGGAAAAAGTTGTGTGTCGCTGTTGGGTGGGATAAAGGTATGCTGTGCCTCTTAAAAGAATCAAAAAGCTCAAAGACGAAAGCAAGCTTTCTCTTTTGATCTTTTCGCTTCTTTCCCCGTCTGCTTCGCATCCGGCAGCGGCTGCGCCGCCCGGCACAGGGGGATTTATGTAGTCTTGCCAGAAGGCAAGGGAAAGGCGAGGTTAAAGGGAGTTGAGGTGGGGCAGCACTTCCTGGGGCGCATGCGCGGCGGGGAAGGGCATTTCGGCAATTTCGGCGTGGTATTTTTCCGGGAACCACAGGGCACGCAGGGGGTGCATGCCGGCGTCCCCTGCGCCAAACAGTTCCCTGCTGCCGCCGTCGCCCACAAACAGGCATTCTTCCGGCAAAACAGAAAGGGTGTTGGCGCAATGAAGGTAGATTCCCTTGTCCGGCTTTACCAGGCCAGCCTGGTATGACAAGACAATCGCATCAAAAAAGGGGAAAAGAGGGGAAGCGGATAATCCTTCCACTTCGTCGGCGGAGCAGTTGCTGCAAAGGCACAGCTTCAGCCCCTGCTGTTTCAGGGAAGAGAGCATGTGCAAAACATTTTCATCGATGGCAGCGAAGCAATCGTTTTTGCCGGAGATTCGCTTTTCTTCGCAGGCATCAATCAGCGCGGCATCCGGCGTTTTTCCGGCGGCACACATAATTTCTGCCAGTACCTGATGGTAGGTAAGGCGGCCGGTATCCATGGCGTGGTGACAGCTGTTCCACATTTCCCGGAACAGGGAAGGATCGATGCCCAGATCCCGGGCACATTGGGAGGACAGGTATTTGCGGCTCGCCCATTCGGTGATCAGGGTTTCATACAGATCGAACACGACAGCTTTGATCATCTGCATACCTCCAAAATGTAACGAAGAACGGAAACGCAGTTTTTCAGATAATATTTGTTATTTTCCGGCTGTGCTTTCTTGGAGGGGGTCTGGGGGAAGCGTTCTTTGGCTGCAAATGGTAGCAGCACGGACACATAGTTATTCGGATAATATTTGATATTTTCCGGATCAGCTTTCTTGGAGGGGGTCTGGGGGAACCGTTCTTTGGCTTCAAAGAACGGTTCCCCCAGATATCTCACCCATTATCCCAATTCAGCAATACGAGCATCCAGAGAAATGAGCATTTGCTTATTCTTTTCCAGTTTTTCCTTTTCGGCAGCCACCAGGTTGGCGGGAGCCTTGCTGAGGAAGCCCTGGTTATTCAGCTTGCCTTCGGCCCGGGCAATTTCGTTGGCCACGTTGTTGCGTTCCTTGGTGAGGCGGGCCTTTTCCTTGGCAAAGTCCACCAGTTCACCCAGGGGAATGAAGAATTCGCCGGTCTGGCACACAGCACTGACCGTCTTTTCTTCGATCTTCTGATCGGCAGAGAGCATTTCCAGGGTGGAAACGCCGGCCATACGGTTGAAGTACACTTCGGCGCCCTGAATGGCATCCTGCCAGCCTTCGTTGGCCTTTACCATCAGGCGGGCACGCATGGAGGGCTGCACGTTCATGTTGGCGCGGATGTTGCGGATGGCGCGGATCATTTCCATGATGCCTTCCATCTGGGCGCTTTGAGCGGCGAAGGTGTAGGCGTCGTTGACCTGGGGCCAATCGGCCAGCATGCAGGAAGCATCCTGCTTGCCGGGCAGGTTCTTGTACACTTCTTCGGTGAGGAAGGGCATGAAGGGATGGAGCAGACGCAAAAGGCCGCTCAGCACATGCTGGAGAACTGCGCGGACGGCAGCTTTCCGTTCCATATCTTCGCCAAGCAGGCCGCCCTTGGCCAATTCGATGTACCAGTCGCAGAATTCGCTCCAGATGAAATCGTAAATCTTCTGGGCGGCCAGGCCGTAATCCGCATCTTCAAAGTATGCGGAAATCTGGGCCACGGCTTCGTTGTATTTGGTCAGAATCCACTGATCGGGGAGCAGCAGCTGCTTTCCTTCCAGGGTTTCTTCGCCGTCCAGGTTCATCAGCACGAACCGGCTGGCGTTCCACACCTTGTTGGCAAAATTCCGGGCCATTTCCACCTTTTCGGTGGAGAAGCGGGTGTCGTTGCCGGGGCTGATGCCCATGACCAGGGAGAAGCGCAGGGCGTCGGCACCGTACTGGTCAATGATTTCCAGGGGATCCACACCGTTGCCCAGGGATTTTGACATCTTCCGGCCCAGGGCGTCGCGGACCAGGCCATGGATGACCACGGTGTCAAAGGGCACCTGGCCCATGTTCTCCAGGGAGGAGAAGATCATGCGGGAAACCCAGAAACCGATGATGTCATAACCGGTGACCAGGGTGTTGGTGGGGAAGAAGTAGGAAAGGTCTTCCGTTTGTTCCGGCCAGCCCAAAGTGGAGAAGGGCCACAGGGCAGAAGAGAACCAGGTGTCCAGCACGTCTTCATCCTGATGCAGGTGAGCGCTTCCGCACTTGTCGCAGTGCGTGGGGTCGTCCATGGAGACGATCACCCGGCCGCAGTCTTCGCAATACCAGGCAGGAATGCGATGGCCCCACCACAGCTGACGGGAGATGCACCAGTCCCGGGTGTTGCGCATCCAGTTCATGTAAGCCTTGCCGAAACGTTCGGGCAGGAAGCGGGTTTCGCCCTTTTCCACACATTCGATGGCGGGCTTGGCCAGGGGCTCCATCTTCACGAACCACTGCTTGGAAACCATGGGTTCGATGACGGTGTGGCAGCGGTAGCAGGTGCCCACTTCGTGCTTGAGGGGCTCAATTTCTTTCAGCAGGCCAAGGGCCGTCAAATCTTCCACGATGGCCTTGCGGGCATCCTTGGTGGTCATGCCGGCGTACTTGCCGCAATCCAGCACATGGGGTTCGTTCACGCTTGCCTTGCCTTCGGCAAAGAGGGCATCGGCAGCGGCCTTGTCGGCAGCGCCGGTCATGTGGCCGTCATAGATGAACACGCGCATGATGGGCAGGTTATGGCGCTGGCCCACTTCGTAGTCGTTGGGGTCATGGGCGGGGGTGATCTTCACCACGCCGGTGCCCTTTTCCATATCGGCATGCTCGTCGCAGACGATGGGGATTTCTTTATTGATCAGGGGCAGGATCACGTGGCAGCCGTGCAGATGGGCATAGCGGGGGTCATCGGGGTTGATGGCCACAGCGGTATCGCCCAGCATGGTTTCGGGACGGGTGGTGGCCAATTCCAGCATTTCGCCGGTTTCCTTCACGGGATAGAGGATGTGCCAGAAATTGCCGTCCTTTTCTTCGTATTCCACTTCGGCGTCGGAAATGGAGGTGTTGCAGCAGGGGCACCAGTTGATGAGACGGTTGCCCTGGTAGATGAGGCCCTTTTCGTACAGGCGCACAAACACTTCGCGAACGGCCTTGGAGCAGCCTTCGTCCATGGTGAAGCGTTCACGGCTCCAGTCGCAGGAGGCGCCCATGCGGCGCAGCTGACGGGTGATGCGTCCGCCGTATTCGTTTTTCCAGGCCCAGGCATGTTCCAGGAAGCCTTCGCGGCCCAGCATTTCCTTGGTGAGGCCTTCGGCGCGCAGCTTTTCCACCACCTTCACTTCGGTGGCGATGGAAGCATGGTCGGTGCCGGGGAGCCAGAGGGTGGGATCGCCCTTCATGCGGTGATAGCGGATAAGGCTGTCCTGCAGAACGCCGTCCATGGCGTGGCCCATGTGCAGCTGGCCTGTAACATTGGGGGGCGGCATGACGATGGTGAAGGGCTTTTTGCTCTTATCGATTTTCGGGGTGAAAGCACCGGAGGATTCCCATTTTTCATAGGTTTCCCGTTCGATGGCCTGGGGATTATAGGTTTTTTCCATGTTGAATTCAGCCATGATGAATCCCTCCTTGTAGCTGTTTTGGCGTTAAAGCGCATGGGAATGCGCAGGGATGAAGGGGAATGGGGGAGGTGATGAAAAACCTCCAAATACAACAAAAGCCGCCCATCCTCAAAGGACGGAGCGACCCCGTGGTACCACCTTATTTCACGATGAAAGATGCTTTCATCGCCTCATTGCGCTGTAACGTGCGCCAGACGTGCGGACTACTTTTGTTCACCCGCAGCCCTCCCGGGCGACTTTCTGCCTTTTCCTTCCCAAGCGGTCTTTCAGCCGGTGAACCGCTCTCTCTGAGGGGGATGAAAGCATACTCCTCCCGTTCATGGGGACTGTATGAAGAAAGCCTGAAGGGGGGCAATCCCCCTTCAGGATAGCGGCAATTCAATTGCCGTTGAGGAACACTTACGCGTTCTTTTCTTCGTCAACAGTGATGACCTGCTTGCCATCGTAGTAACCGCAATTCTTGCAGACGCGATGGGCCAGCTTCATCTTGTGGCACTGGGAGCATTCCACGATAGCAGGAAGCTGCAGCTTCCAGTTGGCACGACGGCTACGGCCACGAGCCTTGGATACTTTTCCTTTGGGCAGAGCCATAATTACACCTCCTGATCCTTTGTCAGCAATTGCTGCAATGCCGAAAAAGGATGCTGGTCGGGCATGTCCTTCTGGCAAGCATGCGTGATTTGTTCATCCGGCTGCATCTGGGAAAGCACTTCGCAATCTTCACCGCAGGTGAAGCGCATGGGCAGTTCCAGTACGGCCAGGGTGAGCGCCAAGTGGGCCAAGTCCACTTTGGAACCTTCAAATTCCAAACGCTCGTCATCCTCTTCGTCAGGCATCTCTTCCTGCTGGGGGTAACGGCTGATGCGGGTGAAGATTTCGTCGAAATCCACTTCAATGGGATGGGCCACAGGCTTGAGACAGCCGGCACACACTGCATTGGCAACAGCGGTTAACACGCCATGGATGTGCAGGCTTTCGCCTGCCATGGAGAAGTGCCCTTTCAGGCATACGTCGGTGAAGGTGATTTCCTCGCCGAATACATCCTGAGGGGGGATGAAGTCACTGTGTTCGAAGAAAATTTCTTCGCCTGGGGCGCGCAACGCCCGGGAAATGTCCAGCAGCATGCACAAACCTCCAATCGTGACCGTCTGCTATTATACAATTTCCAAAGCCGCTTTGTCAATATGTTTTTCCTCTTTTTCCCGAAGAAAAACGGCGTTTTCCATCACAAAAGTGTTAATTTTTCTCATTCTTCCCTTTCTTTTTGCAAAAGGGTGGAAAGCAGTGCTTCCACCTGGGAAAGGGAGGTGGCCAGGTTCAGCCGGGTGCGCAGTTTGGCCACGCCGCGCTGGCCTGTCACATACCAGCCAAGATGCTTGCGCATTTCCAGCATGCCGCTTTTTTCGCCCTTCCAGGCGATCATTTCCCGGCAGTGGCGAAGGGCCAACTGCATGATCTCTTCAAAGGGCGGTTTTTGGTACTCTTCCCCGGCGAAGGCGGCCTTGATTTCCTCGAACAGCCAGGGATTGCCAAGGGCACCGCGCCCCACGGCCAGCGAATGGCAGCCGGTGACGCGTGCACATTCCAGGGCTGACGCCCCGTCCCAGATATCGCCGTTGGCAGTAACGGGCACAGATACGGCCTGACGCACTTTGGCAATTTCTTCCCAGTTGGCCTTGCCGGAATACTGCTGTTTTCTGGTGCGGCCATGCACGCAAAGGGCGGTGGCGCCGGCGTCCGTGACGGCTTTGGCAAACTCCACGGCGTTGATGGATTCTTCATCCCAGCCGATGCGCATTTTGACGGTGACGGGCAAAAGGGATGCCTTTACGCACCGGCGCACAATTTCCGCTGCCAGGGGGATATCCTTCATCAAGGCGCTGCCGCTCTGACCCCCCACCACCTTCTGGGCCGGGCAGCCCATGTTGATATCCACGGCGGAGAAAAGCCCCATTTCGGACAGCCTTGCCGCGGCCATTTCCATATGCTCCGGCACGGAGCCGAAAATCTGCACGGCAAGGGGGCCTTCGTTTTCCTGGCGCGCCAGCAGGAAACGGTAGGCGTTGCGGTCTTTGGGGGCAGTCAAAAAGCCCTGGGCCGATACCATTTCGGTGGTGGCCAGGTCGCAGCCCGTTTCAAAACACAGGCCCCGGAACACCTGATCGGTGATGCCGGCCATGGGTGCAAGAGCAAGATGCATAAAAATCCTCGAATTTCTAATTGATGTAGCGGGCAACCGTCAGATTTTTGATGCGCCACTGGTTGTTTTCCTTGGTGAGCAGCACGTTGTACTGCACCTTTTGCCACTGGGGCTGGGAGGTGAGGTTCATGTTCTGCTGGTTATCCCGGCCGGACTGGTTCAGCTTGCCGTCAATGCCGGGTATTTCTTCGGTGATGGTGGCCTGTGCGGTATCGTCCCAGGGCCAGCACCAGAAGGAATCCAGATGGATGCGGTGGTCAATGCCGGTGACAGAATAGTAATTCCGGTAGACGGAAACGCCGTTTTGCACTTCCAGCAGCATGGGATCCCGCTCCAGGTAGGCGGGGGCGAAGTAGACGGAAAGGTCGTCCCCCGTATCCATGAGGATCACCTGGGCACGCCGGGCCATGCCATCCTTGAGGATGATGTAGATGTTGGTGGCGTTCATGGAAAAATAAAAGGCGGTGGTGATCAGCCCCAGCACGATCAGAATGATCAGAAGCCGGGACGCCACATACCAGATCAGCCTGCGTAAATACTGCACAAGATGCTCCTTTTCTTTCACAAAAGCGTTATGGCCATAAAACCACAAATACATTATACCATGCAGCGGGCCAAAACGCCAGCAAAAGCGCATGGCCCCTGCAAAAAATAAAACGGCGCACCGGCGAAAAAACTTCCCGCAGCGCCATAAGCGGTTGAATAGCGGGGAAAGAATGTGCTATAATGGTAGGGTAAGGAAGAAAAAGGAGGCGCAAACGAAAGTGAAGCGCATTGTATTGACGGGCGGCGGTACGGCCGGCCATGTAACGCCCCATCTGGCCCTGATGCCCCATTTGAAGGAGATGGGCTATGATATCCACTACATCGGCACCGAAAAAGGCATTGAACACCAGATGATGGAGCAGGTGGAAGGGGTCACCTATCATGCCGTGCAAAGCGGCAAGCTGCGCCGGTATTTTGACTGGAAAAACTTTACCGATCCCTTCCGGGTGATCTGGGGCGCCTTCCAGTCCGCCCATCAGATTGGCAAGCTGAAGCCCGACGTGTGTTTTTCCAAGGGCGGGTTTGTGTCCGTTCCTGTGGTGGTGGGCGCATGGCTGCACCGTGTGCCGGTGATCTGCCATGAAAGCGACCTGACCCCCGGCCTTGCCAACAAAATTGCCGCCAAGTTTGCAAAAAAGGTGGCGGCCACCTTTCCCGAATGCGCCAAGGCCATCGGGGAAAAGGGCGTCTTTACCGGCACGCCCCTTCGGCCTGAACTGTTCAGCGGCAAGAAGGAGGAGGGCCTTCGCCTGTGCGGCTTTGACGGCGAAAAGCCCATCCTGATGATGATGGGGGGCAGCCTGGGTGCCCAGAAGGTGAACGAAGCGCTGCGGGGGGCCCTGCCCAGGCTGCTGGAAAAAATGGACGTGGTGCATATCACCGGCAAGGGCAACCTGGACGAAAGCCTGAATGCCCTGCAGGGCTACAAGCAGTTTGAATTTATCAGTGAAGAATTGCCCCACATTTTTGCCTGCGCCGATTATGTGCTTTCCCGCGCCGGCAGCAACGCCCTGTGCGAATTCCAGGCACTGAAAAAGCCCATGCTGCTGGTGCCCTATCCCAAGGGGGCCAGCCGGGGAGACCAGATCCTGAACGCGGCCAGCTATGAAAAGCGGGGCCTGTGCCATGTATTGGCCCAGGAAAACATGACGGCGGATACGCTTTATGATGCGCTGGAAAAGCTGATCGGGGACAAGGATAACCTGATCCGCAATCTGGAAAATGCACCCCCTGCCGACGGCACCCAGGCCGTATTGAAGATGATTGAAGAAGCCGTGAAATAACCGGGCTTTCCGTCATGACGGCAGAAAAAAGCAGAACAAAAAAGCTCTTCTCCCATAGGAGAGAAGAGCTTTTTGCTTGCTTGTTTACATGGAACGGTTATCGATCACCCGCAGGATGATGGTCAGCTCCAGGTATTCGCCTTCGCCCACCTGCGTCAGGTCGATCACGCTGTCGTCAGCCTGGCTGGCCAGGCCTTCGTCGCGGAACACTTTCAGCTTGATTTCGTCGCCTTCCTTGTGGCCCTGCACTTTTGCGATCACGGCATCGCTGGTGCCGGTCACTTCGCCGTCCACTTCCACAATGATATCGCCGGCCTTCACGCCGCCTTCCGCAGCGGGGGAGCCTGCTTCCACTTCACGCACCAGGGCACCCTGGGGCAGCACGCCCACAGCCTGGCTGGTGACGGAGGAGACGGTGACGCCAAGACGGGGCTTGCCCAGCAGGGGGCTGTTGACGGAAGCGGAGGATTCCTGCTCGTCGGTGCCGGTGGCATCGGGCACATCGGTGCTGTCATAATCCCGCAGCACCTGTTCGATGAGGGGCTTGGCCACATTGATGGGGATGCACATGCCGATGTTATCGATGGTGGTGGTGGAGAAATAGCCGGAGGAAGAATATTTCCGGGAGGGGATGCCCTGCAGCTGGCCCAGCACGTTGAACATGCCGCCGCCGGAGTTGCCGGAGTTGATGGCGGCGTCCACCTGGATCATGGTGTTGGTGATGGAGGTGCGGCGGCCGTAGCGGTCATAGGTGGTATCGGTAATTTCGCGGTCCAGGGCGGAAACGATGCCCACGGTCATGGTGCGGGCAAAATCTTCACCCAGGGGGTTGCCGATCACGATGGCCCATTCGCCCACCTGCAGCTGGTCGCTGTCACCCAGGGGCACGGCGGGCAGATCCAGCCCGGGCACCAGCAGGATGGCGATATCCAGATCGGCATCGTAGGCTACAACCTGGGATTCGTGCTCGCTTTCGTCGTTGGCGATGGTGATGGTGACGCGGTGCGCGTCTTCAATGACGTGGTAGTTGGTCAATACATGGCCATAGTTGGAAATAACCACGCCGCTGCCGGTACCGGAAAGGGTTTCCCGGGCAGAGCCGGGGCGGTTGCCGTAGCCATAGCCGTAACCGTAGCCATAGCCGTAGGAGGAGTAGGTGACGGTGTAATTGTTTACGCCTACCACGCTGTTGCGAACGGAATTGGCAACGGGGATGAAGGGGCTGGTGACTTGCGCGGGATCGGTTTGGGTATTGACGATGGCGTTAATTTCGGCGTCAGAAATCTTGCCGTCATCTGCAAATGCGGAAAGCAGGGTGCAGCTCAGCAGGACCGTGACGAGCAGTACGGCCAGCAGGCTTCTGGAGATGGGGTGGTTTTTCATTTTGATAAGCCTCCTTAACCGGTAAAACCGGGGGTAATAGGTTCCCATTTACTGGGTACGGTATTATCATACAGGATAAAAATGAATGAAGTTTGAACAGAGGATGAAAGGATTGGGACAAACGGGGATATTTTTTGCAAAACAGGGGCAAAGTATGCTGTCAGACACCGGTAAAATCAAACGATGGGGTAAAGGCGGCATCGCTGGAGGTTTTTTCCTGGGTGTAGCCGGAAAGCTGCAGGTATTCAAAATGCTCCAGCACCCGTTGGTATTCGGTATCGGTTACGGTGCGGTCCAGCCCTTTGATGCGGCAAAAGGGCTGGGGCGTGTATTGGCGCATGAGGGCGACGGGCGTGCCCTTGGGCAGCTTTTCCGCAATAAAATCCAGCACCTGCATGGAGTCTTTGGTGCAGCCGGGCAGGATAAGGTGGCGGATGAGGGTGCCTTTTTGCATGAGCCCGTCCGGGTCGTAGACGGGGGCGCCGGTCTGCCGGCACATTTCGGAAAGGGCAGCGGAAGCTACCTCAAAATAATCCGGCGCCTTGGCGCACAGGGCGGAAAGCCGGGGGGAAACATGCTTCATATCCGGCAGGTAAACGTCCACCACACCCTCCAGCATTTTCAGCGTGTCCAATGCTTCATAGCCGCCGCAGTTCCACACGATGGGAATGGGGGGCTTGTAGATTTTCAGCGCTTCCAGAATTTGCGGCACAAAGGGGGTGGCGGTGACGAAGTTAAGGTTGTGGGCGCCCTGCTCGTACAGGGATTGGAAAATTTCAGCAAGCCGCTGCACGGAAACCTCCTTGCCGTGGCCTTCGTGGGACAGGCTGTGGTTCTGGCAATAGGCACAGCGGAGGGTGCAGCCGGAAAAGAAGAGGGCGCCGCTGCCTTTTGTGCCGGCAATGCAGGGCTCCTCCCAGAAATGCAGGGCGGCCCGGGCAAGCTTGGGCTGGACGCCCATGCCGCAGAAACCTGCTTGGACGGACCGGTCCACCCGGCATTTGCGTGGGCATAATGTGCATTGTGTCATGGTGTGGCCTTTCAGTGAGTTCAGAATGAAGAATGAAGAATTCAGAATTATGGTTTGTTTTGAAAAAGTGGTATGTGGTCTTAAGCGGTTTCTTATCAAGTATCAGGGAGAAAGCAGAAATAAATTTTCTTCCGGAGATATTCCCTACAGGTTTTTTCGGAGGGGGTGCAGGGGGAACCGCTTTTTAACCCTTAAAAAGCGGTTCCCCCTGCAAATCATCCTCCCTGTCCCTTTCCCCTCAATGCTCCGGCTTGCGGACGGAGGGGCGGCGGCGCCGGGTGGGCTGGTGCTTGTTGATGGGGGTATCGCCGCGAATGGCAAAGAGCTGGTCACGCAGCTTGGCCGCCTTTTCGAAGTCCAGGGCGGTGGCGGCGGTGAGCATCTGCTCTTCCAGTTGTTTGATCCATGCATCCTTTTCGTCGTCCGCCATGGTGGGGGCGATTTCGGCGCTGGCCTTGTCGGTGATTTCCAGAAGCGCGCGGACGGCGGTTTTGATGGTTTCGGGGGTGATGCCGTTCGCTTCGTTGTAGGCCTCCTGTATGGCCCGGCGGCGGTTGGTTTCGTTGATGGCGTTCATCATGGACTGGGTGGGGGTATCGGCATACATGATCACCCGGCCTTCGGCGTTTCGGGCGGCACGGCCGATGGTCTGCACCAGGCTGGTTTCGGAGCGGAGGAAGCCTTCCTTATCCGCATCCAGAATGGCCACCAGGGAAACTTCGGGCAGGTCCAGCCCTTCGCGGAGCAGGTTGATGCCCACCAGCACGTCATATTCGCCCATGCGCAATTCCCGGATGAGTTTGGTGCGCTCCATGGTCTGGATATCGGAATGCAGGTAGCGCACCCGGATGCCCAGTTCGTCCAGGTAATCGGTGAGCTGCTCCGCCATGCGCTTGGTGAGGGTGGTGACCAGCACGCGCTCGCCCTTTTCGATCACCTGATGCAATTCGCCCACCAAATCGTCCACCTGGCCGGTGGCGGGGCGCACAATGATCTTGGGATCGAGTAGCCCGGTGGGGCGGATGATCTGCTCCACGATCCGGGAGGAGCGTTCCACTTCCCAGGGGGCAGGGGTGGCGGAGACGAAGAGGGTCTGGTGGATGCGCTCCAGAAATTCTTCAAAGCGAAGCGGCCGGTTGTCAAACGCGGAGGGCAGGCGGAAGCCGTATTCCACCAGTGCTTCCTTCCGGGCCCGGTCCCCGGCATACATGGCGCGGATCTGGGGCACGGTGACGTGACTTTCGTCGATCATGAGCAGGAAATCGTCGGGGAAATAGTCCAGCAGGCAGAAGGGGGGATCTCCGGGCTTTCTGCCGTCAAAATAGCGGCTGTAGTTTTCAATGCCGTTGCACATGCCGATCTCCCGCAGCATTTCTATATCGTAGCGGGTGCGCTGGCCGATGCGCTGGGCTTCCAGAAGCTTGCCTTCTTTTTCGAATTCTTCAATGCGCAGGGCCATGTCGTGCTCAATGCAGGCAAGGTTTTCTTCCCTGTTTTCCATGGAGGTGGCGTAGTGGGTGGCGGGGTAGATGGCGGTGTGCTGCACGGTGTGGAGGGTGTGGCCGTCGATGACGGAAAATTCGCAGATGCGGTCGATCTCATCGCCGAAAAACTCCACCCGCACGCCGTTTTCCTTTTGCCCGGCGGGGATGATTTCCACCACGTCCCCCCGCACACGGAAATTGCCCCGGTCGAAGGCGTAGTCGTTGCGCTCGTACTGGATTTCCACCAGCTTGCGCAGCAGCTGATCCATGGGCATTTCCATGCCGGGGCGCAGGGAGATCATCTGCCCTTCGTACTCGCTGGGGTCGCCCATGGAATAGATGCAGCTGACGGAGGAAACAATGATCACGTCCCGGCGCTCGCGAAGGGCGGCGGTGGCGGAATGGCGCAGACGATCAATTTCTTCATTGATGGAGGCGTCTTTTTCGATGTAGGTATCGGAGGAAGCAATGTAGGCTTCGGGCTGATAATAATCGTAATACGATACGAAATATTCCACGGCGCTGTCGGGGAAAAAGGCCTTGAATTCGGCGCACAGCTGGGCAGCCAGGGTTTTGTTGTGGGCAATGACCAGGGTGGGCCGGTTCAGCTTGGCAATGACGTTGGCCATGGTGAAGGTTTTGCCGGAACCGGTGACGCCAAGAAGCGTCTGGCATTTGTTGCCGGCATTGAAGCCGTCCACCAGCTGCTGGATGGCCTGGGGCTGGTCGCCGGTGGGGGAAAATTCCGAGCGGAGGATGAACTGATCCATAGCCGGCTCCTTTCCATGATTTTTTCTTTGCGTAAAACCAGTATAGCACAGCCATGGCGATTTTACCATGCTTTTTCGGCTGCGAATTTCTGCATTGGAAAGGGCGGAAAAAGGTGCGGTGCGGCGGGATTATGCTGAAAAATTCAGGCTGGAAACGGCTTTTTGCCCCTTTTGTGCCGGAAAAAATCCCGCTTTTTCAGGACACACTTTCTGCGAAAACATGCAGGAGGTGCGGATTGAAATGGCGGAATACAGAATATTTCATTCGCCCCGTCTTTCCGGTGAAGCAGTGATCAGCACGGCAAAAAATGCCGTTCTGCCCATTATGGCGGCCACCCTTCTGACGGGGGAAGAATGCGTGATAAGAAAAATGCCCAGGCTTACGGATACCCGGCACATGCAGCAGCTGCTTGACGATTGCGGGGCAAGGGTGCAGCTGCAGGAGGATGCGCTGGTGGTGCGCGCTTGCGGGGTGCACAGCCCGGCAAACGAGGAAATGCTGCGCACCATGCGGGCCAGTGTGCTGGTGCTGGGGCCGCTGCTGGCAAGGAACGGGGAATGCACCTTTTCCATGCCCGGGGGCTGCGCCATCGGCCAGCGGCCCATTGATCTGCACCTGAAAGGCTTGCAGAAGCTGGGGGCCAGGGTGGAAACGGAGGGCGGGCAGATCCGGGTGACGGGAAAACTGGAGGGGGCCAATATTTACCTGGATTTCCCGTCGGTGGGGGCCACGGAAAACCTGGTGATGGCGGCTACCCTTTCCCGGGGGCTGACCCGCATTGAAAACGCCGCCAAGGAGCCGGAAATTGCCGACCTGTGCCATTTTCTGGTGGCCATGGGGGCCCGCATTGCCGGCATCGGCACCAACAACCTGATGATCGAAGGGGTGGAGGAATTGCACGGCGCCCTTTACACCCCCATTCCGGACCGGATCGAAGCCGGCACCCTGGCCTGTGCCGCCGCCATGACGGAGGGAAGCGTGCTTTTGCAAAACGCCAGAAGCGACCATATGCGGGCGCTGATGTTCAAGCTGGCGGAAAGCGGCGTGCTGTTCCAGGAGGATGAAAAAGGCCTGCGCCTGCGGGGGAAGGCCCGGCGGCCCATGGAAGTGAGAACCCTTTCCTATCCCGGCTTTCCCACCGATATGCAGGCCCCTTTGATGGCGGTCACCACCCAGCTGAACGGGCTTTCCATCTTTCTGGAAACCATTTTTGAAAACCGGTTCATGCATGTGGTGGAACTGAACCGGCTGGGCGCCCAGATCCGGGTGGAAGGGCAATTAGCGCTGGTGCAGGGCAGCAAAACCCTGACCGGTGCCACCGTTTCCGCCACGGACCTGCGGGCTGCGGCCGCCCTGATGGTGGCCGGCCTTTCTGCCCAGGGTGAAACCCTTTTGCTGGATCCTGCCGGTCATCTCATGCG
This sequence comes from Clostridia bacterium, assembly GCA_045589355.1. Lineage (GTDB taxonomy): Bacteria > Bacillota > Clostridia > Christensenellales > Aristaeellaceae > RUG563. Next base: position 181,097 of record JAZNOW010000058.1, read on the forward strand.
GGGCTATGAAGGGCTGGAGGAAAAACTGCGGGCATTGGGGGCGGATGTGCGGAAGGAAGCATAAAGGGGCGGGGTTTGTGCATACGCTCTTTGTGAAAAGGAGGGGATGCACTTGGCACAGCAAGCCATGCGGAAAATAAAGCGGAAAAAGGAAAGCGGCACCTGGCTTATCCGGGGGATCCTTGCGGCTGTGGGGGTTACCCTTGCGGCGGTTGTGGTGTTTGCGGTGGTGATCGGCCTTACCAACCTGGACGATACCGTCATCCGCATCATCAATCAGGTGATCAAGGTGGGGGCGGTGTTTGCAGGGGTGTATGCCGCCGTACCCAGGGGCAGCGAGCATGCCATTGCACGGGGCGCGGTGATCGGCCTTTTGTACATGGCGGTGGGGGTGGCGGTATATGCCCTGCTTTCGGGCACGCCCATCACGTTCACTTCTGTTTTGCTGGACGCGCTGATGGGGGTGGCGGCCGGCGGCCTTTCCGGCATGATCATCGGTAGCATGAGCCCGTCCAAATAAGCATAAAAAATGATGAAAATACAACGTTCCATGCGCCTGACCGGGCGCATTTTTTGTTTTTGATTTTCATGTAACCATTTAGTAGAAAAAACTCGCATTTTCCATCCGAAATATTGGAAAAATATGTTGTAATCACCGGAAGATTGTCGTATAATGAAATTTGTAAAAGTCTGCCCGTTGGCAGAAGAAAAAATGACAAATACGGCACGCCGCCCCAAAGGGGAAAGCGGGAAATAATACACCGGATACACGGGGGAAATGACCATGCGGGAAAATATGAATGCGAAAAAAATCCGGCGGCAAATGGCAGCGGTTTTGCTGGCCATGCTGCTGTTGTTTGTTTATGGCGGGCAGGCGGCTTTTGCCGACGGGGCAGACCCTTTGAAGCCGGACGATATAGTAAGCACCGACGGCAACAATATTACGCTGCATAAGCAGGCGGAACGCATCGGCCCGGATGAGTGGGAAGTGACGGTCAGCGCCGACGTGAAGCAGTTGGAAGTGGAGCCTCCCAAGCTGGAGGTTGTGTTTGTGCTGGACGTTTCCTCCACCATGAACGCCTGTGCGGATATGGAAGCGCACAACAGCGGCAGCTTCTTACACACCTGTACCTCCACCTGTCCCGATGATTGTGACGCTGTTTTCCATGTACATGGTGCCGGCACTGCTTCTACTAACTGCTCTTGCTACAAATCTGGCGGCTCCCAGGGCACGGTCCATTATGAAAAACGTATCGATGTGGCACGCCGGGCCATCAACAGCCTGGTATCGCATTTGCCTTCCGGTACAGATATCAAATACACTTATTTTTCTGACGATGACAATGCGGGCACCATAGGCAGCTATGACAGCCTGGGCGTCTACGACATTCAGGGTGAAACCTATATCATGAAGGGCGTGGATCTGGGCCTTTCGCAGTTCTCCAATAACGACAATACCAAGATTCTCGTGCTGGTAACGGATGGCCAGGCGACGGATAATCTGTATTCCTCCACTGCCTTTGAAGGCTTCAAAGGCATGGTGTTTACCGTGGGCTTCAACCATGTGGATGCCAATCTGGCCGGCATGGCCAAAAACGGCGGCAGCTACTACACCGCGGCAAACCCGGGTGAACTGACGTCGGCCTTCAATGCCATTGAACACAAAATCACCGCCATGCTGGTGGACCCCATGGGCCCCGATGTGAATTTTGACATCACCGGCACCACCCCTTCCAACGGCAACCTGTCCACTTCCGGCGATACCATCTACTGGACGCCGGACGAAAACCAGAGCCTGACCGGCAAGGTGGTGGAATACACCTACACCGTCAAGCTCAAAAAAAATGCCGATCACACGGTGGGTACCCATACCAATATTGCCCTCAATAACCCCACCTCCTTCCGCTACGGCGTGGAATCCGGGGGAGAAACGGAAATGTTCTCCATGGATTTCCCCATTCCGCATGCGGAATATGCTTACAGCTCCGTGCAGGTGAACTGGTTGGATCAGGACGGCAACGCCCTGACGGTTCCTGGCTTTACCCCCACGGAAGAAGAAAAAGTGATCAGCGACTTTTCCGACGATTCCCACACGCCTGCCTTTACCACCGATTATCAGACCATCACCGAAAAAATTGATGTGCCCGGCGGAAACGGCGCTTATTACCAGTATGTGAATACCACCTACACGGCGGACGGCGCTGCCCTGGCCGGGGTGGAAAACGTGAATGCACAGAACGCCGTAGCCCATGTGGTGACCCATCATTATGTGCTGGTGGAGCCGAATGAATTGGCGCTGATCGGCGAAAAATATCTCTATGGCCGCGATTTCCAGGAAGGCGACGAGTTTGAGTTCCGTGTGCAGGCGGAAAAGGGCAATTACCCTCTGCCTCCCGAAGCCAACGGCGGCGACCTGAAAGTGACGGTGGACCCCACCACCGGCGCCAATATCGAGCCCATCAATTTCGGCATTGCCGCTTTCACCAAAGTCGGCGAATACAAATACGAAATTTTTGAAACGCCCCCCAGCCAGAATCACATGCGCGTGGATACGGACGATACGCGCTATACCCTGACGGTCACGGTATCGCAAAACCCCGACAGAACGCTGAAGGTGGATTATACCATTGTCAATCAGGCTACCGGTGAACAGGTGGACAAGATCGTTTTCTCCAACACCTATCCCACCACCGGCCATGTGGTTCTGAACAAAACGGTGAACAACGCCCTCGCCCAAAGCGACAGCTTCATCTTCCGCATCACTACCGACAACGAAGTGTTCCGGGAAGATATCCAGAAGTGGGCGGAAACGAACGGCTACACCTTTGAAAACGGTGCGGTTGTTGTATCCACCGGCGATATTGCCCTTACAAACGGCGTGGGCCAGTGGCAGCATACGCTGGTAAAGTTCCCCACCGGTACCTATACCATTACGGAAGATGCTGTTGTCGGCTATGAAACCACCTATCAGGTGGAAAACAGTGGCGTAACGGAAACGCCAGCCGCTTTCACCGTGGAAGAGGACGGCACGGTTACTGTATCCGTGGTGAACACCCATCCCACCGGCAACCTGAAAATTACAAAAACCATCACCGGTGCACCGGAAGGGGCCAATCTTTCCGGCATCCGCTTTACCGTGACCGGCCCGGACGGCTATGAAGAAACAGTTACCTATCAGGAATTTGTCAATGGCGAATGGCTGATGGAAAACCTGCCCGTGGGCGATTACACCGTGGCGGAAGATGAAGCTTCGGCACAGCTGGATCAATACACCCTGACGGTGACCGGCAACAATGCCACGGTCACTCTGATCAAAAATGAAACGGTCACCCTGCCCCTTACCAATGCCTATGTGCGGGATACGGGTGCGCTGTGTGTGGAAAAAACCGTGGTGGATGGCGACGAAGAGAAGGCCTTCACCTTTGCCGTGACGCCCAGGGAGAACGGCGGTGTTTCCCAGGCGGAATGGGAAGCATGGCAGAACACGACCGGCAACAGTGCCTCTTTCAGCTTGAAGCATGGCGAACAAATGACGCTCACCGGTCTGCCCACCGGCCAGTATACCGTAACGGAAACCAATGTGCCGGCTGGCTATACAGTTTCTCCTGCGGCGAGCATGGCTGTAACGGTGGAAAAGGGCCAGACGGCATCTGCTGCCTTTACCAATACATACGCAGCCACCGGCTCCGTCCAGTTCAAGGGCGAGAAGGTTTTGACCGGCCGCAACCTGGCTGCGGACGAATTCAGCTTTACCCTGACCGGCAACGGAGTCACCGAAACGGTGAAGAACGATGCGGACGGCAAGTTCCAGTTCACCGCGCTTTCCTACACGCTGGAAGATAAGGGCCAGACCTACACCTACACGGTGAAGGAAGAACAGGGCACGCTTGGCGGCGTGACTTATTCCGAAGACGAATACGAAATCACCGTCACCATCTCCGACAACGGCGACGGCACCTTGCTGGTGGAAGCCACCGAAGGGTATGACAGCCTGACCTTCGAGAATGAATACGCAGCCACCGGCTCCGTCCAGTTCAAGGGCGAAAAGGTTTTGACCGGCCGTGATTTGGCTGCGGACGAATTCAGCTTTACCCTG
>JAZNOW010000059.1:0-10744 GCA_045589355.1 Clostridia bacterium
AAAAGAAGTTGTATCCGCGCGCAGCTTACAGAACCACGAAGCAGGGGGCTCCGCGCCCCCTGTACCCCTCGGCAGGGCGATCCGCCCTGCACCCTTCCTGCGACTAAACAGGATGTATCGAAGATGGTTGTTTCCGCATGGTGCCTGAGAAAACCAAACAGTTTCAGCCACGGGCGCAATGAAAACAAAGAAAAAGCCGGGAGAGAAAGCGAGCTTTCTCCTCCGGCCTTTTTCTATTGTTTTCCCCGGATGCTGGAGCATCCGGCAGGCGGTGGAACACCGCCCAGCCCGTGGGCGGCAGTGCCGCAGCCATTTCGCTATGTTTCCATCTTCTTATTAGCCCCAGCGGGAAATTGCTTGTGTAACAAGAATACCACTTCCGCTACTGGGTCAAGGGCCAATGGCCCTTGTGGGGTGCAGGGGTGAAACCCCGCAGGGTTCCCCATAGAAACAGCGGCAAACTGCTCGATGAACAAGTCCACCACTTCCGCAAAAGGGTCAAGGGGCGATGCCCCTGGTGGTTATTTGGCAAAGATGCGCACGGGCAGCACGAGGAAGGTGAAGGCATTGCCTTCCACGGGCAGGATCATGCAGGGGGATACATTGCTGTTGAAGCACATTTTCAGGTTTTCGTCGGCAACGTTGTGGATGATATCGGTGAGGTAGCGGGAATTGAAGGCGATGGACAGTTCATTGCCTTCAAAGCCGATTTCCAGTTCTTCGTGCACGTCGCCGCGTTCGGCATTGGCGGTCATTTCCATGACGCCGGTGGGCTGCAGGTGCAGGTAGATGAGGTTGTTTTTGCCTTCACGGGCCATGAGGCTGCAGCGGTCAATAGCGTCGGAGAAAGCGGAGCGGCTGACCATCACTTCGGTGGCCCAGGAAGCGGGCAGGATTTTCTGATAATCGATGAATTCGCCGGTGAGCAGGGTGCCGTACACCTTCACGGAACCGAAGGAATACATGATGTGAGAATTGTTGAAAATAATTTCCACCATGTCATCGCTGTCGGGCAGCATTTTGCTCACTTCGCCAAGGGTGCGGCCGGGCACAACGGTGTTCAGCTGAGCCTTGGCGCCCAGGTTGTTTTCCGCATCAATGCGCTGCAGGGCCAGACGGAAACCATCCAGGCCCACAAGCAGGGTCTGTTCCGGGTGCACTTCCATCAGGATGCCGGTAAGGATCTTGCGGCTTTCATCATTGGAAACGGCAAACTGTACCCGGCTGATGGCGTCGCGGAAGCGGTTGCAGGGCAGTTCCACATGGTATTCGCCGGAAATATCCCGGATTTCGGGATAATCTTCGGCAGGCATGCAGGCCATGGAGGTGTTGGTGCCCCGGCTGCGGATGGCGGCGCGCATGGTATCGCCAATTTTGATATCCACTTCACCCACGGGCTGCTTGCGCATCATTTCGGCAAAGAGCTTGGCCGGCAGCAAAGCGCAGCCTTCCTCTTCCACCATAGCGTTCACCCGGGCCTTGATGGAGATTTCGCCGTCGGTGCAGGTGAGGAGCAGGGCGTTTTCATCGGTTTCGATGAGCACGCCGTCATACACCTGCTTGGCGGGGCGGGCGGCAATGGCACGGGTAACCATACCCAGGCCGTAATTGATTTCATCCGTCTGAACACGAAAATGCATACCGTTCATTCCTTTCAAACCGGCGACGGAAGCCGCCTTTCCCACCTATGGTGGTGGTAGTTATATTATTTAGTAGTAGTAGTAGGGCTGTGGAAAGTGTGGAAAAGCCATTTTCAGCCAGGCCCTGCCAAGGTTTTTGCCGGTGGGTAAACCGTGGAGGGCGGCGGGATAAAAAGGGGAAAACGGTCATCTTTCCAAAAGGAGAGAAAAAACCCCTGTTCTTTCGGCTATTCACTCCGTCCACACCCTTTCTATTTTCGCACAGAAGCGCAAAAAATGCAAGGGAAAATGCCATTTCTGCCACTTTTTTCGGCGGATTTTCCGTTATCCACCCTTTCCACAAAGGCCCTTTCCCCACCCTGTGCATAAACAAAACAAGGCCAGGCTTCATTTTATGCGTGTGTATACAATTTTATCCCAGCTTTTCCCCAAACTTATCCCCATTTTTTCGCACAGATCCATCGGTCAGAAAATGCTTTTTTCAATATGCATACATGTATGCAGAAAAAATTTCTTCCATTATAAATAAGAACATGATATAATGAAAAGTGATTTATATCCGTAGCAAACCAATGCCGGAAAGAAGGCATGGCAGAAAAGAAAAAGGGCAGCACCCTTGGAGGAAAAACATGCGGATCATTATCGTAGGCGCCGGTAAAATGGGCTTTGCCGTGGCAGACAGCCTGATCAGAGAAGGGCACAATGTGGTTGTGATCGACAACAACGAAAGCATTGTGCAGCGGGGCGAAAACATGATGGACGCCCTGTTCATCCGCGGCAACGGCGTACGGGTGGACGTGCTGAAAGAAGCGGGTGTGGAAGATACTGATATCGTGATCGCCACCACCGCCGGGGACGAAATGAACATGCTGGTGTGCCTGACGGCGAAAAAGTTGGGGGCCCAGTATACCATTGCCCGCATCCGTGACCCGGAATACCTGGAAAGCCTGAGCTTTTTGCAAAAAGAAATGTTCATGGATTATGTGATCAACCCTGAGCGCTCCACTGCCCGTGAAGTGAGCCGTATGCTGCGTTTTCCTTTTGCCAGCAGCGTGGAAACCTTCGCAAGAGGCCGTGTGGAAGTGATGGACTTCAAGGCGGCGGAGGGCGATGGCATTACCGGCATGGCCCTGCGCGACGTATATAAAAACAAGAAGAATCTGCCTCAGGTTCTGTTCTGCGCCGTGGAAAGAGAAGGCGAAGCCATCATCCCCAAGGGCGATTTTGTCATTGAAGCCGGGGACAGGGTGCACGTGGCCGGCGATGTGAACACCATCACCGCGTTTTTCCGTGCCATTGGCAAGGGCGTATCGTCCATCCGTTCCGTGATGATCATGGGCGGCGGCCGGCTTTCCTTCTATCTGGCCCAGATGCTGCAGAACATGCACATCAAGGTGAACATGATCGAAATTCAGCCGGAAAAGGCCCGCATGCTTTCGGAAATGCTGCCCGGCGCCAACATCATCCAGGGCGACGCCACGGACCAGGAGCTGCTGGAAAGCGAAGGGCTGATCGACATGGATGCTTTCATCACCCTTTCCAACCGGGATGAAGAAAACCTGATGACCGGCCTGTATGCGGTGCACCGGGGCGTGAAGCGGGTGATTGTGAAATCCAGCCGGGAAAACTATACCTCCATCATGAAAAACATGGGGCTGGATTCCATCGTGAGCGCGTTGAACGTGGCGGTGAACAACATTCTGCGTACGGTGCGCACCCGTTCCAGCCGTTCTTCCTCCGCCGTTGTGCGCATGTACCGGCTGGTAAGCGGCAAGGCGGAAGCGCTGGAATTCCTGGCCGACGGGGATATGCCCTTCATGCATACGCCGCTGAAGGAACTGGATATTGATAAAGATTGCCTGATCGCCGTGATCGTGCGGGGCAACAAGGTGCTGGTGCCCTTTGGTAACGACACCATCGAAAACGGCGACAGCGTGATCATCATTTCCAAGCGGCTGGGCATCACGTCTTTGGACGAAGTGATCCATACCCGCTGATGAAAGGAAATTGCTTTGAATAAACGATTGATTTTGAAACTGCTGGGAAGGCTGCTGTTGATGGAAGCGGCGCTGATGATCCCTTCCCTGATCGTTTCCCTGATCTACGGCCAGGGCGATGCCATGGCGTTTGTGTATGCCATCTTGATCAGTGTGGCTGTGGCCGTGGTGCCTGCGTTTTTTGTGAAGCCGGCCCGGGAGGATCTGAACCCCAAGGACGGCATTGCGGTGGCGGGGCTGAGCTGGATTGTGCTTTCTTTTTTCGGGGCACTGCCGGCGTGGATCTCCGGCGCCATTCCCAGCCTGACCGATGCATATTTTGAAACGGTGAGCGGGTTTACCACCACCGGCGCCTCCATCCTTTCGGAAATTGAAAGCCTGCCCCGGGGCATTTTGTTCTGGCGTGCCTTCACCCACTGGATCGGCGGCATGGGTGTGCTGGTATTGACGGTGGCGCTGCTGCCCAGGCTTTCCGGCCGTACCGCCCAATTGACCAAAGCGGAAAGCCCCGGCCCCATCTTTTCCAAGATCCTCCCCCGAACCAGTGATACCGCAAAAATGCTGTACGGCATTTACTTCGGCCTTTCCCTGCTTTTGTTTGTGGTGCTGATGATTGCCGGGATGAACGCGTACGATGCCCTGATCCATACTTTTTCCACGGCGGGCACCGGCGGCTTCAGCAATTACAATAACAGCGTGGCTGCCTTCCAGAGCCCGGCCATCGAATGGATTCTGGCCACGTTCATGCTGCTGTACGGCGTCAATTTTACCCTGTATTTCTACATGATCCGCCGGGAATTCAAACAGGCGGTGAAGAACGAAGAATTGTGGGTATATCTTGGCTGCGTCATGCTGGCAACCCTCGCCATCACCATCAATGTGTTGCCCCGGTTCGACGGCTTTGGGGAAGCGGTGCGGGCGGCATTTTTCCAGGTAGCGGCCATCGTTTCCACCACCGGATTCGTGACCCAGGACTTTGACCTGTGGCCTTCCCTTTCCAAGATCATTTTGCTGCTGATGATGTTCATGGGCGCCTGTGGCGGTTCCACCGGCGGCGGCTTCAAGGTGAGCCGGCTGGTGATGCTGGTGAAAAACGGTTTCCGGGAAGTGAAGCAGGCCATTCACCCCCGGAAAGTGTCGGTGGTACGGCTGGAAGGCAAGGCAGTGCCGGAAACGGTACTGATCCATGCCAGTGGATTTTTGTTCTTCTACATTGCCCTGTGGCTGGTAGGCGGTTTGCTGCTTTCCATGGACAACATCGGCGTTGTGGAAGCCATCACCGCAGCGGAAACCTGCATTTCCAACGTGGGCCCTGCCATGGGTGCCCTGGGCCCTACCCAGAACTTCAGCATCCTGAGCAATTTTTCCAAATGGGTCTGCTCCTTCCTGATGCTGGCCGGCCGTTTGGAATTTTTGCCCATCCTGTGCCTGTTCTCGGTGAGCATCTGGCGAAAGAACGGATAAAAACAAGAAAAGTGTCGGAATGGATCCGGCACTTTTTTTGTTGTTCCACGTGAAACATTTTTCTGTTCCCCTGCCCCGTTGTTTCACGTGAAACATTTTTCAACCCTCTGTCTCTCCCTTGACATCGGGCAGGCTTTGTGGCAAACTGAAGGCAGCAATAAAAAGGAGGAAGGGCCATGCGGATCAGGGGATTGCGGCTGCACCATTTTCGCAGCTACAGCCAGGTGCTGCTGACGCCGCCGGAAGGTGTGACGGTGCTGGTGGGCGAAAACGGCGCCGGCAAAACCAACCTGCTGGAAGCCGTGCATCTGTGCTGCCTGGGCCGCAGCCACCGTACCTCCTTTGACAAAGAAATGATCGCCCAGGGCCAGGAAACCTCCGCCGTGCAACTGACGGTGGAAAGAAACGACGGCAAGCATGAAGTGGGCGTGCGGCTGTTTGAAAATGCCCGGAAAAAGAAAGTGATCTACGTCAACGGCAAAACGGCCGGCAAAATGGGCGAACTGATGGGCCACGCCACCTGCGTCATCTTCTCCCCCGAGGACCTGGCGCTGGTAAAGGAAGGCCCCCAGGCCCGGCGCCGGTTTCTGGATATGCTGCTCAGCCAGCAGCAGCGCAGCTATTTTTATGCCCTGCAAACCTACATGGGGGTGCTGAAGCAGCGCAATGCTCTGCTGAAAAGCGGCGATATGCGGCAGCTGCCTGCCTGGGACGAGCAGTTGGCGCTGGCCAGTGCGCCGGTGGTGCGGCTGCGGCGGGATGCCTGCCAGCGGCTGAACGAATGGGCGAAACAGCATTACCTGTTCATTGGCGGCCGGGAGGAAGAAACTTTCTCCCTGCAATACGAAAGCGCCCTTTCCCAGGCGGCGGACCCGGCGGAAAGAATGCTGCAGGGGCTGCAAGCCAGCCGGGAGGAGGACATGCGCCGGCAATACACCACCTTCGGCCCCCATCGGGATGACCTGGACCTGAAACTGTGCCAGATGCCCATGAAGGCCTTTGCTTCCCAGGGGCAGATGCGCACTGCGGCCCTTTCCATGAAGCTGGCGGCTTTTGACCTGCTGACGGCTTCCCAGGGGGAAGCGCCGCTGCTTTTATTGGACGACGTGCTTTCGGAGCTGGACCCGGAACGCAGAAGACGGCTCATCAGCCGCATCGGTCAGGCCCAGGCCCTCCTCACCTGCACCGACCCCGGGGATTTCATCGGCGCCAAGCCTGCCTGTGTGCTTCACGTGAAACATGGCACCATTACCGAATAAAAAACCTTCGATTGGCAAATACCAACCGAAGGTTTTCTTTTTATGGGAAAAAGAGGAGGAAAGACCCGGACAGCAATGCCATGATCAGGCTGAGCACTGCGCCTTTGAAGGCACCTTTCAGATGAAAGAGATGATCGCGGTATGCAGCTTCCATGTCCTCAGTACCCGGGATGCGCAGCCTTTTTGAATGACAGAAAAAAGATACATTGAAGAAAAAGCATGGTTCATCCTTCTTTTTGTGCCGTGATCACACATTCCTGCATGGGCTTGGAGGAAATGCAGCGGAAAAGAGCGTCGGGGAAACCATGTTTCCGTACAAAGGAAACATATTCCGCTTCCGTCCACTTGTGGAAGGTGACAAAGCCAAATTTCTCCATCAGACGGATGGAAAACGCGGTTTTGTGGGCCTGATCCCGGTAAATGAAGGTGGGCGCTATCAGGTGACCGCCTTTTTTCAGTACCCGGCGGATCTCGGACAGGGCTTTTTCAGGGTCCGGCATGATGTGCAGGGCGTTTGCGATCACCACCACATCAAACTGCTCATCTTCGTAAGGCAATTTTGTGGCGTCGGCCATCTGGAAGGAAAGGCCGGGCCGGGGCGGCTGGTTGCGTTTTTGCGCTTTTGCCAGCATGTTGGGGGAAAAATCCGTGGCCAGCCAGCTTTTTGCCTTTTCCGCCATGGGCAGGGATATTTGGCCGGTGCCGCAGGCAATTTCCAGCACCTGATGCTCTTTTTTCACATCATGTGCCAGAATCCGGCAAATTTCCCGGTAGCCCTTGCCGTTGATGCGCATGAAGGGAGTGTAGAGGAGGGCAAAACGCTGCCAGAAGGAGTGATTGTTGTTTTCTTTCATGTTATTCCTTTCCTTTTCGCAGGGCCCGGGTGGCGTTGAGCACCGCCAGCACCATCACGCCCACGTCGGCGAAAATGGCCAGGCCCATGTTCACCATGCCCATGCCGCTGAGCAGCAGAAAAAGCACTTTGATGATCAGGGAGAAAAGGATGTTCTGCCACACGATGGCCATGCAGCGCTTGCCTAAACGGATGGCCTTGGCAATGTGCAAAGGATCGTCCTTCATGAGCACCACGTCCGCTGCTTCAATGGCGGCATCGCTGCCCACACCGCCCATGGCCACGCCGATATCGGCCCGGGTGAGCACGGGAGCGTCGTTGATGCCGTCGCCGGCAAAGAGCACCTGGGCGCCGCTTTTCCTGGTTTTCAGCAGGTTTTCCATCTTTTCCACCTTATCGGCGGGCAAAAGCTGGCTTTCCACCTGATCAATGCCCAGCTGGGACGCAATTTGCAGGGCAGTTTCCTGCCGGTCGCCGGTGAGCATCACAACGCGGGCAACGCCGGCTTCCTTCATGGCCCGGATGGCTTCCCGGGCGGTGGGTTTTACCGTATCCGCCACCAGGATGCAGCCGGCATAGCGCCCGTCCACAGCCACATGGGCCACCGTGGCGGCTTCTGTCACGGCAGGCGCGGAAAGGCCCAGCTTCTGCATCAGCTTTTCATTGCCGATGGCCACTTCCCTGCCCTCCACCCGGGCGCAGACGCCAAAGCCGCTTTCTTCCCGGATGTTTTGCACCAGGTTCCGGTCAATATCCTTGCCGTACGCCTTTTGCAGGCTGCGGCTGATGGGATGGGAGGAGGCACATTCCCCATGGGCGGCCAGGTGAAGGAGTGCATCGGCGTCCATGCCCACCGGCATCACGTTGGTCACTTCAAAGGTGCCTTTGGTGAGGGTGCCCGTTTTGTCCAGCACCACGGTGTCGGTATGGGCCAGGGCTTCCAGGTAGTTGGAGCCTTTCACCAGAATGCCTTCCCGGCTGGCGCCGCCGATGGCGGAGAAGAAGGTGAGCGGTACACTGATCACCAGCGCACAGGGGCAGCTGATCACAAGGAAGGTAAGCGCCCGGTACAGCCAGGTGAGAAAATCGGCGGAACCGGTGAAGATCAGGCTGAAAACAGGGGGCAGAACGGCCACTGCCAGCGCAAGATAGCACACAAGGGGCGTATACACCCGGGCAAAGCGGGCAATAAAGTGTTCCGACCGGGATTTGCGGGAGGTGGCGTTTTCCACCAGGTCCAGAATTCTGGCAGCGGTGGATTCTCCGGCAGGCACGGTGGTGCGGATGCGGAGCACGCCGGTCATGTTGATGGCGCCGCTTTGCACCCTGTCCCCGGGCTGCACGTCCATAGGCAGGCTTTCCCCTGTCAGGGCGGCGGTGTTCAGGCTGGAAAAACCGGTGAGGATTTCCCCGTCAATGGCCACCTTTTCCCCGGGCTGCACCACGATCACGCTGCCCACTTCCACTTCGTCCGGGTCCACTTCTTCCATCTGCCCTTCTTCCGTTTCCAGGTTGGCGGTATCGGGGCGGATATCCATCAGGCTGGCAATGTTTTTGCGGCTTTTTCCCACCGCCCAGCTTTCAAACAGTTCGCCCACCTGATAAAACAGCAGCACTGCAATGGCTTCAAAATAATCGCCGCTTTTGGTGAGAATGGCCAGTACAAAGGCGCCGATGGTGGCAATGCCCATGAGGAACGTTTCGCTGAACACCTGGCCGTTCAGGATGCCCTTCCAGGCTTTCTTCAGCACGTCATGGCCGATGAACAGGTAGGCGGCCAGGTACGCCCCCAGCCGCACCGCGCCCTCCGGCCGGAGGAGCGCCAGGGCAATCAGCATGGCCACCGTGATCAGGATGCGCAGCAGCATGCTTTTTTGCTTTTTGTTCATGGAAGCGCCTCCTTAATATTCGATGGAGCTGTCCGGCACCGCTTTGCGGCAGGCTTTCACCACCTTTGGCATCACGTCGTCGGGCTTCAGGCCGGGCTGGAAATTGATAATCATTTTCTGGATCATATAATTGACGATCACGCTTTCCACGCCTTCCACCTTGGCGGCGGTCATTTCCATCAAAAGGGCACAGTTAGCGCAGTCCACGTCGATGCGGTAGGTTTTCTTCATGTTGTACGGCTCCTTTACAATTAAGTGCTTGTTTAATTGATACAGTTATAGTATAATCAATATGCGCGGAAAATCAATAGTTTTCAGGCGCCTATTTCCGAAAGGGAGAAGATGATTGCTAAAATGGAGAAGAATGTGCATCCTGGGCATGCCCACGTCCCCCACGCCCATGGGCATACGGAAAATATTGGAAAAATGCAGGATTCCCTGGCCCGGCAGGAGCAATTCATGCAGGCGGCGGAATTGTTCCGGGTGTTATCCGACCCCACCCGGGTAAGGCTGTTCTGGCTTTTGTGCCATCGGGAGGAATGCCTGATCAATCTGTCCGCCCTGCTGCAGATGTCCAGCCCTGCCCTTTCCCATCACCTGAAAGAAATGAAGGCCATGGGGCTGATTGACAGCCGGCGCATGGGCAAGGAAGTGCATTACCGGGCAGCGGACACGGAGGTGTGCCTGCTTTTGCACCCCATGGTGGAGCAGGTTTTGCAGATCGCCTGCCCCCGGGAGGATGGGTATGATCAACAGGACGTGGCCAGGCGGGTGCATGATCATCTGGTGGAAAACCTGGACAAACGCCTCACCATTGATATGCTCTCCCGTCAGTTCCTCATGAACCCCACTACGCTGAAAATGCAGTTCAAGCGCCAGTACGGCATGTCCATTGCCGCCCATGTGGAGGAACATCGCATGGAAAAAGCGGCGGAATTGCTCCTTTCCACCGATGACAGCCTTTCTGCCATCGCAAAAGCGGTGGGCTTTTCCAGCCAGAGCCGTTTTGCTGAGGCTTTTCGCCGCCATTTTTCCCTCTTGCCCTCTGAATATCGCAAGGAAAGGCGGCCTTGATTTTTTTTCGCATGCATAATCCCCCGCTTTTTCGCCCATACTGTGTGTGAAAAAAGCAAGGAGGGATTTCCGCAATGATCACGGATAAAATTGCATTGCTGCTGACCATCATCGGCGCAGTCAACTGGGGCCTGGTGGGCATTTTTCAGTTCGACCTGGTTTCCTACATCTTCGGCGGCCAGGGCGCACTCGTCAGCCGCATCATCTACACGCTGGTGGGCGCCGGCGGCCTGTGGTGCATCTCGCTGCTCTTCCGCGACCGTGAAGTAGTAAAGGCCTGAACGATCCGTTTGTTACTTGGGGGAACCCTGCGGGGCTTCGCCAGGGGCATCGCCCCTGGACCCTTTTGCGGATGTAGTGGAATTGTCGAACAAACAATTTCCCGCTGCGGCTTGAGGGAACCATGCGGGGTTTCACCCCTGCACCCCAGCAGGGATATCATCCCTGCACCCGGTAGCGGATGTAATTGGCTTGGCTATCAAGCAATTTCCCGCTGCAGCTTATAAGAAAATCGAAACATTGCGAATCGAACGTGCCCCGCCGTACACGCACAGACACGTTTGAGAGA
>JAZNOW010000060.1:0-10974 GCA_045589355.1 Clostridia bacterium
CCCACGTTCCAAAGCCCTGCAATCAATATGCCAAGGCACGCCAGAGCAGCACAAAGAAGCAGCAGGCGCTGCTTTTTGTCTTTTCCGCCGGACGTATTGATGAAAAAGCGTTTCTTTTTCCTGCGTCCGCCCTGACCCGGAATCTGGTTCATGGCCGTCATTGCTTCCTTTTTTTGCAGATTTATCCGCTATCATGATACCCTTTCGAGGTAAGTTTGTCAATCTTCACAGAAAAAACGCTTCCCTGTGCGGGAAGCGTGAAACTGCAACAGAAGGCTTATTCGGCGGTCTTGTTGTATTCTTCCAGGTGCTTTTCGTGACTTTCCACCACCACGGCCACAGCCGCCATGCCCAGCGTGCTCAGCCAGCCCAGGAATTTGCAGATCAAAGGCGTGAGAACCGTCATCAGCAGCGAAGGGAAATTAAATTCTCCCCAGGAAAACAGCGCCCGAAAAAAGCTGATCAGGCAGGCGGCAGCGCCGACGATGCCCGCCACCAGATAGAAATAGTAAAACACCTTTGCAATCCGCTTGATGCTCTTGCTGGGATGGCTGAGCCCTGCGTTCACGTCCCAGTATTTTTTCCAAATACCCTGAGCTTTTCCCTTGACGTTTTCCATGATGTCCCCTCCAAATATTTGATTTTTTCTCTGTCCTTTTCGGACAACATCTGATTTCATTATATAAAATAAGACAAAAAAGTCAAGGCTTTTTCCTCATACAGATTTCCGACAAAAAAACGACCTGCCAATGCAGATCGCGTTTTCTGGTCTGGGTGAGAGGATTCGAACCTCCGGCCTCTTGAACCCCATTCAAGCACGCTACCAAACTGCGCTACACCCAGTCGAACAAGGAGTATTATAGCACAGTTAGGAAATTTGTCAAGACATTTTTTGAGAAAATTTTTCATTCCTTTTTCAATGAAAAACTGCCGCGTATTTTCGCCGCGGCAGGGAATGCAGTACCAGGATCAGCACCACTTGAATTCGATCAGGCCCATCACATAGATAATGACGATGGCAACGGGCACCAGGATACAGAAGATGGGCTTCATCCAGTTTTTCACCTTGAGGCCCTTGCCGGCATTGGCTTCCTTCAAAAGGTTTTCCCAGCCCCAGCCGTAGCGCTTGCTGCAGCAGAAGATAACGAACGCCAAAGACCCCAGCGGCAGCAGGTTGGTGCTGACAAGGAAATCCCACAGGTCCAGGAAAGAAGAGCCCTTTGCGAAAGGCTGGAAGCCGCTGAGCAGGTTGAAACCAAGGGCGGTGGTGGTGGACGTGATGAACAGGCCGATGCCGCACACAAGGCAGCCCTTGGGCCGGCTCCAGCCGGTCAGTTCCCGGACACAGGCCAGAATGTTTTCAAACACCGCCAGCACGGTGGAGAAGGCTGCAAACACCATGAACAGGAAGAAAATGCTGCCCCAGATGCGGCCGCCTGCCATGTTATTGAACACGGCTGCCATGGAATCAAACAGAAGGGCGGGGCCGGAGGTTACTTCCACCTGATAGGTGGCGCAGGCGGGAAAAATGATCAGCCCGGCAGTGATGGCCACGAACGTGTCCAGGCAAATGACGTTGATGGATTCCCCCATGAGGGAACGTTCTTTATCGATATAGCTGCCAAAGATGGCCATGGAGCCAATGCCAAGGCTAAGCGAAAAGAAAGCCTGGTTCATGGCGCCCACAATGACGCCGGCGTCGATTTTGCCAAAGTCCGGCTTCAGGTAGAAGGTAAGGCCTTCTGCGGCGCCGGGCAGGGTGGCGCTGTTCACCGCCAGCACCACCATCAGCATCAGCAGAACCACCATCATGTACTTGGTGATCCTTTCCAGCCCGCCCTGCAGTTTGAAGCACAGGCACAAAAAACCCAGCGCCACCGTAATGCCCATGAAGATCATGTTGACGGAAGGATCGCCGATCATTTTGCCAAAGCCAATGCCGGCAGACTGGCCGGTAACAAACTTCAGGAAGTAATACAAAAGCCAGCCGGCCACCACGGTATAAAAGCTCATCAGGCACACATTGCCAAACAGCGCCAGGTACCCATGGGCGTGCCATTTCTGGCCCGGCTTTTCCAGCTTCTGATACATGCGCACCGGGCTGGCCTGGGATGCGCGGCCCAGGGAAAATTCCATGATCATCACCGGCAGGCCCAGCACGATCAGGCACAGGATATAGATCAATACAAAGCTGCCGCCGCCGTTTTTCCCAGCCATCCAGGGAAATTTCCAAACGTTGCCGCAGCCGATGGCACAGCCCGCGCTGAGCAGAATGAACCCCAGCCGGGACGAAAGTCTTTCACGGTTTTCCATTGGTGTTCGCCTCTTCCTTTGTTGCTGCAAAAATGCATTTTCCCACGAAAATGCACCCCTACATTATATAATATTTTCTTTTTCTGTCAAACCATGCGGTACAAGATGCAAAATAAAAGCAATCCGGTCTTGACTTTATCACTTTACCGTGGTAAAATGCCGAAGTACCAATTGTGAAAGGAGCTTTTTATGCACCATTTACATAACGATTCCATGGATCAGCTCTTCCAGGCCATCTGCCGGTTGAACAGCCCGGAAGAATGCTATGCTTTTTTTGAAGATTTGTGCACCATCAAGGAAATGCAGGATATGGCCCAGCGCTTTGATACCGCCATTTTGCTGGATCAGGGCATGAGCTACCAGAAAATTGCGGAGCGGGTGGGCGTTTCCACCGCCACCATCAGCCGGGTGAACCGCTGCCTTCATTACGGCACCGGCGGCTACCGCAAAGCCCTGGACGAAATGAAAAACAAGGAGAACCAAAATGACTGATTTCAGCAACATTCTGCAAACCAGCGAAAAGATTATTTTCACCCTGCGCAGCCTGTACGCTGCCGCCGGTTACCGCCCCTACCGGATGAGCAAGTTTGAAGAGTACGACCTGTATGCAAAAAACAAGGATTTCCTGCTCTCCGACAACGTGATCACCTTCACCGATACCACCGGCAAGCTGCTGGCCCTCAAGCCGGACGTGACCCTGTCCATCATCAAAAACAGCACCGACCTGCCCGATACCCTGCAAAAAGTGTACTACAACGAAAACGTGTACCGGGTATCCAAGGGCACCCAGTCCTTCAAGGAAATGATGCAGGCCGGGCTGGAATGCTTCGGCAACATTCAGCAGCAAGACCTGGCCGACGTGCTGGCCCTGGCGGCGGAAAGCCTGAAGGCGCTTTCGGAAAAGAGCATGCTGTCCGTTTCCTGCATGGATCTGCCCGCTTCGCTGATCGACGAAATGGGCCTTACCTCCCAGCAGAAAAAGCAGCTCTATCAGGCCATCTCCGAGCGGAACCTGCACGAGATGGACAAAATTTGCCCCAACAATTTCGCCGCATACCTGCTCAAGCAGCTGGTTTCCCTCAACGGCACCATTCAAAACGTGCTGCCCAGGCTGCGGGAATTGATGCCGGCCACCGATGCCTGCAACACCTTCTGCCAGGTGATGGAAAAGCTGGGCGAAGGCCCCCTTTCCGATTATATCCGCATTGATTTTTCCGTTACCGATGACGTGAACTACTACAACGGCATTGTGTTCAAGGGCTACATCCGGGGCGTGCCGGAAGCCGTACTTTCCGGCGGCCAGTACGACCGGCTGATGCAAAAGCTGCACCGCCATTCCCGGGCCATCGGCTTTGCCCTGTACATTGATCTGCTGGACCGGCTGGAAGACGCCGCCACCCTGGAAAAAGCCGGGGATGATTATGTGAACGTGGCGCTGCCCAAGGGCCGCCTGGGGGAAAAGATTTACAAGCGCTTCGCCGCCGCCGGTTACGAATGCCCTGCGCTGCTGGAGCCCAACCGCCGGCTGATTTTCGAAAACACCGAAAAGAAAATCCGCTATTTCTGGGTAAAGCCCTCCGACGTGGCCATTTATGTGGAACGGGGCGCCGCCGATATGGGCGTGGCCGGGAAAGACATTCTGCTGGAATACCAGCCCGATATTTTTGAACTGATGGACCTGGATACCGGCAAGTGCCGCATGGCCGTGGCCGGCCCCAAGGATTTCAAGGACGATACCAGCCGCACCCTGAAAGTGGCCACCAAGTTTTCCAACATTGCCCGTACCTTCTACCAGTCCCGGGGAAGGGATATTGACATCATCCACCTCAACGGTTCCATCGAACTGGCCCCCATCCTGGGCCTTTCCGACGTGATCGTGGACATTGTGGAAACCGGCGCCACCCTGAAGGAAAACGACCTGGACGTGATCGAGACCATCGTGCCCATCAGCGCCCGGCTGATCGCCAACCGGGCCGCCTGCAAATTCAAGAAAGAACAGATCGATACAATCGTGAACGGCCTGGCCGAAGCGATGAAGGAGTAATTGCCATGATTAAGCTGATGAAATACGGCGAAGTGCCCAATACCGAAATTTTTGCCCGGATGCAGCCCAAGATGAATGTGGAGCAGATTGTGGCCGACATTATTGAAAACGTAAAGCAAAACGGCGACAAGGCCGTGAAGGAATACTGCCTGAAGTTTGACAAGGCCCAGCTGGATTCCCTGCTGGTTTCCCCCGAAGAAATGGCGGAAGCAAAGCAGCTGGTGGAGCCGGAATTCTACGAAATTCTGGAAAAGGCCGCCGAAAACATCCGTGTTTTCCACGAAAAGCAAAAGCGCAATTCCTTCATTATCAATGACCGGCCCGGCATCGTGATGGGCCAGAAGGTGATCCCCATGGACAAGGCCGGCCTTTATGTGCCCGGCGGCACCGCGGCTTACCCCTCCACCGTGCTCATGGACGCCATCCCTGCGAAAATTGCCGGGGTGAAGGAAGTGGTCATCGTCACGCCCCCCAATGCGGAAGGCAAAGTGAATCCCTACATTCTGGCCGCGGCTCAGGTGGCCGGTGTGGACAAGATTTTCAAAACCGGCGGCGCTCAGGCCATTGCCGCCCTGGCGTTTGGCACCGAATCCATTCCGAAGGTGGATAAGATCGTAGGCCCCGGCAACGCCTTTGTGGCGGAAGCGAAAAAGCAGGTGTACGGCATTGTATCCATCGACATGATCGCCGGCCCCAGCGAGATCCTCATCGTGGCCGACGGCAAATCCAGCCCCCGTCACGTGGCGGCGGACCTGCTTTCCCAGGCCGAACACGACGTGATGGCCAGCGCCGTGCTGGTGACCGATTGCATGGACTTTGCCAAGGCCGTGCAGGCGGAGCTGGAAGTGCAGATTCCCCAGCTGGAACGCGCCCAGATCGCCCGCGCTTCCATTGACGACAACGGCAAGATCATCGTGGCGGAAACGCTGGATGCCGCCATCGAAATTGCCAACGAAATTGCCCCCGAACACCTGGAACTGTGCGTGGATAATCCCTTCGATTATCTGGACGCCATCCGGCACGCCGGTTCCATCTTCATGGGCCGCAACTGCCCCGAAGCCCTGGGTGATTATTTCGCCGGCCCCAACCACACCCTGCCCACCAGCGGCACCGCCAGGTTTTCCAGCCCCCTGTCGGTGGATGATTTTGTGAAAAAGACCCAGTACACCTATTTCACCCGGGATGCCCTGGCCGCCGTTGCCAAGGACGTATTCACCTTCGCCACCAAGGAAGGCCTCACCGCCCACGCAAAAAGCGCCATCATCCGCACGGAGGGAGAAGCATGAGCCGTTTTTTCTCGGAAAAATACGCTGCCCTCACCCCCTATACCCCCGGTGAGCAGCCCAGAGAGCGCACCTACATCAAGCTGAACACCAACGAATCTCCCTTTCCCCCTTCCCCCATTGCCCAGCGCATGGCAAGGCAGGCGGCAGGCAATGTGAACCTGTATTCCGATCCCACCTGCATGGCGCTTCGGAAAGCGGCGGCAGAAAGGTACAAGGTGGACGTGGAAGAAGTAATGTTCACCAACGGCTCCGACGATATTCTGAACTTTGCCTTCATGGCTTTCAGCGACGAAAAGCACCCGGTGGTGTTCCCGGACATCACCTACGGCTTTTACCCCGTGTTTGCGCAGCTGAACCGCATCCCCTACGAAACCATCCCTCTGAAGGATGATTTCACCCTCTGCGCAGACGATTATGTGGGCATCGGCAAAAACATTTTCATTGCCAACCCCAACGCCCCCACCGGCATTGCCCTGCCCCTGCGTGATATTGAACGCATTGTGGCGTCCAACCCGGACAACGTGGTGGTGATCGACGAAGCGTATGTGGATTTCGGCGGGGAAAGCGCCGTGCCCCTCATTCATAAGTACGATAACCTGCTGGTCACCCAGACCTTCTCCAAATCCCGTTCCCTGGCCGGTGCCCGGCTGGGCATGGGCTTTGGCTGCAAGAAGCTTATGCAGGACCTGAACACCCTGCGCTATTCCACCAACCCCTACAACATCAATTCCGTCACCATGGCGGCAGGCGTTGGCGCCCTGACGGATGAAGCCTATTTCCGTTTTGCCTGCGATACCGTGATCCAGACCCGGGCATGGACAGAAAAGGAACTGAAGCGGCTGGGCTTTGAGATGCCCCCCTCCTCCACCAATTTCATCTTTGCAAAACACCCGGCCATTCCCGGCAAGGAAATGTACCTGAATCTAAAGGAACAGGGCATTCTGGTGCGGCATTTTGACGATGAAAAGCTGACGGATTATAACCGCATCACCATCGGAAGCAAGGAAGAAATGGAAACGCTGATTGATACGCTGGAGAAAATGCTATGCGAAAAGTAAGCCTGGAAAGAAACACGCTGGAAACGAAAATTGCCCTTTCTTTGAACCTGGACGGCACCGGCAAAAGCGAAATTGATACCGGCGTAGGGTTTCTGGATCACATGCTCACCCTGTTTGCCAGCCACGGCCGGTTTGACCTGACCGTCAAATGCGACGGCGACACCTATGTGGACGACCATCACACCGTGGAAGACATCGGCATTGCGCTGGGTAAAGCGTTCTTCGATGCGCTGGGGGACAAGAAAGGCATTTGCCGCTACGGCGACATCGTGCTGCCTATGGATGAAACGCTGATCCTGGCCGCCGTGGATTTTTCCGGCCGCAGCCACCTGGGGTTCATGCTGGATATCCCCACCCAGAAGGTGGGCACCTTCGATACCGAACTGGTGGAAGAATTTTTCCTGGGCTTTGTACGCCCTGCCGCCTGTTCCCTGCACATCCGCAAGCTGGACGGCAAAAACAGCCACCACATCATCGAAGGGGCTTTCAAGGCCGTGGGCCGTGTGCTGCGCCAGGCCGTGGTCATCGACCCTCTCTTTGCCAATGAAATTCCCTCCACCAAAGGAGTATTGTAATGATTGCTATCATTGATTACGGCGTGGGCAATTTGTTTTCCCTCAAAAGCAGCTTTGCCGCCATCGGCGCCGACGTGATCGTCACCCGGGACGAAAACGAGATCCGCAAGGCCGACCGCATCATCCTGCCCGGGGTGGGCGCCTTTGAAGATGCGGCGAAAAAACTGAAGGATCTCAGGCTGGACCTGCTTTTGAAAGAGGAAGTAAAAAAGGGCAAGCCCCTCATGGGCATTTGCCTGGGCATGCAGATGCTGTTTGAAAAAAGCTACGAATACGGCGAGCATGAAGGGCTGGGGCTTTTGAAGGGCAGCGTGCAGCCCATCAAAGACAAAATCCCTGCCGACCTGAAAGTGCCCCACATGGGCTGGAACGCCCTGAAATTCCACGGAGAAAAGCACCCCCTGTTCCGCTACATCACAGAAGGAGACTGCGTGTATTTTGTGCATTCCTATGCTGCCGTGGGCTGTGAAGACAGCCTCATCGCCTCCGCCGAATACGGTGCTTCCCTCACTGCTGCCGTGGCCAAAGGCAACGTGATGGGCTGCCAGTTCCACCCGGAAAAGAGCGGCAACGTGGGGCTGAAAATTCTCAAAGCCTTCTGCGAAATGGAAGGAGGAGCAGTATGCTGATCTACCCCGCCATTGACCTGTATGAACAGCAGGCGGTGCGCCTGTTCAAAGGGGATTACGCCCAGAAAACCGTCTACAGCGAAAACCCGGTGGAAGTGGCCCGGGATTTCAAAGCATCCGGCTCCACCCACATCCATCTGGTGGACCTGGAAGGGGCCAAGCTGGGCACCACCCCCAACCTTTCCGTTATTGTGAACATCAAAAAAGAAACCGGCCTGTTCACGGAAGTGGGCGGCGGCATCCGCACCATGGACGTGATCGACGCCTACCTTTCCGCCGGCATTGACCGGGTGATTCTGGGCACCGCCGCAGTCACAGACGAAGGCTTTGTGGAAAGAGCCGTAGCAAAATACGGCGACAAAATCGCCGTGGGCATTGATATCAAAGATGGCTTCGTGGCCATCAAGGGCTGGACGGAAAAGTCCCAGTGGGACGCCTTTGCTTTCTGTGAAAAGATGCAGCAGATCGGCGTGAAAACCATGATCTGCACCGATATTTCCAAGGACGGCGCCATGCAGGGCACCAACCGGGCTCTGTATAAGCAGCTTTCCGAAAAATTCAGCATGCAGATCATCGCTTCCGGCGGTGTTTCCTCCCTGGAAGATGTGAAAGCCCTGCGGCAGATGGAGCTGTACGGCGCCATCATCGGCAAAGCCTATTACACCGGCGCCATCAACCTGAAAGAAGCGATCGAGGTGGCGAAATGATTACAAAACGCATTATTCCCTGCCTGGACGTGCGGGACGGCCAGGTGGTGAAAGGGGTCAATTTTGAAGGCCTGCGCACCCTCACCTCCCCCGTGGAAATGGCCAAGTTTTACAGCGCAAACGGCGCGGATGAACTGGTGTTTTACGATATCACCGCCTCCTCCGACGGCCGGAAACTGTTCACCGACATCCTGTGCGAAACGGCCAGGAACGTGTTCATCCCCCTCACCGTGGGCGGCGGCATCAACACCGTAGCCGATTTTGAACGGGTGCTGGGCTGCGGCGCGGACAAGGTAAGCGTCAATTCCGGCGCCATCCGCAATCCTTCCCTCATCAGCGAAGCCGCCCGCATTTACGGCGACCAGTGCGTGGTATTGTCCGTGGACGTGAAGCGGGTGGACGGCGTGTTCCGCATTTTTGCCAAGGGCGGCCGGGAAAACACCGGCATGGAAGCCATCCAGTGGATCAAGGAATGTGTGGACCGGGGCGCCGGGGAAATTGTGGTGAACTCCATCGATACCGACGGCGTGAAGCAGGGCTTTGACCTGGAAATGCTGCAGAAGGTGTGCGACGTGGTATCCGTGCCCGTGATCGCCTCCGGCGGCGCAGGCAAAATTGACGATTTCATCACCCTCTTCAACGCCCTGCCCAAGGTGGACGCCGGCCTTGCCGCCAGCATTTTCCACTTTGGTGAAGTGAAGATCACCGACCTGAAAGCAGAAATGAACAAAAACGGAATTCCGACCAGAATGGGAGTGTAACATATGATCAATATCAACGAACTGAAATTTGACGAAAAGGGCCTGATCCCCGCCATCGTGGTGGACAGCATCACCAAGAAAGTGCTGACCCTGGCCTATATGAACAAGGAAAGCCTGCAGATTTCCATGGAGAAAGGGCTCACCTGCTTTTACAGCCGTTCCCGGCAGGAACTGTGGCTGAAGGGCGAAACCAGCGGCAATTACCAGCACATCGTATCCATCACCGCCGATTGCGACAAGGACGCCCTGGTGGTTGTGGTGGATAAGGACGGGCCTGCCTGCCACACCGGCACCGACAGCTGCTTCACCGCCCCGGTGTGGGAAAGCGATGAACGCCAGGAATTCTCCCTGCAGCAGCTGATGGACATGCTCTACGGCCGCAAGGTGGAAAAGAAGGAAGGCAGCTACACCACCTATCTTTTCGAAAAGGGCCTGGACAAGATCCTGAAGAAAGTGGGCGAAGAATGCACGGAAGTCATCATCGCCGCCAAGGCTGACGACAAAAAAGAAACCATCTACGAAATTGCCGACCTTTGCTACCATGTGATGGTGCTCATGCTGCAGCAGGGCATTTCTCTGGAAGATATCCACAAGGAACTGGCCGGCCGGCATGTGATCGACAAGAAAGTGAAGCAGGAGAAGATGACCTGATGAAAGGCGATCTGCACGTACACACCATTTTCAGCGACGGGAAGAATACTCCGGAAGAAATGGTGCTCACCGCCATTGAAAAGGGCTTTGATTATCTGGGCTTTTCCGATCATGCGCCCATGACGTTTGATGACGGCTGTGCCATGAAGGCAGAAAAACTGCCGGAATATGCGGCGGAAATCAACCGGCTGAAGGAAAAATACAAGGATCAGATCAAGATTTTTGCAGGCCTGGAAATGGACAGCCTGTCCCCCCTGCCTGCCGTTGAGCTGGATTACCGCATCGGCTCGGTGCATTATCTGGAAATGGCAGACGGGCACCATGTGCCCATCGATTGGAAGATCGACATGCTAAAGAACGGTGTGGACACCTATTTCGGCGGCGATATCTATGCCCTGATCGAAGCCTATTTTGAACGGGTGGGGCAGATCGTGCAGCTGACCGGAGCCGACATCATCGGGCATTTTGACCTGGTGACCATCTTCCAGGAAAGAGAAGCCCTGTTCGACGAAACCCACCCCCGCTACATTGCCGCCTGGCAAAAGGCGGTGGACAATATCCTGCCCCATTGCAAGCTGTTTGAAATCAACACCGGCGCCGTCTCCCGGGGCTACCGCTCTGCCCCCTACCCTGCCCCGGCCATCCGGCAGTACATTCTGGAAAAAGGCGGACGGCTGATTCAGAACAGCGACAGCCACCGCACAGAAACACTGGGGTTCTGTATCGATTGAGGGAGACCATGGGGGGCTTTGCCCCTCCACCCCACCAGGGGCACCAGGGCAGTGCCCTGGACCCA
This sequence comes from Clostridia bacterium, assembly GCA_045589355.1. Lineage (GTDB taxonomy): Bacteria > Bacillota > Clostridia > Christensenellales > Aristaeellaceae > RUG563. The sequence goes on from JAZNOW010000060.1 coordinate 10,821, forward strand.
AATCCGGATGCAACAAACTGTATCTTTCATACAGTTTCCCGGTGAAATGGTGCATCACGCACACAAATTTTCGCAAATGAACGATTGAAACTTTGCGAGTTGGCTGCGACACTGCTACACGCCAAAACCCCTTTGCAGAGGTAGATTGTTTCTT
>JAZNOW010000061.1:0-4777 GCA_045589355.1 Clostridia bacterium
CAACGCCATCAAGCTGGCCGCTCAGGTTGGCATGGGTGGCCGCATCAACACCATCATGCAGGCTGCCTTCTTCAAGCTGGCCGACATCATCCCCTACGAAGATGCCGACAAGTACATGAAGGCCTATGCCAAGAAGACCTACGGCAAGAAGGGCGACGCCGTTGTCCAGAAGAACTGGGACGCTATCGACATCGCCATCTCCGGCCTGAAGGAAGTTCCCGTTCCCGCTGAATGGGCCACCGCCACCACCGGTGCCGAACCCGCCAAGGTGGAAGCCAGCGACTACTTCAACAACTTCGTCAAGCCCATCCTGGCTCAGGAAGGCGACAGCCTGCCCGTTTCCGCTTTCGATCCTGCCGGTATCGTGCCCAACGGCACCACCCAGTTCGAAAAGCGCGGCATCGCCGTCAAGGTTCCCGAATGGATCGTGGACAACTGCGTGCAGTGCGGCCAGTGCAGCCTCGTTTGCCCCCATGCCTGCATCCGTCCCATCCTGATGAAGGAAGGCACTGAAAAGCCCGCTTCCTACATCACCAAGAAGGCCATCGGTAAGGAATACGCCGGCTACGAATATCGTATGCAGGTGAGCCCCCTGGATTGCACCGGCTGCGGCAACTGCGTTGAAGTCTGCCCCGCCAAGGTGAAGGCTCTGGTGATGAAGCCCCTGGCCGAACAGAAGGTGGAAGAAGAAAACTGGAAGTTCGCCATGAACCTGCCCCGTCCCGACGTGAAGATCAATCCCGCCACTGTGAAGGGCAGCCAGTTCCTGCAGCCCCTCTTCGAGTTCTCCGGTGCTTGCGCCGGCTGCGGCGAAACCCCCTATGTGAAGCTGGTCACCCAGCTGTTCGGCGATCGCATGATGGTTGCCAACGCTACCGGCTGCTCCTCCATCTACGGCGGTTCCGCTCCCACCAACCCCTACACCGTCAACGAAAAGGGCCATGGTCCTGCCTGGGCCAACAGCCTGTTCGAAGACAACGCTGAATTCGGCTTTGGTATGAACCTGGCCACCACTCAGCGCCGCGCCAAGCTGGCCGAATCCATCCAGGCTCTGGCCGCCAAGTGCCCCGACTGGAAGGAATTCCAGGAAGCTGCCACTGAATGGCTGGAAAACATGGAAGAAGCTGAAGGCTCCAAGATCGCTGCCGAAAAGATCATCGCCTGCGTGGAAGGCTGCATGAACTGCGGTTGCGAATGCGACGCCCTGTGCAAGGAAATCTACGATGCCAAGGATATGCTGGTCAAGAAGTCCATCTGGATCTTCGGCGGCGACGGCTGGGCCTATGACATCGGTTACGGCGGTGTGGACCACGTGCTGGCCCAGAACCAGGATGTGAACATCCTCGTGCTGGACACCGAAGTGTACTCCAACACCGGCGGTCAGGCTTCCAAGTCCACTCCCACCGGCTCCGTGGCCAAGTTTGCCGCTGCCGGTAAGCGGACCAAGAAGAAGGACCTGGGCATGATGGCCATGAGCTATGGCTATGTGTACGTGGCTACCGTGGCCATGAGCGCTAACCCCGCTCAGCTGATCAAGGCCATGATCGAAGCTGAAAAGTACCATGGTCCCTCCCTGATCATCGCTTACGCTCCCTGCATCAACCACGGCATCAACATGTCCCTGGCTCAGGCCGAAATCCGCAAGGCTGTTGCCGCCGGTTATTGGCCCCTGTATCGGTACAATCCCGATCTGGACACCCCCCTCACCATCGACAGCAAGGATCCCACCGAAAGCTATCAGGACTTCATCCGCGGCGAAACCCGTTATCAGACGCTGCTGAAGATGTTCCCCGAAGCCGCCGAAAAGCTCTTTGCCCAGAACGAAGAGGATGCCAAGGTGCGTCTTGCCAACTACAAGCGCATGGCTGGTCAGGAATAATTCCTAACAAAATTAAGGGTCGCCCGCAAGGGCGGCCCTTTTTCATTCAGAATGAAGAATGCATGAAGACGGAGCAGGGGACTCCTCGGCAGGGCGATCCGCCCTGCGCCCACCAGGGGCATCGCCTCTGGACCCAGTGCGCGATATTGCATGATTTATTAAGGAAGTTGTATCCGCGCGCTGCTTGAAGGAACGACGAAGCAGGGGGCTACGCGCCCCCTGTACCCCTGCGGCAGGGCGATCCGCCCTGCACCCTTCCTGCGACTAAGCAGGATGTATCGAAAACAGTTGTTTCCGCATGTTGCTTGAAAAAACCAAGCGGTTTCAGCCACGGGCGCAATGAAAACATTGAAAAAAGTCGGCTGGGAAAGCAAGCTTTCCCACCGGCCTTTTTCATGTTTTCCCCGGATGCTGAAGCATCCGGCAGGCGGTGGAACACCGCCCAGCCCGTGGGTGGCAGTGCCGCAGCCAATTCGCAATGTGATTGTCTTTTTTCTTAAACGCGTCCGCGCGTGTACGGAAGTGCCACACTCCATTCGCAATGGTTCACTCTTCTTACATGTTGTTGCGGGAAATTGCCTGTTCGACAATTCCACTACATCCGCAAATGGGTCAAGGGCCAATGGCCCTTGTGGGGTGCAGGGGTGAAACCCCGCATGGTTCCCCAAACTACAGCGGGACATTGTTTGTGCCATAAGTCCACCACTTCCGCTACTGGGTGCAGGGACTTTTGTCCCTGCTGGGGCGCGGGGTAAAACCCCGCATGGTTCCCCAAACTACAGCGGGAAATTGCTTGTGCTGTATGTCAACTACTTCCGCCACCGGGTCCAGGGGCGATGCCCCTGGTGGGGGGCGGGGCGAAGCCCCCCATGGTGTTCCGGGTAGCAGTGTCAATAAACCTATCCTTTCCGCCCCGGGCAGGTGCTGAATAAAAAAGATCAGGCTGCTCCCGTTTGGGGGAACAGCCTGTTTTTCAGTGCTTTTTGGCCGGTGCTTTGGTGGTGCCGTTCAGGCCGGGCAAGCCTTGTTCCGCGGGGCGGAGGGGGTGAATGCCGGCCAGGCGGGACAGGGCGATGGCCTGGTCATCCGTCTGGGGCATGGCGGGCATCAATCCGGTGCACTCGGTTGCGGACGCCACGTCCTCCTCGCAGAGGAAAGCGTCGTTATCGGGCGTGTGGTGGAGTGGATGCTTGCTCATTTGCAGTGGTAGCTCTGGCACATACTCTCGTCGGCGGGGTCGCCGGAGTAGGCCATGGGCGTGGGGGCAATCTGCACGCTTTCCAGGCCGCACAGGCCCAGGTCCTGCTTGAGATGACGGCAGGATTTTACGGAGCAATGAATACACTGATGTTTCTGTTCGGGCATGGTACATTCTCCTTTCCATACCGGCGCTTTTGCGCCTGCAAGGGTAGCATTTGCAAAAGGTGTGCTTGCTATGCAGAAAAAAATGTGGTATGATTCTTGCCGGTCCAGATTTCTGTATGTGTAGCGGAAAGGATGAAAAAAATGAAAACAAAAATGACGGTACGGGAGATGTGCATCGGTGCAGCCGTTGCGGCCATTTATGCGGCGCTGACACTGCTGCTGGCCCCCATCAGCTTTGGTGCCGGCGGTGCGTTCCAGCTGCGGGTATCGGAAGCACTGACGCTGCTGCCCTGCCTGTTCCCTTCGGCGGTTCCCGGGCTGTTTGTGGGATGCCTGCTTGCCAATTTCCTGGCCGGTGCGCCCATTTATGACGTGATTTTCGGTAGTATGGCCACGCTGATCGCTGCGGTGCTTACCCGGAAACTGCGCAGAAATGCAGGGCTGGCGGCGCTGATGCCGGTGGTGGTGAACGTGGTGATCGTGGGCAGCATGCTCAGCTTTGTCTACAACCTGCCCTTCTTCTATGCCTGGCTCACCGTGCTGCCCGGCGAGGCGGCGGCCTGTTATTTGCTGGGCATTCCGCTGGTGAAAGGGATGGAAAAAATTAAGCTGTAAGCACCCACCAGGGGCATCGCCCCTGGACCCAGTGCGCGATATTGCATGATTTATCAAAAGAAGTTGTGTCCGCGTGCTGCTTGGGGAAACACGAAGCAGGGGACTACTCGTCCCCCATACCCCCTGCGGCAGGGCGATCCGCCCTGCACCCAGTACGCGATAACGCGTAACTTATCAACAGAAGTTGTGTCCGCGCGCTGCTTGAGGAACGGAAAGGGACCTGCGCGGCCTGACCGGAGCAGGTGGCTTCTCGCCCCCTGTACCCCTCGGCAGGGACAAACGTCCCTGCACCCATCCTGCGACACACGGGTTGACAAAACAAACATGTTTCCGCATGAAGCTTGGGGAACGGAAAGGGGCCTGCGCGGCCCCTTGTACCCCGCGGCAGGGACAAACGTCCCTGCACCCATCCTGCGACACACAGGCTGACAAAACAAACTTGTTTCCGCATGATACTTGAGGAGCGAAAAATGTGCCCACGGGCGCAATGAAAATACAGAAAAAGCCGGGAGAGAAAGCAAGCTTTCTCCTCCGGCCTTTTTTCGTATTTTCACCGGATGCCTCTGGCATCCGGCCGGCGGCGTTCCGCCGCCCTGCCCGTGGGGTGGCGGGAGTGCACCTGATTCGCAATATTACAATCGCTTCAGACAATTGGATTTCTGCGTGCTGCTTGTAACAGCGGGAAACTGTTCGATAGCCAAGCCAACTATTCTCGCTACTGGGTCAAGGGCCGATGGCCCTTGTGGGGTGGCGGGAGTGCACCTGATTCGCAATATTACAATCGCTTCAGGCAATTGGTTTTCTGCGTACTGCTTGTAACAGCGGGAAACTGTTCGATAGCCAAGCCAACTATTCTCGCTACTGGGTCAAGGGCCGATGGCCAAGTCGGAGGCCAAGCGGTCTTAGGAAGACAAGGAT
>JAZNOW010000062.1:0-2598 GCA_045589355.1 Clostridia bacterium
ACGGGCGATCAGGGAGTTCATATCGCCGATGCCGCCAACCTTCACACCCTTGATCCATTCATAGCTCTTTTCGGTGAAATGGCCGCACACGGGGCACACCTTGTATTCCACTTCGTCCACCACCACGGTGAAGAAGGTGCAAGCTGCCATCTGGGTGTAATCGCAATCGATGCAGGTGCAGATGCGCTTGTGAGTGCCGTTGCCCAGGTCAATCCACTGGCTCAGGGGGTACTTGTCAATGGGGCAAATGGCATAGTCTTCAGCGCCCTTGATCAGCACGGTGATGTTATCGCCTTCCAGCTTCACATTGGTGCCGATGATGCACTTGTCTTCGTCAATGGTGGGACGGATCTGTTCGCCGTTTTCCACATGATCATAATAATCGTCCAGGAACTTGTCCAGGTCAAAATTGGGATGGCCGGGGATCAGCTCGCCTTCAATTTCCACAGGCGGATACACCGGAGGATCAATGGGCTGATCGGGATTTTCGGGATCGTAATACGTGCCGTTGATATCCACAGGATATTGGCCCAGCAGCATCTTGCCGCACACAGCGCACTTGATGCCGTCGCTCAGGCCCTTTTCCGTTTCGGTGGCGGGATAACCGGGCACCGTCACAGGGGTGTGGCCCAGGGGAGCAATCCAGTTGCCGCTGATGAACTTGCCGCAGATTTCGCAGGCAGTGCCGTCTTCACGGCCCCAGTCTTCGCAGGTGGCGGGGAAACCCTTCTGGGTTACCGGCACGTGGGTGTGGTTGGGGTCGATGGGCGGCGCGGGGATGGGATAATCATCATCACCGTCGTCATCGTCGTCATCGTCATCGTCATCATCACTGCCATTTCCGGTGCTCTTGAGTACCTTGGTCTGTTCGGCACCGCAGGTAGTACAGACACGTTCCGCTTCACCGTCGGTGGTGGCGGTGGGCTCAATAATGGTTTTCCATTCGCTCCAGGGATGTTCATTGGTGGCAGCGATGGATTGGGTTTCCGTCTTGCCGCAAGCGGTGCAGGCGCGTTCCTGAGAACCGGCCTTGGCGCAGGTGGCTTCCTTGGTGGTGGTCCACTTGCCGAAGCTGTGCTTACCGGTAGCGGCAACCGTCTGGGTTTCGGTCTTGCCGCACACGGTGCAGGCGCGTTCCTGAGAACCGGCCTTGGTGCAGGTAGCCGCCTTGGTGGTGTTCCACTTGCCGAAGCTGTGCTTGCCGGTGGCGGGGATGTCTTCTTCCACATACCAATAGGTACAGCCGGTTTGGCTGCAGTAATACATGGTGGAGCCTTTAGCGCCGCAGGTAGCTGCAGTGTACACCTTGCTGGTCATCACGTGGGTGCGCTTGGGCAGCACTTCGGTTTTTACCACCGTGCCGCAGCCGTATTTGCACATATACTTCCGGGAGCCATCGTTAAAGCAGGTGGCAGGATTTTCTGTGTATTCGTCGGAAGCCACACAGCTGGTGGTGGCGGCAATCACTTTTTCATTGGAGCGGGCGTCGCACCAGCAGCATTTGTTGTAGGAAACGCCGTCCTGGCAGGGGTAGGGCTGGTCTTTGACAGCCACAGGGATAAACTGATGGCCGATCCGAGCGGTTTCGGTGATGGTATATTCACAGTAATCGCACTTCAGCTTCGTCCAGCCATCCTTCTGGCAGGTGGGCGATTCCATGTCAATCATGTGGCAGGTGTGCTTGACGCCCAGAGTACTATCATCCTGAATCTGGTAGGCATACGTACACACCAGACACCGATACTGGATCACAGCAGGTTCCACACAGGTGCCGGCGTAAATGGAATCCGCTTTGAAGGCATGGCCCTGACTATTGCTCCAACCGCACACGGAGCAGACCCTTACATGGCTTTGTTCGTCCTGTTCATAAAACTTACCAAAGCTGTGTGCTTCGGTCTCTTCGTGGGTCACATAAGTCATGCCGCTCTTGAACTGATGGGTCTTCAAGTACTGATGAGTTTCCTCTGTTCTGAGGAAGCTATAGGAATGGGATACACATACCTCGTCCCCGTATTTCAAATCGCATTCTTCTGCCATTGCCACAGCAGCGCATACAGTCAGCGCAACAGCAAGCAGCAAGCACACCAACAGCCTTTTTTTCATTCCACATGCTCCTTTTCAACAAAAATCGGGACAATTTGTTCCATCTTTTCTATTATCTTTCCATTTGAGCGGAAAGTCAATAGGTTCAAGCCCTTTGAACCAAATCTATTTGATTTTTTTTGATAAGCGCATCGCAATTAATGACATCTATATTTTGTGGTGTAATCTTATTTGTACTTTCCATGTAAAAAGCCGCTTCCCGAAGGAAGCGGCCGTTGGTTTTATTTTGCTTATTCCGCAACGAACAGGTACAGGCCATGCTGTGCCGCGTCGAAGATGAGGTAGCCGTTTTCATAGTCGAAGGGGATCACGGTATAGGCGCCGTTCAGGTCCACCTGCACCATGGTCACGTCGCCGGGGTTCACCATGGGGATGTACAGCGTTTCGCTGCCCAGCCAGCCATCCAGAACGCCCTTGGTGCTCTTCACTGCGGTGAAGGAGCCGGTCACCACCGTGGGCTGGGCGCTCATGTCCTTCACCTGCACGGCAGCCGTG
>JAZNOW010000063.1:0-11353 GCA_045589355.1 Clostridia bacterium
ATGGCGGCGCCTACCACGTAGGCCCACTTGGCGTTCTCAAAGCAGATGGGCTGGGTCTCTTCTACAATCTTGTAGGGGTCGATGCCCTTGGCATCGCAGATTTCCTTACATTCGTCGATGGAGGAAATGCCGTACTCTTTCAGTCAAGCGAGAATCTTCGCCTCGCTTCTTTCGTAACCTTCAAATTTAGCCATTATCTTTTCCTCCTCAATTATTCCTTGCGGGGGTCGATATACTTAACCGCATCAGCGAAGCGGCCGTATGTACCCTTGGATTTTTCATAAGCTTCGTTGGGCTCCATACCCTTCTTGATGAAGTCGGTCATCTTGCCCAGAGAAACGAATTCGTAGCCGATGACCTGATCGTCTGCGTCAAGAGCCATTCTTGTGCAGTAGCCTTCGGTCATCTCGAGGTAGCGGGTGCCCTTCGCCTTGGTGCCGTACATGGTGCCGACCATGGAGCGCAGGCCCTTGCCCAGATCTTCCAGACCGGCGCCGATGCGCAGGCCGTCGTCAGAGAACGCGGACTGGGTGCGGCCGTAGACGATCTGCAGGAACAGCTCGCGCATGGCGGTGTTGATGGCGTCGCACACCAGGTCGGTGTTCAGGGCTTCCAGGATGGTCTTGCCGGGGAGAATTTCGCTGGCCATAGCGGCAGAGTGGGTCATACCGGAGCAGCCGATGGTTTCAACCAGCGCTTCCTGGATGACGCCCTGCTTCACATTCAGGGTCAGCTTGCAGGTGCCCTGCTGAGGGGCGCACCAGCCAATACCGTGGGTGAGGCCGGAAATGTCCTTGATTTCCTTGGCCTGGATCCACTTGCCTTCTTCGGGGATGGGTGCGGGGCCGTGGTTGGGGCCCTTCATCACGCATACCATTTCTTCCACTTCACGGGAATATTGCATGGATTCTGGTCCTCCTTACAAATGATGATTAACAGAATAACCAATTTATTATAACATATTCTTCCCTTGGAAAGGAAGGGGTTTTTTCTCTTTTTTTCTGCTTTTTCGGGACATTTTTTGCCCGCCGGGAAAAAGCTGTTCCGCTTGCATTCCGCAGCGAAAAAAGGTATGATACAAATAAGGAAACAAGACGGAAGGGAGGAAAGGGGCATGGTCATCTTTATTGCCATTTTGCTGTTTGTGCTTCTGATGGCGCTGGAACTTATCTGGGCCGGGCATTGCCTGAAAAACATGTATTACCGTGCATCCCTGGATACCGCCCTTTCCGAGCCGGGGGCCACGGTGACCCAGACGGCCCATGTGTACAACCACAGCCGCCTGCCGGTGTTGTTTGCCGGGCTGATGGTGGATTATCCGGAGCTTGTGGATTTTGAAGAGAGCGACGGGTGGAAAAAGAAATACATCCGCCGCAGCGGCCTGCAGAAAAGCACGGCCTATTCCCTGTACCTTTATCCCCGCACCCGAAGCCGGCTGCAGGTGCATTTTTCCTGCCGGGAACGTGGGGTGTACCATTTCGGCGGGCATTACCTGGAGGCGGGGGATCTGCTGGGGCTGCGGTCCCGCACCCGCAAGGGCATGTGCGAGCAGCGGCTGGTGGTCATGCCAAGGCGCTGCACGTCCCCGCTGGTAATGGACAGCCTGGGCGGGCTGATCGGCGACGTATCGGTGCGCAGGTTTTTGTTTGAGGACCCCGTGCTTACCATCGGCCTGAGGGAATACACCGGCCGGGAGCCCATGAAGAGCATTGCATGGCTGCACACTGCCAGAAGCGGCAAAATGCTGGTGAAGCAGTTTGACCATACCGCTGATTACCATGTGACGGTGGTGTTGAACATTGACGGCGCCACAAGGGAACAGGCGGAAAGCTGCTATGAAATTGCAAGAGTGGCGCTGGAAATGCTGGAAAAGAAAAAGATCGCCTATGAGTTCATCACCAATGCCGATCTGTTCACCCCGGCAGGGCTGCTTTCCTGGATGGCGGAGGGCCTGGGCAAGCGGCACTTTGAAAGCATCATGTGGGGGCTGGGCACCTCCCGGTGCGTGTGCATGGAAAGCTTTTCCGCCCTGGTGGAAAAATGCAAAAAACGGCGGCGCATGGCGCTGAGCTATGTGCTGATCACGCCGCCTTTGAGTGAAAAGAACCAGGCGCCCTACCAGGCCCTGTGCCGCATCAGCGAAACGCCGGTGTGCCTGCTGGAGAGCACCATGAACAAGGGGGTGGATGCACAATGCGCCTCCTGATGGCCTTGCGGATGGCGGGGGATGTGAGCGTTCTTTCCGCCCTGATGCTGCTGATCGCCCCCTTCCGGGCATACGGGCTGTTTTTTGCCCTGTGTGCCGGGCTTGCCTTCCTTGGCACCTTGGGGGCGTATCTGCTGAAAAAAGCCGGGCCGGTTCGGTTTTTGCCGTTGCTGGCGCCCCTGCTTTCCCTGCTGCTTTTTTCCGGCACGGCACAGATTGTGTTTGCCTGCGTGTTTACCGGGTATTTGCTGGTGATGGCCGGCGGGCAGGGGGAAATGAGCTACTGGAAGTACAAGCCCATGTTCTGCGTGGGAGCATTTCTTTCGGTGCTGGCGGGCATTCTCTCCTTTATTCTGGAAGCAGAGGCCGCTGCGGTGTGCCTTTTCGGTGCGTTCCAGCTGTTGGCCGGCGGGTTTGCGCTGCGGCAATTGCGCTTTGGCGTATCGGACGGCCGGGGCAAATGGCTGGACGTGCTGTGCATGGGTGCGGTGCTTTTGATCCTTGCGGTGATCGGCTTTTCCGTGTACGGCATTTTGCAGAATGATTTTTCCTTCCTGCAGACGCTGCTTGTGCCCTTTGCGTGGCTTTTGCAGCAGCTGATTGCGCTTCTTTCCGGGCTTTTTGGCCTGGTGAAAACGGAGCCGCAGCAGGAAGCGGAAGGGAAGATCCTGGAAGCAAAGGAATACCAGCCCCGTACCACCATGCCCCCGGAACAGACCCATGTGGACGCCGTGCCGCCGGACCCTGTGCGGTGGGAGATCGTCATTTTCATCCTGGGCATTCTTGTGGCCCTGTATTTATTGTACCGGCTGCTCAAATGGCTGAAGGGCAGCATGCAGGGCAGGGACGAAACGGCTGCCGCCCTGCCGTTGGAAACGGAGGCGCTGGAGGTGGAAAGCAAAAAGCGCGTCCGGGAAGAAAACGACAGCGTGAAAAAAATGCGGAAGGTGTACCGGGATTACCTGAAGTTTTTGCAGGGCAGAGGGCTGTTTTTTGCCCGCAGCAAAACCAGCCTGGACGTGAAACAGGCGGCGGAAAACTCTTCCCAGGCGCTGCACGCGGCGGGGATCCGCCAAAGCTACATCCGGGTGCGCTACGGCGGCCATCAGCCGGATAACACAGAAGTGAAGGAAGCAAAAAGGCTGCTTCGGGAAATAAAAAACCAGAAGAAGGAACAGCAATAGGGAGGAAGCAGATATGGATATGTCCCTTGTGAAAAACTATACGGAAAAGCTGGTGGCCCACTGCGGCAGGATCATCCTGGGCAAGGAAGAAACCATCCGGCAGGTGATCGTCACCTTTCTGGCCGGGGGCCATGTGCTGCTGGAGGATTTGCCCGGTACCGGCAAAACCATGCTGCTGCGTGCCTTTGCCGCCGGCATCGGCGGCCAGTTCCGCCGCATCCAGTTTACGCCGGATCTGATGCCCTCCGACCTGACCGGCATCAATTTCTACAATCAAAAAGAAGGGGTGTTCCAGTTCCGCAAAGGGCCCTTGTTTGCCAATGTGGTGCTGGCCGACGAAATCAACCGCGCCACCCCCCGCACCCAGTCCGCCTTGCTGGAAAGCATGGAAGAAAAGCAGATCACCGTGGACGGGCAAACCTGGCCCCTGGAAAAGCCTTTCATGGTGATGGCCACCCAGAACCCCATTGAATCCTACGGCACGTTCCCCTTGCCCGAAGCCCAGATCGACCGCTTTTTCATGCGGCTTTCCATGGGCTACATGGAACGGCGGCAGGAGATGGAGGTGCTGCGCCGGCCGGCTGCGGCCCAGCTGCTGGAGGAGCTTTCCACCCAGGTGTCTGCCGGGGAAACGGCTGCTGTGCAGGCCCTTTGCCGTCAGGTGCAGGTGGCGGAGGATGTGCTTGCCTACATCATGGACCTGGTGGAATATACAAGGAACGATGCGTCCCTGCCTGCCGGGGTATCCACCCGCGGCGCCCTGTGCCTGTATCAGGCGGCCCAGATCACCGCGGCTATGGAGGGAAGGGATTATGTGCTGCCCGAGGATGTGAAAAAAGAAGCGCTGGCCGTACTGGGCCACCGCCTGTTTACCGAAATGGAAGCCGCTGAAAAATATGTGGCAAAAATGCTGGAAAAGGTGCCGGTACCGCTGGAAAAAGTGTAAACCCAGGCAGCAAAAAGCGATGAAGAAATCTTCATCGCTTTTTTGTTTGGCATCAGCCTTTTTTGTGGTCCGTGCGGTATTGCAGGGGCGTGGTGCCCTTGATGCGCTTGAAAAGACGGGAAAAATAGTTCACATCCGGGATGCCGCAGTACTGGGCCACCGTTTGCACCTGCATGTTGGTTTTGCGAAGCAATGACGCACCCAGTGCAATGCGTTTTTCGGTGATGTAGGCGGTGAGGGTGTGGCCGGTTTCCTTTTTGAAGAGGGCGGAAAGGTAACCGGGGCTGATGTTCAGCTGCTCCGCCAGGGTGTGGAGGGTAAGCTCCTTGCCCAGGTTGGCCATGATGTAGGCCATGCACCGGCGGATGGGCGGGGAAAAGCCCATGGTGGAGTGATTGCGCACCAGCTTTGCATAGCCCACGATCATTTCCAGCATCAGTTTTCCCCCTTCTTCAAAGGAACCGATGCGCTCGATACGGGCGGCACATTCGGTGGAATACTGGTTGATCTGCAAAGGGTGCACGCCGCCTTCCTCCGCCGCTTTGCGGAAGAGGGTGGAGGAAATGATGGCGTAGTTTTTGATATTGCGCACGGGGTCCGTCACGCGCTGGTCATAGGCCAGGGAAGGGAACTGCTGCAGAAGGGACAACTGATGCACATGCCCGCCCCGCACCATGTTCAGCAATTCGTTTTCGTAAGCATAGCGCTTTTCCATCAGCCACACTTCGTCCTGGTCGGCCTCCTGTGCACCGGTATCGGAAAGATCGGGCAGGGGGGAATCGATGACGCTGTTCATCTCTTCGATATGAAAGGCTTTCTTTTCCGGCCAGACGGTTTCGCCGAAGGAGAGCAGGGCGTTCTGGACAAAGCTGTCGTCCTGCAGCAGGGGGATGCCGGCAAAGCAATCCCGCATGCGGGGGTACAGCCGGGGCGGCACGTGATGCCGCTCCATGTCCTCCTGCAGGGCATGGGCGGTGATCTCCCGGGCGGTGTAGGGGCCTACGGACAGCAGGCACCTTTCTTCCCCCGGCAGCAGCAGAAACAGGTACCGGCACTGGAACATGTCATACAGCCGGTACAATACATGGCTTTTTGCCTGGGCATACAGGGCGCCAAGGGCCGGTTCTGCGTCTTTTAGGCCCAGGCTGCGCCGCAGGCCCATATCCATCCGGGGCAGAGGATTTTCCTCTTCTTTCCAAAGATGTACCTGCAGCATGTAGCGGCCCAGGTATTTTTGCAAAAATTCAAACGAACATTCGTCCAATCGGGTTCGCCTCCGTTCAAACAGGAAGGGCTTGTATACAAGAAAAACGTCTTTTCCTATATTTTGCAGCAGAAAGTGCAAAAAATCAAGGGGATATATGAAAAAAATGCTGGTTTTGCTATAATTTATCCTAACAGAGGGAAGGATAAACATGATAAAATGAAATCAACGAAAATTCCCTGCATTTCACGGATGGAAAAAGGGAAATATACAAGTGAAAGAGGTATGCGAAATGGCAAAGAAACCCGTTTTGTTGGACGAAAACGGCAAGCGCAAATTTGGCATGCGGGATTGCCTGGCTTATGCCGCCGGCGATCTTGGCTGCAACATGAGCTTTGCCCTGAAGAGCACCATGGCCATCTTCTGGACCCAGTTCATGCAGCTGGATCTGTGGTATTCCCTGCTGCTGATCGTGGTGCAGGTGTGGGACGCCATCAACGACCCCCTCATCGGCTCCATGGTGGACGCCGACAAGCGCAAGTATAAGCGCAACAAGTTCCTGCAGTACATCTGGGTGGGCTCCATCGGCCTGATCATCGGCGGCGCCTGCTGCTTCCTGCCCTTCCCCAATGCGCCTGTGTGGGCCAAGATGATCATCTTCATCGCCGGCTATGTGGTGTGGGATGCGTTCTACACCGTGGCCAACGTGCCCTACGGCTCCCTCCTTTCCCTGATTTCCAGCAAGCCGGCTGACCGCGCTTCCCTTTCTGCCTGGCGCAGTGTGGGCTCCATCGCCGGCAACATGCTGCCCATGGTGATCCTGCCCTTCATCATCTATGACAGCAACAATAACCTGATCGGTGAACGCGTGTTCATTGCCGCCCTGATCATGGGTGTGCTGGGCTTCATCTGCTTCCAGTTCATGATCCGCAACACGGAAATCCGTGAAGAAGTGGAAGTGAAGCTGGACGACCAGCCCAAGTTCAATGTGATCAAGGCCATGGGCAACTTCATCAAGAACCGTCCTGCCGTGGGCGCCACCGTGGCGGCCATGGGTATGTTCATCGGCATGCAGGGCGCTGCCACCGCCGTGACGGTGCTGTTCCAGTCCTACTTCAAGAACGTGCAGGCTTCCGGTATCGTGCAGATGTTTGCCATGATCCCCGTGTTCGTGTTCACCCCCCTGGCCCGTAAGATGGTGGTGAAGTACGGCAAGAAGGAACTGGCTACCGTGGGCGCTGTCTGCAGCCTGATCGCCAGTGTGCTGATGCTGGTGCTGCCCATGTCTGCGGACAATAAGGGCATGGTGATCTATGTGGTTTGCCAGCTGATCAACAGCCTGGGCATGGGCATTTATTCCACTGTGTCCTGGGCCATGATGGGCGACGCCATCGACTACAACGAATGGAAGACCGGCAACCGTGAAGAAGGCACCGTGTATGCGCTGCATTCCTTCTTCCGCAAGCTGGCGCAGGGCATTGGCCCGGCCATCGTGCTGGCCATCATGGTAGCCCTGGGCTATGTGGGCGCCAATGAAGGCAACCAGACCATCGAAGTGGCCACCAACATGCGTTACCTGGTGCCCGCCACTTACATCTTCTCCGCCGTGATGCAGTTCATCGGCCTGAGTCTGATCTACAACCTGGATAAGAAGAACCTGGCTAAGATGAACGAAGAACTGAAGGCCCGCCATACCGAAGAGGAAGCGCAGGGCTGAGGATAATTGCATATTATAGGAGGACAAAGCATTGAGAACGATTTATTCCCTCAATCCCTCCTGGGCATTTTCCAAGGAGGCAGGCAGTGTGCCTGCCTCCATGCCCATGGATTGGGAAAAGGTGGACCTGCCCCATTCCTGGAACGCACAGGACGGCCAGGACGGCGGCAACGATTATCACCGGGGCACCTGTTATTATGCCAAGACCCTGGTAAAGAAGGATTTGCCCCAGGCGGAAAAGTATTTCCTGGAACTGCGGGGCGCCAACTCCTCCGCCGACGTGTATATGGACGGGAAGCACCTGGCCCATCATGACGGCGGCTATTCCACCTGGCGGGTGGACGTGACGGAAGAACTGAAGGAAGAAAGCCTGCTGGTGGTGGCGGTGGACAACGCCCCCAACGACCGGGTGTACCCCCAGATGGCGGACTTTACCTTCTACGGCGGCCTGTACCGCGACGTGAACCTGATCTGCGTGCCCCAAAGCCATTTTGACCTGGAATATTTCGGCGGCCCCGGCATTGCCGTCACCCCCACTGTGGAAGGCAAGCATGCCAAAGTGAAAACCCAGGTGTGGGTGAAGGACGCCAAAGAAGGCCAGCAGCTGAAATACACCGTGAAGGCCGCCTGCGGCTGCATTGTGAAGGAAGATATCCTGTGCGCATGCAAGACGGAAAACGAAATTGAAATTGAGAACGTGCACCTGTGGAACGGCCGCAAGGACCCCTATCTGTACACTGCTGTGGTAGAACTGATGGAAAACGGCGAAGTGATCGACAGTGTGTCCGCCCGTTTCGGCTGCCGCACCTTTAAGATCGACCCCAATGAAGGCTTCATCCTCAACGGTGAAAGCTATCCCCTGCGCGGCGTATCCCGCCATCAGGACCGCCTGGGCATCGGCAACGCCCTGCTGCCCGAGCACCATAAAGAAGATATTGAACTGATCTGCGAAGTGGGCGCCACCACCATCCGCCTGGCCCATTACCAGCATGACCAGTATTTCTACGACCTGTGCGACGAAAAGGGCCTGGTGATCTGGGCGGAAATTCCCTACATTTCCAAGCATATGCCGGCCGGCCGGGAAAACACCATTTCCCAGATGACGGAACTGGTGACCCAGAATTACAACCATCCCTCCATCGTGGTGTGGGGCTTGTCCAACGAAATCGGCATCGGCGGCGCGGATGAAGACCTGCTGGAAAACCACCGCATCCTCAACGACCTGTGCCATTCCATGGACAAAACCCGCCTGACCACCGTGGCTGCGGTATCCATGTGCAAGATGGACGATCCCTACCTGCAGATCCCGGACGTGGTGAGCTACAACCACTACTTTGGCTGGTATGGCGGCGAAACCTCCATGAACGGCCCCTGGTTTGACAAGTTCCACGAAATGCATCCCAATTTGCCCATCGGCTGCAGCGAATACGGCTGTGAAGCGCTGAACTGGCACACCTCCGATCCCCGTCAGGGCGACTATACCGAAGAATACCAGTCCTATTACCACGAAGAATTGATCAAGCAGCTTTTCAGCCGCAAGTTCATGTGGGCCACCCATGTGTGGAACATGTTTGACTTTGGCGCCGATGCCCGTGCGGAAGGCGGCGAAAACGGCCAGAACCACAAGGGCCTGGTGACCATGGACCGCAAATACAAGAAGGACTCCTTCTACGCCTACAAGGCCTGGCTGAGCGATGAGCCCTTTGTGCACATCACCTCCAAACGCTACATCGACCGGGTGGAAGATGTGACGAAAGTGACCGTGTATTCCAACCAGCCCGAAGTGGAACTGTTCGCAAACGGCGTAAGCCTTGGCAAAAAGACCGCCGAAGATCATTTCTTCCGCTTTGACGTGAAGAACGAAGGGGAAACCGCTTTGGTGGCCGTGGCCGGGGAACTGAAGGACGAAAGCGTTATCCGCAAGGTGGATACCTTCAACGAGGCATACCGGTTGGTGGAAAAGGGCGCTATCCTGAACTGGTTCGACGTGACCGCTCCCGAAGGCTACCTGTCCCTCAACGACAAGATGGGCACGGTGCTGTCCACGGTGCGGGGCAAGCTGCTCTTTGCCAAGCTGATGGCCAAAGTGATGGGCGGCAAGAAAAAAGACGGCGAAAAGAAGCAGATGATGGGCTTTGACGTCACGCCCGAAATGATGAGCATGATGAACGGCTTCACCGTGCTGCGCCTCATTACCCTCATGGGCGGCATGGCGGACATGAAAATGACCAAGGAACAACTGCTGGATTTGAACGCCCAGCTCAATAAGATCAAAAAGCCCAAGGAAAAGGCCTGATTTGTCCTTGCTTTCAAAGTAAAAACCATGTATACTGCCTTGTGAATACAGGGCAGTATTTTTTTATTGCCATAAAAGTAAAGGAAACAGGATTTTTATGAAGAAGGATTTTTCCCGGCTGAAAAGCAACCTGGTGGGAGACAAGGCCTTTTACAAAGCCGTCTTTGCCATCATCATCCCCTTTATTGTGCAAAACACCATTTCTTCTTTTGTAAACCTGCTGGACAACGTGATGGTGGGCCAGCTGGGCACGCCCCAGATCAACGGCGTGGCCATTGCCAACCAGCTGTTCTTCATCTTCAACATCTGCATTTTCGGCAGCATTTCCGGGGCCAGCATCTTTGGCGCCCAGTTTTTCGGCGCAAAGGATTTTGAAAACATGCGCGCCTCCGCCCGGTTCAAGCTGTATGCCTGCCTTTTTGTGTTCGTGCTGGGGACGGTTATTTTCCTCACGCTGGACGATCCGCTGATCTCCCTTTTCCTCAACGACACGGACAAGCCTGCGGAAGTGGCCCTCACCCTTGCAGAAGGGAAAAAGTACCTGTTCATCATGCTGGTGGGCCTTCTGCCCTTTGCCATCACCCAGGCCTATGCCTCCACCCTGCGGGAAGCCGGTGAAACGGTGCTGCCCATGGTGGCCGGCATTATTGCCGTGTTTGTGAACATGGTGGGCAACTACATCCTCATCTTCGGCCATTTCGGCGCTCCGCAGATGGGTGTGGAAGGCGCCGCCCTGGCCACCGTGCTCAGCCGCTTTGTGGAAATGGGCATTGTGATTTGCTACGCCCACAACCGCCGCCGTTATCCCTTCATGGAGGGGCTGTACCGCACCCTGAAAGTGCCCGGCCGGCTGGTGAAGCGTATTTTCATCATGGGCGCGCCCCTGTTTATCAATGAACTGCTCTGGTCCGTGGGCACCAGCTTTATCAGCCAGCTGTACTCCGAACGGGGGCTGGATGTGGTGGCCGCCACCAATATTTCCAACACCGTCAGCAATCTGTTCACCACCGCTGTCTTCTCCATGGGCAATGCGGCGGCGGTATTGGTGGGCCAGGCGCTGGGCGCCAACGAGCTGCCCCGGGCCCGGAAGACCGCGTGGCGGCTGCTGGCCTTCAGCGTGTTCATTTCCCTCGTTACCGGCGCGGCGCTGGCGGTGGCTTCTCCCTTCATCCCCCGGCTGTACAATACCTCCGAAGAAATCCGCACCCTGGCCACCCGCTTTTTGTGGATCTCCTGCATCAACATGCCCTTCATGGCCTTTGCCCATACCAGCTATTTCACCCTGCGTTCCGGCGGTAAAACATTGATGACCTTCATGTTCGATTGCCTGCCCCTGTGGGCGGTGAACATTCCGCTTTGCTTTGTGCTGGTGCACTTTACCGGCATGCATATCCTGTGGATCTACCTCATCATTAACCTGACCAACTTCCTCAAATGCCTGTTCGGTTTCTATATGGTGAAAAAAGGCGTGTGGATCAATAACGTTACCACCCAGGTGACGGGGGATTGATCTTGCAGGGGCATCGCCCCTGCACCCACCAGGGGCATCGCCCCTGGACCCAGTGCGCGATATTGCATGATTTATTAAACGAAGTTGTGTCCGCGCGCTGATTGAGTAACCACGAAGCAGGGGGCTCCGCGCCCCCTGTACCCCTCGGCAGGGCGATCCGCCCTGCACCCTTCCTGCGACTAAACAGGATTTTATCAGAAATGGTTGCTTCCGCATGATGCTTGAGAAAACGAAGCGGTTTCAGCCACGGGCGCAATGAAAACATTGAAAAAAGTCGGCTGGGAAAGCAA